>JBPOJJ010000008.1:0-21080 GCA_052033715.1 Patescibacteria group bacterium
TTTTTTTACGTCATATATTACTGTCTTCGTAAACCCCATTTCTTTGTCATACCAACCATTGATTTTGACCATATTCCCAACAACGACTCTGGTCATTTCCAGATCAACAATTGATGGAACGGTGACGCCAATTATGTCCGAAGATACGATAGGCTCATCCGTGGCCGTCAAAAGTCCCCTCCAACGATCACTTTTCGAAGCTTCAATCAAAATTTTATTAACTTCTTCGGCGGTCGTCACTGTCTTCGAAATAAATGTTACGTCAACAAGTGACCCGACAGGAACAGGCACCCGGATAGACACGCCATCGAATTTACCAGCAAGCACCGGGAAAGCTTTGGTTACAGCAATAGCCGCACCCGTCGAACTTGGAACGATATTCTCCGCTGCCGCTCGGCCTTCACGCAAATCTTTCTTCGAGGGCCCGTCAACGAGTGCTTGTGAGGCCGTGTATCCATGAACGGTATTTAAAATAGCTTTTTCGATACCGAGTGATTCATGCAGAACAGCGATGAGTGGTGAGGCGGCGTTTGTCGTACATGAGGCGTTAGAAGTGATGTTGCAAGTTCCAAATTTGTCTTCGTTAACTCCGAGGAGAATTGTCTCGCCGTGTACCGTTTCGTCTTCGCCTTTGGCTGGCGCTGAGATAACGACGCGCTTTGCCCCCTGGTCAATATGAAATTGAGCTTTATCAAATGAAGTAAAAAGTCCGGTTGATTCGACGACGACATCGACACTCAAATCTTTCCAAGGAAGTCCGGATGGCTCTTTGGAGGAAACAAATCTTGTCTCGAGTTTTTTATTGCCGTCGGTTACAACCAAGTTTCCAGTAGAAAAGTCCACCGTAAATGGCGCGCGACCATAAACTGAGTCGTATTTTAGAAGATATGAAAGACTTTCGAGTGCTCCCAAGTCGTTAACAGCAACAACTTCAATATCATCTCGCTCCCAGGCGAGTTTATAAAACGCACGGCCGATTCGGCCAAAACCATTTATAGCAACTCGTACTTTAGTCATGAAAGAATTATATCAGTTCAGACAAAATCTTTCTTGTTTTTCAACATGAGGCGAGGTCGGACCTCGCCTCATGTGTTACAATCTGTACTATGACAAGATCGCATACTTTTGAAAATGGAGAACTATACCATCTCTATAATCGAGGAACTGATAGAAGAACTATCTTTTTAGACAAAAGAGATTACGAGCGATTCTTATTTGGAGTGGTTCGATGCAACTCCCCAAGAAAAAGGATCAAAAACTCCGCAAGAGATTTTAATTCATCAAAAAACAGTAACGTGTGTCAGGTGGAAAATCTAGTAAAAATTCATGCATATTGTTTGATGCCAAATCATTATCATATGATTGTAGAACAACTAAGCGATAACGGCATTTCAAAATTTCTACAAAAGTCGATGACTGGATATACGATGTTTTTTAATACGCGCCATGAACGCTCCGGTGTTTTATTTCAAGGCAAAACTAAATCACGGCTTGTTGATAGCGATAAATATCTAATGTGGTTAAAGTCATATCTTGCACTTAATCCGCTAGACCTTTGTGAATCTGGATGGAAAGAAAAGGGCGTGAAGAATGAAAAATTATCATGTGAATTTTTGGAAAAGTACCCTTGGCGGAGTGATTTTGATTATTCTGAATTCAAGCAATATCTAAAAAGCGTTCGTGGCAATTTTGAGGCGAGGTCCGACCTCGCCTCAATTATCGATAAGAAATAAAAGTTGGTGGAAAAGCAAAGCGCCCCGTCGAAACGGGGCAACTTCATAGTCAGATACTCAACCAAGAGGAAGGGTTTTACTTCCTTAGGTGAGATGTAATTATCGACGCTAGCGAGATTAGTATCACGATCGCCCCCATCAAAATGTGCAAGGATGGTTCGATCACGATAATGAGTCCGCAAAGACCGACGACCACGAGAACTCCCCTGAACTGAAACTTGCTCATGATGGTTTGTGTTTTGTACTGGATTTTCATCCAGCTGGTTTGTGCTTTTTATCGAATTCCTTATAGCATTTTATTGTTATTTTGTCAATATCTCCTGTAATATCTTCAAAGCCAGTTGCGGATTTGCGCTTCCCTTTGATTCCTTCATAAATTGTCCGACGAGGAACTGAATGGTTTTCTCATTCCCTGCTTTGTATTCAGCGACGACGGTCGGATTCGCAGAGATAACCGCTTCAGCGATGGTTTTGAGTTTGCCTTCGTCGAATTCTTGGATGAGACCGTGTTCTTTGGCGTATGATTCTGGATTGATGTCTTCTTTTACCAAGACAACAATCAAATCCTTGGCCACGCGAGAGCTTATCTTGTTATCAGAAAGTAGTTTGATGATACCCGCGAAAGATCCAGGGTTTGGGAATTTGAAATCCGCGCCGCCAGCTTTGCGGAGGGCGTTCAAATCAGAAAGAATGTAATTCGCTGTTGGTCGAGGTTCAACCTCGACCAGAAGGACTTGTTCGAAAAAATTGGCAAGTTCAGGATCGGTGACGAAAATATCGATGTCATCGGACTTTATACCGAAATCTTTGGCGTATCGTTCACGCTTAACCGATGGAAGTTCTGGAAGCTCTGATTTCATTTTGTCGAGATCAAACATCTCATGCAATTGCATCTTTGGTAGATCTGGTTCTGGGAAATATCGATAGTCTTCAGAATTTTCTTTTGAGCGCTGAGAAAAAGTTACTTGTTTGTTCTCATCCCAGCCACGAGTTTCCTGGACAATCTCGCTTCCTTTTCCCTCTTCGAGTAAAGCAACATGACGGTCGATTTCAAATTTCGCGGCTTTCTCGACGGCTTTGAATGAGTTTATATTTTTGACTTCGACTTTCGTGCCGAATTTGTCAGTGTCGGAAACGGAGAGGTTAAGCTCGACGCGCATCTCGCCCTTTTCCATGTTCGCATCGGAAACGCCAAGGGTTCGCAGAAGCAATTGCAACTCGCGTCCGAAGTTCCCGGCTTCTTCGGCGCTGTGAATGACTGGCTCGGTCACAAGCTCCATAAGTGGTACGCCGGCACGGTTGAAATCGATAAGTGAGAAATCCCCGCGGTCATGTTTGTTGTTCGCTGTGTCTTCTTCGAGGTGAATTCTAGTGATTTTGACACCAGCAAGTTCCCCGCCCGAAACGATCGGATATTTGTATTGAGAAATTTGATAGCCTTTGGGAATGTCTGGATAAAAATAGTTCTTGCGGTCGAATTCTGAGAAGTTGGCAATGTTACCGCCGATGGCAAGCCCCACCTTGATAACATTCTCCACCGCATGTTTGTTTATGACAGGCAAAGTTCCCGGATGCGCCATGCACACCGGGCAGATATTTACGTTTGGATGTTCTTCGTCGGGGTTGTTGCGGCATGCGCAAAACATCTTGGTCAGAGTCTTGAGCTCGGCGTGCACCTCGAGGCCGATAGTTACCTTATATTTCGAATCCATAGGGAAAAGTATAGCAAAATAAGTTTAAAAGTGATTTGTTGACAATCATGAATAAATATAGTATTGTCTTTTATAAACAACATCTCTCCAGATGAAGCACACAATCATTGTCCTCATTGCACTCCTTGCAGTATCCTGCACGGTTGCAGATGCCCGCACCTTCAAGGTGAGGAACCTGGTAACAGACGAAACGACTGAGGCAAAGCTCTGTCCCTGTTGGGGCCCCGCAGTCGGGGACACTGTACGTCTCGGTGCTGATGGTATCCATTCGGGATTACGAGAAACCGAGAAGGGCGAACAATACGTCCTGCTCGAGGAAGTGATCGAGAAGTGAGCACAACTCCTTCGTTGATCAAGGGAGCCTCGCAAGGGGCTCCTTTCTTATTTCCTCAAAATCTTTACCAATCCATCACTCACCTCTTTGATCGATGCATCGTCGTAAACCGACAAAACAAAAGTATTTGGATTTATTTTTTTGAATTCTTTTAAGGCCTTCGCCACCTCTTCAGGAGTCGTGACGTCAGTTTTGGTCAGGATTATGACTTCGTCTTTCTTGGCCAAATCTGCGTCATAGTTTTCGAGTTCCTTGTGAATGTTTTCGTAAGCTTTTTTCATATCTTCGTTTTCAAACGAAATCATATGCGCGATCATTTTGGTGCGCTTGATGTGTTTGAGGAATTTCACACCGAGGCCCTTGCCCTCTGATGCGCCCTCAATGATTCCCGGAATGTCGGCAATAATAAATTCCTGGAGAACTCCGAGATGCGGATCAAGTGTGGTGAATGCATACGAACCAACTTTGGATTTCGCATTCGTGACAATATTTAAGAAACTTGATTTGCCGGCATTTGGATATCCGACAAGTCCGATGTCAGCGAATAGGCGTAGCTCGACGAGCAAGTTCGCCGTCTCGCCCGGCTTGCCTGGAGTCGATTCGTACGGAGTCGTGTTAACTGATGATTTGAAATGTTCGTTACCAAGTCCGCCTTTGCCACCTTTGAGAATGAGGATTTTCTGACCTTCTTCGAGAAGTTCGTAGATTTCACCGGTATCTAGGTTCGTAATAACCGATCCAACCGGAAGCTTGATTGACATGTCCTCACCGTCCTGGCCGGACATTTTCTTCTTCGCACCATTCTCACCGTTTGGCGCGATAAATCTGGTGTCGTGTGTGTAGCGCGCGAGGAGGTTTGAGTCTTTTACGCCCTCTAGATAAACGTCAGCTCCGCGTCCGCCATCACCGCCGGCTGGTCCGCCCCTGTCTTCGAATTTATCCTGGCGCCAACGAACAACCCCGTCTCCACCGGTTCCCGCTTTTGCATAAATTTTTAATTCATCAACAAATGCCATAGTTTCTTTAAGCTAACTGTTAAGAGCCTTTTTGGCAAGCTTTATCGCGCCTTCGCGGGATTTGGCTCCCACCAGGAATCGTTTCGGGTGGGCAAAAAGCGCATCACCTACACCAGTAATATCAGCGAGTTTCTCATCACGTTCTCCGGCCCAACTCTCTGGCAGAGGCTTTCGCGGTTTGAACATCTCTTCTTCGATTGCTTGAACATGCCAATTACCTATGTGGCTCGGATAAACAACGTAAACAGTGTCAGGTTTATCTTTCAAAACTTTTTGCCACGACCAATTTCCTTCGAGAACTATGACACCTTTATCGCGAGCATTTTCATAAGCCTCTTCGACATAAACTTGACCTTCGAGCTTGTCGGTGATTCTCTGAATTAATCGAAGAAGAATCATTCTCGCCGCTTTGACCATTTTCAAGAAATTTTTATCGTTAGTTGTGGCATCTTCTTTCCAGGTCGTATTGAAAAAAGAGACCACATTTGAAATTTCCACCGGTATAATTTCCAAGTCGAGCTCGCGGTAGATTCGGTGACCATTGTCATGCGCGTCGATAGACGTAACGAATTTCTCATCAATGTCTCGCCAGACAGAGTCCGACAAAACAATCTCTCGGCCGAAATGTTTCCACACCAAACCAAATGCCGCGTATGGCACGCCGTTTTCCCTTGTCCCGGCACCGCCGCGCTGATGATGGTCAAATATATTTTTATCGGGTGAATATTCTCCCCCGACATCAAAAACAAAATCTCCTCGCGCAAAATCCGCTTCGTTTCTCGAGCGAACTATCTTATAACCAGTGTTTTGCTTTTCCAAGAATATTTCGAGTGTGGCGCAAGCGAAAACATCATCAGCATGGAATGCGCCGTTGTGAGTTACGAGAATTTTTCTTTTCTTGAACGGATTAATCACGTTTTTTGAATACTCGGTCGAACAGCCAGTTGAGGACGGAAACTACTAATGATCCAAGAAGCGCTGCGGTAAAGGTGTCGACTGACATACCTGGTACGAGTCCGGAAACGAACCAGAAGAAGATCGCGTTTAGTATAAGGAGGAAGAGTCCGAGCGTGATAATAGTAATCGGGAGCGTTAATATCTTTACGATGGGCTTGATAATGACCTGGATCATAGTCAAAGCAGCACCGGCGATAAGTGCAGTGGTAATAGCATTAACATGAATCCCAGCAATCAAATAATCCGCGGCCAAGACCGCGAGCACCATGAATATGAATCTAAAAAATAATTTCATGCGATCAATTATTAAGCGAATAATGCATCGACTGCGTTTTTAACGTCTCCTCCGTCGGCTTTACCCTTCAGGTCCTTCATAAGAGCCCCGACAAGCATTCCCTTCTTCGAAGGATCGGTTATACCCATTTCAATCTTTTTCGCTTCGGCCAATTTTTGGATTTCATCAACAGACATCATCGTCGGCAGAAACTCTTGAAGAATCGCGAGCTCCTTTTCTTCGGCGAGGGCTAATTCTGGACGTCCGCCAGCATTGAACTGACTGATTGATTCTTTGCGCTGTTTGGCGACACGTGTGATGACGGCGATAGCTTCCTCGTCAGTGAGCATCTCAGTCGGCGGACGTTTGGTCGCGACGAGTTCGTTCGTAAACGCAGTTGAAAGTCCGCGCATTACAGACAGGCGCATCTCGTCGCGTGCCTTCATGGCTGTCTTAATATTCTCTTTGATTGTTTCTTGGATTGTCATAACGCTATTTTACCAAAAATGTTAGAATATTCCACATGGATAAAAAACTCATATTTTTAGACACCGAGACGACGGGTAATTTACCTCCCGACAGGCTTTGTCAGCTTTGTTACAAAATTGGTGATGAATTGATAAATGAACTCTACAAACCGCCTGTCCCGATCACCATTGAGTCTATGGCAATCCATCACATCACTGAGAAGATGGTTGCGGATAAGCCAGCATTTATAAATTCAAAAGAATTCCAGAAGTTACAAGAAATTTTTGCAGGCGATGCCGTGTTCATCGCCCACAATGCAAAGTTCGACATCGTGATGCTTGAAAAAGAAGGCTTGAAACCCAGGGTCATCATCGACACCTATCGTGTCGCGCGACATCTCGATCCCGAAGGCAAGATCACATCATACCGTTTGCAATATTTGCGATACCTGCTCGGAATTGAAATAGAAGCTACAGCACATGATGCCATGGGCGACGTACTCGTACTCGAACAACTTTTTGAAAGACTGGTGAAGAAAATTATGGAGACGGAAAATCTGTCACGAGAAACCGCGATTGAACAAATGATTGATATTTCTTCTCGACCGGTGCTTTTCAAATTCATAAACTTTGGTAAATACAAAAACTCTAGCATGGAAGAAGTCGCGAAAAACGATCCGGGCTACTTGCGCTGGCTCCTGGAACAGAAAAAACAAAATCCCGAAGAAGAGGAAGATTGGATATATACCCTTGAATATTTCTTGGGTTTGTAGTATTTTAATATCGAATCTGTCGCTTCCACCCTTTACCAACACACACACCATGCAACAGCAGACTTGGACACAGGCCTTCTTCTGGATCGTGCGCTACATTTTCTGCGGGATCATGCTAGCGCTTGCTGGTATCGCACTCCCCATGTCGATATGTGAGACCAACGGCTGGCAACTTTGGTTGTTCATCCCTCTTGGGATTGCATTTGGTACCGCGGCCTTTTTCCTGTTCCGTCCGCGCACAACCCAGTTCGTGGCTAGTCTCGTCTACGAATATTGGTTACTATGCACGGAACTGCGAGAAGAGGCACGAACGAAGGCCTTAAACTGACACGTCATGACAAACGTCTGGTGGCGTATAATGGACGCGTTGCTCTTTCTCGCGATATACTGCCTGGGATTTATGATTCTGTTTGGGGTTTGGATAACCAGCCCCTTCAGACGCAAGCACCCATCACAGTATTACCTCTGACGGACTTCTGTCCCGAAGACTGGCCCCCCGCAATGGGGGCTTTGTCGTTTGTGGTAAAATGTTTTTATGGATAATTGGTTATATATAATTGGCGCTCTCATTCTGGGTTTTATAATTTCAAAGTTTTTAAACAGACAGAAATCCTCTGATTCTTCTATACCGATGTTTAAAATGCTCGCCGATGAAATGAAAGACATGCGACGCACTCTAGACGAACGCATGCACCAATCGAACGAAAATTTAAAATACCAGTCGTCAGAATCACACAAACTCATCCGAGAAATCACACGCGAGATAACCGAAGTGAAAGAGACTGGCAAACAAGTCATGGGCTTCACCGAACAACTTGAAGAGCTCCAACAAATGCTTCGCAATCCAAAAAGCCGAGGAATCTTGGGCGAGTATTATCTAGAAACACTTTTGAAAAATACTTTACCTCCGGGTTCGTACCAAATACAATACTCTTTTCCAAATGGCGAAATCGTCGACGCTGTCGTTTTCATAAAAGACAAAATAATTCCAATCGACTCCAAATTATCGCTCGAGAATTACAATCGTATTTCCGATGCTACTGATCCGACAGAGAAAGACCGCCTAGAGAAACTTTTCCTAAACGATCTAAAAAACAGAATCGTCGAAACTGCCAAATATATCCGTCCGGCGGATGGCACGATGGACTTTGCATTCATGTTTATCCCCCACGAAGCTATCTATTACGATCTCATCGTAAACAAAATCGGTACAATCACCGAAGACACCGAGAACCTCATCCAACGTGCCGCGAGCAAATACAAAGTTATCATCGTCTCGCCGACTTCGTTCCTTGCCTACTTACAGACAGTCCTCCAGGGACTAAAAGCTCTACAGATCGAGGAAAAAGCTGTTGAGATCCAGAAGCGTGTCGGCGAACTCGGCAAGCACTTGGAAACTTTTTACGACTATCACGACAAACTGGGCAAGAACCTAGGAACCGTGGTAAATCAATACAACCTCTCAAACAAAGAGTTCAAGAAGATAGACAAAGACGTCATGCGTATCTCAGGCGAAGCGATGAAGATAGAAGTGCTGGAAATTGAAAAGCCAAGGGACGACGAATAGGGGTTTCTCTAAGCGGAGCAAAACATTAAAATTTTTAAGCTGCGTACGCTCCCGCAGCTCGAGCGAAGCGAAGATGCGTGAGGGCGCGCGCCATAGAATTTTCCGAATACCTGCAGGGAAATTCGGTGCGTGGCATGCAAAGCTTATAAATTTTTATGTTTTGCGAAGCTCTATCGGACAATTTCCGTCACATCGATTTTGTACCAATCTTTCCAAACGGACACATCTGCGGCTTTGGTTTCTCGCATTTTGACGACAATTTCTTTCTCTCGCTGTAGAGCGACGAATTCTTTCTTGGTTCCACTGTATTCGCAAACTACAAATGAGAAAGGAATCCCTTCTTCTTCCAAATCGGTTTCAATCTGTTCGACTTCTTTACATATCCCTGGATGCACACCAAGCTTGTAAGGAGTTCCGAAAGTAATCGCGCTACCATTTCGAGTAAAGTCGGCAAATTCCATCTTCAACCATGTTTGATTTGTTCCCACGACTTCCGGACTAGTTGTATCAAAAGTCCACTTCACACCAGTGAATTCGTATTCGTAATCCCCCTCCATAACCGGTTTGACCACCTGCAACGCGCCGCCATTAGTCTCGGCAGTCTCATCAACAATCGGCGAAACTTCCTCCGTTGGTGATTTGATCTCTCTCGGCCAAAGAAAAATTAATAACAAAACGGCGATCAATACGATCGCTCCCCAAATTCCTTTTTTAATAAAGCTCCCGTCCTTTGCCGTCGCGTCTACTTTATTTTCTTCCATAGTGACCCCAGTTTACCATGGTGGGAAATTTATAAAAAATCTTGACGAAAATATTTATATGTGTTGTGACCCTACGGGGAATCGAACCCCGATTTAAGCCTTGAGAAGGCTCCGTCCTAACCGTTAGACGATAGGGCCATAAAGCTTCGTTATTCTAATATGAAAATAGGGTTTTAGCAAAATACAAAACCGTTCGCGGGTCTATTCAATTCCCACACGACAAAGCCTTGCTGCTCGCTCTAATAAAGAAAATCACCAAATTCCGCGCCGAGGAATCGAAGGCGGAAGACAAGAAGTGGAAGACTAAAACTTTTTCAAAACCAAACACATAAAAAGTGGAATTTCTTTGCGAGCGATGTCTTCCATCTTGGCGTGGATCCCAACACTTTTCCTATGAGATATCCATTCTTCGATTTTTACAATGCCGAACCCAGCCTTTCCAAAAGCTTTTGAATAAACCTGAAGCGGACGATGATAGCTCACGGTCATTTCTTTGCCCGACGTCTTGCCTGGAGTCATATCAATACTGATTTCCCTTTCACTCATATAAGCATCAATTCGTCGATATTGAATTTTCTTTTCTGCGTCTATTCCCCACTCAGAATTTTTCGGAACTCGAAACGTTGGATGATTCATAACGACAACAATCTTGCCGTCCTCGGTGAGAAGTCGGCTCAAATTCTTCACGACCGCATCTAAATTCTTTATATTTTGGAGCGCTAGAATGATGGTGATGACATTAAACTTTTCTCCGACGAGCAACTTTTCACTCTCGGCATTGCCGACGAGAAATTTAGCTTTTGGGGTTCTCTTCTTAGCCATCTCGATTAGTTCTTTACCCAAATCAACGCCCACGACTTTCCCTGAAAGCTTGGCGAATTTCTCAATAAAAAATCCCTGGCCACATCCGAGTTCGAGAAGCGATTCGTTTGGTTTCAAATTCACCACACGTAAAAGATTGGGCGCTATAACTTGCGCATGATAAGTGTTGTCGCCTTTCAAGTGTTCATCGTACCACTCGGCAACGTTGCCCCAGGAAGTATCTTTTTTCATCTTTAATAAACTTTCGATTCCTTTGGATACGGCGGATAGATTTCAGGATCAATAGTTCGCTCGAAACATTTCTTACCAGCATCATGATCCCAGGAGTCGTTTCCGCCAGGTCCTGGATACGGATACGATGACATGGTCACGTCCTCACTAAATCCGCCTCCAAACATCGGACGAACTCCGCCATAACCTTCTTGCCAGCCTTGTGGCATGACCGCAGTAAACGTGGCGCAAAGTTCAAACGTCATTTCCGCAGTTTTCTTGTACTCGTAAGTGAAACCGCGCTCAAATTCTGGATCAACTGGCATCATGAATCCTGAAAGCGGATTTGAAAGTTCCTTGAGTTCGATTGGAAGCTTTTCTTTTTGCTGCCAGAAGTTTATAACTTGCCATTGGATAGACTGAAGATCCTGAACGCGTCGTTCATCGAGTCTCCAAGCGCGTTGTTCGTTTGGTGTGCCAATGACAGCAAAGCTCCAGACAATGAGCACTAGAACCAAAACAGAAGATTTGATTGCCATCCAGAGACCCACTCGAAAGCCCCAGAGCTTTTCTCGTCCTTTGAGTTCCAAGATATAGTAAACCCCGACATAAGCCGCGATGATGAGAGTGATGGCGACTTTCAAAATAAATCGAGTTGTGATTTCGCCAGCGACAAAGTATCGAACGAGAGTTACAAGATCAACGACAACTACTATTCCGGCAAGGAATGTGAGTAGGTACAACATCCACTTCTTGATCGCGACATCGACTGAACCAAGCTGGCCTCGGACGGCCTTTTTCCAGAAATACGAGATTATGAGGAAGGCTGGGAAAATTATGATAAGAGTCGCCAAAGCCGAACGCGCGGCTTCAAAGCTATATGTGTTGTAACCGTACTGATAGACAGAATTTAGCGCGTCTGGAAACTGTTTGTTTAGTGTTTCGAAAACGAGATTCAAAAATGCCGTAACTGTAGCGATAAGCGACACGACGACTCCGAGAGACAGGAAGAAAAACTTCGGCGTTAGTTTGTGATTTTCCATGGATTTTTAATTAGCTCTTAATGGGCCAATTATACCAAAATTCTATCTATCCGGCGGGACTTCGTAATAACTGATCAAAAACTTGGTTATGTCAAAAAATGGCTCTGACAAGGTCTCGGCAGCATAACGCACGCCTTGTGGCGCAGTGATGGAGAGGAATATCAAAAATTGCGGATTGTACGCCGGGAAATATCCAACAAAAGAGTGCAGGTTTCGGTCTTCGAAATATCCCCCATTTCGTAAGTCTGGGATCTGAGCCGTACCGGTCTTGGCCGCAATCGAATAATTCGGCATTTTATATTTGCCCTCGCCATAAACATGGTCGACGCTATAAACAAGCATTTTGGAAATCGCTGTTGAAGTTTCATCTTTGAGAACTTTTGGTTGCTCCAGTTTGTCAAAAGTAATTTTTTTGACGTCACCTGAACCATAATCGATTTCTTTCACGATATGTGGCGAAACCAAATACCCGCCATTACCAAGTGCCGACCAAGCACGCACAAGCGTCATCGGTGAAAAAGAAATTCCCTGGCCAAAGGAGATGTTGGCGTTTTCCACATCACGTCCCGACATCAGGTTCGCCACAAGTCCCTTGGCTTCGTTGGGTAGATCAACGCCGGTCTTTTCCCCAAGCTTATAATCGAGCATGTATTTTTTGAAATTAGTTTTGCCAATCTTTTGCTCCACAAAGACCATGCCGGTGTTAAGCGATTGTGATAGAACTTGCTGTAAATCAATTTGCCCACGAGCTTTCTTGTCGAAGTTGTAAATCGTCCTGTCGCCCACCACGACCGAACCCCTGTCGTTGAAAGGTGTCGCGGTATTTATAACTCCGGTATCGATCCCGATAGCCATAACGAGAGGCTTCACGACTGATCCGAATTCATAACTGTTTTCAACAAGCGGATTGGAATAGACGCTCGGGCTCTCGACTTCTTGGAATGAATTTAGATTAAAAGTCGGGGCGTGCGCAATAGCGTATATCTCACCAGTCTGCGGATTGATAATCAAACCATTAGCCGAAGTCGGGTGATATTTTCCCATGATAGTTTCCAGTTCTTTTTCAAGAAAATTCTGCACAGTCGGTTCGATACTTGTAACCAAATCTCCCTGAGTCTCGTCCTCGCTAGAAACGGCAGATTTAATTCCTGAGAAAATTTCAGCAAAAATATTTACGTAGAGGTTTTCTTCTTTTTTAACAAGCGTTGAATTATAAAATTTCTCCAGGCCATACTGCCCCGACAAAGTATTACCGCTACCATACCCCAGAAATCCAATCGTTTGCGCGGCCATGGTTTCGCCAGGATAAAATCGCCACTTTTGACGATACAAATAAACGCCAGAGATTTTGGCCTCCTTGATCTGGTCGGCAACTTCCTTGTCGATCTTGTAAGCGATTTCCTCATAAGGATCTTTGGTTTTTTTTGCTTTTTCCAAGAATTCTGTTTTATCCAAAGTTATAAACTCAGAAAGTTTTTGGAAGGTTCCATCCGGGTCTTTGATCTGGGTTGGATTGATCGCCACCATAAATCCGGTGTCGACTGTGGCGGCCGAAATCTTAATGCCATCGCGTTTGGAGAAACTAATTGTTCCGCGATCAAAAGCATCCGGCGCTTTCTTATAAGAGTCATCCGCCATGTCGGTATAGGCTTGAGTCCTCACCACCTGGAGACTAAATAGTCGATAAAAAATAAGTCCTCCAATCAAAATGGCGAAGAAAGAAATTATTCTTATCCTAAATAAAAATGTTTTTTTGGAATCCATTAGCGAAGTGTGAGCTCGCCACGTTTGGCTACATACTGGGTCGTTTCAGCATCCACGAAGCCGAGTTCGTAAGCACGCTCGATAGAAATCGTATCATTTAGAGACAATGTTTCCAATTCCAACTCTGAAATCTCAGCCAAAAGAGTTCTGATTTCACCAGAAATGTTCTTCTCGGATACAAGCTTGAAAACTGTCTGGCCGATAAAGAACAAGTAAGCCAAGAGCGCCAAGCCTGTAACGAAGGCGAGCAGGTAGAAGCCTCGTCCGGCTCCCACATTCATCGTATTTGATTTTGAAGTTGCTCGGTTCATATCTTTTTTATTACTCGTAATTTGGCGCTTCGTGATCTCGGGTTTTCTTTTATCTCTTCGCTCGAGGGGCTAATGGGTTTTTTGTTTACTAGCTCCCCTTCTCCCATCCGATCTTTTTCCCTAAA
The DNA here is from genome assembly GCA_052033715.1 of Patescibacteria group bacterium. Lineage (GTDB taxonomy): Bacteria > Patescibacteriota > Minisyncoccia > Phycocordibacterales > CSBR16-119 > CAYRQF01. The sequence goes on from JBPOJJ010000008.1 coordinate 13,870, forward strand.
GAAGTTTTTGACGATTCTATCCTCAAGGCTATGAAATGAGATGATGGCCATTCGTCCGTCGGGCACAAGTTTTTCAAAACCTTTTTTCAAAACAGTTTGTAGGCTTCCCAATTCGTCGTTGACCACGATTCGAAGCGCCTGGAAAGTCTTCGTCGCGGGATTGATGCGACCACGTCTGTAAAAAACCGGCACAGCGTTCGTTACGATGTTTACCAAATCAGTCGTGGTCTTGATCGGAGATTTTTCGCGAGCAGCAACAATGTCACGCGCGATACGCCTCGCAAAACGTTCTTCGCCGTACGCGTAGATGACGTTGGCGATGTCTTCTTCGTCCCAAGTGTTTACGATGTCCGCCGCCGTGAAATCAGCGTCGGAGAGATTTTTCTTCAGGGTCATTTGGAGTGGCTCGTCTTTTTGGAAACTCAAGCCCCGTCCAGAGGATTCGAGCTGATCAGAGCTATACCCAAGATCAAGCAAGATGCCGCTCACACCTGCGACGCCTGATTCATCGAGAACTTTGTCTATGTTTTTGAAATTGTCTTGAAAGAAATTGATATTACAATCCGAGTTTGCGAATTTTTCTTTGGCTCCTTCGATAGCGTCAGCGTCTAGATCAAACGCAAATATCAAAACACTTTTGCCAAATCTGTCACAGACTTCACGAGTGTGTCCGGATCCGCCCAAAGTACCGTCGACAAAGACTCCACCGGACTGGAGATTTAAGAGGTCGATTGATTCTTTTAAAAGTACTGTCTTGTGCATATTGGTTTTAGATAACGCCGGCGCCTCCTAATTTCTCGGCAAGCTGGTCGGCCTGCGAAGCTACTCGTTTCTTGTAATCAGCCCAGGCTTTGTCGTTCCAAATTTCAAGTCGATTCTGAACACCGACAAGCGCAGCTTTGCCTTTCAAGCTCGCGCGATCTTTCAAAAAATCAGGGAGCAGCATACGGCCAATCGAGTCGACAGAGACTTCGGTCGCGCCACCAAACATAAAACGATTGAAACTTCGGTTGTCGGCACTGAGCATGGAAAAGTTAGAAAGTTTTTCAGAAATTTTGGCCCATTCTTTTTTCGTAAATAAAAAAAGACAGTTATCAAGTCCCGGCGTAATGACTAAATCGTTTCCCATCTCTTTACGAAATTTCGCTGGAAGAGAGATTCGATTTTTCTCATCAATTGTGTGTATGAATTCGCCGATTAACATAAAAAGTTCTGGTGGAAAACCTATACCACTTTTTCCCACCTAGGCTAAATTATACACCACTTCATCCCACTCTAAAAACCAACTTCCCACTCGGTTTTGGGGATAACCCCGGAGAGGGTTTGACACTTATTAAAAGAGTTGTATTATGAAATAAATACCCCAGGACCATGCCCGGACAAAAAGAATTCGACTCCGTTAGCGGTCGGTTTTCTGGACTCTTCGGAGCCAGCGAAGGAGAAGGTCTTGTGGAATTCCCACAGACCCCCTTTTTGGCCACCACGGCCAAGACCGACGATGTTCATTCGCCAGGCGACCGATCGGCCATCGCTCCAACGACAGCCGTCGAACCGCCGCCAGTCGTACGGAATTGACGCGGTCCGTCATTCCAATCGAAAAGAGCCCCGGGGGAAACCCGGGGCTCTTTCGCTTGTATTTTCTATTTTTTTGGCTTAACTAGGGGGAAAAGTTGGGTTTCGCGAATTGGTCTATCGGCCAAGAACGAGAACAGACGTTCACCAAACCCAAATCCACAAGTTGGTGGCATACCGTGCTCCAACATCTCGACGAACTCCCACTCTGGCATCATGGCTTCTTTGTCGCCGCGATTGATCAATTGCTCTTGGAGCTCAAAACGTGCTCGCTGGTCAAGAGGGTCGTTAAGTTCAGAGAATCCATTCCCTACTTCAGACCCAGCAATAAGGACTTGGAATCGTTCGGTTAATTCAGGATTTTCCGGCTTGGCCTTGGAAAGCGGCGAAACGAGTTTTGGATGATTTATTAGGAATGCTGGACCGGAAATAGTTTTTCGGCAATATTTCCAAAGTGTGTCCATGAGACGTTCTCTGTTATCGCCCTCGTATTTTACGCCAAGTTCATCAAGTTTGGATTTCATTTCTTTCTCAGTCGCTTTCAAGACGTTTATGCCGGTAACGCTTTCAACTTTTGAAACATAGTCAATTTTCTCCCACTCGTCCGCTAGATCAAATTTATGTCCGCGAGCCTCGAATTCAGTCTTTCCAAAAACTTCCTGCGCAACATATCGATAAAGTTCCTGAACTAAATTCATGCCGTCGTTGTAGTCAGCATAAGCCCAATAAAATTCCATGTTCGTAAATTCCTGAAGATGGTCTGGCGAAGAGCCCTCGTTTCGATAAACCCGGCCAATTTCAAAAGTTTTTGGAAATCCCGCCGCCATCAAACGCTTCTGCCAAAGTTCACCAACTGAGATGCGTAGAAATACATCGAGATCAAAATCGTCGTGATGTGTTTTAAATGGATTCGCCTCTGCCCCACCGGTTGTGACTTCGAGTGTTGGAGTTTCCACTTCTAGAAATCCTCGATCAATCAAAAACTTTCGTGTGGCTTGCCAGAATTTGGCTTTTTTGTAAAAAATTTCTCGGGCGTCGTTGTCGAGAAACAAATCAAGATAACGTTTTCGCAAACGTGTCTCATCGTCTTGTAGTCCCGCCCACTTCTCTGGCATCGAAAGCAAAGTCTTGGTCAGAACCTTCCAGTCTTTGACAAGCAAACTCTTCTCGCCTTTTTGAGTTAGAAAGAGATTTCCTGAAACTTGAATGAAATCTCCAACATCAATCGCGTCGACAAACAATTTAAAAAGTTTTTCATCGAGCTCGTCTTTCTTAAAAACGGCTTGGAAAGTTTCTGTCCCATCATTTAGAACGGCAAATAGAATCGCGCCCTGGCCACGAATAGCCATGATGCGACCAACGAGGCTCAATGTTTTCTCTCCGCCTAATTCATCGAACTGTGATTTTACTTCCGATAGCCAAAAATCTTTTTTGGCGGTTGCTGGGTATGTTTCCATGCCAAAATCACGCAAAAGCGCCAACTTTTTCAGACGCACATCTTTTAATGAATCGACTTCCGACATATTATTCGATATCTAATATCGTATATTCTACAACACCGGCTGGACCTTCGAAAGTCACCAAATCTTTTTTCTTGCGTTCAAACAGAGCTCCTCCGAGCGGAGACTGATAAGAAATTTTCCCGGCAGCCATATCGGCTTCGCCTTCGCCAACAACGATGTAAGTCTTTTTATCTTTGGTTCCTTTTTTCTGGACAGTCACGATAGACCCAATTCCGACCATGTCGCCCTTGTGCTTGGTCGAAACGACTTCAGCATCTTTGAGAATTCTTTTAATCTCACGAACACGATCTTCAAGACGTCCCTGGGCTTCGCGAGCCTGATGATATTCGGCATTTTCAGAAAGGTCGCCAAGGCTTTTGGCGAACTCTAGACTTTCGATTATTTCTTTACGCTCGGTGGCTTCTAGGTGCTTTAATTCGGCCTCTAATTCGGCTTTGCGCTCTTTGGTTATTAGTTCTTTATCTATCATATTGGGGCTAATTTTAGCTTTTTAGGGTATGTAAGTCAATAAACATCAATCTAACGTTTTGGGCGATTTTTCCAAAAACGAATCATGAAGATTCCGAAAACTACAAGAATTACCAAGACAATCTCGACAACACCGTAACAATTGTTTCCGACACAGAATCGTCCCGGCATATCAACAAAAACGAGTGCTTGGTTACCGTCGGCGTCAGTTGCTTGTACAGAAATCCTTTTAGTAAGTCGTTGATGCCTCAAACGATACGGACTAGTAACGTCGTCAAAAATCTTGGCACCTTCGATCACATCAAATGATTCGACGCCAGAACCTTTGTCGACGCCCAAAAATACGAGTGCCCAATCACCGTCGTATAAATCATATTCGCGTACTAACTCTGCTTTGACAATTTCAGGCTTGTTGATGTCGGCAATCGACAATACGTACGGCTCTTTGCCTTCCGGCAAATTGGTAATGGTGACATTTTTCTGAATTTTACTTTTGGATTCTCGAGTACCGAGCCCGTCGTTTTGAAACAATGATAATTTGTCGATAGCAATACTACCAACGCCACGACTTTGTGATTTTAGAATCATGGAAAAAACTTCTCCTTGTTGGTTGTTATATCCAGACGGTGTAATACCAGAAAAACTAATGATGTTTGACGCGTGGTCCTGAGGATTCTCCAACCACACACTAATAAAAGAATTCCCCGTGATGATTTCGCTTACAGTAAAATTGGGAGAAATAGTGAGCTCGCCCTCGATAGCATTGTATTCGGTGTTTTGACTGTCAAGAGTAATAGTTAGAAGTATTTCATCACCTACGTGAATCGTACTGGTTTCAGGAAGCTTTTGCTCAATCGAAATACTACCAGCAAAAACCTTACTTGAAATAATAAGGCTTACAAACGCAAAAAATATTATAGTGTATTTAGAAAATTTCATAGATTAACCAGTCCAATAAAAAGCGATAATCGAAAAATCAACCAGGTCTATACTAGCGCTCCCATTGAGACATTCTGCTTCTTTGGTAGTAATACTTGTATCAAGCGTTTTCTTGTACCAAAAAGCAGCGATCGAAAAGTCGACCAAATTTACTCGCGTGTCACTATTTAAATCTCCACGACATGTGCCGCCCGTGTCAGGAACTTTCGGGATATTTTCCGTTCCAACTGCGAAAGCTACTTGTTTACCATACCCTGAAGAAATTCCGCTCTCAAGAAGCGTCTTTGACTTAGTACTATGGTTACCCATTTCAAGCGGTGCCGTATTCAAATTATACAAATACACACCATCATCGTTTGACTCCACATCAAGAAATAGTTCCGTTTCTGAATTTACCTGAATTGTAACCTCAGACTCTGGCGCCGTTTGACCGAAGATTACCAAATCATCTCCTTTTTTAACTTGAGACTTATCAACCTCTACGGTAGGGGTAATAAATATTCCCGTAACATCAGTCGTTGAACTAGACTGTACCAGTAACGGAAAACTAAACACCATAGAACGAATACCGTTAATATCTTCTGCATATACAGCGAAGTTATAACTTCCAGATGAAAGGTCGGCAATCCGGACAGAAAACTCACCATCTTGGGCCGTGATCGTTTGAGCAACGATCACACCGTCCTGCAAGATCGTCACTTCGCTTAGTGGGTACGCGTATCCTGACAATCTGACTCCTGTAAAAACACTTCCACCACCCCCTCCGCCTCCACCACCTCCTCCGCCCCCTGCAGCGGCTGGAGTAAAGCTTGATTCACTCGATCGTGCAATTTCATCATCCAAAGTATCAAGCACACGTACAACAAAATAGTATGTCGTGCCGTTGGTAAGACCAGTTACGTTGTAAGACAAGACATTACCCACATCAGTAAATGTATACCCGCTCCCAGAAGTCGTCGATACACCGACTTCGTAACCCGAAACCGTGTAACCAAGAGAGGCCGAAGACGCCGTCCACGACAAGCTAACTGAAGCGTCACCAGCCGTACCCGAAAGTACTGGATTGGTCACAACGGCAAAATACAAAAATCCAGCTCTATTGATAAAACTAGAACTATTACTTTCACCTATAGCGATTTGTCCCAGACTAGAAAAATATTGGAAACTTGACGAGGTGCCATATCCAGCACCACTTGGAGCCATTACGGGATCACGCACGATAAAACTAGAGCTCGTATAATCATCAGCAAAAGTCATTTTCCAAAATATTCCAGTAAAAAATACCAAAATAAAAATACTTTTCAGTAATATTGGGACCACCTTTTGCATATACAATATATTAGCTTAAAAAATATGTATTACCAACAACTTTATATCTATCATATAGACTTTCATAAAGTCTAACTCTTCAAGTAAAAATCCCTTATTCAAAGGGATTTTTACTATATTTTATTTATCTAGTTTCCTGTTGTTCCTGTAGTTGTATTCGTGGTAGTTTCTGTTGTTGGGGTTACTACTGGAGCTGGTTTTGGAGCGACTTGTTTTGTTTTTGTTGAATCACCAATATTGATTGGGGCGACTTCAACAATCTTATTCGCTATTGGGTCAAAGAGAATTGCTTTCTTTGCCCCTGTATAAATCAAAACCTTGTTACCGTTTTGAGCTTTAGCAAAAAATGGCTGGTCTTTTAACTTTTCAATATCAGACACGGTTGCAACTGTTGGCTGTTCATCTGTCGGCAACACGATAAGTTTTGAAACCTGAGATACAAGCCTGTCTACCTCAGCTTGTGCCTCCTTTGTCGGATCAGCCTTGAGTGCTGAATATTGTGTATACAGATATGCAGTTGCAGCTACCAAAACAACCACGAGAGCGACAAGTAATTTGTTTGCTCCTGTCATTTTTTTCATAATCGGACGAGACGCTGAACTTGTTGTATTTTCACCTGCCATATATAAATTTGTATTATTACTAATTCTTATAATCTAATGGGTACATTATAGACTCTGGTAAATCTATTGCAAGTTTGGATGATTACTCCACGCTCTCGCCTCCCCCACCTTCATCACCTTCTCCAGACCCACCTTCTGACCCAGATTCTGGTTCAGGTTCAGGTTGTGATTCGGGCTCGGGCTCAGGATCAGATTCGGGCTGTGGTTCTGGCTGTGGCTCCGGTTCAGATCCAGATTCTGGTTCAGGTTCAGGTTCTGGTTCTGACTCTGGTTGTGGCTCCGGTTCAGGCTCAGATTCTGGTTCAGGAGTAGTTTCATCACCCGTCGGCGCCCCTTCTGTTGTGATTGCTCCATTTACCGCGAGAGCAATCCATGAGAATCTAATATTTTGTGGGGCTGGTTTGTTTAGCAAGATTGTAAATCCGTTAACACTCTTTCGAGTAACAATATAATCAACCCCGGCATTAAATAATTGTTCTTCGAGATCAAAGTTTGCTTCATCTGTTTCGCCATCAATAGTTTCTAGAGATATGTCGGCACTAACGACTGGCTGAGTTAGATAAGGCACAGTGAATGCAATATCAACTTTCTTTGCACCTTCGAGGATTACTGCGAAGCCGGCAGTATCAGAGTTAAAGTAAGGGCGACCGAAGAATACAACGTCGTTCATCATGTTTATGGCTGTACCGAATGAGCTGATGGATTCCACCGTCAGACCTTTTGTATACACCGACGGAGCAATTATTTCTACAGCGGC
>JBPOJJ010000003.1:0-117341 GCA_052033715.1 Patescibacteria group bacterium
GCAGAGTAGCTATGTCGGGAATGGATAACCGCTGAAAGCATCTAAGCGGGAAGCCAACTTCAAGATTAGGGGTCGTTTAAGAAACCTAAGAGATGATTAGGTTGATAGGCTCTAGGTGTAAGCACAGCAATGTGTTAAGCCAAGGAGTACTAATGATTCGATTCCTATTAGGAAATCTGAATTAACCATTTCATTTATTTTTCTGCCTCATCGGCAGACCCGCCTTGGGCGGGGTGAACTCTTTACTCAATTGATTTAGTTGTCAACCTGCCTGCCGGCAGGCAGGAACAAATTTGAAATTTTTGTGTTGGTGATTTGACGCAGTGGTCACACCTGTTCTCATTCCGAACACAGAAGTTAAGCGCTGTCGTAGCGATGATAGTCCTAGTGGCGAAAGTAGCTAGTCGCCAGCACAAAGATTTCAATGCAAAGGACCGCCGAGAGGCGGTTTTTTGTTGTTCAAGATAGTGCGTGTAGAATATAATCAAATTACTTAATTATTTTCGCTATGGTAAAACCACCCAGAAGGCATCATTATTTGCCACAATTTTATCTTCGCTATTTTACCGATGACAATAATCAGTTGTGGGAATTTGATCGTGTAGAGAAAAAGTATACTCAAAAAACACCTAAAGGGACCGCTTGGGCTCCACACTACTACAGATATAAAGGAAAAGATGGAAACCTTCATACAGATATCGAAGATGAATTCTTCCAAACCATTGAAGATAAATCAAAACCAATAATAGATAAGATAATTCGAAAAGAAGATATTAGTCTAGAGGAAAAAGCCGTACTAGCCTCCTTTGTCGCTTTTCAGCACACCAGAGTTCCAGATTTTGAGAAGAAAATGAATGAACTGTCAGAGAAAATGGTAAAAGAAATAAACAAAAGAATGTATTCTTCTGTTGAAGATACAAAAGAGAGAATAATGAATATGGATAATACCATAGATGAGGCTATAGCTGAGAAAGAAGCTAAAAATATTTTGGAGTTAATAAAAAATGACAGCCTTAAAGTTGTAATACCTAAAGAGCGTAGTATTAAGAGTATGATGCTGGCTGGTAGCAAAATGTCGGAATATCTTTTCAGTATGGATTGGTTGTTTTTATATGCGCCAAATAAATCTTCTTTTATAACTTCAGATAACCCTTTTTTTATTCTGCCACCCGTTAATAGGGATCCTGATAATTTTTGGGAACGAGGGGTGGGCATAGCAACTCCGGGAGCCAGGAAGCTATGTGTTTTATCTAACAAGGTATGTTTAGCTATTCTAGAACCTGGAGAGGTAATAGCTCGTCGTCAGATTGAGCCAAAAGCTGTTAGAGAGATAAACTGCTTTATCGCTGTCCATAGCGATCAATATTTAGTTTCTAGAGATAAGGAACTTTTAGAGAGGGTAATTAAGATTACGAAAGTAGATACTTGGTTAAAAGAAAATAGGATAGAAATGGGTTAAATATATTTGTTGAACCACGGGTTGGTCACACATAAATTTCCTGAATGTGGTCACAAATATTTTTCCTGACGGAAAAATTTCGCGACCCCGGCTCGGCATTTTTGCCTTTCGCAACGCTTCAAACAAAAATATGCCTGCGCCTTCCACAAAAGCACAAAACTCCGAGCAGTCGGAGTTTTGTGTCTTTGGTGGACCCACGGGGAATTGAACCCCGGCCTCATCCATGCCATGGACGCGTAATACCACTTTACTATGGGCCCCAGGTAAGGAAATACTATAAGAATACCGCCAAAACAGCAAGTAGAATAATGGCTAATATTCTATTGACTTTTTATTATTATATGTTATTATTAGATTAAACCCATACCCATAATCCCATGAGGAAGTGCGAACTGTTTTTCCAGACCGACCTGTTCGACAGCAAGGGCATCTTTTGCGGACGCAGATACGCCAAGGTTTACCTTTTCTGCGATGCATCGGGGGGTAGATATCGAAAAGCTCGCGTTGGCAGAAGTGGAGGTTGTGAATGACGCTGAGAAGGAAGCACATGCTGACGGTCGTACGTGCCGTACCCATCTCGTTCAATACCTATACGTCGACTAGACGTAAAGACCCACCAAACAGAGAACCCATCTCGTTGGTGGGTTTTCTGTTTCTAATTTCTATTGACTTTTTCTCCTATTCTGGTAGAAATAACGGGAACAACAACCAAACAACTACCACCATGACCGTCGAACCAGTTCTTTGCGCTGAACGTGCACAACCCATACCAACGAACGAGAAAGCCTACATGATCACCGTGGGGCAGAGCGACGTAGAACACCCCCTTTCCGAAGCGGTTTACCTGCGATTTCCTGCCTCCAAGCGACGTCTGTTCCGGCCACTCGAATCAGGAGAGCGCGGAATCAGCATATTTGAAACCGAATGGAATGGCGATGTCCTTGTGAAAGGAAAACTCATCTGCTCGATCCTCGGATCTTTGGCCGAGATTTCCGCACCGCGTCTCTGGGAAAAACACTTCAATAACTGATACACCATGGGCCAAATAATCGGGCCGAGCGATCGGCTGAACGAGAGTACTCCTCTCATTTTCGTCTCTGGGACATTCAGGGGTGCTGAGCGATGGATTGAGGAAGCCAAGGACGCCCTTAGTTCGAAGTGGAACCCATTACCAGTCGCCATCAACAATTTCGATGAAAGGGTTGAGCTTTGCAAGGGCTTCAAAGGCAAGAAGATCGCTTGGGGCGATTATCACCTACGTCAGGCTCGTGCGTGTGGTATTGTGATGTTCTGGTTTGCTAAGCAAACCGGTCGCGCGATGTCCAACGGCCGTAACGCGATTCATTTCGATAACCCGTATGGTGGCAATGCACTTTACGACTTGGGCCAGACGCTCATGTACAAGGAGCTTAACCCCAAAACCTTGGTCGTCGTCGGCTGCCACGAAGAGTACAGTCGCAAAAACGCCCTGCGGGACCGGCTGGAGTTATCAAGAACCGGGGTAAAGCTCGTCGAGGGTCACCTCGGAGACACATTGAGCCAAGTGAAGACAATGGTTCGTCGCGAGACGTTCCTCTTTCTTCCCGGCTAGTTCATTTAGGACATGCGTTGGCGCCTTCCGTTCGGGAGGCGCTTTCTGCTTTTTGTTCAAGACAGCGAGAATTTTCGCCATACCAGACTCGCGTATTCTCGCTCACTCACAAAACATAAAAGTTACTCTTTTGCGTTATTGCTCGCTAGGAAATATAATATATTACATGTCACTTTCTTGGTCATCCAAACGAAAGCTATTTTATTTTTCCATTGTTTTCGGCGCGATTGCCATCGCTTTGGTCATTTTGATTTATCCATATTTCAACAAAGAACCAACCTGTTTCGATCGTAAAATGAATGGATCAGAATCAGGAATTGACTGCGGCGGCATTTGCGAAAAAGTCTGTACACAGGAGGCCCTACAGCTTGTCACTTTGTGGGCACGACCTTTTGAAGTGACGCCAGGCAAGTACAATGTCATGGCTTACATTGAAAATCAAAATCGCGAATCAGGAATTCCTACGATTGATTACGAGTTTAAACTTTACGACGCCGACAATATTTTCATTGGCCGAACTTCAGGCACAACTTTCATCACTTCAAACGATCGCACGGCAATTTTTGCCCCAGGCGTCGAAACAGGTAACCGCGTTCCTGTTCGCGCCACTTTCCAATTCACGAGTTTCCCAACCTGGCTCAAGATCAGTCGCGATCAGAGAAATGCTTTAGCGGTTTCGGCTGAAGATCAGTTACTTTCAAATCCGTTTGATAATCCAAAACTCGAAGCAGTGATTGTTAATAAAACTTTAACCGAGATGAAAAATCTGGAAGTCTTTGCAATTCTCTATGACGAGAACGACAACGTTATGAATGTGAGCAAAACTCTGATCGATGTTTTACCGAAAAATTCCAAAGCTCCGGTGGTTTTCACTTGGCCAAAACCTTTCACTAAAAGACCGACCAAAATTGACATTTTCCCCCAGGTCAATGTCTTTGGTCTCAAAATTGTAAAATAAAATGAATCGAATAAATCTAAAACACATTGACTGGATGATGCTTGCTTTTGTGGCCCCAATTATTGGAGCCGGGCTCATCACCATGAAATCTTTTGTTGGCGATACTTCTTTTTTCTCTCAACAACTCATCTGGGTCGGTGTGTCTTTTATTGTTTTCTTGTTCTTGGCCTCGCTTGATTTCCGTTTCTTAAAAAAGACGAAAGTTCTCATGACAGTATATCTATTTTTCATCGCGCTTTTGGCGCTCCTGTTCGTCTTCGGTGACACGGTTAAAGGCGCGACTTCTTGGTATAACTTTGGCGGCTTTTCTTTTCAGCCGGTTGATTTCGTCAAACTCGTGCTCATCCTCATGCTTGCCAAATATTTCTCGCGTCGTCATGTTGAAATCGAAAATCCAAAACACATTTTCATCTCAGCGCTCTACACAGCTTTGCCTTTCTTGCTTGTGTTTATCCAACCAGACTTTGGTTCGGCCATCATCATCTTCCTTGTCTGGTTTGGCATGACACTGGTGTCTGGAATTTCAAAAAAACATCTTCTAGTAGTATTTGGCCTTGGAGCTGTAGCCTTTTTCTTGCTTTGGACTTTTGTCTTTGCTCCTTATCAAAAATCACGTGTCATGACTTTTCTAAATCCGCTCTCTGACGTTCAGGGGGTGGGCTACAACGCCTATCAATCGACCATAGCTGTTGGCTCGGGACAATTCTTTGGCAAAGGTGTTGGTTATGGCACTCAGTCCCGACTCAAATATTTGCCAGAATATGAGACAGACTTTATTTTCGCGGCATTTTCCGAAGAGTGGGGATTTGTCGGATCAATCACAATCGTCATTCTATATATACTTCTCATCTGGCGAATCTTGCGCATGGCTATGTTTGCAGCGACAAATTTCGAAATGCTTTTCGGGCTCGGACTTGCCATACTTATCATGGCGCACACGATTATCAATATTGGCATGAATATTGGACTTATGCCGGTGACAGGTATAACATTGCCATTTATGAGTTACGGCGGATCGAATATGCTAATGCTTTTCTCTGGCCTAGGAGTTCTGATGGCTATGAACAAATATTCGCGCAAAATTCATCGTGACGATATGAATCAAGAATTTCTAGGAATTTAAATATGATAAAAATCGAAGGTAAAAAGATCGCCGCAGATATTAAAGGCGAAATCAAAGAGATGCTCACAAATTCTGGACCGAAAACTTTGGCGATTTTTTACGTTGGCCAAAACAGAGTTATTGATAGTTATGTAAATCTGAAAAAATCTGTTGGTGCTGAGCTTGGAATAGAGGTTGAAGTTCTGCGGTTCGATTCAGACGTTCTAGAGGATCGTCTAATTGATGAGATTTCTCAGGCCAATGAAAAATATTCTGGCATCATCGTTCAGCTTCCTTTGCCCGAACACTTGAACAAAGAAAAGATCTTGAACGCCGTTCATCCGGATCTTGATGTCGATATGTTATCTGCTACGGCTTATGAAAATTTTAAAAATGGCACGACAGAGAAATTACCGACGGTTGTGGGAGCGGTCAAAACAATTATCGATGAGCACCACATAGATTTGACCAACAAAAAAATTGTGGTTGTGGGCAAGGGCTTACTTGTCGGCAAGCCAATCTCGACTTGGATAAACCGTGAAGGTTTTGATTGCGACGTTGTCGATCGCGAAAGTGAAGATTTGATGGAGAAGATTAGTAATGCTGACGTTGTAATTTCTGGAGCGGGTGTGTCTTCTCTGATTAAGCCAGAGATGATAAAAGAAGGGGTGGTTTTGATCGATGCTGGAACTTCGACGTCGAGTGGTAAAATTATGGGGGATATTGATCGTGCTTGTTACGATAAAGCTTCGGTGGTATCGGGAGTTCCTGGTGGAGTTGGACCGATCACCGTTGTTAATCTTTTTAAGAATCTATTTCTGAAATGAATCTAAACGACAAAATATTTTATCTTTTCAATTCATTGGCGGGGGAGAACGCTCTGGCTGATTCGCTTATAATTTTTATTGGAGATGTCTTGCCATGGATTCTGGTGGTTTTCACCATTTTTTATTTTTTGCTTTTCCGCAAAAATGTCAAAAAATTTGCCATTATCGCTTTCATGGTTGGCATCGCTTCTTTCATTACTCAGTTTTTGAAGTGGCAGATATTCTTGCACCCGAGACCTTTTGTCGTTTTGCCAGATGTTATTCAGCTCATAAATATTTCTAACTTTGATTCGTTTCCTTCGGGACACGCAACAGTATTTGCGGCGCTTGCAGCGGGGATGCTTATTTATAATCGCAAACTCGGAATCATATTTGCTGTTGCCGCTCTCTTAATCGGGGCTGCACGCATCATTGCGGGTATCCATTATCCACTTGATATATTGACAGGATACTTAATTGGGTTTGTGGTGGCGATTTTAGCTTATCGCCTTATGGCCTACTTATCGGGAAAAGTCAAAAGCTTTATTTCTTGAGTTTTAAAACGAAAGGTGTAAAATAACGGACATTATGTTGAGAAAAAGAATTTTGGCGCTGGTCGCCATTTTAGCTGGGGCCGTGGTGGCTTATTTTGTTTATAGCACACAGATTGTGCGCCCTGATTCGAAATATGCATTCAGTTTGGGTCTGGATCTTTCTGGCGGTTCACGACTTGTTTACAAGGCCGATGTTTCGCAGATCGATGAGTCTGGCGTGAAAGATTCAATGGCGGCACTAAGAGATGTTATCGAACGACGCATCAATCTATTTGGGGTTTCCGAAACAACTGTCCAAGTAGAACAACCAAGTTTTGCCAACGATGGAGAAAATCGTTTGGTTATAGAGCTTCCTGGTGTAACGGATCTTGAAAAGGCTGTTGCGATGATTGGCCAGACGCCTCTTTTGGAATTTAAGGCTGAGCGACCGGATGGTCCAGAAAAAGATAGACTTATGAAAGAGCTTGAAGCTTTGCAAAAAAGATTTGAAGCGGGAGAAGATATGTCTCTAATAATACCACCTGATCCTTACTATGTATCGACCGATCTTACGGGGCGATATCTCAAAACTTCGGCAGTTGATTTTAGTCAAATGGGTCAATCGGGAGGAGATTTTGGTTCGCCGGTAGTAACACTTACTTTTGATAGAACTGGTGCCGATTTATTTGAAAAACTTACCGAAGAAAACATCGGCAAAACCGTGGCGATCTATCTTGACGGTTCACCGATTTCAACTCCGGTCGTAAATAGTGCTATCTCTGGCGGACAAGCTATTATTACAGGAAATTTTACACCCGATGAAGCCAAACAACTCGTGGGACGACTGAATTCTGGAGCGCTTCCTGTGCCTATCGAACTGATTTCAACACAGTCTATCGGCCCATCTCTTGGGTCTGAAGCTACAAAAGCTGGTGTATTTTCTGGAATTGTCGGATTTGTCGTACTTTCAATCTTTCTTATTCTTTGGTATCGAGTACCTGGAATTGTTTCGGTACTTGCTTTGGTCATTTATATGTCGATTATGTTTGCATTATTTAAACTCGTGCCGGTTACACTAACAGCTGCTGGTATTGCTGGTTTTGTCTTGTCTCTTGGAATGGCGGTGGATGCAAATATTCTCATCTTTGAAAGAATGAAAGAAGAAATTCGAGATGGCCGAACTATATCTGATGCAATAAAAAATGGCGTCGATCGTGCCTGGACATCTATTAGAGATTCCAATCTTTCTAGTATTTTTAGTGCCATAATTTTGTTCTGGTTTGGAACTTCTTTTATCAAAGGTTTTGCCCTTACTTTTGGTATAGGAGTTTTAGTGAGTATGTTTTCAGCCATATTCATAAGTAAAATATTGCTTTCAGCCATAACTAACAGTAATCGCCAGTTCGTAAAAACATTGTTTAGTAGCGGTTTTTCAAAATAATATGTGGATCATAAAAAATAAAAAAATATTCATCACTCTGTCATTGGTCTTTGTTGCCATTTCGCTTTATTTGATTTTCGTTCAAGGATTGAAAATGGGCATAGAATTCAAGGGCGGATCACTTATGGAAGTTGAGTATGTAGATGTTAGACCAGAAATAAATCAAATCAAAGAAGTTGTAGGAGAACTTGGTTTTGGAGAGACGCTCGTTCAGCCAACCGAAGAAAAAGGCATATTTATAAAAACCAAGAGCTTGACCGAAGAAGAAAGATCGTTACTCATTGAAAAAATCTCTTTTAATGGAGAGCAAAAAATCGAGGAAAAGGCATTTACTTCAATAGGTCCATCTGTTGGCAAAGAATTAAAAAGTAAATCGACATTCGCTCTCATTGTAGTTTCTTTGATGATTGTGTTTTTTATTGCTTATGCTTTTCGAAAAGTTTCAAAACCAGTTTCTTCTTGGAAATATGGATTTATTGCCATCGTCACGCTTTTGCACGATATTATTATTGCAACAGGCGCATTTGCTTTGATGGGTAAATTCATGGGTGCAGAAGTCGACACATTGTTTGTTGTTGCACTTTTAACGATTCTGGGGCTTTCTATAAACGACACTATTGTTGTGTTCGATCGTGTTCGAGAAAATTTGTCTAGGAAAGTTTCAAATGAATTTGAAAAAGTCGTTGGGATGAGTATAGACCAAACCTACGTTCGATCAATTAATACATCTTTTTCCACAATCATTGTTCTTTTGGCGCTTTTCTTCTTTGGTCCAGAATCTACAAAAGTTTTCTCTATGACCATGGCGATCGGAATGTTCTTTGGAACATATTCATCAATATTCATCGCGAGTCCACTTTTGGTGCTTGTTGAGAAGTGGCAAGGGAAGAGGGCTTCGTAAAAAGTCGTTCCACAAAACATAGCAAAAAAAGACGCGCGTTTCGGTTATAAATGCCGGCCGCTATACTCGCAGGACCGGCTTGATGGCCGGTCCTGCTCCGTAATGTCTTTTTTGCCATGTTTCGTTCCATTTAAGGGGTAGAAATCGGGTCTTGCGCCTGAGGGGACAATAAGACTATAATTAACCCATGACAACTTTAATCATTTTAGGGGTAGTTGCCGTTATTATTATCGGCATATTTAATAGTCTTGTTCGGGCTCGTACTAGGGCTAACGAAGCCTGGGCTGATATTGACGTGCAGCTTAAGCGTCGTTATGACTTGATCCCGAATTTGATAGAAACCGTCAAAGGTTACGCTGTACACGAAAAGAGTGTTTTAGAGTCTGTGACCAATGCTAGAAATATGGCAATAGGAAGTGGTGCTATGGGCACCCCCGAGTCTCGCGACAAGGCCGAGAACGCTTTGACCGCGACTTTGAAATCGTTGTTTGCCGTTTCTGAAAATTATCCGGATTTGAAAGCGAACACGAACTTTCTAGAACTTCAACGAGAACTTGCCGATACTGAGAATAAAATCCAGGCTGCTCGCCGATTTTACAATAGCACTGTCACTAACTTAAACATCAAAATCGAAACATTTCCGACAAATATTTTTGCAAAAATGTTCGGTTTTGTGAAAAAAGAGTTCTTTGGATTGGAAGCTAATTCTGTCGAACGAGAAGTCGTGAAGGTGAAATTTTAAAAATATAATTTATTGCATTATGGAAAATAACAATATTGGCGTTCCAAATAATCTCGAGAAAAAATCAAAGGTTTTTAATATTGCCATCATTGTCTTGATCGTGGCATTGGCTGTGATATTTGTGGCTTCGAAGGTTGGCAAAAAATCCGATACAGATATTGTAGCGCCAGACGAATCGAGCGAAACAGTTGGCACAGAAAGTCAAAATACTTCCACAAATACTAGTGTATCTGTTCCAGAACCAGTTGGGGAATGGACATCTGGTTCGATAAAGAATGAAATCACTTTTGATGTGCCACCGACCTACTATGTGTCTTATCCTGTGATCGGAGATTGTGATAATGTTGTTAGCATCTCAACCCAGACATCTGGTGCTCCGACATTGCCTATTGCTCTCATCTACAAAGACGGCTGTGTTACTGATACTGTTGTCACAGGCAAATACACACATCGAGAAGTTAAAAATGGATACGTTTTCCAGACAAACTCGAACAACGCTTCTGTCGTCAGTCTATACAATAGAATCGTCGCTTCAGCGAAATAACTATCAAAAACATTCCAAAAACAAAACTCGCCCTCCGGCGGGTTTTGTTGTAATATGGCGGTATGCAAGCCAATCTTTATACACTAGCGGGGAGAAATGTCCGGAAAACCTGGTTTCTTTTTACGATTTTCTTGATCATTGTCATTGGTCTCGGTTATTTCCTTTCGATTTATTTCGGCCATCCGGGAATACTTTATTTCGCTGTTTTCTTCGCCATTTTTCAGTCAGTTCTGTCATATTGGTTCTCTCACAAAATAGTACTCTCGATGACGGGTGCCAAAGAAGCAACGCGTGAAGCGAACAGGGAACTTTGGAATATTGTTGAGAATCTCTCGATCACGGCGGGGCTCCCTATGCCGAAACTTTATATCATCAACGACTCGGTCCCGAATGCCTTTGCCACAGGACGTGACAAGAAGCACGCCGTGGTGGCTGTCACAACAGGACTCACGAATGTTCTTAATCGAAATGAAATGGAGGGCGTCATTGCTCACGAACTTTCACACATTGGTAATCGAGACATGTTGGTCTCTACAGTTGTTGTGGTACTCGTCGGATTCATTACGCTTCTATCAGATATGTTTCTCCGTGCACAACTGTTTGGTGGCGGGGGAGATAGAGATAGGGGAGATGGGCGCGTTGGCGCAATTCTCATGATCGTCGGACTGGTTCTGATGATTCTCTCGCCGATTATTGCAACGCTTATCCAGCTCTCGATCTCACGTAAAAGAGAGTATCTCGCAGATGCTTCGGGCGCGCTTCTGACACGTTATCCGGAAGGCCTGGCTTCGGCCCTGGAGAAAATTTCTGCTCATTCTGGAAAAATGAAAAAAGCGAATCATGCGACCGCACACCTCTTCATCTCTAACCCTTTTGGCGCCAAAATCCGCGGGCTTTTTGCCACCCATCCGCCGGTAGAGAAGAGAGTTGAATTACTGCGGAAAAGTATTTAGTTAATTATTCTTTGGATCAATATACAAATCTCTAACGTCATTCAAAATTATTTGATATATTCTTAATTCCTCGGTCTTTTCTTCAGCAGAGGAGTCCTCAGACTCGCATTCCTCTATTTCTTCATGAATGGGTTCTGTAAATATAGATATACTTGGCCTGTCCGAGTTGTTTACGTAGGCCTTAATGAAACTTATCTCAATAAATGTTTTAAGTCGTGTTTTTGAAATAGGGTCCATTATAGATTTTTCAATTTCTTCTAGCCATTTTTCAGCTTTATTTTTCCAAAAAGACCTAAATCTGTCTTCTGGATTGGATTCCGGGTTAGGAAAACCTTCTTTTTTTGACATGGATTTATTATAACACTGACAGGCGAGGTGTTTTATGAGTCGCGCCAAATTAGTTGGTCTGTAACCTTTTACCCAAAGCGGAGTATATAATAGTTGAAGGTATGCAAAACCTGGAAAATCTGCTCGAAAGGGCTACAAATGACGAACAAGCGTTTCGGGAGATTTATGACTTTACAATAGATCGTGTTTTCAACTATGTTCTTTTGCGAACAGGGGACCGTGAAAATACCAAAGAAATTGTCCAAGAAATATATTTGTCTTTATGGAAATCACTTCCAAAATTCAAATTTATCTCCAAAGAACATTTCCAGGGATTTTTATGGAAAGTGGTGAAGCGTCGTCTCATCAAATCAAGACTTCGTCACATCATTACCGTGTCTTTGGAAGAAGTTTATGATATTTCGACGGACGAAAGTTCAAAAGAAGATCATAGACACTTATTAAAGAGCCTAGAAGAACTTAGTGAAAAAGAACGGTCAGTTGTGAAGCTTAGGTATTTTGAGAACCTTACCTTTGGTGAAATCGCAGAAACTTTGTGTATAACAGAGTCGAACGCGAAGGTCTTGCACCATCGGGCGCTTATAGCACTTAGGAAAAATTTAAATAAGTATGAATAATTTTGAAGAAAAATTAAATAAAATAAAAGTGCAAAAAGCTTCCGAGAGTGAGAAGAATTCAATGTGGCTTGGTATTATTACAAAAAGGGAAGTCTATCAAGAAAAAGGGAGGATGTTATTAATTTTTAATTTTAAAAAACATATGATAGGAGCACTTATAGCGCTTGTGGTTATTTTAGGAGGAGGTGGAGCCGTGGCAGCGTCAAATTCTGCCATGCCGGGAGATACACTTTTCGGACTCGATTTGGCTGTTGAAAAAGCGAGAATAAATTTTATAGGAGATGATTCTAAAAAAAATGAACTCAAGGTTAGATTTGCCGAAGAGCGACTGGCTGAAGCAAAGACTATTGTTGAAAGCAGGAGAAGTATAAATATTGCCGACACGGATCTTTCTGGCGCGACAGTAACTGAAATAGAAGTGGACGTATTTACTAACGAAACAACCGTGAAAATCGAAGCAAATGACAGACACTACGGATTCACCACAACAGAAAAAGAAAAATCAAAAATCATTGATGAAATAAAAGCAAAGTACAAACTAACAGATGAGCAGATAAATTCTGTGCTTAGTTTTGAGACAGAAGACAGAGATAGTCGTGCGGACGACAAGGGATTTTTAAATAGCGAGCACTCTGGGTTCAAATCTTCAAAACAGCAAAGAGAATTTGAAGGATCTTTGAGTGAGGTCGCAGATCTCATTGCTGATTCAAATTTAAGCGATGAAGAAAAAGCAAAACTGTCTGCAACTCTTGCGGGATTAGTAACACTTCTCGAAGCAAATCCAGGTCTTGAAATGGAAATAAAGACAAAAGATGGTTTCAAAGTTGAAATTGAAAATGGAAAAATTGAAATAAAGACAAACAACGGTAAGAGTGAAGATTCAAAAGGAGAAGATCACGGCAATGACGTAAAAGAAGATGACGAAGAAATTTTGTGTCGTGGTGAATGGCGTGATCCAGAAGATTGCGACGATTCTTCTTCAGACGATGATAACGATGACGGGGATGATGATTCTGATGACGATGATTCAAATAATGATGGGGAGAATGATTCAGATGATGACAACGACAACGATGAGGATGAATCAGAAGACGATGACAATTCTGGTCATGGAAACGACGATGGTGATGAAGACTAGGTCGTCCTATGGCAAAAAGCCCATTTTGGGCTTTTTTGCTATAATATACACATGACGTTTACACTTACGAGATTTTTGGCCTTGGACACCTTCGGCTTTATTTTAGTTCTTGGGGCGAGCATCATCTTCTTTATTTTAGCTCGAAAGAAGTTCACTCTTAGTCGGACGTGGACAGTGTTATTTATTCTTTTCGTTCTAGGTTTTTTTCTTTTCTTTTTCTTGCCAAAATTTGGTCCGATTTCAGAATATCCATTCTACTTTAAAACATTTGGTCCGTCAGATGGTCCAGATATTCCAACAAAAAATTTACCGACATATTTCAAGAATGAAAAACGCTTTGAACGTGTTTCTGATATTGCTCGCGATCCCAATACTATTCCGCCACCTATCACTCGCACAACCTCGGAAACTGTTCATATAAATCTCGAGACCAAAGAAGTCATCGCTGAAATTGCTCCAGGCATAAAATATAATTATTGGACATTTGATGGTCAAGTTCCGGGGCCGTTCATTCGAGTTCTGGAAGGCGATACCGTTGAACTTTCGATTAAGAATAATATTACGAGTTTACATAATCATAATATCGATTTTCATGCTACTACCGGTCCGGGCGGAGGCGCGACCGTTACAACAGTTGAACCAGGGCAAACAAAAGTATTTACTTGGAAAGCATTGAATCCAGGCCTTTATGTGTATCACTGTGCTCACCCAAATGTTGCTACGCATATGGCGCACGGGATGTATGGACTTATTTTAGTTGAACCAATCGGAGGTTTGCCGCCTGTTGATCATGAATTTTATGTTATGCAAGGTGAGCTTTATACCGAAGGCGCGTTAGGACGCGAGGGCCTTCAGATATTTGATGCGAATGCGATGCTTGCTGGTGATCCTCAATATATAGTTTGGAATGGCCGAACCGGTGGAGCTGTGGGAAATATGAAAGCGAAAGTCGGCGAAACAGTGCGAATGTATGTTGGTAATGGTGGAGTGAATCTCATTTCTTCTTTTCATGTTATTGGTGAAATCTTCGATAAAGTTTATCCAGAAGGTGGTCTCGGTGGGCTTATAAATGAGAATATTCAAACGACACTTGTGCCAGCTGGTGGGTCATCGATTGTAGAATTTGGACTCGAAGTTCCAGGCAAGTATATTTTAGTTGATCACGCTCTTTCGCGACTTGATCGGGGCGCGTGGGGAACTCTCGAGGTTTCTGGTCCTGAAAATAAAGAAATTTTTGATGGGATTATTGACACTACCCATACCCACGGACATTAATGCGGAAACGGAGAGATTCGAACTCTCGATGAGATTACTCCCATGCTGGTTTTCGAAACCAGTGCCTTTAACCACTCAGCCACATTTCCAATAAACTTGCGGAGGGTAGGAGATTCGAACTCCTGGTGGTGTAACCCACACACGCTTTCCAAGCGTGCGCACTAGACCGCTATGCGAACCCTCCAATAGGGGCAATACTATCTTATTTTAGAAGCTTTTTCCAGTAATTCAGTTAAAAGTGTTTTTCTGCTAAAATAAGCTCATGTTAAAAGAATTCAAAGAGTTTGCCCTCAAGGGCAATATGATCGATCTCGCGGTCGGTATCATTATTGGTGGAGCGTTTGGGACGGTCGTAAAGTCGCTTGTCGACGATGTTATTATGCCGATTGTTTCTGGGGTTTTGAAACTTCCAGATTTTAGTAACTTATTTGTCGTACTCCGAAACCCGACTGATATGGAATTCACTTCGCTTTTGTCGGCTCGCGAAGCGGGCGCTTCAGTTCTAGCGTTCGGTTCTTTCATTAACGCTTTTATTGCATTTGTTCTTGTGGCACTTGCGCTTTTCTTTGTGATCAAGGGGATGAATCGATTTAAAAAAGAACAAGCCTCGCTTCCAGCCGGTCCAACCGAAGTTCAGTTGCTTACAGAAATTCGCGATAGCTTAAAAAAGTAATATGTTTGAATTACCAAAATTGACTTATGCCTACGACGCCCTCGAGCCGTACATTGATGCGGCCACGATGGAAATTCATCACACGAAACATCATCAGGCGTATATCGATAAACTTAACAAAGCGATCGCTGGTACCGAATGGGAGGCAAAGAGTATCGAAGAAATACTTGCAAATGTTTCCAAACTTGAACGACCAGTTAGAAATAATGCTGGAGGACACTGGAACCATGGTTTCTTTTGGGAAATACTTTCTGCCAACGGTGGAAGTCCAGAAGGAGAATTATTGGAAGCCATAAATAAATCTTTCGGAAGTTTTGACGAGTTTAAGAAAAAATTTGAAGAGTCTGCGACCGGCGTGTTCGGCTCTGGTTGGGTCTGGCTTATCGTTCAAAATGGGGAATTAAAAATTATTCAAACTCCACTGCAGGATAATCCGCTCATGGACCTGCCTGCGCAGGCAGGTGATGCTAAAGAAAAGGGAACACCGATACTTGGACTCGACGTTTGGGAACATGCGTATTACCTGAAATATCAGAATAAACGCCCGGAATACATTTCCGCTTTCTGGAATATCGTGAATTGGGAAGAAGTAGCCCGTAGGTTTGACGAGTCAAAATAGTATGGATCTCCAAGAACGAAGAAATAAGCTCTCGAAGCAGGAATATATTGTCACTCAGAAGAAGGGGACGGAAACGGCGTTTACTGGAAAATATTGGAACAGGCATGAAGAGGGAGGCTACGCATGTAAAGTCTGTGATCAGATGCTATTCACATCAGACACAAAACTTGATTCAAGTGCGGGTCCAGAGGGTCTTCGTGGTTGGCCAGCATTTGATCAGGCTATTCCAGGAACCGTTGAATATAAAGACGATGACACTTACGGCATGCATCGAACGGAGGCCGTGTGTTCAAATTGCAAAGCGCATCTCGGACATATTTTTAGTGATAATGACACCAAAACTGGAAAACACCTTTGCATTAATTCATGCTCGTTAGACTTTAAGCCAAAAGAAAAATGAAAACGATTCCAAACAACGCAGCAAAATTTCTCGATTATCTAAACGAAGAGTATTTCAAGCTGCATAAGAAATACGAGGATTTTTATTGGATCTCCTATATGGGCGATCACTCGATTGATGACAAATTCAATTTAGCCAATAACAACCTGACTAATTTTTTATCAGATCCGGAATTATTATCTCAGACTCAAAAGATGATGAAGTCTACGTCGAGCGACTCAAGGTTAAGATTAAAGACCTGGGAGAGATTTTTCAAAGCTTGGCAAACTCCATCGGAAGTGATTCCTTTGAAGAAAAAAATCGTTAATCTCGAAAGTCTGAATCACGAGAAAAAATCCAAGAGAAAAGAGGGCTACATAGATCCAAAATCAAATAAGTTTATTAAGGCTTCGGAGACCAAAATGGAATTTATCATGGCGACAAGTCCGGACGAAAAACTTCGCAAGGCTTGTTTTGATGCTCTAGAAAAATTAGCCGTGGGACAAGTTCCGGATTATGTCACCTATGCTGATGCTTTGAACCAGTATGGCAAAGCCCTGGGCTTTGAGGATTTTTACGCCTATAAAATCTTTGTCGAAGAAGGCATGACCAAGAAAGAACTATTCTCGATATTCGACGAACTCTTCGAGAAGACCAAATACGCTTTTAAAAATGTGAAAAAATTGAAAGCAAAAAATCCAGGAATATTGAAGCCTTGGAATTTCTCATTCATGCTCTCTGGAGATTTTGCCAAAGAAGAAGACCAATATTATTCGTTTGAAAATGCTCTCGAGCTTTGGGGAAGGTCTTTCGGTCGCCTTGGAGTTGATTTTAGAAAGAGTGAATTAGTGCTGGATCTTTTGGATCGGCCGGGCAAATACTCGAATGGCTTTTGTTGTTGGCCAGAAATTATCCGCTATAAGGGCAACAAGAGATTACCAGGGAAAGCGAATTTTACCTGCAATGTTTCCCTTGGCGACATCGGTTCCGCCGAAAATGGAATGCATACGCTTTTCCACGAAGGCGGGCACGCGGCGCATTATTTGAATTCCAACCAGAAAGATGTTTCCGTCAACCACGAATATCCGCCTAGTTCAACCGCCTGGGCCGAAACCCAAAGCATGTTCATGGATACAATTTTTGAAAGCATCGAATGGCGTCGACGCTATGCCAAAAATAAAAACGGAGAAAGTTATCCTCTTGATCTTTTCCAGAGAAAAATTGATAAGCTCCACATCCTGAGTCCGCTTTCGATGATGGGCATGATGCGCGTTATGTATTTCGAGAAAGCTGTTTACGAGTCAAAAAAGATCGACGAGAAAAGAATTGTTGAGATTAACAACATGATAAATAAAAAGTTTTCTTTTCTCGAAGGCACAAGTCATCGATTGCTCCGTGTGCCGCACATTTATGCTTGGGACTCGGCTTGTTCATATCATGGCTATGCGCTGGCGGAACTAGCTGTCTATCAATGGCGGGAACATTTTTACAATAAATATGGTTTCATTGTCGACAATCCAAATATCGGAAAAGACATGTTGAAAGTTTGGACACTGGGCATGTCGAAACGATTTCCAGAATTTGTAAAACTTGCAACCGGTAAGAAACTTTCTCCGCTGCCTTTTGTCAGATCAGTTACGCGCAGCAAACAGGAGATAATGAGTATCGCAAAGAAAAGAATCGAAATTACCGAAAAGAAAAGTCGTGTCTCGAAGGACGTTGATCTAAACGCCAAGATAACGCTCGTCCACGGCAAAGAAAAAATTGCCAATAATTCCAAAGGCTTTGAATTCATGACTCGCAAATATGCCCTGTGGTTGGCCAAACAATAAGGGTTCTGAAAGCGTTAAAATAGTGTTATCCTATAGGAATGAATAGCTTTGAAGATGGCTATAAAAGGCTAAATAAGGCCCAAAAGGAAGCCGTGGATACGATTGAGGGCCCAGTGATGGTCGTGGCTGGTCCAGGTACTGGAAAGACCCAAATTCTCACTCTTCGCATCGCCAATATCCTCCAAGAAACCGACACTCCGGCTGACGGGATTTTGTGTCTTACTTTTACGAATTCTGGGGTCTTTGCCATGCGTGAACGATTACGTTCTTATATCGGTTCGGCCGCGTCACGCATCCGCATCTCGACATTTCACTCTTTCGCGATCAGTATGATCGAAGAGTATTACGAAACTCTCGATTTTATCGAGAAGCCAACCTTAATTGATGACGTAGAATCCGCACTCCTGTTTGATGCAATTTTATCTGACCACGAATGGAAACATCTTCGCACTCGCGTAAACAAGTCACTTTATTTCCACGACATCAAATCTCTCATCTCTCTTTTAAAACGTGAAAGAATCAGTCCAGAAGATTTTAGTATCGAGATCAGAAACGAAATAAAGAATATTCAGAAGGATGAATCAAATATCTCGACACGGGGAGCGTCGAAGGGAAATTTGAAACAAGAAGTAACAAAACGCATTGAAGGTTTGGAGCGTACCGAAGAGGTCGTACAGTTTTATGCTTTTTATGAACTTTTGAAAAAATCAAAAAATCTCTTGGATTTTGATGACGTTCTGGAGGAACTCGTCAGACTTGTAGAAATTTCTGACGACGCGCGTGATTCCGTCCGTGAAAGATACTTATATGTTTTAGTGGATGAACACCAAGACTCGAGTGGTATCCAAAATGAGTTTCTGACACGCGTCTGGGGCGATGTCGAAAAACCAAATATTTTTGTCGTTGGCGACGACCGTCAGCTCATTTATGGATTTGGTGGAGCAACACTTGCGTATTTTGAAAGTTTTAAAGAATCATTTGGCGGAGTGAAACTTATTACACTCACAGAAAATTATCGCTCGACGCAAAATATTCTAAATACTGCCGACGCACTACTTAAAAGTTCAGTTACCGAAGCCAAACTTTTATCTCAGTCAGACGAAGCTCACCCACTTCGACTCATTGAATCCGAATATCCTCGTGATGAGATTTTACGCGCAGGGCTTGAGATCAAAGAGAGAATTATGAGAGGGATTAATCCAAACGAGTGTGCGATTCTCGTGCCGAAAAATAGAGAGGTTCGAAGTGCGATCAAGATTCTCTCCGATCTCGGAATTCCGGTTGCCTCGTCTGGCCGGGAAAAGTTTTTTTCCGATTCGGAAGCCGGAGACTTTGTCGGTATTTTAAAAACTCTAGCTAGTCCAGAAACGCCGGAGTTGGTGGCGCCACTTTTACTTTCACCACTTTCTGGGATCTCGCCACTCTCAGTTCATCGATTGTTCGCCAAGGAAGAGGCTCGGAAACTGACACTTTCAAAACTTCTCAAATTCAAAAAAGGTGAAAGCGAATATCCTGAGGACGACGCAATTTCGGAGTTTGCTGAGGACATGTCTTCGTGGCTTGATTACGCCAATCGTGGGGACATCCATGCGCTTATTCAAAAGATAGGCGAAGAGCTTTTGATTAAAAATTCCAAAGATCATGAAACGCTAACTCGAAGAATTGAAATTATTCGAACGCTTATCCATCTGGCGCTTTCAGAGACTGAACGTAATCCACGTATTACTCTTGCTGGCTTTCTGGAATTTTTAGACAGACTTCGTGAATACGATACCGATATCCCAATGGCCACATTTGAGTCTGATCACGGTGTGAAAGTTATGACGCTTCACGCTTCCAAGGGTTTAGAATTCGAATGTGTCTACATAGCGCATCTCGATGAGAAAAATCTTCTAGGCAAACGCAGGAGTGGCTTTACTTTGCCAGAGCGCGTCAAAGAACTCGAACATAAAAAGGGTGAAGAAGAAATAAAACGCGAACTTTATGTCGCAATCACGCGCGCTAAAAAACACGCGACTCTTTCGTATTCTCTATACAACCACAACGGCGCGCCGCTTGAAGTCGCGCATGTCGTGAATGATTTGCCAGGAGAATTATTTGAGAAAGTTTCTGCAAGTGATAATGAAAAATTCATCATGACTTCTGGAATCGAAACATTTGTGCGTTCGGGTGAGCGAATTTATGATTCGGTCACGACCAGTAAGCTTGCTGAAATGCTCAAAGGCGAATACTACAAACGCAAACTTGCGGTGACGCACTTGAACAATTTTTTCGAGTGTCCATGGAAATGGTATTTTAGAAATTTTTTACAACTTCCGGAGCCGAAAACCCTACCACTTGAATTCGGAAATGTCGTTCATGGCGTGCTTGAGCGAATTTTGAAAAATAAATTATCGACTGACAAGAAATCAGTAACCGATGCTATTGCCGAGAAAGTAGAACGTTTGTGCGGATTTTCCGATAAAGAAATTGCGGGAATCAAAAAAGACGCGAGTGGTGTAGTATTTGCCTGGATAGAAAAAGAATTTCCGCACGTCCTCTCCGAACACAAGAGTGAAGAAAATCTTACAATTCGTGATTCTGAATTCGAACATTTGGAAATCAACGGAAAAATCGATCTAGTCGAACAACTCGAAGAGGGAATTGTCCGTGTCACCGATTTCAAAACCGGCGGCCTCAAGAAAAAATCCGAAATCGAAAAAGAGACTGATGAAGGCCGTATGTCAGATATGATGCGCCAGCTTGCCATGTATACGTATTTGATTGAGCGCAAAACTGATGGTAATACGAGTGTCGGGGAATCTCGGCTGATGTTTCTCGAGCATCTCGATGAAAAAGATTCTGTTTATAAAACCCAAATCGATAGTGATCACGTTCGAAGCCTGGTCAAAGATATAAATGATTTTGATCAGCTTCTCTCGACGGGAGAGTGGATTGATCGACCGTGCCAATTTAAAGCTTGGAAGAGCGGAGAGACTTGCGAGTACTGCAAGCTCTCGGAGATTTACCGGCACACCTAGTTTTTGATTATTTTAAATGTGCCTCGGGCGCGATCAAAAACTAGGTGTGCCGGTTTACAAGAAGAAATAATTTGCTAGTATCTTCTCATATGGTTAAAAATGCCAACACCAAATCAAAGAGGGAGCTTTTGGCTGACCTCGCCAAAGAAGATTTTCGTCGAAAAACCCTGTCGTTCTACAAGTATGTCAAAATTTCCGACCCCAAGGCAATGCGGGACTTTCTATTCGACAAATTTACCGAATTTGGATGTTTGGGCCGAATTTATATTGCTAACGAAGGTATCAACGCCCAGATGAATGTGCCGGAACACAACTGGAATGTTTTTGACGTATTCATCCAATCGATTCCAGAATTCGCTGGCGTGCCGTATAAAATGGCGGTAGAGGAAAAAGGGAAATCAAGCTTTTTAAAACTTATTATCAAAGTACGTCCGAAAATCGTTGCCGACGGCTTAAATGACGAGACTTTTGATCCGTCCAATACCGGAGAATATGCAAGCGCTGAAGAAGTAAATAAAATGATAGACGCGGGTGCCACAGTGATAGATATGCGAAATTTTTACGAAGCCGAAATTGGACACTTTGAAAACGCGAAAATTATGCCAGTGGATACTTTTCGTGAACAATTGGCAAAAGTGGACGAAATGTTTCGTGATGAAAAAGACCAAGAAATTCTACTTTACTGCACGGGCGGAATCCGGTGCGAGAAAGCTTCAGCTTGGATGAAGCACAACGGATTTAAAAATGTAAGACATATAAAAGGTGGAGTTATAGATTACGCACATCAAGTAAAAGAAAAAGGTTTGCCAAATAAGTTTCTTGGCAAGAACTTTGTTTTCGATGAGCGTCTGGGTGAGCGGGTGGGTGGCGAGATAATTTCCACGTGTCACCTGTGCGACAAAAACAAAACAGATGAACATCGGCATTGTAAAAATATGAATTGCCACGTTTTACATCTCTCCTGCGATGATTGTTTAGAAAAATATCGAGGATACTGTTCTAATTTTTGTAGGCTTTGCAATTCACTACCTGCCAAGGTGAACCGATTTCTAGTAAGGCGAGACAGACGTCAGCAACACGGCAATCAGTATAGGAAAAATTACTTAAAGAAAAAATAAAATATCAAAAGACCGTCCCTTGTCCGTGGGCCACGTGGCAATACGGGAATTTATATTTTTTGCTATAATAAACTAGCATGAAAAAATACAAGCCTTCCCGTAACTTTCTCCTCTCCATAGGATCTTTACTCCTAACTTTTTTCACCATACAAGGAATAATCGTCCCAAGCATCATCCAGGCAGAAAATTCGGCTCAAGTTGCTTCGAGTCGGCAAACAAAAAAAGTTAAAAACATCTACAACCTTGCGCCATCCGAGAAATTTCCTGGAGCTTTTACATTTGATTACAAATTTTCTCCAATACAGAAATTAAAAGACGGCATACCGTTTGATGTGCCTATCGAGCAATTTGATGAAACCAAAGCCGAAGGGCTACAAGACTTTGGCTCTATCCGCGACGCCTGGGGCTATCCGGTCCGGGAAAATGCTTTTATGAAAGATTCCGTAAAAGGTAAACAATCAAAAAATATTTTTAGTATTAATAAAGCTCTGGCTTATGATGCGGATCCAAACAATATAGGTGTCTATAACTGTCGTGCCAACACTTCTGTCACCGGATATTTCAAAGCCTACTTTGAAGATGTGGCACTAAATAATGGTGAGGGCTATGACGATCAAATCTATGGAGAGGCGAGGCGCCAAGAAGCTTGTCAGGTTCTCCAAGATATTTCAGAGCTAATTATACTTAACTATACGACCGTGACCCCAGACATTCTATTTATGGCTAACCCCAATATGCCACCTGGTGCTTTGGCGGCCGCTTCCTCATATTTCGGATACTATTCTGTGGGTCCTGACAACGGCTCGCTTCATAAGCACATCGTCTCGAGAGTTGACCCAACGCCGGGAGAAGGAAATTTTGACGCTTTCATTATGACCGGATTTGATGGTATAAATTGGGATGTAGATTCGAGTCTTAATTCAAATACTTACGACTTCTACACCGTCATGTATCACGAAGTCATGCACACACTCGGTTTCCGAGGACTTCTACCGGCAGCGATTACTTCGACTGTGGACATGCATCAGCACGACACTTTTGATTTCTTTTCTTATAAAAACGATACCCTAGGGGAACCATTCTTTAACCAAATCACTAGTCTCTTTAACGTTCCCGTCGGCGCACCTTCGCCTTGGTTTATTACCGATAATGTTGTCTACCGTGGAATTAAAAACCTTGTAAACGCCGTTCCTGATGGTATCCGACCTGTCTACAGTCCGTCGTCATGGGAACAAGGTTCGTCGCTTTCTCATTTTGATATGAACCGCGCCCCTGGCCAGAGTTACGTCATGCATCCATCGATTGGGACGAATACGGAGCGAGATATTCATAGCCACGAGAAGGAGGTACTGTGCCATTTGGGGTATGCGGTGGAGGGGGTAGGTGGGTGTGAACTTCCGACGCCACTTGCTGCTGATGAGATTATGGCGTTTCCCGAAAATAACAACCCCGTATGTATCAATCCTTTGCAAAATGACGAATCGTTTGGTGGAGGAAACTTAACCATGAATTCGCTAACACCAATTAGTCTCGAAACCGGAGATGTTGTAACTTACTATTCTTACGTTAATTGTAGCGGAAACATTCTTCCTAGTGCTTCTGGTGCACAATCTTTATTTTTTACACCTACAGCAAATACAGAATCGAGGATTATGAAATACACCAATAAAGACTCTGTCTCTTCCAGAATTTCTTTGCCCGCGCAGATTTCTTTGGTTGTCTGTAATACTGACCCCGATGAATATATTTGTAACGGGGATTTTGAGATAGGGACATACCCTTATCCAACCGGACAGTTGTCGTTGACATGTCCGACCGAGCTTCCTTTTTGGTGTCCTCTCAGAATTTCACCCGACGTATATTCCAGGGAGTATGGATTCACGATCTGGGCAGGAGCGGGCATAAGTGATACCTATACTCCAATTCCAAACAATAGATATGTAGGCGGTTATAATTTATACTCCACAAGTTATCCAGGGGCGGAAGTTTTTTCTGAAACAATGTTTACAAAAACAAAAACAGACCTGCCTCCAAGCGAATATGAGTTGTCATGGCACAGCGTTCATTATCACCACATGACTAATTCGACAGCCTATATGAGAATTATTGTAACCGACGTTCCGCCGACCGCTATCACTAGTAACACTCCGTACGTAGCCGGTGCGACTGACCTGATCTTCCAAGTTCCATCTATTGGGACGAATCTAAATATTAATGATGCTAGCGCGTGGAATCAGTATTCTGTAAATTTTGAAGTTCCAAATAATGGAATAAATTACAGGTATGTCTTGTTCGAACCCGTGAACGTTTCAAATATTTCTGGGTCTCCTATAACCGGCGCAGACTATTTAGACGGAGTAAGCCTTAGAGAGACATCGTTACCAGGAGCCAATGGTCTTTCTGGAAAAGTTTATCAAGATCAAAATTCCGATGGAATAATAAATCAAAGCGAATCAGGTTTAGACGGAATTCAGATTGGCCTTTTTGAGGTGGGAAACCTGACGCCTATTCAGACCACAACAACCCAAAATATTCCTAATCTCGGGAGGTATGAATTCGATAATCTTCCTGATGGAACATATAAGATTGCTTTGGTAAACGAATCCCTATATCCTTTTATTTCAGAACCGACAACGAACAATATTCTCTCGGGATATTCTCATGCGAGACAAACGTCCCTCTCAAATGGCCAAATCTCAGAAAACAATAATTTTGGACTGGTGTTGGGCAGTGAAGGCCCAACTGACATCCAGATTAAAAAGACTTTGATCGATTCAACACTTTCTCTATTTGACCGCTATATTACCTGGAGAATCATCGTTCAAAATATTGGTACAAACAATGCGACAAATGTTTTAGTCAAAGAAATTGTTCCACCAGGACTTATTTACCACTCAAGTATAACCCCAAGCCCGAATACTTATGATAGCTCGGTCCATATCTTAAACATTCCAACTCTTTTGGCGGGGGGTCAGACCTACATCGACATCACCATGAAAGTCCCAAATTCATCAAAAGTCTGTGGCGTCAAGACAAACATGGCGGTTCTCCATGATCTCGATCAAGTCGACAGTAACCCAAACAACAACCAAGATCAGGCCTCTATAGCCCTGCCACATTGCCCAATAACCGAAGCGCCACAGGTGAAGACGAGATAGGCTACTCCTAGCCCGTTTTTGAAACAAATGCATTTCTGCTATATTTGAGGGATGGAAATAAGGATTGATACAGCCGAACAGGAAAACCTATTGAAGGAGCTAGAATCACGCTCTGACGCCGAGGCGACGCGCATGAAGCGCTATTTGGGTATGGCTGATCTGGCTAGAACCCCGGGAAGTCCACTTCACGAAATCGTTGAACGAGTGAAAAAAGTTCCCGCACTTGCTGATTTGGATGTCATTGAAATTCCCGAAATTGTGCCAGTCGATATCACCTTCGACTTATTTGATTTTCCCGCTGACCATGTCGCACGCTCTACATCCGATACGTACTACGTCGATCCAAAAAATATCTTGCGCACACACAACACAGTTTCTTGGTACTACTATTTCAATCATCCTGATGTGAAGGCTAAAATGGCTCGCGGTGAATCTTTGGGTGCTCTTTGTTTCGGCAAGGTGTACAGAAAAGACGAAATCGATCGTCGACATATGAATGTCTTTCATCAAATTGATGGCTGGAAAATTATTCCAAACGTTGAAGGACAACTTCCGCTCGATGAGCTCAAACGCGTGTTGTCAGAAATTGTTGAAAATGTTTTCGGCGCGGGAACAGAATATCGTTTCCTAGATGATAATTTCCCTTACACTGATCCATCAACGCAAATAGAAGTAAAAGTAAATGGAGAGTGGGTGGAAATCCTCGGGGCCGGAATGATCAAGTCGTCGGTGCTCGAGAAAATGGGAGTGACGGGGTATAACGGCTGGGCTTTCGGTTTCGGTATTGAACGACTGGCAATTCTTTCGATGGAACTTCCCGATATCCGACTCCTTTGGTCACAGGATGAGCGCGTGAAGAAACAGCTAGTACTCGGAACAAAGTTTAAAGAAGTCAGTAAATATCCCGCCGTCATTCGCGATATTTCTTTTGTTACTGATTCAGCAACATTCCAGCCGAATGTTTACTTTGATATTGTGCGTGACGTGATTGGCGACATGGCCGAAGAGATGGCGCTTGTCGATGAATATGAAAACGCAGCGAAGTTCGGTGAAGGTAAAAAAAGTTATGCGTACCGCATCACCTATCGCTCGCTCGAACGAACGCTGACGGATGGAGAAGTAAACGACCTCCACAAGAAACTTGAAGAAGAAACTAAGAAAGTTTTTAATGCAACTGTTCGCTAAAATACCCTTATAATTCAAGGCTATTTAG
The DNA here is from genome assembly GCA_052033715.1 of Patescibacteria group bacterium. Lineage (GTDB taxonomy): Bacteria > Patescibacteriota > Minisyncoccia > Phycocordibacterales > CSBR16-119 > CAYRQF01. The sequence continues at coordinate 26,421 of JBPOJJ010000003.1, forward strand.
GGGTAAAAGAGTGGATAAATATACTTCCAATTTGGCTTCTAATTTGCTATAATTACTGGGCTTTAAAAGAGCTTTCCGCCATAGGCGGATTAAAATTTCCTCTTAAAAATTCATCAAATAAAGAATGGCTGAAAAGGTAAAAGGTAGTTATAACGCCGACGATATCTCCGTTTTGGAGGGTCTTGAGCCTGTCAGAAAACGCCCCGGCATGTATATCGGTTCGACTGGCCCAGACGGACTTCATCATCTCATCAAAGAAATTTTCGATAACTCTCGCGACGAAGCCATGGCCGGACATTGCGACCATATCGAAGTCGCGCTCTTGCCGGGCAATGTCGTCCGCGTCGCTGATAACGGTCGTGGTATTCCGGTTGATGTTCACAAGCAAACAAAAGTTTCAGCACTCGAAACTATTCTCACCGTCCTTCACGCCGGCGGAAAATTCGGCGGTAAGGACAAAGGTTACAAAGTTTCCGGAGGACTTCATGGCGTCGGTGCATCTGTCGTAAACGCACTTTCAATAAATCTAAAAGCCGAAGTTCATCGTGATGGCGGTAAATTTATCCAGGAGTATTCCAAAGGCAAGCCAAAAGGCAAAGTAAAAGAAGTTGCGAAATCAAAAATTCACGGAACCGTCATTTCATTTGAACCAGACGTGGAAATTTTCAAAGAAGTTAAATTTGATTGGAATCGAATCGTGCATCATTATCGCGAACAGGCGTATTTGGTGAAGAAACTTCGCATCACGCTTATCGATGCGCGCGAATACAAAGGCAAGATTGCCGAAGACTCTGCGTACTATCTTGAAGACTCTGGTATTGAAGTTCCGTCAACGACATTTTATTTCGAAGGAGGAATAGAATCGATGGTCGCGCATTACAACAAAGACCAGAAGAAAGTCCAAGACAAGATTTTTTATGTCGAAAAAGATATTGACGATATCAACGTCGAAATTTCTCTCCAGTACGTCGACGACATTGTCGATCGCATCATTCCATTTGCGAATAACATCTCAACTCCAGGCGGAGGTATGCATGTAACTGGTTTCAAGACCGCGTTAACTCGCCTCATCAACAATTATTCAAAGAAGAATAATATTCTAAACGAAAAAGAAGGTGGATTTACGGGCGAAGACGTTCTCGAGGGTCTGACGGCGGTCATCTCGATCAAAATGCCAGAAATCCAGTTCGAAGGTCAGACCAAGGACAAACTTGGAAGTCCGGAAGCTCGTGGCGCCGTCGAGACCGTGTTCTCAGCCGCGTTTTCGAATTTCCTCGAAGAAAATCCTGACGAAGCCCGTTCGATCATGAACAAGGCTGTGCTTGCGCTCAAGGCGCGTAAAGCTGCGAAAGCCGCCAAGGATTCCGTGCTTCGCAAAGGTGCACTCGAAGGCCTGACACTTCCGGGCAAACTCGCTGACTGCCAATCCAAAGATCCGTCAGAATCAGAACTATTCATTGTCGAGGGAGACTCGGCGGGAGGTTCAACGAAAATGGGCCGTGATCGCCGTACTCAGGCCGTGCTTCCACTCAAAGGTAAAATCCTAAACGTCGAACGTGCACGACTCGACAAGATGCTTGATTCCAAAGAAGTTAAATCTCTCGTCATTGCGCTCGGAACTTCCATCGGCGACACATTCAATCTCGAAGATATTCGTTACCACAAAATCATCATCGCAACCGATGCCGACGTGGACGGCGCACACATTCGCACGCTTTTGCTCACTTTGTTCTACAGATATTTCAAACCTGTCATTGAAGCTGGTTATATCTACATTGCTCAACCACCACTTTATAAAATTACCAAAGGCAAAACAGTGACGTATTTGTATTCTGACGATGACAAGAAAGCATTCCTGAAGAAAGAAGGTATTAATGAAGGAGACGTTCAGGTCATCGAAGAGTCTGAATCTGGCGAACCGGTTGAAGAAACAGCCGAGAAGAAGGCTTCGAAAATCAGTGTCCAGCGATACAAAGGTCTCGGAGAAATGAATCCAGACGAACTCAAGGAGACAACAATGGATGTAAACAACCGAATACTTCTTCAGGTCAAAATCGAAGACGCTGTCGAAGCCGACAAGACATTCGACATCCTCATGGGCTCCGAAGTTCCGCCTCGAAAATCTTTCATCCAATCAAACGCCAAAATGGCAGAGATTGATATATAGTGAGCTTATAGCTGTTGGCTTTTAGTGATTAGCTTAAAGAAAAATTCCCGTCAGGGAATTTTTCTTTTCTATAAGCTAGACGCTATCCGCTAAAAGCTAAATTGATTCTTTTATCAATTTCCTTAGCTCCTCGATGTGCATTTTTTTTTCATTGTGGAGGCTTTCCCAGAAAGCTTTCTCGACGTCGCTTCCGGCTTCTTTTATATAGTTCTGTTCGATGCGCCATAGAGACTTTTGCTCCTGGGTCATCTGCGTCATTAAGTTGTGTAAATTATTTGGGGTCATGGGGATATTATATCCCATACTTAGCGGAAATACCCACAAATCTTGCATTTTTAGGGGATTTCCGTATACTAGTTGCCATGGTAGTCCGAATGCGACATACAAGAGCCCATACGAAAAATCGTAGGTCTCATCATAGAGCACCGATGGCGAACATCGTCATAGATAAGGAAACAAACACTCCTCATCTTCGCCACCGCGTCAGTCTCGTTACTGGCAAATACCGAGGCAAACAAGTCTTGGCAGTTGTCACATCTAGCGACAAGAAGTCAAAAGCAAAGTAATTTACTTTGTTCTTGATTTTTTCTTTGCTAGAATATTAGAGTCTTTTAACAGAATTTGTTCTTATTATTATGGCCAATAGGCACCTTGCACGATCAGTCGTTCTACAAACACTTTTTGAGTGGGATTTTAATGGACAGAAAAGTGAATCTGCTCCAGAATATCTCGAACGTAATCTTGCCGAATTTGCGCCAGGAATGAAAGAAATCTCCTTCACCAAAAATCTATATGATTTGGTGCTAAAAAAATATGTTCTCATCGACGAGATCATAGAAAAAGCTGCGCCTGATTGGCCAATGGACAAGATTGCGATTGTGGATCGCAATGTTTTGCGTATTGGTTTGGCCGAGCTTTTGTTTTCAAACAAAGACGAAGTTCCGCCAAAGGTTGCTATCAACGAAGCAATCGAACTTGGTAAAACTTTTGGCGGTGAGAAATCTGGCAAGTTTGTTAACGGCGTTCTCGGTGCGGTTTACAAAGAAATGGGTGAGCCAGGCAAAGACCAAATGACTCCCAAGAAACGCGTGAACGAAGACGACCCAGAAAAACTTCCAAAAGAGAAAAAAGCCGGCGGGGTAATCATTGCCGAGAAAGATGGCGAGACTCTGGTCGGACTAGTACACGATGTTTTCGGATATTGGACACTTGCCAAGGGTGGTGTAGAGGGGAATGAAACTTCCGAGGAGGGCGCAATCCGCGAGATAAAAGAAAAGACTGGGCTCGATGTCGAAATCGTTAAACTTTTAGGCGAAAATGAATATGTTGCATCTCACCCGGAAAAAGGTAAAATCCTAAAACAGGTCAGCTACTATCTAGTCAGAACGCCTTGGAAGGAGATGGACCTTCACTCAAATGGCGGACTCGACGATGCCCGATGGTTCAAGCTTTCCGAACTAGAAAGTATAAACACCTACGACGACATACTGCCACTTCTGGCGCAGTCAGTCGACTATGTTACCAATAAATAAAAATTTATGCCGAACTTCGCGAAATTCGAAACCGAGAATAATTTAAACTTCAAAGACAAAGATCTACTAAAACAAGCTTTCACTCATCGTTCATATATCAATGAAAATGCTGGAGCGGGGCATCATAACGAACGCCTAGAATTTCTGGGTGATGCGGTTCTTGAGCTTGTAACGACAGAGGAATTGTTTGCTCGTTATCCGGGCAAGCCAGAGGGAGATCTTACCGCCATTCGTGCGGCCGTTGTAAACACCGTGTCCATTTCAGCCGCGGCTACCGAACTTGGCATGAACGAATATTTATTACTTTCCAAAGGCGAAGCCAAAGACAAAGGCAAAGCTCGTGATTATATTCTCGCCAACACTTTTGAATCTATTATCGGCGCTATTTATCTCGACGCTGGGTATGACGCAGCCAAAACATTTATTGCAAATGCACTATTCGGCAAAATCGACAACATCGTCGCTCAGAAATTGTGGCGCGACTCAAAATCATTGATTCAAGAGAAGGCGCAGGAAATCGTAAATATCACTCCGCGTTACGAAGTCCTCGAAGAAACGGGACCTGACCACGACAAGAATTTCGCCATCGGTGTATTTTTTGCCGACGAACTTATTGCTAAAGGCACAGGCAAGTCCAAACAAGAAGGGGAACAAGCTGCGGCTCAAGAAGCTCTCAGATTGAAGAAGTGGATGGATTAGGGCTCCGCAAAACCCTTGTGTAAAAAGACCAGAATAATTTTTCTCTAAGGAGAAAAATTTTCTTCCGCCTCGGATTTTTTGTAAACAAAAATCCTCCGGCGAGCCTTTTTACACAAGGGTTTTGCTGCGCTTGAAGGTTTTATAAATGTGTTAAAATAAAGTGGTGAAATTAAAGAGGATTGAACTTCTCGGTTTTAAATCATTTGCCAAGAAATCGCGGCTTGATTTCGACGTACCGGTTGTGGGAGTTGTCGGTCCAAATGGTTCGGGTAAGAGTAATATCGTCGAGGCATTCAGATTTGTTCTCGGCGAACAGTCGATGAAGTCCCTTAGAGGAAAGTCCGGATCAGATCTCATCTTTAAAGGCTCGAAAGATTTACCAAAAGGTAGCCGCGCCTCAGTCGAGATAATTTTCGACAATCGCGATCGTGTTTTTAAATTAGGCGAACGTTCTGAACCAATCAATCTGGATTTTGATGAAATAATTTTAAAGCGTGAGGTTTTTGCAGATGGTAACAACACTTACTACATCAACAATTCAGCAGTTCGTTTACGAGATATCGTTGAAATGCTGGCCTCGGTAAATATTGGTGCTTCGGGACATCACATCATCTCTCAGGGTCAGGCCGACAGAATTTTAACAAGCTCGGCCAAAGATCGCCGAGTCATGATCGAGGACGCTTTGGGTCTCAAGGTCTATCAAAACAAGTTGAAAGAATCTCACAAGAAACTTGAGAAAACTGAAGAGAACATGAAAGAGGTCGGGCTTCTACGCCGGGAGCTTGCACCGCACATCAAATATCTCAAGAAACAAGTCGAGAAGGTTGAGAAGAGCGTTGAACTTCGAACAGAGCTTTCAAAACTTTATCTGAGTTTTTTCAAATCCGAAGAAAAATTCTTACAAGGAGAAGAAACTTTTTTAAAAAACAAGAATCATGATCGAGAGCGTGAACTTAAAGAAATTGAAGTCAAATTAGCTTCGATGCAAGCCAGCTCAATTAGTGATTTCGAATCTTCGAAAAATGCTGAAATCGTAAATTTGGAGAAAGAAATTACCTCGCTCGAACGAACCAAGGACGAATTGTCACGCAAACTCGGACGCATAGAGGGTATGATTGAATTTGAAACTAGATCTGTCTCTGACAAGCCGGACAATATTTCTATTAAATCAAGCGATCTCGAATCATTTATTGGTGACATGGAAAGTACCGTGGAGCGGTCTTTGGTTGATTCAAATCTTGAAGTTATAAAATCAAATCTCAAATATTTAAAAAAAGCCATTTCGGATTTTGGTCAAAGATTCAAACAAAATAAAGTTGAAAATAAACCAAATTCTTTCAAGGATCTCGAAGTTACGAAGCGTGAAGTCACACGCCAGCTTGAAGAAATAGAGAAAGTTAGGAAGAGTCATTTGGAGAAAATGAATTATCTGCGTTCCTCGATCGAATTAAAGAGGGCCGAAATGTTCAAAGATCAAGGAGAAAAATTTGCCCTCGAAAACAAAAAGAACAAAATCCTGGCCGAAGAAGAAATTCTCCTAAACAGAAGTGAATTCTTTCAGAAACGCAAAGCTTCTTTTGAAGAGAGCGTAAAGGAGGCTGTCGTCTTGGTTGGTCAAGAAATTTTGCAATTCCAGACGAACGAGATGCCTGTTGTGGAAGTTACCGACGAGATGCGTCACAATATTGAACGCCTGAAAATCAAACTCGAAGACGTGGGTACAGGCTCCGGTGATGACGTGATGAAAGAATATCAAAGTATCACAGAGCGTGATAATTTCTTGACCAAAGAGCTCGAAGATCTAGAAAAAAGTATCACTAATTTACGTGCGCTTATTGATGACCTAAAGGAGACTTTAGACAGAGAATTTAAAGAAGGTTTGGAAAAGATCAATACTCGTTTCGAAGAATTTTTCAAACTTATGTTTGGCGGCGGTGCGGCATACTTGTCGAGTATTGTCCAAGGTTCTAGAAAAAATGATTTGGATGAAGAGGATGAGTCGGACGAAGGTGTGTCGATTAACGGGGGAGATAAGCTCGACTACGGCATCGAGATAAACGTAACCTTACCACAAAAGAAAGTCAAAGATTTGGCGATGCTCTCCGGTGGAGAGAGATCTCTCACTTCTATTGCTCTCGTGTTCGCCATGACTCAGGTCAATCCGCCGCCATTCCTCGTGCTTGATGAAACTGATGCGGCACTTGATGAAGCCAATTCGAAAAGATATGGCGACATGATTGAAATCCTTTCTAAATATTCGTCGCTTATCACGGTCACGCACAACAGGGAAACGATGTCTCGTGCTAACGTCATCTACGGAGTCACTATCGGTGCTGACGGTGGCTCAAAACTCCTCTCCATCAAATTCTCCGACGCCGAAAATTACGCGAAGTAAAAATCCCCTGACTGCGCAGGCAGGTTCGTCAGGGGATTTTTACTTTCTCTTACAAATTCTCCAAATACTCCTGAATCGTCATTTTGTTAGCACGAATGTCTTTGGCTACTTCGACTCCTAGATATCGCCAGTGCCATGGCTCAAAGATGTAACCAGTATCTCGACCGGCTGGATAGCTCATGACGAAACCATATCTGTAAGCATTTTCTGATAGCCACTTGTAAGCGGCGGTCTCTTTGAAATCGGCGCTGGCAGAATTGCTATTGACTTCGGGAGTGGTGAGATCGATTGTTGTACCAAGCTGATGTTCAGAGTGTCCTGGTTTTGCGATTGATTCTTTCTCGACGTTTTGTGCACGATCGGCGTAAAGAACTTCTTGGATTTCAAAGCTTCTGAAAGCTGAAGTGACTTCTAGTTCTACTTCTGCGTCTTTGGCATCGGTTATTAGTTTTTGTAGCGCCACTGCCGCCTCTTCGGTCATACATAAATTTCGAGATTCTTTGGTTTTGATTTGGCTTTTGATTTCTACCAAGCCCTCAGGTACGTATTTGTTAACGGAAGTTTCAGCATTTACGTTTGTAAACATCTCATCAAATTCAGAATTACCAACGGGACAAGATCCGCGCTCAAACGGTAGAGTTCTAGAAGTTTCATTTTTCTTGCCATCTAGAAGAGGCTGATATTTTTCATTAAGTCGGAAGGCCGTTTCTTCGTGACTTTTTACTCCGTCTTTGGTTACGACAACTTCGGAATACAATCCACCCATTGTGTCGTGTGAAAATGCCTGATCAAAAACGAAGTTGCCAAGAGAGTAGATTATGACACCTTCTTTATAAGCCTCGACGTCCTGGGGGACATGAGGGTGGTGGCCGGCAATGATGTCGGCGCCGTTGTCAATCATTCTTTTTGCCAAAGTTTCCTGACGTTTATTGTGTGGCTTGTATTCATCGCCCCAATGAATCGAAACAACAAGAACGTCTACAGAAGCTTTTGCATTTTTAATAATCGTGTCGAGGTTTTTGTCGTTTGCCAAAAGAATTCCGGGCTTTGTATCGGTCGCCTTCATGAATTCTGGTCCGACATCAGACATGGCAATATAGCCAATTCGAATTCCATCACGTTCAATTATCGTTGCTTTTGTAGCTTCAGCGTAGTCAGCTCCAGCGCCGGTGAACAAAATATTTTCCTCTTTTAGTCGGCCGATGGTATCTAGAAAAGCGGCGTTTGAATAATCCCCTACATGATTGTTGGCAAAGGACAAGATATCAAAACCGGAGTCTTTCAGAGCTGTGGTTACGGCCGGATCCATGCGGAAGGAATAAATACTTCCCACTTTTATACCTTTGTCAGAAATCGGACCTTCCAAATTTCCAAACATTATGTCTGGATCTTTGAGGCCCCCTGCTTCGGCTAGAATTTTCTTGTAGTCACCACCGAAGTTTTTGATCACAGAAGTTTTGACTCCTCGATCCATCATGATATCGCCGACAAATCCGAGCGTTACTTCTGAATCGTTTTTAGAACTCTTATCTTCGTAGGCGAAGTAAACATTTGTCTCGAGATAATCCAAGATACGGTTTATGTCGGTCGTGCGGTCATCGCTTTTCAAAAGCACTATTGCGATGTTTCTAGACTTACCATCAGAGAGTGGCGCGGAGAAAATAAAAACACCAGTTCTGTGGGCCGCGTCTGTGTAGCCGGTTTTGCCGCCGAGGTAATCGTCACGACGAGTGAATTGATTTGAATTTCCCCAGGTCCGACCGGCGGCGCTGTAACGATCAAGCGTGGTGATATTGAAAACGGTTTTGTGTTTGGTGAAAAGATAATTCGCTAGACGGAAGAGGTCTTTGGACGTCGAATAATTTTTAGCCGATAAGCCACTCGGATCGTTGTAGTTGGTATTCGTCATTCCAATTTTACGCGCATTCGCATTCATGAGTGACATAAATCTGTCGCGACCAGTATGTTCGGCCAGAATCTCCGAAGCGTCGTTTGATGAGACGAGAAGAAGGGGGTAGAGAAGATCGGAAATTTTTATTTTCTCGCCCTGAGAAAAACCGCTTTGACCGAGAGTTTCGACAGCTTTTCGGGAAACTTTAGCTGTGTCAGATTGATCTAGGTCTTCAAGTGTCGTAAGCGCGGTCATGAGTTTGGTGACCGAGGCGATAGGTGAGACGGTTTCTCCGTTTTTCTCGATGATTATTTCTCCAGTATCGGCATCTCCGACAACATAGGCCATGGCGCCGACACGTGGCAGTAGATCAACATCTTTTAAATGATATGTTTCCTTTGGGGCGTAAAGTATTGAGTCGAAGTTTAAACTACCAGCGGCGTTGGCTGCACGATTTGCTGCGCGTGCTGAGATGTTCTCAATATAAGCCAATATCCTGTCTCCCCAGTTTTGGCCCGAAGAAATTTCTGGAGCTTTCTTCTCGATTTCGATGTTGGTGACGGCGTGTACGACAAGAGCCGAAAAAGCCAAACCGAAGCCGATAGCCACGATGCTCCAGACTATGATTCTTATACCAGTTTTATTTTTTGTCGGTTCCATTAATGATATTTTTCTCTGGAGCTAAAACATAATCTATCTGCTGGCGTTCCAGGTCAACAGATTTTACGATTACTTTCAAGTTATCTCCGATTCTAATTATTTTACCTGATTTTTTACCGACAAGCATCATCTTTTTCTCTTCATATAGATAAATGTCGTCTGTTATATCGCGTAGACGGATCAGACCGTCGGATTTTGTGGTCTTTTCAGAAGCATAAAGGCCAAATTCGGTGATACTGGTAACAATAGCGTCGAAAGTTTCTCCAATTTTATCCGACATGTATTCGAGCTGTTTCCATTTAACACTGGCGCGCTCGGCTTCGGCCGCTTCGACTTCGCGCATTGAACAGTGTTCAGACATTTTTTGATATTTAGCCACATGGTCGCGCGGGATTTTCACACCATTTAGATAATCCATGAGTAATCGGTGAGCGATGATGTCAGGGTAGCGTCTGATGGGTGAGGTGAAGTGTGTGTAGAATTCAAAAGCAAGTCCGTAGTGACCCAAATTTTTGGTGGAGTAAATTGCTTTCGACATCGAGCGAATTACTGTTGTCTGAATAGTGTCACGTTCGGCCCGGCCTTCGAGATCACGGAACAGGCGATTTAATTCGTGCGGCTTTACAACCCCTTTGTTTTCGTTTAGATCAAATCCCAAAAGTTTTAAATATTCTTTCAGCATTTTTATTTTTTCTTTGTCTGGTTCGTCGTGGATACGATAGATGAAAACACGATCTTTTCCGTCTTTGTCCTTACCTCCATATTTTGCTACACGACGATTTGCCAGAAGCATAAATTCTTCGATGAGCTTGTTGGTGTCACCGCGGACTTTGATGTAAACAGAAATCGGTTTACCCATTTCATCAAGTTTGAATTTGACCTCATCGGTCTCCATCAAAATCGCACCGGCTTTGATTCTGTCTTTGTTTAAAACTTTGGCAATTTTATTCAAGGTGTCGAGTTCGTAGGAAAATTCTCCGGCGCCGTCATCTAGAACTTTTTGTGCATTTTCGTAAGTGAATCTTTTATTCGAATTGATGACGGTTTTACCAAACCACTCTTTTGAAATTTTTCCATGCATGTCTATTTCAAAAACGGCACTCATGGCAAGCTTGTCTTCGTTTGGATTGAGACTGCATAAATCATTTGAGAGAACTTCTGGAAGCATCGGAATTGTTCGATCGACGAGATAGACAGAGGTGGCGCGCTCGAGAGCTTCACGGTCGAGCTCCGTTCCAGGGATTACGTAATGACCGACATCAGCAATGTGAATACCAATTTCAAACTTATTGTCGGAAATTTTTCGGAAGGAAAGGGCGTCATCGAAATCTTTTGCGTCCTCGGGATCGATGGTGAAAGTTGTGATATCGCGCATGTCACGACGCCTTTTTATTTCCGCATCAGAAAGTGGAGTATGTCTTATTTTTTCCGCCTCACGCTCGACTTCTTTTGGGAATTCACTCTCGAACCCGCGCTCCAAAATTATGCCTTGCATCTCAGCTTCATGTTCACCAGAGCGACCGAGTACTCGCTCAACTCGGCCAAGTGGTGTCGTGCGCATGTTTTCCCATTTGACCAACATGACGAAAATTTTGTCACCAAGCTTGGCTTCACCTATGAACTTTTTGGGAATTGAAATTTGCGTGTACATTCTGGGATCAGTTGCTTTGAGCGCAAATTCATTGCCAGACTTTATAAGCTCGCCAGCGTAACCACGTTTTCCACGTTTGATTACTTGTAATACTTTAGCTCGCGGTCCGCCGTCTCGTGTTTTGCCTCCTAGTATCGAAACTTTGACCGTATCGCCGTGAAGGGCGGTACTCAAGTCATCAAAATTAATCTCAGCATCAACGGTTTTTGGATATTTTGGGGTTACTGGTAGACGAAAATAGCCAGTACCACGCTGGCTAACCCGGATCATGCCTGTAATGGCTGCCGGGCGAGGTGATTCTTGGGGTTTTTTATGCATGCGACAATATTAACACAACCAGGTTGTTCTATATATGGGTGTGGTAAAATTAGAACAAATTGGATGGCCATGAAGAAAGAACCGAATAGAAAGACACCCGCAATACTTGCGCAGCAGGTTTTGGTTTTGGGCGAAGACAGCGGCGTACTCGGTGGGAAGAACACTCTTCCTATAATTCCAGCCGGGCACATCGTGAACGAGCAACCACTACACGAACCGCTTCGTAGGCCAAAGGCGCCCAGGATGGGAAGAGAGAAACGTGAGGACTCCATTTCTCACTATCCCAAGAAAGACCTCGGCCTTGTTCGCTAACATCAACCGGACGCACGGGATCTCTGATTCCGTGCGTCCGTAACCGTTTGACGCCTCAATATATATCTGCTAATATCCATCACATGTTAAAAATCAGATTACAAAGAACTGGCCGCACGAATAACTCGTCTTTTCGCGTGGTTTTGACCGAATCTACGAATTCCGCCCAAAGTGGTCGTTTTCAGGAGATCCTTGGAAACTATGATCCAAAGGCTGGTAAAATCGAGTTCAAGACGGAGCGCGTAAAACATTGGCTCAAAATGGGCGCCCAACCTTCTGGCACAATCCATAACTTTTTCGTTGATCAGAAAATAATCGACGCCAAGAAAAAGAACGTCTTGCCAAAGAAGACTAAACAAGCCAAGAAAGAAACAGAAGCAAAATAATTAGACAAATAACAACCTTCTCGTTTTCTCCCTCCTAGTTTAACCAGACCAAACGGTCAAAAACGAGAAGGTTTTTATTGTTGTGATTTTTGAGTTTTTGGGCTACAATATTTTAAGCAGATTTTCTTAGTCGAAGACTGCGTTCATTAGAAAATAGTTAATCCGAGATAAATATGGAACAAGATCAGGTATTTCTAGAGTATGTTGTAAAGGCGCTAGTGGATCATCCGAACGACGTAAAGCTTGATAGGAAAGTCGACGAAATGGGAGTGCTCTTAACTTTGTCAGTCAATGGCGAAGACATGGGCAAGATCATTGGCCGACAAGGAAACACGGCCAAGGCCATGAGAACACTTCTTCGAGTTATCGGCATGAAGAACAATTCACGTGTAAACTTGAAAATCGAAGAACCAGAGGGTTATGTAAAACCAGCCGGAATGGGCATGGCTTCAGCAGATGTTGAGGCTACAATGGAAGACCTAAAAGGAATCTAAAGTAACCAAAAAAGTAGCAAAAAGGCCCCTAAAACGGGGCCTTTTTGCTACTTGACAGTGGGTTATAAATATGCTAGTATTCATCTGAACCAAGAGAACAACCAACAACCAAATACGCCATGGAAGCTCGTACACCATCCCGACCCCGCAACGAAGATCCGAACGCGCCACGCCCAGCCTGGAAGAACCCAAAGATCTGGAAATGGGCCGCAGGGATCGTTTGTGTCCTCCTGCTCCTGACCATCGTTTTCCGGGCAGTTCGCCCCAGCAAGAAGGACGGTCAGACGGCCAGTACCAACACCCAGCCCACCATCACCCTGACCGAGGCCGAGCTGAACAACCGCATCGCGCAAGCGGTAGCGGCAGCTCAGAACCAGCCGGCGGCTACTACGCCCGGCCAGGCGATACAACCTGGTCAAACCGGAGCGATGCCGAGGCCGGTACAGGTGGATCAATGCCTCTACGCGGTCCTTGGACCGACGAGGTTTGGTTACACAATCGTCGATTCCCCGGACGGGAAGACGCAGATTGTCACCAACGTGCTGTCGGTCGACGTGAGGCCGAAGCAGTAGAACGAACAGCTTCTGCTGGAGAGGCTCCGGAGTTCCGGGGCCTTTTCGTTTGCAATTTTTTTTAAAAACTATAATCTTTAAATACTAATGACTTTCCACGTCATCCCGCCTTCGCCAAGGCTACGGATGGGCAAGCACAATTTTTAATCATGACATTTCACGTAATAACATTATTTCCAAACGTTGTAGAAGCTTATTTGAGCGAGTCTATTTTAGCGCGGGCGATCAAGGAGAAAAAAATAAAGGTGAAATTCTATAATCCTCGCGACTTTGTCCGAGGTAAACTCCGCAAAGTTTGGCCAGACGGAAATATTTCCTCGAAGATCGATGACCGACCATACGGTGGTGGACCAGGAATGGTCATGATTGCTGATCCGATAATCCGTGCGTGGGAATCCGCCTCCGCTAAAAGCTTCGGCAGGACGAAGAAAGCCAAGACGATTATCTTTTCTCCGAGCGGTAAAAAACTCACGACCGAATACGCAAAGAGTTCGGCCAAGAAATTTAAAGACATAATTTTAATCTGCGGCCGCTACGAGGGAATCGATGCGCGAGTAAAAAAGATTACCAAAGCCGAGGATTTGTCGATTGGCGACTATGTTCTGACTGGCGGGGAAATTCCAGCGATGATTTTGATTGATACAATTTCACGCCAGATTCCCGGCGTTCTGGGTAAATTCGAGTCCCTTGAAGAGTCGCGTGTGTCGAGTTCCGAAATGTATACCCGTCCCGAAGTTTACGAACATAAAAGTAAAAAATACAAAGTTCCAAAAGTTTTTTTGAGTGGGAATCATAAGGATTTGGAAGAATATAAAAATAAAAAATAGTATGTTCGGAATTTTTAAAACAATTTTAGATGTCAGGAAAGGAATCAAGAATCCGACAGGACTCGGAGAAGAATTAGCTCTCGACGTCTTTCGCGCACCAATACTTGTTTTCAGTATTGTTGGAATTTTATTTTTGGCGCTCATGTTTTTACTTGGCTTCACGGGCGTCTTTGGTCACCCGTACGGATTTTTCAAAGTCGTCTTCTGGATACTCTTCATTCCTTTTGTAATCATTGATTTAACACTTTGGTCAGTTTTTCGCGCTTACAAAAATCTCGTAAGATCTGCCAAGAAGAAAGTCGATGACTCAAAAGTTATAGACGTTACACCTGAATAAATAGTTGACAAGGTTTTTAATCTCGCTAATATCTGGAGCGGAATACTTCATTGGGACATAGCTTAGATGGTAGAGCGCCGGCATCATTAGCGGGAGGTCCCTGGTTCGAATCCAGGTGTCCCTACGAATAGTCCTGTAGCTCAGTTGGTTAGAGCGCCAGATTGAAAATCTGGAGGTCCGATGTTCAAATCGTCGCAGGACTACGAAAGGCCCCGGCACCGTCGGGGCCTTTTCATTTGACATAAGCGGATTCTCGTGTATACTTTAAAAACTAATTGCGGAGATTGAGTTTTGACCGAAAAGCAATTGTATTAGTAGGGGAGGACTAAATACAAAGCATTGCTACGAAAAATTTTATAAAACCAAGAGATCATTAGACAATGAGGTCGTAACCTTGTTGACTTTTGCTTTTTGGAGTCGAGTTAATTTTAATAATTATTGTCATGGCGAAAACAAGGACAACGAAGAGGGAGAAAAAATATTTCTCAAAGTACAAAGAGCCGTTGGTCGCGTATCCAAACATGCTCGAGACTCAGCTCAATTCTTTCAAGTGGCTCATCACCGATGGGCTGAAGGAGGTCTTCAAAGAGTTTTCTCCGATCGAAGATTATTCTGGTAAAAAATTTGAACTACGATTCGATTCGTATGAACTTGGCGAACCAAAGTTCGATCCTCACTATGCCAAAGAGAACAAACTCTCCTACGAAGCACCTCTAAAGGTTCGCGCCAAACTCCTAAATAAATTGAATGGCACAAAGAAAGAGCAGGAAATTTTCATGACAGATTTCCCGCTCATGACTTCGAACGGAACTTTCATAATCAATGGTGTCGAGCGCGTTATCGTGGCTCAGCTCACTCGAAGTTCTGGAGTATTTTTCACTGCAGCTGATTTGCGTGGTCGTCGAAAATTTGGAGCCAAAATCATCCCGAACCGCGGAGTTTGGATTGAAATCGAGACCGACAAAGACGATACGATTTTTGCCCGTATCGATAAGAAGCGAAAATTTCCAGTAACAAGTCTCTTGCGTGTGATGGGTCTCGATACCGACGACAAAATTCGAAAAGCTTTTGCTGGAAATCCTGCATCAGAAAAACTCGTCGCAATGATGCTTGAAAAAGATCACGCCAAAACTGTCGAAGAAGCTTACGTCGATATCTACAAACGACTTCGCGATGGTGACATGGCCACAGCTGACAACGCCAAAGAATTCGTCGATGGAATTTTTACCAACGAAAGATACGATTTCTCAAAAGTTGGACGACACCGATTCAATCAGCGATTCGACAAATCTATGGAAAAGGCTGAGCTTGAACGTCAGACTTTGAGTTCAGACGACGTTGTTACTATCGTAAAACACATTTTTGAGCTCAATAACGACAAGAACGCCAAGGCCGATGACATTGATCACTTGGGTCGACGTCGCGTGCGATATGTCGGAGAACTTCTTCAGCAGAAATTCCGTGTTGGAATGACTCAGATCAAGCGAAACATTCAGGATCGTATGTCGACAATCGAGTCAGACGGCGCTGCTCCAGTAACTGTCATTAATCAGCGACCACTTCAGGCTCGTGTTAAAGAATTTTTCACCACAAACCAACTTTCACAGTTTATGGATCAGGAAAACGTTATTTCTGAACTTGAACACTTGCGCATCCTTTCAGCTCTAGGACCGGGAGGTCTTACTCGCGAACGAGCTGGTCTTGAAGTACGCGACGTTCACACTTCTCACTACGGTCGTGTTTGTCCGATCCACACCCCAGAAGGTCCAAACATCGGTTTGGTTCTTCACCTTTCAACTTATGCAAAAATAAATGAATTCGGCATCATCGAAACTCCTTACGCTAAAGTTAAGAATGGAAAATTAACCGGCGAGATCGTTTATATGAACGCTCTTGAAGAAGAGAAGTACAATATTGCACACGCTGGCGTTCCTCGAGACGATAATGGCAACATTATTCCAGAAGAAGTTGAAGCTCGTGTTAAAACTTCTCCAGGTATTGTGGCGAAAAAAGACATCGACTTTATCGATGTTGCAACTAACCAAGCCTTCTCTCTTGGTACTTCCATGATCCCTTTCCTCGAACACGATGACGCCAACCGCGCACTCATGGGATCAAACATGCAAAAGCAGGCCGTGCCTTGCGTTATTCCAATGGCCCCACTAGTTGGAACTGGTATCGAAGAAGTTATCGCCCGCGACTCTGGACGACTTGTTATCGCCGAAGAAGCAGGTGAAGTTACTTATGTCGATGCCAAGAAAATTACTGTTACTCCTGCATCTGGTAAAGCCAAAACTTATGAACTTATACACACTGTTCGCACAAACAAATTCTCCCTCATGCGACAGCGTCCGGGAGTTAACTTGGGAGACAAAGTCAAAAAAGGCGATGTTTTAGCTGACGCGCCTTCAACTGATCATGGTCAGGCGGCAATCGGACAAAACGTTCTCGTGGCTTTTATGTCCTGGGACGGACGAAACTACGAGGACGCCATCATTTTGTCAGAACGACTCGTCAAAAACTCAGTCTTCACTTCTATTTATGTTGAAGAATTTACTTGCGTCGTTCGTGACACGAAACTCGGACCTGAACAGACAACACCCGATATTCCAAACGTTGGTGAAGCCAAATTGAAAGACCTAGACGAAGAAGGGGTTGTTCGCATCGGTGCTGAAGTTCGCGAAAACGACATCTTGGTTGGAAAAATTACACCAAAAGGCGAGACAGAACTTACTCCAGAAGAAAGACTTCTTCGATCAATTTTTGCCGAGAAAGCGCGTGATGTTAAAGACACTTCCATGCGAGTAAGTCCTGGAAACGAAGGACGTGTCATTGGTATCAAGGTTTTCTCACGTGACAAAGGTCATCAGCTCGAGTCCGGTATCATAAAGAAAATCATTGTCGAAGTGGCACAAGTTCGAAACATTTCAGTTGGAGACAAGCTCGCTGGTCGCCACGGAAACAAAGGCGTCATCTCGACAATCCTTCCAGAAGAAGAAATGCCATACATGGCTGACGGTACTCCAGTCGACGTGATACTTACACCACTTGGCGTTCCGTCACGTATGAACTTGGGACAAATTCTCGAGATGCACTTGGGTCTTGCCGCACACACCCTAAACTACCAGGCAATCGTTCCACTATTCGGAGGTGCTTCAAATGACGAAATCAAACAAGAACTTGTCAAAGCCGGTTACAACGATTCCGGAACAATGCAACTCTTTGACGGCCGAACTGGTGAATCTTTCGAACAGGAAGTTGCCGTTGGTTACATGTATATCTTGAAACTTCACCACATGGTTGAAGACAAAGTTCACGCTCGCGCCATCGGACCATACTCACTCATCACTCAGCAGCCACTTGGCGGAAAAGCTCAGTCCGGAGGTCAGCGATTTGGAGAAATGGAAGTCTGGGCACTTGAGGGGTACGGTGCTGCTCACGCACTTCGTGAAATGCTAACAATTAAGTCTGACGACATCATGGGTCGAAGTCAGGCGTTTGATTCTATTATCAAGGGTCAGAAACTTCGCGAACCGAACATTCCAGCGTCATTTAAAGTGATGCTCAACTACTTGAGAGGCTTGGGACTCGATATTGATTTGAAACAATAATCTTAATTAACTAATAAAAATATTATGAAAAACTTAGATTCAAAAGATTTCAATAAAATATCGATCGAACTCGCCTCCCCGGAAAAGATTGAAGAATGGTCTTACGGAGAAATCCAAAAACCCGAAACCATTAACTACAGAACTGGACGCTCCGAACGTGGCGGACTTTTTGACGAGAAAATCTTCGGTCCAGAAAAAGACTTCGAATGTTACTGCAAGAAATACCGAGGAGTTAAATACAAAGGCATCGTCTGTGAAAAATGCGGTGTCGAGGTAACTAAAGCTATCGTCCGTCGTGAACGCATGGGTCATATCCGACTTGCCTCACCGGTTGCGCACATTTGGTTTTTGCGCGGCGTGCCATCTCGCATGAGCGTTTTTCTAAACATCAACGTCTCTGATCTGGAGAAAGTTATCTACTTTGCTGGGTACATTATTCACAAAGTAAATGACGATGAGAAAAACCGAATCATTAAAGACCTTGAAAGCGAGTACAAAAATAAAATCAAAAGTTCCCAGGATGATGAAACAAAAGAGAAACTCAAAGAATTGTTCTCAAATACCAAGCGTGAACTTGGTGAGATCGTCGTTGGAAAAGTTCTAAATGAAATTGAATATCATCACTATTCAATGCGCTACAGTTCAGCTTTTGAAGCTTCAATCGGGGCTGAGGCTATTTACAATGTCTTTAAAAATACTGATCTTGTGAAGCTTCGCACCGCGACCGAGGCCATGATCGACAAGGCTTCAACGTTAGACAAAGTTAAGCTAAAGAAACGACTTGGTCTTATACGTTCGATGATTAACTCTGGCGTTCGACCAGAATGGATGTTCCTAAAGAACTTGCCAGTTATCCCACCAGGACTTCGTCCCATGGTTGCTCTTGAGGGCGGACGACACGCGACATCAGATATCAACGATTTATACCGACGCGTCATCAACCGAAACAATCGTCTTAAAAAACTTCTCGAAATCAATGCACCTGATGTTATCTTGCGTAACGAAAAACGAATTCTTCAAGAAGCTGTCGATGCCTTGATCGACAACTCAATCGCTAAATCAGAAGCAGCAACAAATCAATCTCAAAAGCGTGCACTTAAATCTTTGTCTGACAACTTGAAATCAAAACAAGGTTTATTCCGACAGACCTTGCTCGGAAAACGTGTCGACTACTCTGGACGATCTGTTATCGTTGTCGGTCCGCAATTGAAACTCAATCAGTGTGGTTTGCCAAAGAAAATGGCTCTTGAACTTTTCAAACCATTCGTGATTTCAAAGATCCTTGAAAGGGAATTCGCTTTCAATATTCGTGGTGCCAACAAGCTTATCGAAGACGGCGTAGCTGAGGTTTGGGCGATTCTCGAAGAGTGTATTCAGGGTAAATATGTATTACTTAACCGTGCGCCAACTTTGCACCGACTTGGTATTCAGGCCTTCAACCCGATTCTAATCGAAGGTAAGGCAATCCAGGTTCATCCGCTCGTTTGTGCAGCCTTCAACGCCGACTTCGATGGAGACCAGATGGCTGTTTACTTGCCACTTTCTGAAGCAGCTCAGGCTGAAGCACGAGATTTGATGGCTTCAAACAAAAACTTGCTTCGACCTCAGGACGGTAACCCAATCGTGAACCCCGCACAGGACATCGTCTTGGGGTGTTTCTGGATGACTCGTATGATCGAAGGTGAAAAGGGCGAAGGCAAATCTTTTGCTTCACCAAACGAAGCCATGACTGCTTACGATTACGGCAAAGTTTCTTTCCGCGCCAAAATCAAAGTTTTGCCAACCGATACTCCTCGATATGATAAGTTTGGAGGTAAACTATTCGAAACAACTATTGGTCGACTGATGTTCAACTCATCACTTCCAAAAGATTTCCCATTCATCAACGAGGAAATGTCTAAGAAAAGACTTTCCCGTCTTGTAGACGAAGTCATAACCAAGTACGGTGTCGACGAAACTCCGAAAGTTCTCGACATGATCAAATCTTTCGGCTATAAATACATCACAAAATCTGGCATTAGTTGGGGAATCGATAACGTCGTCGTGCCAAAAGATAAGCCAAGAATTGTTGCAGAAGCTCGTGCCAAAGAGGCGGAAATTATTTCTCAATGGAGCGACGGACTTCTTTCTGAAGAAGAGAAATATCAGAAAACCCTCTCTGTTTGGGAGTCTGCCAAGTCTGAAATTCAGAAGGCTATCCCGCAAACCTTGAAACAAAATGGCTCGACTAAAGATATGCTTGACTCCGGAGCTCGAGGCACACTCGCTCAGGTTGTACAGATGGTTGGTATGAAGGGTCTCATCGTTAACACCTCTGGAAAGACTCTCGACTTCCCAATTATTCCTTCATACAAAGAAGGTCTATCACCACTCGAATACTTCATCACCACCCACGGTTCCCGAAAAGGTCTAGCCGACACGGCCTTGAAGACTGCACAGGCTGGTTACCTCACTCGACGACTTGTTGACGTCTCTCAAGATGTTGTTGTGCGTGAAGAAGATTGTGGATCAAAAGATTCCAAAATTGCTACTGCTGAAAATATCTCAGGTCTAGAAATCTCTTTGGCTAAAAATATTTTCGGAAGAACTTTGTTCGAAGACGTTAAAAGCTCTGACGGTGAATTGCTCTACAAGAAAGGTACAATCGTCGACAAAGATATCGCTGCTCGTATCGAAGAATCCGGTGTCAAAGAAGTCAGGGTTCGAACAATTCTTACTTGTAAAGCCACTCATGGTGTTTGTCAGCAGTGTTACGGACTTGATCTTGGACGAAGTAAACTCGTTAAACTCGGTGAGGCCGTCGGAATCATCGCGGCTCAGGCGATTGGTGAACCGGGTACACAGCTTACACTTCGAACCTTCCACCAGGGAGGCGTGGCCGGAGCATCTGACATCACGCAAGGTCTTCCTCGCGTTGAAGAAATCTTCGAACGTCGAAATCCAAAAAATCCAGCCATTGTTTCAGAGACTGATGGAGAAGTCTTTGATATCAGAGATGAAGGTAAAGACAAGATCATTAAAGTTCTTTCTGATTCAAAAGGAGACAAGAAAGATAATGAAATTGAATATGTTATTCCGTTCCGTCGCACTGCTGTGGTCAAGAAAGGCGACAAAGTTAAAAAAGGTCAGCTTCTAACCGATGGTTCGGCCAAGATCAACGAAATTTTTGCTTACGGCGGAAAAGAATTGGCTGAAAACTATATCATCGATGAAATCAACAAAGTTTACGAACTTCAGGGTGCGCCAATCGGACGCAAACACTTGGAAATAATTGTTCGTCAAATGTTCTCTAGAAAGAAAGTGCTTGATCCAGGCGACACAATGTTATCTCCGGGCGAAGTTGTCGAACATGTTGAATTCGAAAAAGAAAATGAGGTTATCAAAAGCGAAGGCGGTAAGGGGGCTACAGGCGAGTTCATTGTTCGTGGCATTACAGACGTGTCTTTGACGACGAAGTCATGGCTCTCTGCGGCTTCCTTCCAAAACACCAACCGTGTCCTCATCAACAATGCCATCAAGGGCGGTGTCGATAACTTGCGAGGCCTCAAAGAAAACGTCATCATTGGCCGTTTGATCCCAGCCGGAACAGGTTTTCGTGGGGAATACAAACATCTAGATAAAGAAGAATTCGGAGAAGAGCGGGCGTTCTAGTAAGTACTAGAAACTAGATTAAAAATCTAATAATATGAAGGAATGACACCGGTTGAACAAATCAAAGATCGGTTGAACATCGTTGACGTCGTGTCGATGTATGTAACTCTTTTGCCTGCGGGGAAAAATCTAAAAGGGAAGTCGCCGTTTACCAACGAACGAACACCCTCGTTTTTTGTCGCGCCTGACAAAGGCTTGTACCATTGCTTCTCGACAGGTAAGGGTGGAGATATTTTTACCTTTGTTCAAGAAATGGAAGGACTTGATTTTCGTGGTGCGCTCAAGGTTTTGGCTGAGCGCGCCGGGGTCAAGTTAGGGGCTGTGAATGTCAAAGAAAGTGAACTTCGCGACAGGCTTTATGAAATGATCGAAAAAGCCACACAGATCTTCGAAGAAGCCTTGGCGAGCTCCGAAGAGGCGAAACAGTATCTACGTGATAGAGGTGTTGAAGATCATGTGATTCGTGACTTTCGTATTGGGTATGTCCCAGGAACATGGCGACACCTTTATGATGCGCTCAAAAAAGATTTTTCTGACGAAGATATTGTGATCGGAGGACTTGGTAAGAAAAGTGAGAAGGGGATTTACGATACTTTTCGTGACCGAATTATGTTTCCGATTACGGACTCTGCCGGACGACCGATTGCATTCTCGGGGAGGATTCTTCATGACGACGGTAAGTCAGGCAAATATGTAAACTCACCCGACACACCGCTTTTCAATAAATCTGACGTACTGTTTGGGCTTGATAAAGCCAAGAATTTCATCAGGAAGTATAATTTCACTACTTTGGTTGAAGGCCAATTTGATGTCGTCATGATGCATCAAGCAGGATTTCGAAATACAGTTGGGGTTTCGGGTACGGCACTTTCCGATCAGCTTGTTGGTGTAAACGGAGTGAATAATCTGGGGCTCGTTAAAAGACTTTCAAATAATTTGATTCTCGCTTTCGATGCCGACTCGGCTGGAGTTAAGGCGGCTAAGCGTTCAGCCCATATCGCTCTTACGCTTGGCATGGACGTTAAAGTCGTTGCAATTCCTGGAGCTAAAGATCCGGCAGAATTTATAAAATCTGCCGGTAAAGATGCTTGGAGCGCACTCTTGCGCGAAGCTAAACATATTATCGAATTTGAGACAGATAAAATAAAAGAAACGTCTAAGGATTTACGAGATTTGGGAAACAAAATTCGAAGCGAGGTTTTGCCGGAGATAGCCATACTTAGTAGTCAAATTGAAAAATCATATTTTATTAAAAAAGTTTCCGAAATGACAGGTCTGGACGAGGGTGCGATGTGGCAAGATTTAGAAAAAATAAATATTTCAAAACAAGAAAATTTAGATATAAAAGAGAAAACCAAACAGGACATTGGTCGCACGGAAAGTATAGAGCGAAAAATCATGGGAATTTATTTTACTCAAGCTGACGAAAAAACTATCGAAGTTGAACTTTCAAAAATCATGGGCGACGAGAAACTCAAAGACTTGGTCCTTAAATATGAGCCACTAAAACAAGAACTAATATTTGAGCAAGAAATGGCGGCTGACGAAGTGGGCGAGATTACTTTGACGGAGACCCTCAAGAATCTCGAAGAAGATTATCTGTCGAGGAGAATCGATGAATTAAAGATTAAATTAAAAAACGCCGAGAAAGAAAGTAATGACAGTGAGGCGGAAAAACTGTCAGTCGAGTATCAAAATCTAGTCAAAAGGTTAGCCGAGATTAAAAATAGTCGTCATATTAACAAATTTTAAAAATAACGTATACTAAACGCCATGTCTAAATCTAAAAAGAAAGCTGCCAAGAAGACCAAGCTTGCCCGGCCAGGGAAAACTCTAAAAAAGCCAATCAAAAAGGCTAAAAAGGCTGTTAAAAAGGCCGCCAAGAAAGTTAAAAAGACAGTCAAGAAGTCGATCAAAAAAACTGTTAAAAAAAACAAACCGGCGCCAAAGCCTAAAGTTAAGGCCGAGTCCAAAAATCCGAAAGTCCTGGCCATCAAGGCGAAAATTGAGGAATTGGTTGCCAAGGGCAAGAAGCGTGGTTTTATCACTTACGACGAGATTTTGAAAACTTTCCCGAATATTGAAACTGACGTTATCATGCTAGATGATTTGTACGCGCAATTCCTGGAGTCATCGATCGATGTCATTGAGGGCGGTAATTTGCTCGATATGGACGTCATCGACAAGAAGACGATTGATAAATATACAAAGGACAAGAAATCCCGCGACTCGATTCAGATGTATCTCAAAGAAATCGGTCAGTATCCATTGATTAAAGCTTCTCAAGAAAAAGAACTAGCAAAGAGAATTGAACTAGGAGATATTGAAGCTAAAAATTTGCTAGCCCGCGCCAACCTAAGACTCGTCGTCTCGATCGCCAAGAAGTACGCTGGTCGCTCCTCAGATCTAACATTACTTGATCTTATCCAAGAAGGAAACTTGGGACTTTTCAAAGCCGTCGAGAAATTCGACTGGAAGAAAGGCTACAAATTCTCGACATATGCGACTTGGTGGATTCGCCAGTCAATTACTCGTGCTCTTGCCGACCAATCACGAACAATTCGAATTCCTGTGCACATGGTGGAGACAATTTCCAAGTACAAACAAGTCTATCGAAGACTCTTCCAAGATTTGGGACGTGAACCTTTGGCTGAAGAGATCGCCACAGAGATGGGTGTTGAGGTAGAAAAGATTCACGTCATCGAGAAGATCAGTCAGACCACCGCGTCGCTAGAAAAACCTATCGGCGATGATGAAGATAAATCAACACTTGGCGAGTTTATTCCTGACGACAAGATCATGCGACCAGATCAAGAATCCGCTCAGCGAATCCTGTCTGATCAGATCAGAGAAGTCCTAAACGAACTGACTCCAAAAGAAAAGAAAATCCTTGAGATGCGTTACGGACTCGAAGACGGTATTCAACACACTCTCGAAGAAGTTGGTCACGAATTCGGCGTCACGCGCGAACGTATTCGCCAAATCGAAGCCAAAGTCCACGAAAAACTTCGTTCGAATGAGAAGATCATAAGGCTAAGGAATCATTTCGACTAGCGAGAATGCATGAGAGCTTGCTCTTATGATATTCGAGCGACGTCGAAATATAAGATTGTGAGGCAAGGCTTTTATTTTGATTAAACTTTTATGTTGCTAACCTATTTGTCCCAAATTGAAAGATGATATAATAAACTAAAGGTCTCGTAATTATTAGTAGTTAATATATTTTTATAAATATGAGAAAAGTTGCTTGGTGGTTGGTTATCATCGGAGGTGTTAACTGGGGACTAGTTGGACTCGGTTGGCTTCTCGGTGGAAAGGATTGGAATATTGTCCACCTAATCCTCGGAAACTGGATGATGCTCGAAGCTATCGTCTACGTGCTCGTGGGTGTAGCTGCCGTCATGGCATGTTGTGGCAAGTGCGGTTGCAAGAAGTGTGACGTGGGCGCCTAATCGAATTTGTTTTGGAAAAGCCCTGGGCCTAGGAGGCCCAGGGCTTTTTCGTTGCTAAAAAGGCCCTAAAATGCTATATTTCTCTATGCAAATGCCTGAAATCTCGGCTATAATTCTATATATTTTGTCGTTTTTGTCTGTTTTTATCCAGGTGGTTTTTCTTATAACTTTTCTCGAAAAACGCAAGGAAATCAAGCGCAGAACGGGCAATATTGACCTCCAAAGCTATCCCGGGGTAACTATTGTCGTGCCTTGCTGGAACGAAGAGACGACTATTCAGGGGACCGTAAATTCGCTCTTGGCCCTCGACTATCCGAAAGACAAGCTGAAGTTTTTCCTGGTCGACGACGGCTCGACAGACGGTACTTGGGATATCATGCAGTCTTTTGCAGGGTCTCCGCAGATTGAAGTTATCCGAAAAGAAAATGGCGGGAAGCACACAGCCGTGAATATGGGATTGAAACTTGCCAACACTCCATTCGTGGGATGTCTAGACTCCGATTCGTTTGTCGACAGTCAAGCTTTAAAGCGCATTATGACTTTCTTTGAACGTGATTCTGAAACTATGGCTGTTTGTCCGTCAATTATCGTGCACCAACCAAAAGGTTTGATCCAAGTTATTCAGCGGGTGGAATATGATTGGGCGGTATTTAGGAAAAAGATATTGGGAATGCTCGGAGCTAACTATGTTACACCTGGACCTTTTTCAATCTACAAAAAAGAAGTTTTTGAACGACTCGGATATTTTCGCAAGGCTCACAATACCGAAGACATGGAGATCGCTTTCCGTATGCAGAAGAATTATTTCAAGATCGAACAGTGTGAAGACGCGTATGTGCATACCAAAGTACCAAACACAGTAAAGAAACTTTACCGACAGCGTATTCGCTGGATTTATGGCTTCATTATGAACGCCTGGGATTATCGGAAAATAATCTTTCGACCAAAGTTCGGTTCGTTTTCGATGTTCTCTGTGCCTGCGGGCGTAATTTCTATTATCGCCGTTCCATATATTTTATCGCTTTTCGTTGTTAACACTGCGATCGCCGCTAGAGACAGTGTTGAGCAAATTTCAGTTACAGGATTTCATTTTAATCCTGGGCACTTCGATCCGTTTTTCTTGTCGACTGGCGGCCAGACTTTTGTCATTATTCTCCTTTACTTGTTCTTGTTTGTCTCCATCTCGATTGGCCGAAAAATGGTCTATGGCCGCCACGGGGTTGACTATTACACGATTCCGTTTATGATCATCTTTAATCTAATCGCGCCTTTCTGGATACTCAAAGCCTTGTATAACTCGGTTTTTGTCCGAAAAGGTGTCGCCTGGAGATAACCTGTATGAGACCCAATACTGACTGGAAGAGATATTTAGTAGCATTCTTAATCACAGCCTTCTTGTTTGCGATGGCCTTTTTCTTGTCGAATTTCTTCAATAACCGAAAGATCCAAGAAATCAGATCAATCCAAGACTCCATCGCTGTCGACATCCTTTCGTCAGAGACTCAATACAATTTACTCTCGGAGCTTTCTTGTAGCAACGTTGACGATTCGCTTCTTTCTCAGGAGCTAAACGAACTTGCAGCCAAGATTGAATACGGCGAAGAGAACAGTATCGGTTCCAAAGAAGAACTTATGTCACTACGAAAATATTATTCTTTGCTCCAGATCAAGGACTATCTTCTTATGAAAAAGACTCAGGAGAAATGTGATCTCAAAGTCACTTCAATAATTTATTTCTACTCGAACAAAGACGGTTGTGCTGATTGTGAAAAACAAGGCTACATCCTGACTGATATCCGTCAGAATTATCCAAATGTTCGCGTTTATGCTTTTGACTACAATCTAGATTTGTCGGCTCTCTCGGCTCTAAAATCTATCTATAAAATCCGTGAACCAGAACGCCTACCCGCGCTTATCATAAACGGTAGGGTTTATTACGGTCTCCAGGAATTCGAAGATATTCAAAAAATTGCGCCAACCGTCTTTATTGTCGCAGAAGAGAATGCTTCAAGTACGAAATCGACAATCAGTCCGAAGAGCTTGAAAGCCACTGATGCGAAAGAGACCGCGACAACAACTCCAGTCAACTAAAACAAAAACATGAAGAAAAGTCCCGTTCTAAAAAAGGGAATGAAAAATTATCTCATCGATATCGACGGGACTATTACAGACGATGTGCCGAACGAGGAGCCGAAGCGAATGGTGACATGTTTGCCGTACGTTGGTGCACGTGAAGCAATCAACAAACTCTTTGATGCAGGACACAGAATTACATTTTTTACTTCACGTACTACCAAAGAACACAAAAAGATTACCATCACGTGGCTCAAGAAACACGGCTTCAAATACCATGCGCTTCTCATGGATAAACCTCGGGGAGGGAACTATCACTGGATCGATAATCATCCTGTTAAAACGACGCTTTTCAAGAAAAGCTGGAAGGGGATTAGGTAAATCAAAAGCCCCGCGAAGGGGCTTTTGATTTTGGAGCCGGAAGAGGGACTTGAACCCACAACCTACTGTTTACAAAACAGTTGCTCTACCGTTGAGCTATTCCGGCTTGTCTGCCTGTGCAGGCAATTTCGACTCATCAATTGTATTCATATCTGTCGTATTGTCAACTGAAGGAGTCGATTCTTCAGCGATGCGTGGGCGAGGCAATTCTTCTTCTACGGCCCCTTTGAGTTTTTTGATTTCTTTCTTATACGTTTTGATTGTAGTCAAGAAAATCGATTGCTTCACTTCGCCGTTTCCGTCTTTTTGCTCTTGCTTGATCATCTGCTGTTCGACGCGACGTATGCCTTTATGAAACCATGTACCGATATGATGTGTCAGTCTGGCCCAGAATTTACTCAATACGATGGCTGTAGAATGGATGAACTCAAGCCAAAGTTTTCTAGCTTTCTCGTTCAATAATTTGAAGTTCTCATAAGACAAATCCTTCGAAGGGAAGGCGTCGTGAAGACGGTCTTCACGACGCAATCTTTTCGCCTGTGAAGCAAACATCCAAACGATGCCGATGAGTGCCAAGAAGAAAATTATAATTGAAACGTCGAACATTTTAGATTTGTTGTATCTTGAATGATACGATTTCATTATTAGCTTCCTTCAAAAGTTGGGCGATTGTCTTTGACGGGTCTTTGATGAAAGCTTGATTCAAAAGAATCTGCTCTTTGAAGTAAGAAGCGATTTTCCCATCAAGGATCTTGGCTTTCATGTCTTCTGGTTTTCCAGCCGCTTGTTCCTCGACTTCTTTAGCAAGTACTGATTTTGCGTTTTCTTTGTCGGTATCTGGAATGTCTCCTTCTGTCATGTAAGTTGGTCGCATGGCCGTCGCGTGCATAGCAATGTCTTTCGCCAACTCAGCGTTGTTTTCTTTCAAAACAACGATTGCGGCGAAGTGTCCATTGTGATTGTAGACACCAGTGTTTCCAGAGGATATTTCAACGACCTCGCCAAGCTTGATGTTCTCACCAACCTTTTGCATAAGTCCATTCAATCCATCAAGTTCCCCCTCGAGAGAATCTTTGCCAGAAGATAGAACTTTCTCAGCCAAAGATTTGGCCATATTTACGAAGTCATCGTTTTTGGCGACAAAGTCGGTTTCAGAGAGAAGTGTGAGCATTACCGCTTTGTCTGCATTTTGAGCGGTAACGATAATACCGGCGCCGAGTTCTCGATCAGCCTTTTTAGCTGCGACGTCACCTGATTTCTTCTTTAGAATTACGCGAGCTTTTTCTATATCGCCACCCGCTTCTTCGAGAGCTTTTTTACATTGCATGACAGAAATACCTGTCTCGTCTCGCAAAGTTTTTAATTGTTCGGTTGTAATCATATTTTTGTAGATTAAAGATAAAGAACGGTTAAGATGGGCTTGGCTATTATACCAAACTTCTATTTAGGCTTTGTAGGCTTCGACAATCTTGTCGACGAAGAACTGCACACTCGTTCGAGAGGCGTCATTGGCGACAATGGGGTAGTCAACCTCGCGGATATCGTTGTCAGTATTTACCAAAGCGACAACCGGGATTTTCATCATTTTGGCTTCGGTTAGGGCAATGCGTTCCTTCTTGGCATCGACGATAAATACTGCGTCAGGCTTTCGTGTCATGGTCGAAAGACCGCCGAAATTCTTCTGCATTTTTTCAATCTGGCGAGCAAAGTCAGACTGCTCTTTCTTTGTGTATTTTGCTAGATCACCTTTTTCTTGCTTGGCTTTTAGATCTGCCAACACAAGGATTCTTTTGTTGATTTGGGAAAAGTTTGTAAGCGTTCCGCCGATCCATCGATTCTCGACATAAGGCATTTTCAAATCTTTGGCGGCCGCTTCGATTATCTTCTTGGCTTCAGGCTTTGAACTTAGGAAAAGAATTGTTTTCTTCTCCTCCGCCAAACCTTTGACGAACTTCAATGCGTTCTCGAGCATACTTGCTGTCTGAGTCACATCGATGATGTCAGAATTGTTCTTGGTGCTAAAAACGTAGCTTTTGGTTGAAGGATGTCGTTTGGTCTTTGAATATCCAAAATGTCCTCCAGCCGCTAAAATATCGTTAATTAATTTGCTTTCCATATAAGTGTTCCCTTATCTGCACAAAAGCCTTGTTTATAATAATGGCTTTCGTTTGACCCGCGGTGACTGCCGTGGGCATCCCGAGCTTTCCCGGTAGGGAGGC
The DNA here is from genome assembly GCA_052033715.1 of Patescibacteria group bacterium. Classification (GTDB taxonomy): domain Bacteria; phylum Patescibacteriota; class Minisyncoccia; order Phycocordibacterales; family CSBR16-119; genus CAYRQF01. The sequence continues at coordinate 56,049 of JBPOJJ010000003.1, forward strand.
CCGAAGGATTAGAACAGATAGGGATATATTACATGAAAAAGGGGGTTAGTCAACGCCCAAAAAGCGAAGACCCCGGAACAAGTTCCGGGGTCGCGCGATGCGTGGTTTGGGCGCTAGGAGACTAGTCGTTTCCAAAGCCCTTCGTGAAAGATGAAGGTTGCCTTCCCGTTACGACCGGCGATTTTGCTGGTGTAGTTCACAACAAGCTCGTTGCCAAGGAGCTCTATGTTCAGGATGCTGCGAGCTTGTCCCCACATGTATTCACCAAGTGGCAGTTCTTTCTTCTGGCCGTCGGTGTCGAGGTAAAATACACGATCGAAAGGATCCCTGTTGGCGCCGGCGTAATCGACGCTGTGGTAGGAGGTTTCGATCGTGAACCCCAGGTCTCCAACACGTATGTTCTTGGTGGTGACTTGGCTTTGGCAACACGCCTGAGCATTGATGTTCAGGGAAACGGCGATGAACGCCAGGAAGGTGACGATGGTTCTCATGGATCAGGGTTTGGGTATATAGTACCATATTCAGGTACTATTGTCAAGCATAGTAAAAACCCCTAATTTCCAGTAATATAGAGCCCATGAGACAAACAAAACTATTTACCAAGACCCGCAAAGAGGCCCCAGCGGATGAGACTTCAAAGAATGCCGAACTTTTGATCCGCGCTGGTTTCGTGCACAAAGAGATGGCTGGGGCCTATTCATATTTACCGCTTGGTCTCAGGGTTCTCAAAAATATAGAAAAAATAATCCGCGAAGAAATGGATGCGATCGGCGGACAAGAACTTATCATGACAGCTTTGCAGAGGAAAGACGTTTGGGAAAAAGTTGGCCGATGGGACGATAATCTCGTCGATGTGTGGTTCAAAACGAAATTAAAAGATGGCGCTGATTTGGGTCTCGGCTTTACTCATGATGAGCAGGTTGTAAATCTGCTGACTGAATATGTAAATTCGTATAAAGATTTGCCTCTATACGTCTATCAGATCCAGACAAAGTTTCGAAACGAACTTCGTGCCAAATCAGGCGTTATGCGCGGTCGCGAGTTTGTGATGAAAGATTTGTATTCTTTTGATACGAGCGAGGAGGCGCAGGACATGTTCTACGAAAAAGTAAAAAAAGCCTACATGAAAATCTATTCCCGTTGCGGGATTGGCCACAAGACTTACATCACTCTTGCGACTGGCGGAACTTTTTCGCAATACTCTCATGAATTCCAAACCATATCTGAAGCCGGCGAGGACGTTATATTCTTGGACGAAGAAAAAAATATAGCAGTCAATCAGGAAATCACCACGGACGAGGAGCTTGCGAAGCTCGGTATCGAGAAAAAGAACTTGGTTGAACACAAATCCGTTGAGGTTGGAAACATATTCAAGCAGGGCACAAAATTTACAGATCCTTTTGATCTGAAATACAAAGACAGCGACGGAGAAATAAAATCTATTTACATGGGAGGTTATGGTATTGGTGTTACGCGCTTGATTGGCGTTATCGCCGAAGTTTTATCAGACGACAAAGGAATGATCTGGCCAAAGGAAATCGCGCCGTTTGCTGTGCATTTGATTGCGGCTGGAAATGATGAAAACGTTTTAAAGACCGCCGAAGAAATTTACACTAATCTGACGAATGCTGGAATCGAAGTTCTGTTTGACGATCGTGACACGGGCGCAGGAGAGAAATTCAATGACTCGGATTTAATCGGCATCCCCGTCCGCGTTGTTGTCGGAAAGAGATCTCTAGAAGCTGGCGAAGTCGAGATTAAAGAACGCCGTGATGAGAAGACGAAGATGGTCAAGATCGAAAGTATTGTAGAAGAATTAAAAAATTATGTTTGAAAGATTCTATAAATTATTTTCAAATGACATCGGGATAGACTTGGGTACTGCAAATACCCTTGTTTACTTGAAGGGCAAAGGCATCGTCATCTCCGAGCCGTCGGTTGTCGCCGTGAACAAGAAAACAGGAACGATTGTCGCTGTCGGTGGCGAAGCTAAACAAATGCTCGGTCGAACCCCTCCGCATATAAAAGCCGTCCGTCCGCTTGTCGATGGTGTTATTTCTGATTACGAAGTTACCGAAGAAATGCTCGGCTATCTCATCAACAAGATTGAGAAAATGTCACCGAAGTTTTTCCGTCCGCGTGTGGTCATCGGCGTGCCATCAGCCATTACCTCCGTCGAAACACGCGCTGTTTATGACGCAGCCAAATCTGCTGGCGCGCGCGAAGTTTACATCGTCGAAGAGCCAACGGCCGCAGCGGTTGGCATCCGACTTCCAATTCACGACCCAGTCGGTTCGATGATTGTCGACATTGGCGGAGGCACAACTGACATTGCCGTCATTTCGCTCGGTGGAATCGTTCAATCAAAAAATCTCACCATCGCTGGCGATAAACTAAACACCGACATCATGTCTTACTTCAAAGACCAATTTAAACTTTTGATCGGCGAGAAAACGGCCGAAAATATCAAGATCGCGATTGGTTCAGCGATTCCGTTTGGCGACACTGTCGAGATAGAAGTTAGAGGAAGGGATTTGGTCACCGGACTCCCGCGAGAAGTTTTGGTCAACGACGACGATATTCGCGAAGCTATGGCTACGTCCATCAATTCTCTTGTTGAAGGTATTCGTGAAGTTTTAGAAAATACTCCACCGGAAATTCTGGCCGACATCATGCATCGTGGAATCGTCCTTGTGGGTGGTGGGGCAATGATAAAAGGTCTCGACAAGCTTCTTCATCAGAAAGTCAAAATGCCGATTCACATTGCCGAAGATCCGATTACGGCTGTGGCGCGTGGTACTGGTGTTGTTCTAGAAAATTTGGAAAAATACAAAGACATTCTAATTGATACTCAGTATGAATCAGCGCCTCGCTAAAACTTATCGCAAACGTCGTTTTGTTGTTTTGCTCGTAGTTTTGTTTGTCGTCTTTTTCTTCCTTTTGCAAAAAGGTCTTTTGAAAAAACTGAGTCCGGCTTTTACTAAAATCGCTGTGCCTGTTTGGACGGCGGAAAATTTTACAGAGGATTTCTTGGCGCTTACTTTTGATTCAAAGTCTGACCTATATAAACAGAACGTCGTACTGAAAGCGCAATTAGCAAAGTACGAAGATAGAATTGCAGAAACCGCGTCGGTCGCGGCGGAGAATGACTCCCTAAAAGAACTTTTAGGAAGAGTAAAGCCGGAAATGAAAATAGTGCTTTCGGCAATTTTGGCCAAACCAAATCAGACACCATACGACACGCTTATAATTGATCGGGGTTCTGAATCAGGAATTGAACCGGACGATTTGGTTTTCGCCGGAGGCGACATCCTGATCGGATTTATTGAATCAGTTGATAAAAATTCAGCCAAAGTTTTAATGTATTCGACGCCGGGAAATATTTCTCAAGTTATTTACGGAAATACAGGAAATTATTTTAATGCGCGCGGTACGGGTAACGGTACGCTCGAAGTCGAAGTTTCCAGAGAAATCGAAGTTATTGTTGGTGATCAATTTTTCTATCCTGGGCTCGACAACACTTTGGTTGGAATTGCGCAAAAAGTTCATTTCGACCCTAGAGATTCTTTCAAGAAAGTCGTCATAAAAAGTCCAGTAAATATTCAAGAAGAGCGTTGGGTAGAAGTTAGAATTTAATATGTTTGGATTCGAAATAATTAAAAAGTTCGGGAATCTCGGCCGAGCGGGCGAGATTACTACACCGCACGGCAAAATTGAAACACCTGCGTATGTTGTCGTGGGAACGAAAGCGACAGTGAAAAGTCTGACGCCAGAAATGCTGCAGGATATTGGCGCGCAGGTCGTGTTGGCCAATACATATCATTTATATCTTCAGCCGGGAAGCGAGCTTGTCGCGCGCGCTGGGGGATTTGCCAAATTTATGAATTGGCGCGGTCCGACCATGACTGATTCTGGGGGGTTCCAGGTATTCTCGCTCGGTGCCGCATTTGGCGAGCGGGTCAGTAAAGTCGCCAAGGCGAGTGACGCAGAAATCCCTGATGACGGTGGAACAGGCAATCACGGCAAACTTGCAAACATTGATGAGGATGGAGTAACTTTCAAATCACATTTGGATGGCTCAACCCATCGCTTCGCGCCCGAGTCTTCGATGAAAATTCAGTGGGATCTTGGAGCGGATATGATTTTCGCTTTTGATGAATGTACGAGTCCGCAAGCCAAATACGAATATCAGCGCGAAGCCATGGAGCGCACGCATCGCTGGGCTCTACGAAGTTTGGAAGCGCACGAAAAATTAGATCCGAAAAATGTTCAAGCATTATTCGCTGTTGTTCAGGGCGGCCGACACCAAGACTTACGAAAAGAGTCGGCTGAAACATTGGCGGGTATGTTGACCGAGGAAGGAAATTCTTTTGACGGATTTGGAATTGGCGGAAGTTTTGACAAAGATGACATCGGTACGGCGGTGGCTTGGGTAAATGAATCTCTTCCAGAAGGGAAGCCACGACATCTTCTCGGTATCGGCGAGCCACTCGATATCTTGGGTGCGGTAGAAAACGGCTGCGATCTCTTTGACTGTGTGACGGCGACACGTATCGCTAGAAATGGCAGTCTCTATACCAAGAACGGAAAAATAAATATTTTGAATACTCAGTTTCGTGAAGACTTCTCGCCAATCGACACAGGATGCGGATGTTATACGTGCAAAAATTACACACGAAGCTATGTCGCACATCTTTTCCACGGCAAAGAAATTTTGGCAAATACTTTGGCTTCGATTCACAATCTATATTTCATGGTGAATTTTGTAAAAGAAATCCGCCAAGCAATTTTGGAAGATAAATTTGAGGAATTTAAAAAAGAATTTATTAGTAATTACAAAAACTAATATGCAAAGACCAGAACCGGGATTTTATTATCACTACAAACATAACCCCGAAGATATTTTTGATCATGCGTATGAAATCGTAAATATTTCTAGACACACCGAAACCGAAGAATACTTGGTGGTCTATAGACCATTCTATAAATCAGATTTTCTAGAACACGCCGATGCGAGCGCGAGACCTATTGATATGTTTGTTGATATGGTGACCAAAGACGGCAAAACTTTTCCAAGATTTCAGAAAATCACCGATCCGGAAATAATCAAAAAGTTGGAGCAAAAAAGAGACGAGATGTATTCTTGATACTCAAGGTCGAACCTCGGTTAAACACGTAATTTAAAAACATATGTTCAAAAAGTACGTGAAGTGAGATATTTAAAACAGATGAAGCCCCGTGAGGGGGCTCCGTCGTTCTGTCGAGTTGTTTTTAATCCCTCGTCTTGTTGTGTTTTTGCATTTGGTTTATGGTGTATACACCATTTGTCCAAAAGCAACCCTGTATGAAGATCAGGCCACCAGCGAGATCTTCCACTTTCACATTCTCGGCTTGTTTTCGCATGGCCCGTATCACTTGGAGGCAGTGACCCAAGACAAGGTTCCTGCTTTCCATACGATGTATGGTGCGGCTCAAGCTTACTTCCATTGGTGTACGATGACCAAGCCTCGCAAGCCTCTTTTCGTAGGTGTCGAGCAGCTCAAGGAATTGTTGCTTCTCCATGATGTCCGTGTTTTCCGCCATACTAAAACTAATCCGGAAAGTTGTCAATCTTGGTCGAAAACAATATAATCATCACGTGTCATTTAATCTCAAATCCGCCCCAGTCAGAAATCACGGACTTTAGAAAGTCCTATTTCTAACGGGGTAAAAATACAAGCCAGTATGCCAAAATTCAAACTTCAAAGTGAATACGTTCCTGCGGGAGATCAACCACGAGCAATTTCGGGGCTTTTGGATGGGCTTAAAAAAGGCTTCAAGAAACAGACGCTTCTAGGGGTTACAGGCTCTGGCAAGACTTTTACAGCGGCTAACGTCATTCAAAAAATCGGTAAACCAACTCTCGTGATCGCTCACAACAAAACTCTAGCGGCGCAGTTGGCGCAGGAGTTCAAAGAATTTTTCCCTGACAACGCCGTGCATTATTTCGTTTCGTACTACGACTACTATCAGCCGGAAGCCTACATTCCGCACTCGGATACGTACATTGAAAAAGACGCGAGCATTAACGAAGAAATCGACAGGCTTCGCCACGCCTCGACCCAATCATTACTCACACGAAATGACGTCATCATAGTGGCGTCGGTATCGTGCATTTACGGTCTCGGATCTCCAGAAGAATACAAGACCAGCAACATGCTCATCAAAGTCGGTGACAAGCTCGGCCGAACTGAGATTATGAAACGTCTTGTCGCTATTCACTATGAACGCACCAATGCCGATCTCAATTCTGGCGATTTTCGAAGCATCGGATCAAGCATGGTAGAAGTAATGCCAATATCAGAAAATTATGTGTATCGACTCGTGCTCGAGGGCGACATTATCAAAGAAATTTTGCTCATCGATCCAGTTAGTTCAAAAATTCTCGAGAAGCCGGCCCAAGTTTTCATCTTTCCAGCGAAACATTTCCTCACTGATGGCGCAAAGAAAGAAGCGGCAATCAAATCAATCAAAGCTGAACTGAAAGTTCAGTTGGCAAAATTAGAAAAAGCCGGACTTGTTCTCGAAGCCGAACGTCTGAAACGCCGAACGAATTATGACTTGGCTATGATCAAGGAAGTCGGATATTGCTCTGGTATTGAAAATTATTCCCGACATTTATCAGGCAAACTTCCGGGTGATCCGCCAGAAACATTACTTTCATATTTCCCACACGATAAAAAGGGCAATCCAGAATTCCTGACCATTATCGACGAGTCGCACGTAACTCTGCCACAGCTTCGCGGGATGTACGCCGGAGATGCGTCGCGCAAAGAAACGCTCGTCAAATATGGTTTCCGACTGCCTAGCGCCAAAGACAACCGTCCTTTGCGTTATGAAGAATTCGAAGAACGCATTGGCCAAGTTATTTACACGTCGGCGACACCGAGCGAATATGAACTTACAAATAGTGAAAACGTGGCTGAACAGATCGTCCGTCCGACGGGACTCGTTGACCCGAAACTCGAAGTCAGATCCATCCTTGAAAACTTGGATGCGGATTTCCCGGGTCAGGTGCAAGATTTTATAAACGAAGCTGAAAAAGAAATTGCCAAGGGTGGGAGAGTGCTCGCGACAACATTGACCAAGAAAATGGCCGAAGATCTGGCGTCGTATCTGAAAGAGCGCAAAATCAAATCCGAATACATTCACAGTGATATCAAAACAATCGAACGAATTAAAATTCTGACACAGTTTCGCAAAGGTGAATTTGATATTCTCGTCGGCGTAAACTTGCTTCGCGAGGGACTTGATCTGCCTGAAGTGTCACTCATCGGAATTCTCGATGCGGACAAAGAAGGATTTTTGCGCTCGGAAACTTCGCTTATCCAGACGATTGGACGCGCAGCGCGAAATGTCGATGGGCGAGTAATTCTCTACGCTGACAACATCACCGGTTCGATGGAGCGCGCAATGGGTGAGACGAATCGTCGTCGTGAAAAACAAGTTGCGTACAATCTAGCGAATGGCATCACGCCAAAATCAATCAAGAAAAAGATTCAGGACATTACCGAGCTTATGGATTCGGAACATGACAAAGCTGTGGCGCGGGAACTCGAAGTTGATTCAGCGGTGTTTAAAATTTCTGATCCGAAAAAACGTCGTTCGCAAATAAACAAACTTATAACATTGAAAAAAAGAGAAATGAATGAAGCGGTCAAAGAACTAGACTTTGAAACTGCGGCGATACTACGTGATGAAATAAAAGTTTTGGAAAATAAGTAAAAAAAGAGGGCCGCCATTCTGGCGACCCCCTAGACGATGATCAACATTCCCTCCCAGGAATTGGTCTCAAAGACCAGTTGAACATCGGACAATTTTTCTGCCGTCCCGCGTTATGCTAGGCGGCCTGTGCTTCTCCGTCTGAAGATTCTCCCGAATCCTTTTGCCAGACGTTCACGTGGCATTCCTTTTCCGCTCGGAACCATGCTGATGCCAAAGGCAGCAACAATAACGCTTATGAAAGGTATGTATTCCATTAGCGGTTCCAGAGTTTTACTGGTTCACCATTTTGGCCTCCGCTGCGGAGTGCCCACACTACTATGGATGGCGCTACGCCAAAACATAGTACATAAAACGCTATTGTCAGTAACATACGGTTTTTTACGTGTTGTTGCATGTTTTGTGAGCCCGTTTGTTTTAAATGGTCGGTACCCTATGCCATTTCAACAATACTTCAAAGAACGAGTCCATAGAGTAAACCAGATTACAACTTTTGTCAAATTGGGGATTATCGACTCAGAATCATAAGATTTTGTATGTTTGACAGCATTGTCTGCAAAAAGTAGTATTGGCACAAAAGACGAAGTCATGACAACCAGAACAATACCAACAGCAGAACAGTGGGCCAAGGGAGCCCGCTTTTCTCCCGAAGGGTGTCCAAACCCCGATTCGCCCAAGAAAGGTGAGACTTACGCCGAGTATCGTGCCCGCGTCGATAAGTACGTGGAGGAAACGAGTTTCGACATTGGAGACCTCGGAAAACATGAATGGGAGGTCTATTGCATGGGCAGCGGACATTTCGAAGGTGTCAATTCGAATGATCTGATCTACCCCAAGAGGTAGAGACGCGCAATCTGTGGGGAGCGCCTTTCAATGATGGAAGGCGCTTTCGCTTTTACTACGGAGTTCATGCTATATTATTTGTACTTACCCCCTACAAACTTCGACGGGGGATTTAGAATATGAATAAAAAAATTAATAAAAACGTCGATTACGGCGAAATAGTAGTGAAGGGCGCCAGAACACATAATTTGAAAAATGTGTCTGTTTCAATGCCTCGAAACAAGATGATCGTCTTTACGGGTCTTTCAGGATCGGGTAAGTCATCTCTCGCGTTCGACACAATTTTCGCTGAAGGCCAGCGTCGATATGTGGAGTCTCTTTCTTCTTACGCGCGCCAGTTTCTGTCTCAAATGCCGAAGCCTGATGTCGACGAGATCACGGGACTTTCGCCAGCAATTTCGATCGATCAAAAATCTCGCTCGAATAACCCGCGTTCGACTGTGGCGACGATTACAGAAATTTACGACTACTTGCGTGTACTCTATGCGCGCGTCGGCCGACCCTACAGTCCGATCTCGGGATTGGAAATCAAAAAACTTTCCAACCAAGAAATTTCTGAATTTATCAAAAATAAAGTTTCTGATCTTTCGAAAAAAGGAAACAATAAGAAAGTAATGGGCGCCGAATGGAATGACACCCAGATTCACATCTTCTCGCCGGTTGTGCGCGGAAGAAAGGGTGAATACTATCAGTATCTCTACGATTTACTCGGCAAAGGTTACACCCAGATACGAATTGATGGTCGGATGAAAAATCTGCGCGAATCGATCGAGCTTTCCAAGAACAAGAAACATGAAATCGATTTACTCGTCGACTCTTTTGCAGTGCACGAGATGCGTGATAACGGTCAAGACTTTGAAATGCGTTTGGGTGAAGCGATTGAGCGCGCCATTACCGAGTCCGAGGGCTTCATCAGAATTGTCGTTGGCGAACCTGATGTGGTCAAAGCCGAGAAGCTCGCTGACAAGCACGAAGAAACTTTGCTTTCAGCTAAACTTATTTGTCCAGAAGATGGTTATGTTTTTCCAGAAATCGAACCGAGACTTTTCTCTTTCAACTCGCCATACGGCGCATGTCCGGCATGTAATGGTCTGGGCACGAAACATCTTTTTGGTACTGAACCATGTGCGACCTGCAACGGCGCCAGACTTCGCGAGGAAGCTCTAAACGTATTTCTGGGTGGAAAGCAGAAGGGCGTAAACATTGTCACATTTACCGGTATGACCATCCGTGATGCGTATGAATTTATTTCAACGGTTCCACTCACCGCCAAGGAACGCGAAATCTCCGCAGTGATCATCAAAGAGATCGAAGATCGTCTGAAATTCATGCTAAACGTCGGACTCGATTATTTGGCGCTTGAACGTCGAGCCAACACGTTATCGGGCGGAGAAGCTCAGCGAATTCGCCTGGCGTCACAGCTCGGTTCCAGACTTGTCGGTGCGATGTACGTTCTCGATGAGCCGACAATCGGACTTCATCAGCGTGACAACGATCGGCTGATCAAGACTCTAGAAGAATTACGTGATCTTGGAAACACTATCGTCGTTGTTGAGCATGACGAAGATACTATTTATGCATCAGATTATATCGTCGACATTGGTCCAAAAGCTGGCGTCCATGGTGGGGAAATAATCGTGGCGGATTATCTCGATGAATTGCTCACTGCCAAGACGAATAAGTCAAAGTCGAGAACGCTCGCGTACTTGCGCGAAGAAGAATTTATTCCGATTCCAGAATCTCGTCGTGAGGCCGATAAGGGCTGGATCAAAATTCGCGGAGGCAAAATTTTCAACATTGATAACCTAAACGTCGATGTGCCACTGGGTCGCATGACCGTCATTACAGGTGTGTCGGGTTCCGGAAAATCCTCTTTCATGTACGAAATACTCGACAAGAATTTGCGCGCCAGATTTGATCGTCGCTATCGAAGTGCCCAAACTTTCAATTGCGCTTCGTTTGCTGGAGCCGAATCTGTTTCGCGTTCGATTCTTATTGATCAATCACCAATTGGCCGAACACCGCGCTCGAATGTAGCGACTTATACTGGCGCATGGGGACATATCCGTGACATGTTTGCCGAGAGTGAAGAAGCCAGACTTCGTGGTTGGAAAGCGAATCGATTTTCATTCAATGTCAAAGGTGGACGTTGTGAAGCCTGCGAGGGTCGCGGACTCGTGGCAGTGGAGATGCATTTCTTGCCGACAGTTTATGTGAAGTGCGATATCTGCGATGGCAAAAGATTCGACAAAGAAACTCTAAAAGTAAAATACAAAGGCAAAAATATTCACGACATTTTGAAAATGACCGTCGAAGACGGATTGAAATTCTTTGAAGATATCCCGGCTATTGCTGATCGGCTCGTGACGCTTGATGACGTTGGACTTGGTTATATCGAAATCGGTCAACCAGCAACGACGCTTTCGGGCGGGGAAGCCCAGCGTGTAAAAATATCATCTGAACTTTACAGACCGATGACAGAGCGAACAATTTATCTACTCGACGAACCAACTGTCGGGCTTCACTACGACGACGTGGCGAAACTTATCGAAGTTTTAAACAAGCTCGTTGTCCGTGGAAATTCTGTCGTCATCATTGAACACAATCTAGATCTCATCAAAGTCGCGGACTACATCATCGATCTTGGGCCCGAGGGCGGGGAATTGGGAGGCAAACTCATAGCCAAAGGCACGCCCGAAGAAGTCGCAAACACGGAAAAATCACATACCGGAAAATATTTGAAGAAAGTTTTGGTTAAGACGAAAAAGGTAATGAAAAATACATAGCGAGTGATGGCTAAAAACAGAAAACCCACACGGAGTGAGTTTCCCGTGCGGGCTGTAGTTGCTTATTTGTTCTGGTGGTTCGAGATGTCTATGGTCAACAGGGCGCAGAATGCCGCGCATCCGAAGCAGAGAGCGCTAAGGAATTTCTCTGACTCAAAGTAGACTCCCAAGAACACAGCTGCGCCGGTGTAAAGTGCTAGTATTGCCAAGCCTGACTTTTTCATGTCTCGTTTTGTTGTTGGTCCGAAGACCAAGGTTGGGTTTCAACTGAACTCTGATTACAACTATATACTAATATCTCAGTTTTGTCAAGCTCTAAAAACCCGACATTTTCTTGATAAAATAAAAGAACCCCGCTAGAGCGGGACCTTCTATTTCCGGAAAGGTGTGTTACTTTTCCTTGGGCACGAAGCGCTTTATTACAGCGCTGAACAAAGAACTGAATGTCAGGCACACCAATGCTCCCAGTAGGAGAAGTTTCGTGTTTTCTGTCATGTCGTCGCGTGTTGCGACGTCGAGAATCGTTTTTTCTGTGATCATTTGGTAAGAGTTCGGCAACACTATAGCTTTTTATTCTAGATTGGTCAAAATGTGGAAAACCAAGTAAGATAAAAATCATGAAAAGGAAAGGAATTCCAAAACTACCTGACAAACCAGGCGTCTATATATTCAAGTCTGGTAACAAGGTTCTGTATGTCGGCCGGGCGACGTCTCTTCGCGATCGAGTGCGGAGCTATTTCGGCGATGACCTGATCGATACTCGCGGACCGCTCCTGGTCGACATGATTACAACATCAAAAACGCTAGAACACCTAACTACAGATTCAGTCCTCGAAGCAATCATCTTGGAAGCCAATCTAATAAAAAAATATCAGCCAATTTATAACACCAAAGAAAAAGATGACAAGAGTTTTTATAATGTCGTTATTACAGAAGAGGGTTTCCCAAAAGTTTTATTGGAACGTGAAAGCGACCTACGCACTACGCACTACGAGCTACGCGCTAGCTTTGGGCCCTTTCCAAACGGCCCGGCTATTCGTGAAGGGTTGAAAATAATTAGAAAAATTTTCCCATTTCATGATGGTAGCTCAATAAAGAAAGACCAATTCACTTTTTACCGACAACTCGGTCTTGCACCGGACACTAGTAATGTTGACGCACAAAAGTCTTATAACAAAAATATTGAAAATATCATTTTGTTTTTCAAGGGCAAGAAAAAAGAACTTTTGAAGAATTTGGAAAAAGAGATGATGATGTTGGCACGAAGCCAAGAATTTGAAAAAGCGAGTCTTGTTAGAAACAAGATTAGTGCGCTCCAACACATTCGCGACGTGTCTCTCATCAAGCGCGAAGAATTGCTTAGAAAAAGCGGGAACTTTCGTATCGAAGCGTATGATATTTCTCACATATCAGGGAAGTCGATGGTCGGCGTGATGACGGTCGTGACTGATGGTGTGGCGGATAAGAACGAGTATAGGAAATTCCGCATTCGCGGATACGACACCTCAAATGACGTCGGTGCTCTAGCCGAAGTCATCAAGCGTCGACTCGGACATCCAGAATGGCTGTATCCAAACTTGGTTGTTGTTGACGGATCGGTCGCCCAGAAGAGGAAAGTGGAAACTATTTTCAACGAACTTGGTGTGCAAATTCCAGTCGTGGCAGTGGTGAAAAATGAACGTCATAAACCAAAGGCAATTCTCGGGAATAAGAAAATTACTATCGAGCATGAAAAAGACATCATTTTGGCTAATGCCGAGTCACACAGATTCGCTTTGCGATATCACCAGGATAGACGAAGCCAATTTCTTAAATAATGATAAAATATCTTCATGTTAAATGGAGATAAAACTCGCGTCGGGGTTTTGCGCGGTGGCGTGGGACCGGAATACAATGTTTCTCTAGAAACTGGCTCTTATGTGCTGGCGCATATTTCGCGCGACAAATATAGAGCCATCGACATATTGATTGATCGAGACGGTGTCTGGCATCAAAACGGCATACCAATGAGTCCGGACGATATTGGAATTCATATTGACGTGGTTTTTAATTGCTTACACGGATCAGATGGCGAAGACGGCCGGATCCAGAAATTCCTCGAAAGTAGAGATATTCCATTTGTGGGATCAGACACTCTCTCGTCGGCTCTGACCGGAAACAAAACCGCCACCAAAGAACGTTTAAAATCGATTGGTTACAAGACTCCACGATATGTCGTCCTCCAAGACCTGGGTCGATTCACCGACGAGACCGAAAAATTAAATCATATCCGACGTAAAGCGATGGAAGTTTTTAAAAAACTCGGCGGTTCGTGGATCGTCAAACCTATTTTGGGAAGTGCTTCGACCCACACGTATCTCGTCACAAGTTTCTCCGAGCTTATTTCCATACTGCATCACTTGGCGGACATGTTTAATGAAATTTTGATTGAAGAATACGTCGAAGGCAAAGAAGTCGTCTCGGCAATTCTCGAAGGCTACAGAAATGAAAATCATTATGCGATGCCGACCCACGAAGTTATGTCGCGCGAGAACATGCCAAAGGCTGGGCCGAAACCGATGGGTTTGCACCGTGTGTACGTCGTCGGTAAAGACAGCGTCCAGAAAAAGAAAATTGAAGACATGACTCGTGAAATTCATCGTGAATTTGGTCTTGCTGATTTTTCACTTGTCGAATACATCATTTCTCCAAAAGAAGAAATTTATGTAATCGAAGTCGACTCGGTGCCGATTCTCGGTCGCGGTATGCCAGTACATAGCTTGCTTGAGTCAGTTGGGGTGTCCGAAGCTGATTTCATCGATCACCTGATTTCGAGGAATATAAAATGAAGAAATTGAAACGTTGTGCTTGGCCGGGGGAAGACAAGTTGATACAGAAGTATCACGACACCGAGTGGGGCAAACCAGAGCGTCGGGACGATAAAATTTTTCGTGCAATCATTCTCGATACTTTCCAAGCCGGACTTTCGTGGAAAATAATTTTGCACAAGAGAGATAACTTCGCCAAAGCATTTGATAATTTTGATTACGAGAAAATTGCGAAATACGGCGAAGCGAAGAAAGCGAAACTTTTAAAAGACGCCGGAATCATCAGAAATCGTTTGAAAATAAATGGCGCGGTCGAAAATGCCAAAGCCTTCATTCGTGTGCGTAAAGAATTTGGAACATTTTCGAAATACATTTGGGGATTCGTCGGCAACAAACCGATCAATAATAAATACAAAACTCATTCGCACATTGCCGCACGAACAGAACTATCAGATAAAATCGCTCTCGACATGAAATCGCGAGGATTTAAATTTTGCGGTTCGACGGTCACATATGCCTTCATGCAGGGAATCGGGATGGTGAATGATCATTTGACGAATTGTTTTCGATATAAAGAATTGAAATGAAAATGAGAAGACCCGCTGTGCAGCGGGCCTTTCATGTTTCGTGGAGCTGTTCCTCAAAGAGAGAGGTCGATCCCGTCCGAGGCGAGCTGGGAGATGATGCGGAAGTTGATGTTGATCCGCTGCCCAAATCGTCCCCCGAACTTCTTTTTGAGTCCCGAGCGCTTTTCCCGGCAGTATTTCTGCCAGCCTTCGATACCACCGACGACCTCTTGGATGTATACCACGGTGTCGTCGCTGTCTTCCTCGCCGATCCTGAGGAGTTTGTCCAGCACCTTTGGACCGCCGGCTTCTTCCACTTCGGGGTAATGATCGGTGTCGAGCCAGAGCTGGTCTTGTTCGCTGTAATCCTTGTGAAGGCCTAGTGTGGTGACGATGAAATATCGCTTAGCCATGGCAGGGTGTTTTATGAGCTCTCGCTCGAGTTCGTTTAAAGATTACACCGAAGTCTGGAAATGTCAAACCGCCTTTGCAAAAGATCAAAAATTGTATAGAATATTGCCTGTTACTATTTGGGCCCTTAGCTTAGTTGGTAGAGCGCCGCTTTTGCAAAGCGGAGGTCAGGAGTTCGAATCTCCTAGGGTCCACGCGTTGAAAAAAGAGCCCACTTTTTGAGTGGGCCTTTTTTCTTGCGTGGACCCGTAAAGTAGGCAAACTGCTTTGCCTGCGGGGAGATTCGAAAGCCGCAACGATGTCGCTTGCGACAAGTGAGGCGGGGTCGCGAGTACTTTTGAGCGTAGCGAATTAGTAACTCGTGACCGAACCCTAGGGTCCACAAAAGACACAAAGTCCCAACTGCTTGGGATTTTGTGCTTTTGTGGAAGGCGCAGCGTTGTTTTTGTTTGAGTCCGCCCGAGGTGGACGAAAGGCAAAAACCGCGAGCCGGGGTCGCGCAAAATTACCGTCAGGTAATTTATGTGTGACCACAAAAACTCAGTAACTCGTGACCGAACCCCGGGGTCCATCCAAGACACAAAACCCAGATTTATTTATAGTATAATAAACAGACTGAAACATGACTTTTCCAATCAAAAAAGTATTTGTTTTTGCTATCCTATTTTTCTTTGTGGGTTTTTTGGACGTACAAGCGGCTACGATTACCGTTACTGACTCTACTGAAGCAGACACCGATAACGGACTATGTTCTATAGTCGAAGCGATTGCGAACGCAAATACTGATAGTCAGTCCGGCTCCGTTGATTGTGCTTCTGGATCTGGAACAGACACGATTAGTTTAGACACAGACGTCGTCTTGGACGCAGCCTTCAACAATGGCGGGGACATGAGCACTGCTACTCCAAATATAACCGGCTCTCTAACAGTTGACGGTGAAGGCAACACGATTACGCTCACTGGAGATTTCAGGGCTTTTTATTCTGCGGCGGCCATTGATCTTGCGATAGTAGATATAGTCATATCCGGTGATGATACGGCTAATGCTGCGGCCGGAGGGGTCATGTATATTGATGGCGTTAACTCTCTTTCATTAAATGATGCAATAATTGATTCCCATTTGGCTGGCAATGGCGGAGTGATTTATGCCGAAGTTGATTCAAGTTCGACAGTCTCTATCGAAGATTCGAGTTTTATTGGAAATGAGGGGGGTGATGGTGGAGTTTTGTATGTAAACGATACTGTTAACTTAGCAAACATATCTATTGATAATTCTTATTTTTCTTTAAGTCTCGCTGGTTCTGGCGGAGTCTTCTATTTTAATGACGTTTTTAACGTAGACATAACGAGTTCAGTATTTTATGCCAACGAGAGCTTTTTAAAGGGAGGAGTCATAGATTTAAATGGAAATTTTGCCTCAGAGTTAAATATCACGAACAATTTTTTTGTCGCTAATATGGGTGGTGGTGGAGTTGGTGATGGCGGTGTCTTGTTTATGACTGGAGGAGATTATTCTATAAACGCAGCACACAATACTTTTCTGGGTAACGGACAAAGCGCTACCATTAAGGTCAGCGGGACTAATTCGGCGCCATCATTCTTTGAGAATAATATTTTTACCGAGGCCGGAGACTGTGAGGGGGATTTTACAAATTTTACTTTTACAAACAATCTCGCAGAAGACTCTGATTGTGGCAGTACAACTGAGGTTACAAACATGGACACAAGTCTCGCTGACAACGGTGGGTTATGGGACAGCATAGCTTTGCAGGCGGGTAGTAATGCCATCGATGCTGGTGTTGCGGGAACTCTAGGCTGTCCGACAACTGACGCGAGAAGCGTGACTAGGCCCGTGGGAGCCGCTTGTGACATTGGAGCTTTTGAATTAGGTGTAGACGCCATCACCGTGACTCAGTCTGGCGGTAGTACGGCGGTTACTGAAGATGGTGCGACGGACACATTTACACTCTATCTTGAGAACTTTCCGTCCGCTAGCGTTACTATAAATCTTACCGACGACAATCAGACAAATGTCTCACCGACCTCGGTTACATTCTTGCAGGCTGATTGGCCAGAGACGAAAACTGTAACTGTCTCAGCCGTTGATGATAGTGAGAACGAAGACGATACACACACAGGCTCCATTTCTTTTTCTGTGACCTCAGGTGACGCCGGTTATAACAATTATTCTCTTTCTAATATTTCTGTTTCTGTGGCAGACAATGATTCTTCTGGGAGCAGCGGTAGTAGTGGGCCAGTTAATCCGCCACCGCCCCCACCACCAACTCCAATTCCGGGATGTACGAATCCTATCGCCCTCAATTACAACAGTGGTGCGAATACTGACAATGGATCATGTACGTATCCTCCAGTGACGGTTCTCGGGTGTACTGATTCTTCAGCTACTAATTACAATCCATTGGCTAATCAAAACAATGGCTCGTGTACGTTTCCGCCAACAGTAATTCTCGGATGTACCGATTCGTCCGCGACAAACTATGATTCTAGCGCAAATACTGACAATGGATCATGCATGTATCCTGTTTTGGAATTGGAAGAAGAGGTAATTCCTGTTGTCGAAGAGAGCATTCCGGTTGTTAGCGATGGCACAAAACCGGAACTTCCGGTCGCTGTAAAACATGTTTTTAATGGTTTGGTGCTCGGATTACCAGAAGTGCTTCAGGAGATCCCAAAAAACTTAGTCGACGCGATTTCTGTTGCCGGACTTGCCTTGCCTACTCTACTCGTTCTTACTACACAACCAGCCACAGTTGCTTCTATCCCGCTTCGTTTGTGGAATCTTATCCCAACACTCTTAGGCTTCCGTCGGAAGAAGCGTCCGTGGGGAACAGTTTATGATTCTGTTACCAAACAGCCGCTCGATCCGGTTTACGTCAAGCTTACTGATATGCGGGGTCGGGAAGTCGCTACGACCATTACTGATATTGATGGACGTTTCGGCTTCTTGGTTGCTCCGGGCACATATCGTTTGAGTGCCAACAAAGACAATTATGTTTTTCCATCACAAAGACTTGCCGGGAAAGATCATGACGAGCTTTATGACAATCTGTATTTTCAAGAAGAGGTAACCATCAGCAACCAAGACGATCTTTTAATTAGAAACATTCCGATGGATTCGCAGAGTTTCAATTGGAATGAATTTGAAAAAGCCAAGAACAAAAATCTGATGAAGTTTTATTCCAGAAGAGATTTATTCTTGGCGAAAACGGCAAGCGTTCTATTTATTCTCGGTATTGTTTCGTCTCTCGTCCTCATGTTTATGACACCCGTGCCGATCAATTTTATTATCCTCTGCTTCTACGGAGTTGTTTTGATTCTGCGAGCCTTTGGAGTGCGACCGAAAAAACCGGGGTATGTTATTGAAAAAGAAACGGGTTTTCCACTTTCTTTTGGTATTATTAAAATATTCAGTGCAGAGATTGGTCGGGAAGTCGCTCATGTCGTTATCGGTAAAACCGGTAAGTACTACACCCTGGTTCCAAATGGGGAATATTACATGCAGATTATGAAAAAGACTGGCGAAGATACTTACGAGAAAGTTTTTCAGGGCGAGGATTTTGCTGTTAGAGGAGGATATATTGGAAAAGTTTTTAAGGTATAGAATCCCTGCACTGATTTGACAAATCATTAAAACTATGTAATATGGAGATACTTATGAAAATAAAATTCTTGATTTTTGTCGCACTATTCTTTTTAGTTTCGGCTAGAGCTTCGGCTGCCACGATAAATACAGGTCCAGATTGTCCGCTTTTGGACGCTGTTATTTCGGCTCAGACAAATACCTCTTCATCGGGATGCGTTGCTGGTTTTGGGGCGGACACAATCAATATTACCCAAGATGAAACAATTTCTTCCGAATACGATTCTTCTGGCAATTCTTTTCCTGTTATAACTGAACCTCTTACGATAAATGGAAACGGTTACACTATAATTCACGAAAATCCCGGCTTCAATCTCGTGCGCCTTTTTCAGGTTGTTGGCACAGATTTCACTTTGGATAACATTAAATTCGAACACACATACGGCTTTACTGCAGACGACGGTGGCATGATTCACGCCACGGATTCCGTCGTTACTCTTAAGAGATCAGATTTTTCTTCCTTTAACGCGGGAGCCAAGGGCGGTGTTATTTATATACAAAATGGAAATCTTGTCATCCAAAAGAGCAATTTCAGCGGGAATTGGGCCTATGACGGTGGAGCCATATATATAGATAATGGAAACTTAAACATTCAATCAGGTAATTTTAGTGGCAATAGTTGTTGGAACGAAGGATGTGCTGTTATGACCGAGGGTCAGGTTAGCACAACTATTTCATCTTCTGTTTTTTTTCAAAACATTGGAGCTCGGGCTGCCGCCATAAGTGCGGGCGCTAATTCAAATGGAAAATCTCTCACCGTGATAGATTCGGAATTTATAGAAAATAGTGTGATTAATGGAAATGATAGTGGTGCTGTGATTTGGAAAGGAGAAAATGGAACCGTAAAGATAACCAGGACAACCTTTTTTGGTAATCAGGGGTCAGGTTTTGGTGCAGGGTTCTACAACGAAGGAAGCTCGTCGAATGTTATTGTGATCAATTCAACGTTCTCGGATAACCACACCAATGGTCCGGGCTCGGCGATATTAAATGTTGCCGAAGGCGTCAGATTGGATGTCGCGTACAATACCTTCATCAACAATGACTCTTTCACAATTGAAGGAGCGCTTTCGATCACTGGTCCGCAGCTAGTTGATTCTGTTGTAGAAAACAATATTTTTACTAACAACGACGGCGATTGTAATTTTGCTTCTCATTTGGGAGTTAATTTTGTTAACAATCTTTCTGATGACGGAAGCTGTAGTTCTGTTGTCGCGACAAACATATCTTCAGTCCTCGCCCATAATGGCGGCCCCACTAGGACGCACGCGCTTTTGGCGGGAAGTAACGCTGTCGACACAGCGGTGACTGATATGTTGTTGGTCCGAAACCCTTGTCCAAAAGGAGATCAAAGAATATATCCTCGAATGATCGATGGAAATAATGACGGAATTTTGAAATGTGATATCGGAGCATACGAAAGACAAAAGAAAATCGCTCAAACTGTCCTAAAGCCATTTAGGCCGTAAAAACTCCAAACCCAGCTTTCAAATTGTTTCAATTTTTGTACGGGCCCAGTAAAATTCTTCTTCCACACTCTAAAAACAGCCTAGTCTGTTAAAATTAGATCAATGAAACATTTTTTGGTTTTTCTTTTTGTTATTTTTTGTGCTGGGATTGTTGGGCATTTTGTTTTTGCCGATCAGGTTGAAAGGGTAAGTGTGACTACTTCTGGTACCCAAGGAAATGGGACCTCTTTTGGAGCACAAATGTCTTCGGATAATGAATATATTGTCTTCACTTCTTCCGCTTCTAACTTGGTAGATGGAGACACGAACGGCGTGGCCGATGTGTTCGTCTATAGTAGAGATACGGGCGTAATCGAGAGAGTCAGCCTTGATAGTTTGGGTACTCAAGGAAATGGTGCTCCAATTTATGAACCAGCTATTTCTGCCGACGGACGGTATGTCGCTTTTGATTCCGAAGCAATAAATTTTGATTTAAGTGACACGAATGGTTTATCAGATATCTTTGTCTATGACCGTCAAACCGACACCATTGAACGGGTGAGTGTTGACGATGTGGGCACGGAAGCAGATGGTGCGTCGTACATTGTCTCAATGTCTTCTGATGGAAGGTATGTCGCATTCAATTCCGACGCAACCAATCTTGTGGCGGGAGACACGAACGGTGTCGCCGATGTTTTTGTCTATGACCGTCAAACCGACACCATTGAACGGGTGAGTGTTGACGATGTGGGCACGGAAGCAGACCTTGGTACTATAAATTACCTTGATATTTCCGATGACGGACAATATGTCACTTTTGATTCCGACGCAACCAATCTTGTGGCGGGAGACACGAACGGTGTCGCCGATGTTTTTGTCTATGACCGTCAAGCCGACACCATTGAACGGGTGAGTGTTGACGATGTGGGCACGGAAGCAGATGGTGGTTCGTTGTTTCCATCTTTGTCGGGAGATGGTCGGTATGTGGCTTTTCTTTCCTTGGCAACGAATCTTGTTTCTGGAGATACAAATGGCACATTTGATATTTTCGTTTATGACCGTCAAACCGACACTATTGAACGGGTGAGTGTAAACAGCCAGGGTCAGCAAGCAAACAATGCATCTTCTTATTATTCTTCAATTTCTTTTGATGGACGATATGTCATTTTCAATTCTATAGCCACAAATCTTGTGGCAAATGATACCAACGGCAAGGCAGATATCTTTGTTCGTGATCGAACACTTGGTACCACTGAACGTATAAGTGTTGGAGAAAATGGTGTCGAAGCAAATGACCACTCCTTCTTTCGTGCAAATGTTTCCACTGACGGTCGGTATGTTTTGTTTCCTTCACTCGCATCAAATCTTGTTTCCGGAGACACGAACGCCGCAATAGACGTATTTGTTTACGATAGAGAGTATGAAGAAGTCGAGGCGGCTGTTGTTTCAGGTGGGGTAAATAGTTCTGGATTTTTGCAGCCTCACATAAGTCTAGAAAATTATGCAACACAGACGTCGAGTCAGACGGTCAATTTAGTTGCGCATATTCCTGTAACAACTACTTTTTATGAGATTTCCAATACGTCTGATTTCGCTAATCGACAGATTTTCATCCGGGACGGTTTGGAAAAAATTCTACAGTGGGATATTTGTAATAATTTAAAAACTTGCGAACCCGGACAAAAAAAGATTTACGCGCGTTTTTATAATCAAGAGAGGATGATTTCGGAACAGATTTTGGAAATAAATTACTTGCAGACGAGAGAGTGTCCGTATTTCAAGCAATACTTACGAATGGGCTCCAACAAGAATAACCCAGATGAGGTTATAAAGATGCAAGCATTTTTGAATGCATATATGGGAGAGAATCTTTCCGTCGACGGCTATTTTGGCCGATCTACCGACAGGGCCGTTAGAAGATTTCAAGAGAAATATCCAGACCAAATAATCCGTCCATGGCCGACACTCGACCGCTCGACCGGTTGGTGGTACATCACCACTTCCGGCTACGCTAACGTTTTGGTTGGGTGCTAGATATCAAAAGGTTTACAAAAAACAAGTTTTTGTTTATAGTCTTTCGTGAACCAGGAACAAACCATATAAACCCGCAAGGTCATGCACACCGCAGCAATGAAAATTCCAGTGTCTGTGCCTTTAGCCAGACCCGAGGAGGTCGAGTCCCCAACTGACCCGATGTCTCAAAGGACAAAAAGGCAAAGGCAGATCTACGACAACGGCTCCTACCAATTCAGGCACCTTATCCTTGTTGTCCTCAAAACCAACAAGAGAGGCAGGGCTGGATACGACACCACAACCCACTTTGTGCTCAGGGATTACCCAGATCTGAGGTGGGAAGAAGAGAAGGAGTTCGTGCGTGAGCTGCTCAAGAAGCACCATCCTGGACTCTATAAGCGTCTGGAGACCAATAAGTGGATATGGGTGAAGCCTGAACCAAAGAAGAAACTCGCTTAACCGTGTCCTTTCGTCGTAAAGCGCCCCCTGACCTCACCAGTCGGGGGCGCTTATCGTTTTAAATAAGGTTTTTTAAAATTTATCTCGATAAAAAGTCGTTTTGACAGCCAAATCAAAAAAAGTAGAATTAACGAAAATGTTGGGGTAGATTGCTTGACAAATGAAATGTCTTGCCGTATAATCCCGCCATAAAGATTCGAACGTCTTTTTCGCTCGAATTTGTAAAAAAGATTGTTTGATGAGATGGGAGGCTTGAAACCTTTCGAATAATCTTGTCTGGCAACCAATGTAGTTCAATTCGTTTATTAATTTTGCGTTTATTACTAAAAAATATTTTATTATGAAGAATTTTAAGATTAAAAATCTATCGAAAAGAGCGCTTCTCGGCGTCTTTGTTTTTCAGTTTGCAGTAACAACCTCTTTCGCCCCGATAATCGCGCGAGCTCAGGTGGTAACCGAAGAGATGGCCGTTGATACGGTGGAAACTGTGGCTGAACCTGTAGAAATCAGTACCTCTGAAGAAGTTGTCGTAGAAGAAACAACTACAGACGTACCTGAAGGCGAAACAACAACTCCTTCCGGTGAGGAAACCACCGAACCAGAGGCAAAGACCGAAGAAAAGTCATTTTCTGTTGTTGGTGGCGGCGGACACGATCCCGTTGATATCTGCCACGCAGCCGGCCAGAGCGGTAATTACATTTTTCTTACAGTCGACGACGATGGTGCATACGGAGGACATGGCGGTCATGAAAATGACATCTTGCCAATTACTGATGTCAATGGTGACAGGGAAATCAATCAAGCCGATTGTGATTATCAGGCTCCGGAAGAAGAATCTTGCGATGCTTCAATAAACCTATTTGATAACTCGGGATTTGAAAATCCGGTTCTTCCTGGATCTTGGAACATCTATGCTGATGGAACATCTGGTTTGGCTTGGGATGTCGAGTGGCAAGCTGGCTCTGGCGACAACACTCCTGCCAAAGCCGAATTGCAACAGATCTACACTGCTCACTCTGGCGAACAATATTTAGAACTAGATTCTGATTTTGATGGACCAGGGGGATCAATTTCAAACGAAGAAGCTTCTACTCGAATCTCCCAAACTATTACGACTGTTCCTGGACAAGAATACGAAATCTCATACTTCTATTCTGCTCGACCTGGATATGGATACGATGACAACAAGGTTGGTCTATATATTGATGGGTTCCCTTGGGATCTTTCTGTAACGACTAATGGCGTTGGTGACTCAGATACTTTTTGGGCACAGAAATTCAATCATTTTACAGCTGATAGCACTTCTCACACGATAACTTTTGCTGATCTTGGAACAGCTAATTCTTTTGGAATGTTTCTAGATGATATGCGTGTAAATTGTGTCGAAGAAGATGGCGGTGGTGACGACGACAAGAATACTCCTCCAGACATTGATGTCGTTCCAGAAATTATCGAAGTTTTCATCGGTTCAGTTTGTGACGAAGCGCTTATAATGGGTGGCGTTACGGCTGATGACCTTGAAGACGGTAATCTAACAAATGAAATCGAATATGCTGGAACTGTCAATTGTAATGTTCTGGGCGACTATCCAGTGACTTACAATGTCGAAGATTCCGAAGGGCTCCCAGCCGAAGAGGAAACTCGTATTATTCGCGTTGTAAATAATGACGACGAAGAAGAAAATCCTTCTTGTGATTCACAGGCAATTTGGGCTCGAGTCGTCGTTACTTCATACTCAAATGTCGGTGCGGGTGATATGACCAACACTATCTACCTCGGTTCTTCGATCAACACTGTCACTACAGGAGAATGGTTCCCGGTTTCTCCGGCAGATGTTCAGAATATAGAAAACTTCGCGGACGTATCAGGACTCGCTGTTAAAAGACGAGTAGACAACAAGATCGTTCTTGAACTTCACGGAAGTCATCTTCCAAAAGGAACTGGTAAGGAATACGCCGATGGGTATATTGAATTCTTTAATGCTGTACCAAGCGTTCTTGTGGGTGCAACTGGTCAGAATAAACTAGAACTCAATGGAGATAATGAAATTGGCCACCAGGATATTGTTTGGATTGATGGAGATAAGGCAAATTTCAATCTCGGAGTCGGGACAGCCGATGATCGATTCTCTACAACCTATACATATTCTCTAGACGAAGAGTGCGATGACGATGGCGGTGGAGACAATAACAATCCTCCGGCTATCGTTTTGGCTGACGAGTGTATCCTTTGGTCAGAAGAATCTTTCAATTTCACATCTGGCGTTACAACATCAGATGCTGACGGAGATACAGTTAACCTTACTTACGTAGTTAGCCCTGATCCAATAGTTTTTGGTCAAGATGGAACTTATACAATCACTTATACTGCTGATGACGGAGAAGACACCACGGTCGTCTCAAAGACTCTAACCATTGATGAAGATTGTGAAGAGGACAATGGGGGTGGCGGAGGTGATGACGAAGAGGACAATGGCGGCGGAGGCGGTGGAGGTAGTTCAGGAAGTATTCTTGGCGGCGGAGGTTCAAACAGACAAGGTGAAGTCTTGGGTGCCACAACTGCGGCTTGTGCACAATTCACTCAGTATCACGATACTGGAAGTACTCAGAGCGAAGTCAGAGCTCTCCAGACATTCCTAAACGAATACATGGATGCGGGACTTACAGTGAACGGAACTTACGACTGGGCAACGACTCAGGCAATACATGACTTCCAGGCTTTGCACTGGGATGCCATCATCAAACCATGGCTTGGTTCACCAAGTAAAATCAGTCCGAACACAACTGGCCGAACCCGACAGACGACAACTCAGGCTTTGAACTTCATCATCAACTGTCCAAATGATGCCATGTATCTAGAAGATCCTCAGATTTTCTACAAACTTACTGAAATCAAAAACAAAAAAGAATTTTCCGCGGATCAAATTATGAAGATAACGAATATCTTGGATGAAGTTCACGGAATAGTTCTCGGAGCTGAGGCAATGGAAAAATAATAAATTAAAAGAAAGAGAAAATCCCCCGCGTCTGACGTGGGGGATTTTCTCTTGCTCCTATCATAAACACTGGTATAATTTAACCAAGTCAAATATTTCATGCAAACTCAAAGCTTCCATCGAAGTAAATACAATATCTGTTGGATCTCCGTACTGGTGATCTTTGTCGGTACGATTATTTATCCGATTAGTTTTGAGCGCGCAGATAAAAAAAGCCATACTCCTGTCGTCCAGTCTGTCACGCCGACTTTTTCGTTTCCGACAGTAGAAGTTACTCCAATAAGAAATTATCCAACCACTGTCAAAACTGAAACCATAAAACCGGTAACTTCATCCAAACTAATTTTTACTCGCGATCTGAAAATAGGGGACAAGGGCCCAGACGTGAAAAAACTTCAGCAATATTTGAATCAGCGCGGATTTATCGTAGCAACCTCTGGTAATGGTTCTCCGGGACAAGAAAGTGAATTATTCGGTCCAGGAACACAAAACGCACTCAAGCGTTTTCAGGAAAGTTATGCAGAGATACTTCTCAAGCCCTACGGATTATCAGAAGGGACGGGATTTTTCGGGGAAGTTACGCGAAAATTCGTTAATTCATAAAGATTATTTCATGAAGGATTTTCTAAAAATTTTAGTTGTTATGTCGATAATCTGCCCGACATTTCTGTTGGCGCAGACACCCACTGTTCCAGACGCTCCTTTGAATTTACTGGGTCGTTCGGCAGCTAAAGAAATTTACGTTCAGTGGGATGTTCCATTAAGTGACGGCGGTTCAGCCATAGACGGATATAACTTAAATTACAGAGAAGGGAATAGCGGTGTCTGGATGTCGTCGTTTACAACACTGACAAACTATACACTATCGAGTTTGACACAGAACACAGAGTATCAGATTTTTGTCACGGCGGTTAATATCGTAGGAGAAAGTCGGCCGTCGGAAACCATAAACATACAGCTTGGCCCGTTTGATGAAGAAGATACGGTGTCCCCGGTTGTAGTTGGAGAGATTGTCGTATCAAATATTTCCAACGATGGAGCGACAATTACTTGGACCACAGACGAACCGACCACCTCGGCAATTTATTATGATGTTCATCGCGAAGATCAACATGGTCTTGTTATCGGTGCAACATTAACGACCGAACATCAGATTGATTTGTCGGGGCTGATTTCTTGCTCAGAGTATTTCTTTGTTGTTGGAGGAGAAGATGCGAGCGAAAATTTTTACACGAGTAGCGTAGAAGAATTTGAAACATCTGGTTGTGTTGGGCAAGTTACATCCCAGGATGTTGGAGATCTTGTTCCGCCAGATAGTGTGAATACGTTTTCTTTTGAAAATGCCAAAGTTGAAATCGTTGCTGGTCCTGGAATAGTCGATCGAGATGCTGTATTTCAAGTAAAAAGATTGAGTGTCTCTTCTGTTGACGGAGAAGTGGGTT
Source organism: Patescibacteria group bacterium (assembly GCA_052033715.1). Lineage (GTDB taxonomy): Bacteria > Patescibacteriota > Minisyncoccia > Phycocordibacterales > CSBR16-119 > CAYRQF01. The sequence goes on from JBPOJJ010000003.1 coordinate 83,241, forward strand.
GTCCAGTCGATGCAAAACCACTGGGAGAGAATATTTATGACATAAAACTCTTAGATAATTATGATTCTGTGGCGAGTATTCGAGAACCCGTCACCGTAACGATAGATTATGGCGATGAGGACATAGATAATATAAAAGAAGAAAGCTTGTCACTCTATCATTATGCCGAAGGTGTGGGTTGGCAAAAACTAAATTCTTGCTCGGTAAACAAAGAAGAGAAAAAAATAACTTGTGAGGTTCAGAATTTCTCAAAATTTATGGTTGCCGTAGAAGAAAATTGTGATTCAGAACAAAATAACTGGTTTTTTTCTAAATTTGATTCGTTTTTTTCCAAAATAGACCATAAAATAAAGACTTTTTTCTGGGGAAAGATAATGGGCATGAAGGTATTTTAGTCCTTGATTTTTAAATCTTTCATGTTATAATATAGTGGTGAAAAAAACCTTAAAGAAATATTTTATCCCACACGCGGAGAATGAACACAAACCGCATATTTTGCGCGAACGCGCCGTTTTGTCGATAGCACTTGTCGTCGTCGTGCTCTTTGCGGCCTCAGTCCTCGGTACTTATGCGGTAAAAAATATAAAATTTTTGGCCGCCATCCAATCAGCTTTTCTTGTCGATCTGGCCAATGAAGACCGTGCCGATCTTGGCCTCAAACAACTTGCCATAAACGATAAACTTGTAAATGCCGCTACCCTCAAAGCCGCCGACATGGCCGAAAAAAGTTATTTTGCACACATCAGTCCAGAAGGTAGAACGCCTTGGTACTGGATTCAGCAAGCTGGCTACACATACATTTATGCCGGCGAAAATTTGGCTGTGAATTTCGATGACTCGGAAGATGTCGAGCGCGCTTGGATGAATTCACCTACTCACAAGGCGAACATTTTAAATAATAGATACACCGAAATCGGCATCTCGACCGCCGTTGGAACCTATAAGGGCAAAAAGACAACTTTTGTCGTCCAGATGTTTGGTACCCCGAGGAAATCAGTGATCAGTAATATTGAAACAAGCTTATCTCCGAGGGTTGCCGAGGCCTCAGAGACTAGACCCGCAATAAACCCTGAAAGCAACACCGCTTCTATAGTGGTCGTAAAGGTTCCGGAAGAAGAACCTGTTCCAGAAGCTATTGTCACGGCCCAGGAAGCTACTTCTGTAGAGGAAGGAAATTTTATGTCTTTCACCAATCCAGAAGTATCTCCCGAAGAACTTGCTCAAGTCGAAGAAGTGGATAGTACCGATCAAAAAGTAACTTATACTAATTGGTTCGAGCGCGTCCTTGTGTCGCCTTCGGTTGTAGTTAAAAATATCTATTTCGTTCTTGTCGCCCTCATAATTTTCTCTCTGATATTGAAAATATTTATCGAGATTCGTCTTCAACATCCAAGGAATATTGCTTATGGAGTAATACTACTTGCCATAATACTAATTTTTATGTATTTAAATTCTAGCGTGGGACCCGCTACCACCATTGTCGTCGCATCTTAGGATAATTGAAATAAGGCCTTGTTTTTTGCGTCATAAGGGGTAGACTAGTAATGATTTTATTGGTCTTTTTAAGGGCCAATTTTAAGGGGTTTTACTAAGTAGATTATCATTAAAAAATAAGAACATTATGAAAAATATTTTATCAAAAGGTTTTGGGGTATTGGTTATGTTTGCGATGACTTTCAACGTCGCCTTGGCCACACCCTCTTCGCAAATTACTATTTGTCATTTTCCACCAGGAAATCCTAATAATCCGCAGACGATAACCATAAGCGCTAATTCCTGGAACGCGCATCAGTCGCACGGTGATTATCAGGGAGAATGCGAGGGGGAAGAAAATATTCCGGTTTGTGATATCGAAGAAAATTTGATTTACAACGGTGGTTTCGAGTCTCCGGTCGTAACGGCTGGTCAGGGCTGGGATGTTTATCCAAACGGCACTGCTGGACTTGGATGGAGTGTCGCTTGGAACGGGGTTTTTGCTGGTGCACCGGCCGTAGCAAATCTTGAACTTCATCGGGGGGTGAATGCTTGGGTGCATGATGAGGGTATGCAGCATGCAGAACTTGATACTGACTGGGTTGCCGGAGGTTCAGAACAAGCATCAGTTGTAATTTCTCAAGACATCGCAACGATACCCGGAGCAACATATGAATTGTCTTATGCATTCTCTCCACGACCAGGAACCGGAGCCGCAGAAAATGTTTTAGAAGTTTTGGTTGATGGATCACTCGTCCAAACCCAAGGTCCTGTTGCTGGAGGAGGAAATACATCTTGGACAACACATACTTACAATTTTGTTGCAGATGGTTCGACAACAACGATTGCTCTACGAGATGCCGGAACACCGAATACACTTGGAACTTTCCTTGACGACGTTTCTGTTCGATGTGTCGAAGAACCAGAAGAATGCGAATTGTTGTATGCTCGCATTAGAACTGCTGAACGTGGGTGGTGGAACAATTGGGGGACTGGAAATTTGGGCGCCTGGAATACAAAGGGTGTAGCCAATCCTCCGGTTTATGTTGGAGGAAATAATCTTCTACACAATTCTCTTGGCGGAGACGGTTACACATCACAAGAATGGTTCCCGCTCGTCGATGAAGAAACTTGTGAAGCAATTGTTGATGAAGAATTCAACTTTGACCTTCCTGGTCTTGCCGTTCAAAGACTTGACGGATCACTTCGAGTTGTCCTTTACGGATCACATGACGCTGGTGAAGATCCAGCACGTCTTCTGAATCGAGAGTTCGCAAGAGGATACATTGAACTTTCAAAAGACATGGTTACGAAATTGACGGGGGCATGGGACAAGTCAAACGGTTGGGTTGATCCAGTGGATACCTACACTCGTATTCATGATCCTCTTGTAAATGATGCTGCTAATCCAATGGATGCACGCGGTTCATTTAATGGCTCTATTCACATACACCATCCACTCTATGATAATGTAAAGGTTTTGGGCGATTTGTTTAGATTCCATCTCGTTGTTACTACTGGAAATGATGGATTCTACGCAAAATACAATAACTAATACCTAAAGTTATGCTAAAAACTCCGGCCCTGGTCGGGGTTTTTAGTTTTGGAAAAAGCCTTATTTTGCGGTATTATCTAGGCTATGGCAGATACTTACGACCACAAATCCATCGAAGCTAAATGGCGAGAAATATGGGCCAAAGACGGGATTTACAAGACTTCCGAATCTTTCTCCAAACCTAAAAAATATGTTCTTGATATGTACCCTTATCCGTCCGGAGAGGGTCTTCATGTCGGTCATCCAAAAGGCTATATTGCTACCGACGTTTACGCGCGAATGTCGCGTATGCAGGGCTTTAATGTTCTTCATCCAATGGGCTGGGATGCCTTTGGACTTCCAGCCGAACAATTTGCGCTCAAAAATAAGGTACATCCGAAAATTTCTGTTGCCAAAAATATTGCACGTTACAAAGAACAGCTTCAAATGGTTGGGCTTGATTACGATTGGTCGCGAGAGATAAATACAACGGATTCGGAATATTATAAATGGACACAATGGTGTTTCGTCAAAATGTTTGAAAAAGGTTTAGTCTATCAGTCTAATGAACCGATTAATTGGTGTCCTTCTTGTAAAACCGGTCTTGCAAACGAAGACTTAGAGGATGGTAAATGTGAACGATGCGGATCAGAAATTGAACAGAAGCCTTTGGCCCAGTGGGTTATTCGCATCACCGATTATCGTGATCGCTTGGTTGAAGATTTAAATTTACTTCCAAAATGGCCGGAGTATGTTAAAACAAGCCAGAAAAATTGGTTGGCCAATCTTCGCGACTGGGTTTTTGCCAGACAGCGTTATTGGGGTGAGCCAATACCCCTTATTCACTGTGAGAAATGTGGAACTGTCGCCGTGCCAGAAAAAGATTTACCAGTCAGACTTCCAGAAGTTGTCAATTACGAACCAACTGGCACGGGCGAGTCGCCGCTTGCTGGGATAACAGATTGGGTGAATACAACTTGTCCGAAGTGTGACGGAGTAGCCAAGCGTGAGACAAACACGATGCCACAATGGGCGGGCAGTTCTTGGTATTACTTGCGTTACATGGATCCGAAAAATTCTGATGCCATTGTCGACAAAGAAAAAGAAAAATATTGGAACAGTGTTGATGTGTATGTCGGGGGCATGGAACACGCAACTAGACATCTCATATATGCTCGTTTTTGGCACAAATTCCTTTATGACATTGGAGTCGTGTCGACCAAAGAACCATTCGAGGAACTTCACACCGTAGGGCTTATCCAGGCCTCTGATGGACGCAAGATGTCCAAACGTTGGGGCAATGTTGTCAATCCAGACGAGATGGTGGAACGTTTTGGCGCCGACGCATTTCGACTTTATGAAATGTTTATGGGGCCATTTGAACAATCAGTTGCTTGGAATACCGATGGAGTCGTCGGCACAAAAAGATTTTTAGAGAGGGTTTGGAAGATGAGAGAAAATCTTAGTGACTCGAACGAGGAAAATCACACAAACCTTCAAAAGATGATAAAAAAAGTCGGTGAAGATATCGTTAACTTCAAATTTAATACGGCCGTTTCAACCATGATGATTTTTTTAAATTCTTCATCCGATATTTCTGCTTTAGATTATAAAGATTTTATAAAAATTCTTGCACCGTTTGCACCGCATTTGACCGAAGAAATCTGGTATGGGCTTGGCGAAACAGAATCAATTCACGTATCAGATTGGCCACGATACGACGAATCAAAAATCAAAGACGACAAAGTAAAAATCGTTATACAGGTTAATGGCAAGCTCCGTGACGAGATAGAAGTTGATGTTGGAACTTCTGAAGACGAGGTGAAAAGTCTTGTTTTAGCGCGAGAAAAAGTTGTAGAGAAAATCGCTGGAGCATCAATCAAGAAATTTATCTATATCGAGAACAAGCTCGCTAATATCGTCATCTAATCATGGTCAAACGAGTTTTTAATCTTTTAAATCGCGAGTTCAAAAACATCAACCAGGCAGCGATAATTTTGGGGTTTTTCACGCTACTATCTCAGATTCTTGGGCTTGTCAGAGATAGATCTTTTGCGCACTTTCTTGGGCCATCATCAAGCCTGGACGTTTACTATGCGGCATTTAAAGTGCCAGATTTTATTTTTATGTCAGTGGCTTCGCTTGCCTCAGTTACTGTCATACTGCCGTTTTTGGTAGATAAACTCGGTGTTCGAGAAGATGGGGAACTAAACGGTAATTCTGTCGCAGCAAAAAAATTCTTAAGCGAAACATTCACCGTGTTTTTGATTGCGATGATTTTGGTTTCCATGGTCGCTTTTATCTTTATGCCAAGCCTAGTCAAACTTGTGGCGCCTGGATTTTCTGGTGCGGAACTTAAAGACCTGGTGATGCTAAGTCGCATCATGGTGCTCTCTCCCATATTTTTAGGACTTTCAAATCTATTTGGTTCGGTCACGCAAATGTTCAAAAAGTTTTTCGTCTTTGCCCTTAGTCCTTTGTTCTATAACTTGGGAATTATTCTGGGAGTAATTATCTTCTATCCAATTTTTGGACTTCCTGGACTTGCTTATGGAGTTGTTTTGGGCGCCCTTTTGCATCTTTTTATCCAATTTCCGGTATTGGCTAAACAGGGATTTTTGCCGAAAATTTCTTTAAAGATTTCTTGGAAAGACCTGCGAGAGATGGTTGTGATTTCTCTCCCGAGAACCATTGGATTGTCGCTGTCAACACTTTCTCTTATCGCGATCGTAGCCATTGCTTCGCTTATTGGAACTGGTTCAATTTCCATTTTCCAGTTCTCATTAAATCTCCAAAACGTACCGCTCGGTATCATCGGTATTTCGTATTCGGTTGCGGCTTTTCCGACGCTCGCTCGGTTTTTCTCCTCTGATCGGATCAAAGATTTCGTCGAGTATATTGCTGTGGCAGCCAGACAAATAATGTTCTGGTCCCTTCCGGTGATGTTTCTTTTTATCGTCTTACGTGCCCAAATCGTGCGTGTCATTTTAGGAACTGGTAATTTCTCTTGGGACGATACCCGTTTGGTTGCAGCCTCGCTTGCGCTTTTCGCCATCTCCATTACGGCTCAGAGTCTGATCCTACTTTTCACTCGTGGGTATTACGCGGCAGGCAATACCAAGCGTCCACTTTTTATAAATTTTTTCTCTACCGCCGTAACAATTGTCTGCGCTTTTTGGTTCGTCGATATTTTTCGAACAATTCCTACTATTCAATATTTCTTTGAGTCACTTTTACGTATTGAAAATATTAAACATGCGGAGATTGTAATGCTTCCGCTCGCATATTCTGTCGGCGCAATTTTAAATGCCTTCTTGCTTTGGTTTTATTTCCGTCGGGACTTCAAGATCGAAAACAAAAAAGAGTCTTTCTTGGCTAAATCTTTTTTTCAGAGTTTCGTGGCGGCGTTTTTCGTTGGAGATATTGCCTACGTATTTCTTGGGGTGTTCGATAATGTTTTTGATATAAATAAATTCTGGGGTATTTTGGGTCAAGGATTTTTTGCTGGAATTATCGGAATTTTCGCCGGATATATAATTCTCAAAGTTTTGGATAACGAACAGATTGAGCAAATAGAAAAAGCTTTCAAGATAAAGAGATTCTGGAAAACCGACGTTGTTAAAGAAAGCGAGGATGAACTCCACACCTTGTCATAAAATACAAAAACCACACGGGTGTGCGGGTCGTACATAATCAAATCATGAATTCGCGAGTTCTCCAACAAAGAAACGGGTTTTGGTCTCCGATCGAGTCCAGGTTTTTTAGACCAGGACCGACCGGAGACCACCAAACCCCCAAGGAGGCTACTGTCCAGGTACCCCTTGGAAGAGAATCGCCAAACAAATAGACAGAGATTTGGGCACATCTTTTGCCCGTTGTCTCACCTATTTTGTTTGGCAACGCGTTAGATCAATGTTATTCCGGCTCGCAAGGAGCACAGCGTCGAGGTAGGGAGGGCAAGCTACTGCTTTTGGGCGTTTCCTGCCTTTGGGCCTAGTGGTCCTCGAGCTGTGTCCCTGCGAGGGGCCGGTTCTTCATTTGGTAGTCTATAACACCCATGCTTGGTTGTCAATTATTTCTTCTCAATTCTATGAGGATTATGATTTGGGCAGGATTTATCGCTACATCTCGTCGGTATGGTTTTTGTGCCTTCCATCATCAGTTTGCCACAAGTCGGACACAGATCGCCGGTCGGCTTGGCTTTGATGGCGCTTTTACAATTTGGATAATTCGAGCAACTATAGAAAATTCCAAATCTTCCACGGCGCTCCACCATCTCGCCGTCTTTACACTCGGTGCATTTCACACCCGTGCGTTTCTTGGCAGCCTCTTCCTCGGATTCTTTAATGAATTTACATTTTGGATATCGAGAGCACGAGATGAAAAGTCCGAAACGACCTTCGCGTTGGACAAGCTTGCCCTCGTTTTTATCTCCACACTTCGGACACATCTCGCCGATTTCTTTTGGTGGCTCTAACTCCTTACCTTCGGCGTTTCTGGCGCCGACACAATTCGGGAAATCTGAGCAACTCATGAACTTTCCATTCTTAGAGAGTTTGAAAACCATTTCTTTGCCACAAATTGGGCAAGGGAATTCTTTTGGCGCGATACCGATGTTGGTGAGTTTCTCAATCTTGTCTTTGCTCTTCAGATCCTTGGTAAATGGCCCATAGAAATCTTTCAGAGTTTTCAAGTAGGTTGTGGTGCCTTCGGCGATTTCGTCCAAATGTCCTTCCATCTCGGCGGTGAAGGAATCTGAAATGTATTCGCCGAAATTATTTTCAATGAAAGTCGAAACAACGTCGCCGGTTTCGGTTGGGAAAAGGGTTCGGCCTTCCTTGGTTACATAGCCACGTTCTTCGATGGTGCGAATAATAGAAGCATAGGTTGATGGTCGACCGATGTCGCGTTTCTCAAGCTCTTTGATGAGACCAGCTTCGGTGTAACGATCTGGCGGAAGAGTTTGTTTTTCTTCAGAGTTTATTTTTATTGTATCTAATGCATCACCTTCTTTTAGCTTTGGAACTTCGGTGTCTTCTCCGCGCGCACGGGTGTCCACCGCGAGCCATCCGGGGAAAAGTACGCGTGAGCCGTTAATTGAAAAGTTTGGAATAGAGTTTGATTCGGTATTGGCCGAGACTTTGGTCTTTAGCACTTTAGCTGGAGACATTTGTGAAGAAATCGCACGTTCCCAAATTAGACGATAGAGTTTTTGCTCATCATCATTTGCGGAAATATTTTTTTCGAGCGGATGTGTTGGGCGGATTGCTTCGTGAGCTTCTTGAGCGTTTTTGGATTTCTTGGCGAAGAAATTGGCTTGAGCGTATTCTTTACCCAAGTTTTTCTCTACCCATGAGAGCATTTCACTTTGTGCACCTTTGGATAGATTCACACTATCGGTTCGCATGTAGGTGATAAAGCCTTTTTCGTACAATTTCTGTGCGACGCCCATGGTGCGTGATGGCGCGAAGCCAAGACGTGTCGAAGCAACCTGCTGAAGGGTGGAAGTGGTAAACGGTGGACGAGCAACGCGGTTCTGTTCACTTTCTTTTACTGAGATTACGGACCATTTTTCTTTTTCTGCAACATCAACAATTCGTTCAGCTTCCTTTCTGTCAAAAATTTCTTTGTCGCAAGTAAAAAGCATCTCGTCGCCATCACGCTTTAAAAGTGCGCTCAATATGTAGTAGTCTTCTGGCTTGAAAGCGCGGATTTCTCTTTCTCGCTCCATGATTATACGCAGAGCCGGTGACTGAACACGTCCCGCAGAAAGTCCATAACGAACTTTTTTCCAGATGAGACCAGACAGATCGTAACCGAAAAGTCTGTCGAGCACACGACGCGCTTCTTGTGCGTTTTTTAAATTATCATCAATCATGCGCGGATGCTTGAGCGCTTCTTTGATTGCTGTTTCAGTAATTTCGTTAAAAACAATTCGCTTTGGATTTTTGAGACCCAAAGCTTCTGATAGGTGCCAGGCGATAGCCTCGCCTTCGCGGTCGAGATCGGTTGCGAGTATTACTTCGGACGCTTTCTTAGAAAGAGTCTTCAATTCTGAGACGACTTTGACTTTCAATGGAGAAATCTCGTAATGGGGAATAAATCCACCCTCAATGTCGACGGCTTTTTTGTTTGATTTTGGCAGGTCACGAATGTGGCCGACAGAAGCGCGTACCGTATACGCGCCATCCAAATATTTCTCTATAGTTTTGGCCTTTGAGGGCGACTCGACGATAAGTAACTTCATAATCCTAATAGTAATACTATGGATTTTCAATTTTTGCAAATTTCATGTTTTTAAATCTTCCTTATTTCTCCCATTGTTTCTTGTATGTGGCCTTTGATTTCGAGAAGGGAAAGAAACATATTGAGGTCGGTTACGGAGCCCGGATATTTTTGCATCAAGAGTTCTTTCGGCATTGGTTCGTAGAGTAATTCGAGGATGACAACTTCTTCGGGCGTACAATTGTCATAGTTCTTACCGACATTTTCTTGGGCCTTGAATCCGAGGATTTCCAAAACCTCTTTGGCCCCGAGACATGGATGCGCACCTTCTTTGAGAAGCTTGTTGGTGCCGATGGATGTAGGGCTTCCTATGTCGCCTGGTACGACCAAGACGTCGCGGTTGTAATCCATGGCGAGCCTTGCCGTGATTAGGGTTCCGGACTTTTCTTCGGCCTCTATTAATAGAACCGCGTCAGCGAGTCCCGCCATGATGCGATTGCGACGTGGAAAAGTCCACTCGGCCGCGATAGTTTTTGGTGGAAGTTCCGAAATCAAGCACCCGTCTTTTTTCAAAATCTCTTTGGCTAAAGCGAAGTTGCTTTTTGGATACAAGAATTTCTCATCAAGTCCGGATCCGGGAACTGAAAGTGTTACAAGTCCATTACGAATCGCCGTCTCATGAGCAATGGTGTCGATTCCGAGTGCCAATCCTGAGACTATGACGATCGGATATCCAGCGAGTCCTTGGATAATTTTTTCACAAGCCGCTCGGCCGTAATTGCTATGCTTTCTTGATCCGACCACAGCCAAAAACTTCACTTCCGGGTCATCAAAGTCGGGAAGCTTGCCTGAAAAATATAGTTCCTTTGGGGGGTCTGGGATTTCTCCCAAGCGTTTAGGAATCGACGAGAGTTTTTTAATCTCGTAGGACATTGGCCTTAATTATAGCAATTTTGTATAATAGCGAAATGTTAGATATCAAATTTATTCGGGAAAACAAAGACATCGTCATCTCTGGAGCCAAGAAAAAATTGGTCAAAATTGATATTGATGAACTCATAAAGATTGATGACAAGCGTCTGGCTCTTCTTTCAGAAGTCGAAACTTTGCGTGCCAAACAAAATTCTGTTTCTGATCGAATGTCTCAACTCACAAATCCTTCCGAAAAAGCCGAACTCATCAAATCAATGCAAGTTCACAAAGAAGATTTGAAGGCTAAAGAAGAAGAACTAAAAGCGATCATGGAAACTTGGCGAGATTTAATGTTACGAGTTCCGAATATCCCAGAACCAACTTCTCCAGAGGGTGCATCCGAAGAAGAGAACGTCGAGATTCGCTCGTGGGGGGTTAAGCCAGAATTTGATTTCACTCCGAAAGGCCATGTGGAAATAATGACGGCACTCGGGATGTTAGATGTTGATCGCGGAACAAAAGTTCACGGATTTCGCGGATACTTTTTGACTGGCGATGGAGTACGATTGTGTTTTGCAATTTGGAATTATGCGCTCGACTTTTGGAGCAAGCGTGGATTCAATCCGATTATGCCACCGATAAATGTCAGGCGCGAGCCATTACTCGGCTGCGCATTTATCCCACAGGGTGAAGCAGATATTTATAAAGCCCAAGACGAAAGTTATTTTGTCGGGACTTCCGAGGTTCCGCTTATGGGGATGTATATGAATGAAATTTTGGACGGTTCGACATTGCCGATAAAGATGCTTGGCTTTTCTCCATGCTTTCGTCTCGAAGCTGGAAGTCACTCCAAAGACATCAAAGGTCTTATCCGTGTTCATGAATTTTACAAGTTTGAACAAGTCGTTTTGTGCGCTGGTAGTCACGAAGAATCCGTTAAACATCACGAAGACATCCAGAAGAATATTGAAGAATTCATCCAGTCGTTTGGCATTCCGTACCAAGTGGTTGATGCTTGTACCGGAGATATGGGGTTTGCTAAGGTTCGTATGTACGACACGAACTTATGGGTCCCGCAGGAACAGAAATATCGTGAGATTTCTTCGGCCTCATATTTTCACGATTTTCAGACTCGCCGATTGGGAATTCGTTACCGCGATGCAGAAGGCAAAACAAACTTCGCTCACTCACTAAACTGCACTGCCATCCCGACTCCACGAATCCTCGTATCACTCATCGAGAATTTCCAGACTGCCGACGGACATATCCGCATTCCGGAAGCTCTACAAAAATACTTCGGCAAAGATTTAATCTCTTAATAATTTATGAGGCCATCCCTAAGCTCTCCGACACCCTTAAAAAAAGTTAGGCGTAATCGAGCGTTGTCTCGATTTATTTGGACGCTTGTGGTACTTGTTGTCTTGTTTGTCGGACTCGGACTTTTGTCACATATTTCAAAGGTGATGATTGGAGAAGTAAATGTTTCTGGTACGAAAGTTTTGAAAGGCGAAGAAGTTTCGCAGGGTGTACAAGAATATCTCACTGGCAACGTTGCGCTCTTCTATGCTCGAGGCAATATTTTCTTGTACTCGAAGAATAAATTAGAGACTTTTGTCTTGGAAAGATTTCCAAGAGTTTATCAAGTTGTTGAAATTACTCGTGACGGCAGAAAATTGAATATTGTGCTCGAAGAACGTCAGGCGGCGTTTACTTGGTGTGGTCTCGAGGCCCCAGTTTACGTATCTAGGTTCGAGAAAAGAGAATGTTATTTCTTGGATCAGACAGGATTTATTTTTGATCGTTCACCCTTTTTTACTCCGGGGGTATATTTGTCTTTTTACGGTGGGATCAAGTCTGGTGTTGAAGTAATAGGTCAAACTCTCGCGACTAAAAACAGTATTATGGATTTCGGACATCTTTCCAGAGTCTTTGATCAGCTAGGCCTCCCGATCCACTCAGTCATCATAAAATCAGACGGACAAAATGAGTTCTTGCTCGATATTTTTACGACAACCGGGGATTATGCCAAAATTCTCTTCAATGAAGATGTCGATCTAAAAGACATCGAAGCCAAGATCACTTCTGCCGTAGTCGAAGAATCTTTTATCGAACAATTTTCTGATAGTGGCTCTGACCTCGAATACATTGACACTCGATTCAGCAATAGAGTATTCTACAAATTCAAAGAAATTTAAATGTGGCTTTCTAAATTATTCAAGAAAAAACCGGTTTCCTCCGAGCCGATTAATATGGGATTTTGGGCAAGTTTTACCAAGCCCCTGTTTGTGCTGGCGCCGATGGCTGATGTTACTGATTGTGCTTTCCGGAAATTGATTGCTAAGTACGGCAAGCCCGATGTCTTGTGGACAGAGTTTGTCTCGGCTGATGGGTTGGCTTCACGTGGACGGGAAGCACTATTGGTAGATTTGCGTTTTGATTTATCTGAACACCCGATTGTCGCGCAGCTCTTTGGTTCGAATCCAGAAAGTATGGAAGTGGCCGCCAAACTAGTCGTCGAACTTGGTTTCGATGGAATCGACATCAATATGGGTTGTCCTGATCGTTCGATAGAAAAATCAAAAAGTGGAGCGTATTGTATTAAAGACCCAAAGCTTGCGAAGAAAATTGTTGAAGCCGCTCGTCGTGGCGCCGGAAATTTACCTGTTTCAGTCAAAACAAGACTCGGCTACAATTCGGTCGAGTGGGATTGGATAAAAGAAGTTTTGTCTTGGAGGCTTCCGCTCGTTACGTTTCATCTGCGTACCAGAAAAGAAATGTCTCTCGTCGAAGCGCATTGGGACATTATGCCGAAAATCATCGAGCTTCGAAATGAAATTTCTCCTGATACAATCGTTCTTGGAAATGGCGACGTGAAAGATTTGGCAGACGGAAATGAAAAAGTTTCTACATCTGGCGCAGATGGTGCTATGCTCGGTCGGGCGATATTTGGGAACCCTTGGTTATTCTCTAATTCGCGCGAATTAGAGAATAGTTACGTTCCAAATATAAAAGAAAAACTTACTGTAATGCTTGAACATACAAAACTATTTCTAGATATGCTCGGGGACTACAAAAATTTTGCCATCATGAAGAAGCATTACAAGGCATACGTAAATGGTTTTCCTGGCGCCAAAGAACTTCGAGTCGAACTTATGAATGCCACGACTTACGAAGAAATTGAAAAACTGACTCGGGAATTCCTACAAGGTTTTAGCGAAGAAAAAGTATCTTGACACTAAAAGACGTCGGTTGTTATAATTTTCATGTGATTTTCGGATCACGCTTATCATTAACTTTCAATAATATGGTTCTAGAGGATCTAAAACTAATCGGCCTTAACGCAGTAGTTGCTGATATGGATGAAGACACTGGTGAGGAAAAGGACATGGAAGAAAACGATGAAGAGAACGGTGATGATAACGGCATGGACGGAGACGACGAATTACTTTAATTTAAACGGCAAAAGCGGCTAGAAATAGCCGCTTTTGCTTTATGCTAGAATATAGGCCATGAGTGAAGCTTTATACCGAAAATATCGTCCAGCAGCCTTTGACGAGGTCTTGGGCCAAGAGCATATCGTCCGGGTTCTAAAAGGCGCTATTTCGCTTGGTAATATTTCGCATTCATATCTTCTGCACGGATCGCGCGGTACAGGCAAGACGACGATTGCCAGAATCATTGCTCGGGAATTAGAAACATCGGACGAAGACATTTTTGAAATAGATGCGGCTTCGAACCGCGGGATTGACGACATCCGAGAACTTCGCGAAGGCGTCTCGAGCGCGCCGTTTAATTCGAAATACAAAGTTTACATCATTGACGAGGTGCACATGTTGACCAAGGAAGCCTGGAACGCTCTTTTGAAAACACTCGAAGAGCCACCAGCTCACGTCATCTTTATTTTGGCCACCACTGAGCTTGAGAAAGTTCCTGAAACGATCGTGTCTCGTTGCCAAGTTTTTTCTTTTAAAAAGCCGTCACTTGCTGTGCTCAAAGAGCTTGTCCAAAACATTGTCAAAAAAGAAGGTTTCAAAATCGATGCGGCCGGAACCGAGCTTGTCGCTATCTTGGGTGACGGATCTTTCCGTGATACGCATGGAATTTTGCAGAAGATTATGTCGTATTCCAAAGACAAAAATATTGATGCCAAAGAAATTGCTCTGGTAACTGGCGCGCCGCAAACGTCTCTGGTCAACGAATTTTTACAAAGTCTGGCGGAAAAGAATCTCGAGAAAGGTCTTCAGGCTATTCAAAAAGCGGGCATTGAAAATATTGACATGGCGCTTTTCTCGAAACTTATTTTAATGAAACTTCGAACCGCGCTATTACTGCGTTATGCGCCAGAAATGAAAAATACTTTGATGGAAGTACAGACCCTTGATGACAGGGAATTTGTTTTGGGAATTTTGAAAGAAAAAGGTGGCGCCATTAATTCCAAATCTCTCGAAATTCTACTCGAGGCTGGCGAGACTCTAAAATACGCTTCAGTCAAAGAACTCCCTCTCGAACTTGCGCTTATAAAAATTTTAATGTAAAAAATAGAAAACCCCTTGATCATGGCAGAGTTCGTCAAAGTGCATGGCTTTCGGCCCAGAGGCCGCGACCAACAACATGACTATTTCCCCGCATCCGACAGGCGAGGGGAAAACCCCATCCTTGATGGGAAGATCGTCCAGGTGCACGAAGTAGGCGGCCCAAAGACGGTGCATGCGAACATCACTTTCGAGGTTCGCCGGTATGGCAATGGACATGTCGAGCTTTGGCTTACGGACGCAGAAGCTCGCGGCAGAACAGCTTGGTGGATGAATAAGCCACTCTCCAACACTGAGCTCGATCGTCTGCGTTTCGATCTTTCTAACCTGGATTGATCATGATCATCCCAACATCCGTCAGGCGCAATTCGAAAGAACGGCGCCTTTCGCTTTTTAATTTAGTTTCTTAATGATTTTCCAATTTTCTCCCGACGCCTCTCTACTAGTCTTGCACTACTTAGCTTTATTCGTGCTGCGGGACTAGGACTCGGTCACAAATCACTAAGTCTTTTATTTCGCTTCGCTCATAAAATCCAAAGTGTTCGCGACCCCGTCTCGGCACTTCATCCTGCTTTGGCAGGCGTGCCTGCGATCTTCTCGTCCTTCAGAAACAGTCATGTAAATTTTGCTGGAATAGCCCAGACAAAATTTTCATAGCTGCGGGACTAGGACTCGAACCTAGATACCCAGGACCAAAACCTGGTGTCCTACCATTAGACGATCCCGCAATTCGTTTATTTTGCCTCAAAATTATCTTTTAATCAAGAAAAAAGTAACTCTTGCCAAAAACTGTTTCAGGGCGTAGATTGAATACGAAAAACAACACTGATGCCCAAACCAAACAGCCCAGGTTATGTCGTGGTTTCTTTCCTTGAGGATGAACCACCGCGTTTTTTCCTAAAGGGTGATTGGCCACTTCATGTGACCATCGCGCCACCTTTCGTCTTCTCGAGGGACTTTCAGAAGCTCGTCTTTCTGCTCGAAGAGGTCTCAGTTGGCCTAGCCCCATTTCGGACAGTCGGAATTCGTCGCGATCTATTCGGCAAGAACAAGGACGTGCCGGTCACGTTGGTCGAAAGCGTTCCTTCGCTGGTGACCTTGAACAGGAAATTCATTGGAACTGCTTCATTGTGGGTCGAGTTTCGAGGGATAGATCACGGAGGGTATCGGCCGCATGTTTCAGATCAGTTGTGTGGAAGACTGGACGTCGGGCAATCGATCATACTCGGCTCTGTCTCGCTAGTCGAGATGCGGCGAGACGAACGTCGTATTGCTCACACACTGGTGTTCTGATTGTCCGCTCGCATCAAGGTAGCCCCGCCGTATTCTCGGCGGGGCTTCCGTGTTTTATGCAAGCTAATTTCCGCGCACAATGTTACACTGAAATTAAACGAACACAGGACATAAACATGGCACAGCCATCAACATCAGCAGCATTTCTCAAAGACCTGGAAGATTGTCGAGCCTCGCTCGTCAGCAACAGGTACGGCAACACAAGCCTTTACATCAAGGGCTTGGTACTCGCAGCAGCATTTGTCGTTTGCTGGAGCACACTCGTATTCTTCTTGCCCGAGCATTCGCTTCTTGCGATTGCTCCCGGCATGGCGCTCGGTTTCGTGATTGCACTCCTTGGCTTCAACGTCTTCCACGACGTCGGCCACGGTAGCTTCTTCAGAACTCCGAGAATGAACAAGCGCATGCATTGGCCTCTCGGAGTATTCCTGGGCGCAAGCATCCTCGTTTGGAATCCGCAGCACAACTTGCATCATCGACATCCGAACAGCGAGACTGATACGGACATCGATGTGCCGGGAGTGAGAATGCATCCGGGACAGCCATGGAAGTGGTATCACCGCTTCCAAGCTTTCTATGCGCCTCTCATCTACTCGCTCGGATACTTCGCATGGATCTGGCGAGACCTACGCCGGTCTATGGCAAACCGTGTCGGAACTGTCGAGATCGGTATGAAGCCGAGAGACAAAGTAGAGCTTTGGATTCAGAAGGTGCTCTACATCGGTCTCGTTATTACTCCCATCGTTGTGGTGAATGGAGCGGCGGCGATTGTGCCACTGGTAGCGATGTATCTGACGGCCGGCATCGTGCTCGCGATTGTATTCCAGTGCGCGCACGTTGTTGAGGTGAGTGAATTCCCGAACGCAGAACGAATGGGGGAGATTGATAATGCGGAGCATCAACTACGCACGACCGTCGACTTCAGCACCGGGAATAACTTGTCGAGCCGGGTGTTTCGATGGTTTGTCGGAGGTCTCAATTTCCAGGTGCTTCATCATTTGCGCCCGGACATCAGTCACGTACATTACGCCAAGCTTCATGGACCAGTCCAGAAGCTCACCGCCAAGTACGGTTTGCCTTACCGACAGATGTCGTACCTCCAAGCTCTTTGGTCACACCTCACGACCCTTTATCGCAATGGAAGGAAACCTTCCGTCCTTGCGGTGTGAAGTAACGCGGCCCTGTCATAGAGCAGGGCCGCTCTTCTTTTTAAATATAAAAATGAAGAAGCCCCGCCAAGGCGGGGCTTCCGTTCGAACAGGCTCATGCTTGGCCTGCAAGCTCTCGTTCGCAGAGCTTGATCCATTCGTCCATGTTCTGGTCGATGTAGGCGACACCAATGTAGGCGCACCGATCAGTGATCGCGGGGATGAGTTTGGTCCAGCCTATGAACAAATCAACCTCGTCCTTCATCGTCATGACGCTTTTTCCAGCATGGTTTTGCTTGAGGTGTTCGAGTATCTGCGGGAGCAGGGGCCTGCCGATCTTCTTGAGCTCTTGACGAGCTTTGGAGCGATCGAATTTCTTGTTCGGCGACATGTTATTCTTGGCCAACATGTCTTTTTCGAACTGCAAAATCAGGGCAAGGTGTTCAGGCACGGGAGTTATTGGGAGCATGGTGGTGGAGTTGGGTTCGGTCAAGATATTACGATAAAAATGCGGTAGCGTCAAATAAATTTTTTAGCTATTCTCATTTAGGCTGACGCCGCCGCACGTTAGGCTTTGATGAAAGAATAATTTATAAATTAATAAATAACTTTGTGAAAAGTGAGAAGGCCACCGCGTAACGGTGGCCTTCGTCATCCAAAGGATCTTCGTCAATTCACTCCAGCTACTCTGCGACGTTCTCGAAGCAATTCAGCATCTCCTGGGTGGTTTAGTTCACAGAGTTGGTCACCTTCCACCGGTTCGGGGTGTGGGCCCTCGATCGGGGTGTCTTTGGTCCGAGGCTCTTCTTCACACAGCTGATCTCCCAAGGCCTTCTTGGTAAGCTCGGCGATCAACCTCTGGGCTGAAAACCTAGACCGAAGAGCACCAACAACCCCTTTGTCCTCGAGTCGACCATTGATGTAGTTGAGCCGGTGGTCAACAACTCGGAATTTCTCTCGGACGTAATCCTTGGAACGTTTGGCGGCCCGGGTGAAAAGGTGGTTGATCATGGACCACAGAAGGAGGAGTAACCCTCCCGCTATGATAATCGGCCAGCCGTTCTTGGAACCCAGAACATTGTGATTCAAATACAGGCCCAAGGTCAGGCACGCGCAGAAGATCAACATCACCAGAAGCATGTACCAGGGGTTGTCTCGTACACGCTTCTTGAGCCAGGGGCCGGTCTCTGTCTGGATGTACAGTTCGATATCCATCCTGTCCTTCCGTTCTTGCCGGTTTTCGTTCTTGTGTTCTTGATGTGTCGTGGTTGTCATGGTGGTGGAATTGGTGATTTTTAGGGAGCGGGTTTCGTCAGACCTCTTTTTACACCAAAAACGGCTTTTGGTCAACCTGGGCTTTGCAATCAATGGAAAATAATGTATAGTGTTAGCCCATCCCACCTCGGGATTTATTTTTTCTCAAATCATATGGAAATCCGAAATATCGCCATCATCGCTCACGTCGACCATGGCAAGACTACTCTTACTGACGCCATCATGCGCCAAACCGGCATGGTCACCGACGAGTCAATTTCAATGGACTCAAATGCTCTCGAAAAAGAGCGCGGCATTACTATTTACGCCAAAAACACTTCCGTGGATTACAAAGGCACGAAGATAAACATTGTTGATACGCCAGGCCACGCCGACTTTGGTTCTGAGGTTGAGCGCGTGTTACGTTCTATCGACTCCGTGCTTCTCATCGTCGATGCTCAGGAAGGTCCGATGCCACAAACTCGTTTCGTTTTGAAAAAGTCTCTCGAGATCGGCCACAAGCCAATCGTTGTTTTGAATAAAATTGATAAACCGGCAGCGGATGCCAAACGCGCACACGACGAAGTCTTTGAACTATTTTTCGAGCTCGGCGCAACCGAAGAACAGCTAAACTTCACAACTGTTTACGCCATCGGCAAGCAGGGGGTCGCGATGCGAAATTTAGAAGATGAGAAGAAAGACATCACTCCGCTTCTAGATGTCGTTATCGAAAAAGTCGCACCGGCCAAAAGTGAGGCCACGCTTCCACTCAAAGCCCAGCCATTCAATCTCGGTTACGACAACTTCTTCGGACGTATGGCTGTTGGCCGAATTTACGAAGGAACTCTCAAAGATGGCCAGAATGTTTTTGTAAAGAAACATGATGGTACTGTGGACACTGGTCGTGTGACGAAGCTCTTCACCTTCTCAGGAACAACCAGAAAAGAGGTCAAAGAGGTTACGGCTGGAGACATCTTTATGGTTGCTGGTCTTCCGGAAATTTATATCGGTGACACCATTTGTGATTCCAAAGATACTGAACCACTTCCAACAATCAAAGTCGACGAACCAACGATTGCTCTAAACTTCCTCGTCAACAATTCACCGTTCGGCGGACGCGAAGGTAAATTTGTTACGTCTCGCCAGATTCGTGAAAGACTTTTAAAAGAGCTTGAGATAAACGTCGGACTTCGTGTCGACTTCGAGGGCGACAACATGAAAGTGTTTGGTCGTGGAGAATTGCATGTCGCAATCCTAATTGAGAATATGCGACGCGAAGGTTACGAACTTCAGGTCTCTCAGCCACAGGTCATCATCAAAGAAGAAGGCGGTGAGAAAACCGAACCTTACGAAGAAGTTACGATTGAAATTCCAGAAGATTCCCAGGGTGCTGTCATCGACAAACTTTCTCGTCGTGGGGTGCATGTTACAAACATCAAACCCGAAGAGGGAAATCGTGTACGCATGATGCTCGAAGGTCCGACTCGCGGACTTTTGGGATACAGGGGACAGTTTATGGTTGATACCAAAGGCGAGGGAATTTTCGCATCGCGCGTGATTGGATTCAAACCATACGCAGGAGCTATCGAAAAGCGCGCAGTGGGATCAATGGTCTCAATGGCGACAGGCAAGGCGCTTGGCTACTCGCTCTGGAATCTTCAGGATCGCGGAACTCTATATATTGGTGCCAACACCGAAGTCTACGAAGGAATGGTTCTCGGCAACACTTCCAAGGGTGAAGAGATGATGGTCAATCCAACCAAAGGTAAGAACCTCACAAATGTTCGTTCGTCTGGAAACGACGAAGCGATTACGCTCGTTCCGCCGCTTTTGCTGACAATCGAACGCGGACTCGAAATTATGTCTGACGATGAGTATCTAGAAGTTACGCCAATATCTGTGCGACTCAGGAAGCAAGTATTAAAAAGATAAAAATTCGAAAGGGGCTGGAAGGCCCCTTTCACTTGGTCAGAAGACCGGCGTGGAATTACACAGAATTCTGGAATTTTTGAAGCAGGAAAAGAAGGCCAAGAGATTATCCAAATACAAGAACTCTAAAGGTGAAATAAATGTCGTTTTTTGTAGTAGCCGACACAATGTTTCCTTATATCGAGAATTATTTCGAAGTTTTGGGAAAAAATCTATAATTTAGGGGTATTTTTACGCCCTGGAATTCGTGATATAATGGCGTTATATGAATACAAGAAAAATA
Source organism: Patescibacteria group bacterium (assembly GCA_052033715.1). GTDB lineage: Bacteria > Patescibacteriota > Minisyncoccia > Phycocordibacterales > CSBR16-119 > CAYRQF01. Next base: position 103,824 of record JBPOJJ010000003.1, read on the forward strand.
TTTGAAACCCCAAACAGTATTCCAGCGACAATTCTCGGAATCGCCTTTATTATAGCCATTATCATTGCCGGAGGATTTGCTCTCTCGGCCAAGAATTCAGGCAATACTCTAACCTCGACTGGTTCGGCTAAGACAAGCGTGGTATCTGACTCAGCCAAGTTTTCTGGCTCAATTATCGCTTACGGCGCGCAGTATGAACTCCCACAAAAGTATCGCGACATGGAAGTCCATACCGCTCGAGTCAAAAAATATTTGTTGGATAATGGTGTAACCGAAGAAGAATTGACCATCTCTCCTGTAACACAATTCGAACAATACAATTACAACAACAATGATGCCAATCAGCCAAAACAATTCCAACTTTCACAAACCGTCTCGGTTGATTCGACAGACGTGGAAAAAATTACCAAGATCTCAAACGGCGTTTCCGAAATCGCCAAGGCTGGAGTATTGTTCCAGACCAACGGCGCTCAGTATTTCTACTCGAAACTTGCTGATCTCCGAGTGTCGCTTTTGGGCGAGGCTGTTATCGATGCCAAGGCCCGCGCCCGCGAAATCGCCAAAGCGTCTGGTGGCAATGTCGGTAAACTGAAATCTGCAACCTCTGGCGTCGTCCAAGTTCTGGCGCCAAATTCAATCGACACATCTGATTACGGCACATATGACACTTCGACCATAGAAAAAGACGTGATGGTGACTGTCCGCGCAACATTTATTATTAAATAGTATGCAAATGACGCTTCTGAAAAATATTATTATTGTAATCGTTGGAGCACTGGTGGTGTTCTTTGTATTATCCAAAGTAACGCACGCTCCTGTGCCTGTGGTTGAAGAACCAACACCTATTATTGATGCATTCGACAATGAGACCAAGCTTATATCGCTAAAAGGTGTTGAGATTTATATAAGTATGCCTCATCCGAATGAGGTTTCTGGAAGCCCGCTAAAAATTTCTGGACGAGCTCCAGGTAATTGGTTCTTTGAAGCGAGCGCGCCGGTAACGCTTACGAATTGGGATGGACTTATTATTGGCGAGAGTTATGTCCAAGCACAAGGTGAATGGATGACGACGAACTACGTGCCATTTGAAGGCGAGATTATTTTCCCAGAGGGTAATCTATACAACAGAGGATTCTTAATATTTAAAAAAGATAATCCTTCAGGATTGCCTGAAAACGATGACTCAGTCGAAATGATGATTAAAATCAAATAAAACGACAGAGCTTGACCCAATTTGCCATAGGCTCGTCCATAGGTATAATTGGTGTAAGATATTACTAGTTTAAATCTTTTTATGACCACATTTGGAAAAATTTTAATCGGACTCATGCTCGCCACTGCGGCAGTCCTTATAATGAAAGGAGGGGACAAACCCTCAGAGACAGTTCTTGTCGAAGAGGTTCAGGACACCAGTACCCCAGCGACTTCAGCAGATGCTCCGAAAGAGGGAAAATTTAATGGTTCAGTTAATGAACTCATTGCTCGCGGAGGAGACTATGAATGTAACTTCAGTCATACTACCGATGTGTCGGATACGATTGGCACGGTCTTCATCTCAGGCAAGAAAATGCGCGGAGATTTCAATTCATCAACCAAAGTTGGAACTAATATGAAAATCGAATCGCACATGATTTCTGATGGAGAATATTTGTACAACTGGTCGTCATCTGTGCCAATGGGATTCAAGGTTGCGATTGCCAAAACCGAAAACGCAACTTCAACACCAGGATCTTCTGGCCTAGATTATAATCAAAAGCTCGACTATGATTGCAAGGCTTGGACAGTTGATGCCAGCAAGTTTGTAATTCCAGCCGAGATTAAATTCACGACAATCTAAACATGTCTCAATTCTTCAAGAAAAATTGGAAAAGATTTTTGGGCGTTATCGTCCTGGTTGTTTTACTGATTGCGATTATTGGACGCAAGAAAGACGTTGTCTTAGCAACACACACTGTTGCGCGTCAGGATGTTTCAGACATATTGCTTTTGTCTGGTAAAGTTGAGCCGGTTGATCGTGTTGAGATGGCTTTTGCTGGAAGTGGTATTATCGATGGCGTTTTTAAACAAAATGGCGATACTGTCAGGTCTGGAGAAAAAATCGTTGAACTTGATAATGCATCACTGCGCGCAGATTTGGCCGACATCACTGCTGGATCTGTAAACAAAGAACAAGAGCTTTTGGTCGCTAATGCGCGCAAGAGACTTCTGAACGATGATTTGGCGGCCTATTTGGTTTCAAGCGGAGATAATGATTTGTCGGCGACCGTAACGGGCTCATATCAAAATCTTGAAGAAGGAACATATTATCTCAATGCTTATGCTTCAGCGGCTGATTCGGGTTTTTCTCTGAAAATTACCGGCCTTGAAAATGCGAGTGCTCCGGTTAATTTTAATTCTCCTGTTGCTGTCGGTAAGCGTGGGCTCTTTATTCAATTTAACGACTCAGAAGCCTCTTATGCCGGAAGTTCGTGGGTTATTGAAATTCCAAACAAACGTGGCTCCAACTATATTAGTAATCTAAATGCTTATGAGTCAGCTCAAAAAACGCGAGATATAGAAATTGCGCAGACTTCAGCGCGCGTTGCTGGTATCCAGGCGGACATCGAAGCCAGAACTTTGCGTGCACCTTTTGATGGCGTGGTGTCGAAAGTTGACGCCCGAAAAGGCGAGATCGCAAGCGCGGGAGAAATTGTAGCGACAATAATTTCCAAAGATAAATTCCGTGTCAAAGTCCAGGTTCCAGAAGTAGATATCGTAAATCTCCTACCAGGACTTGTGGCGGAGATCACGCTCGATGCTTATGGCAAAGATGTTGTTTTCCCAGCCAAAGTTATAGCTGTTGATCAATCCGAAACTAGAGTTGACGGAGTGTCTGTCTATGAAGCTGAAGTATTGTTCGACAATGTTGACCCTCGAATTCTCTCTGGTTTGTCGGCCAATGTCTCGATTTTGAAAAGCAAGAAAGAGGCGGTTCTCTGTGTGCCAGCGAGATTTATCGATAAAGATAGTACCGGAGAATTTGTTCTAATCCAAAATTTGGCCACCGAAACTAACGACAAGACTGCCGTCACAACAGCTCTTCAGGGTTCTGATGGCTGCGTCGAGATTTTGTCTGGAGTCAAAGAAGGAGACGTCGTCGTAGGTGATTTCGAAAAATAATTTATGATGTCGGCGCTTCGCGTAGGATTACTTCTGGGTTTACGACAGATTAAAAGAGCCAATAAATGGACGACGGCTCTTATTGTATTTATCATGATGCTGACGTTTCTGAATCTCGTTGGAGTTTCTGGTATCTTGGTTGGACTCATCGAGGGCTCGGTCAAGGCCAACCGCGAACAATACAGTGGCAATGTTTTTCTAAGCACTCCAAAAGGCGAATCTTTCATCGAGCGTAGCCAAGAAATTCTCTCGACGATTGAGACAATTCCGGAAGTCAAAAATTATACTGCGCGATTTATCGAGTCAGCAAACATCGAAGCAAACTATCGAACACGACGTGACCCAGATGCTTTGCGCGATAGTATTGGCGGACAAGTCACTGGCATAAATTTGGTAAAAGAAAACGAAGTCACGAATCTCTCTAAATACGTGGCCGAAGGAGAATTTCTAGACGCGGGCGATGACGAATACGTGCTTATGGGTGCGAACATGATTCAGCGGTACGTGTCGGCTTTTGGTGAAGGCTTTGACACGCTTGATGATATTTTTCCTGGAACACGTATTAGGATTTCGGCAAACGGTAAGACCAAAGAGTACACAGTTAAAGGTATTGTCGATAGTAAGGTTGATCAAACGTCTTTTCGAATTTTTATGACCGAAGCCGAGTTTATTAGATTTTTTGATCGAACAAGTCTTAATATTAATGAAATTGCCGTTCTCGCAGATGACGGAGTATCTGAAGACACACTTAAAAACATTTTTCTTCGAAGTGGATTCGATCGAACGGCAAAAATCCAGACCTCGGCCGAAGCCATTCCGCAATTTTTGGTCGATATCAAACTCGCTTTCGGACTACTCGGTAACATTATTGGCGGTATCGGTATCATCGTTGCTTCGATTACCATCTTCATCATTATCTTCATCAACGCTATTACTCGTAGGAAATACATCGGTATCTTGAAAGCTATTGGAATCGAAGCGCGTTCGATCAAATTTGCCTATATCTTCCAGTCACTTTTTTACGCGGTCTCTGGCGCGCTTCTCGGGATGATCGTTTTGTATGGCGTTATGGTTCCAGGGTTCAATGCGCACCCGATAGATTTTCCATTCTCTGACGGAATACTGGTTGCGCCCTTCGACAGTACGATGAGAAAATTTGTTTTACTTCTTGTTGTGACGTTCTTGGCTGGATATATTCCTGCGTCGATGATTATCAAAAAGAATACACTTGATTCGATTCTGGGAAGATAATTTATCCGCCAAATTTTATGTATTAAATTTATGATCTCAGTAAAAAATCTTACAAAAACATACACAAACGGCAAACTCGAGACACATGTCTTGAAAGGTATTGATCTTGAAATAAAGAAAGGCGAATTTGTGGCGATCATGGGGAAATCTGGCGCCGGTAAATCAACCCTTATGTATCAAATGAGCCTTCTTGATGAACCAACCACAGGAGAAATAATCGTCGATGGGGAAGAAGTTTTGAAACTATCAAACAAAAAAAGAACTCGTTTTCGACTGGATCGGCTTGGTTACGTCTTTCAAGATTATGCATTGGTACCGGAACTGACCGCTTCAGAAAACGTTTTGATTCCGCTTCTTATGAAAGGCAAATCTCCTGAAAATTCCAAGGTTATTGCCCTCAAAGCCTTGACCGAAGTTGGTTTGGCTCATCGTGAGAATAATCGACCAGCCCAGCTTTCTGGTGGAGAACAACAACGCGTCTCAATCGCTCGCGCCATTGCCGAAGACCCAAGAATTCTTTTTGCTGATGAACCGACGGCGAATCTCGACTCTGCCTCCGGAACACACATCATCGAAGTCCTCCGAGATCTAAACAAGAAAGGTCAGACCATCGTTATGGTTACCCACGAAAAAGAATATACTCTCTATTGCGATCGAATAATTCATCTGGAGGATGGAAGGATTACGAGGGAAGAGACATTGCACTCCGTAAATAGCACCTCTTTGGAAAGACCAGAATAACTTTTACTTGAGGGAAAAATTTTCTTCCACCTCGGATTTTTATAAACAAAAATCCTCTGGCGAGCCTTCTTTAAGTGGTCTGTTTGCTCCGCCAGGAGGTAAATAAGGTAAAATACTAATTATGGAACAAATAAACATCATCACTTCATTTTTGGCAGGAATCTTTATGTTCTTGGCGCCGTGCACGCTTCCGTTGGTGCCGGGATTTGTCGCTTTTATCTCAGCCGGGGATCGATCAAAAGCAGTTAGAAATTCAGCATTGTTTTGTCTCGGATTTTTGATTACATTTCTAGTGTTTGGAATTTTGGCTGGAATTTTGGGACACGTGTTGTTGCCATACAAAATCATCCTTCAGAAGATTGGCGGACTTTTTATAATCTTCTTCGGGCTTTACATAATGGGACTTTTCCGGTTACCGTTTTTTGAGCAGAACTTTTCTCCGGCGCTTTTCCAGAAAATTTTGAAACACAAATATTCACCATTTATTTTTGGCGTGTCTTTTGCCTGTGGTTGGACGCCGTGCGTGGGGCCAGTGTTGGCCGGGATATTTTTCTACGCCGCCTTTAGTTTCAGCGTCCTGAAGGCGCTGTGGCTTTTCTTGTTCTTTGCGCTTGGATTTATCGTCCCGTTTTTGATCATTTCAGTTCTAGTCAAAAGAGGCAAGAATTTGTCTCTGCGCTCTTCTCGCTGGTTTTCTTTTCTCGCAGGAGTCTTGCTGATATTTGTTGGAGTATTGTTATTCGTAGACAACTTTAATGCGCTGTCTGTTTGGGCCTACAAACTATTTCAATTCTTAAATTACGAAGGAATAAATAATTTACTTTAGTTTCTTTTTAGGTGTTTCTGGTGTTTTTATCTCGAGGCCTGGAATAATAGTCGGGATAAATTCTCCTATGCGGCGCAACCAGCTTATAAAATTTTTCTGAATATATCTAAGTACGACGATAGTGAAAACAATAAGCAGGCCAGTTAACAAATAATTTTTAAATCGGCCTACGCCTTCGGTGATGATTTCAATCTGTTTGTGGAAATGATGTCCGAGTCCAAGAAAAATGTTTACATAGATAACCAGAGCCAAAAAATTATGCGTTAAAAAAGTCTTACGGTCGACTTTCAAGTACCCAGACATAACTGGTCCGATAAAACGCAAATAAACCAGAAATCTAGAAAAGAAAATAATCTTTTTGATATGTCGGCGAGTGTAGCCCTCGTTCTTTAGAAGACCTCTTTTTTGAAGTCTTTTAATAAATCCTCGAACTAGTCGACTGCCGCGTAAAGTTAAGCTGTATAGAGCGTAGTCTGAAATCATTAGCCCTAAAATGAAAATACCCATAACCATTGGATACATAAATAATCCATTTCCTGACAAATATCCCATTACGACCAGAATCAGTTCTTCTGGAACCGGAATGAACATGTTTGATAACATAGCCAAAATAAGGACTCCAAAATAAGAAAGTCCTCCCAAAGAAGCTATTATGGCGTTTGAATCTTCCATGTAGTTGTTAGTTAATTATACCAAAAAGGTATTTTTGCAAAAGTGCAAAGATGTTATAATTGATCTGCGAGATTAAATTTAATTTAAAAAATATGGAAAATAATAATACTTTTAAAACCTTGGCCTATATCATGCTTGGTGTTGCCGTTGTGATTGTCGCCATTGTTCTACTTACCAAGAACAAGAATTCCTCTGACGAGAACATGGTTATCGGTACGGCCAACGTTGAAAGCATCGAAGTTACCAAAACAGACGCTTTTCCTGTCGCTGTGAATATCTTGGCCAAGGGATATTTGGAAGATTCGTGTACACAGTTGGGTGACACGAAACAAGCTTATGACAATGGAACATTTACTATCACTCTAGAATCAAAGAGGCCTCAAGACGCGGAAGTTTGTGCAGAAATGATTCAAAGCTTCGAGGAGAATATTTCTCTAGCCGGGGTTACTGGATTACCAAAAGGAACCTATAATGTTGAAGTTAATGGTGTAAAAGGGGCATTTACTCTAGGAGTAGATAACTTTATAAGCGGAAACGATCCGTTGAAATAGTCATGAAAGGTTTTTTATTGGCCATATCAATAATATTTTTTACGCCGCTGACGTCTTTTGCGACTACGGCTTCTCCGACCACTGGGTTTATCGATGGTTCGGTTTGGAGCGATTCGAACGTTGTCGTTGGCGAGAGGATAAAACTCTACGCGGCTGTTTTCAATGGCGAAAAATCTCGTGTTGATTTTGTCATCGAATTCCATGACGGCGCGACTGTTCTAGGTAAATCCGAAGTTTCTATTTGGCCCAAAGAAGCCAAAGCCGCATCGGTTGACTGGGTGGTGGAGAATGGCCGACACAATATTGTGGCCAAAATAACCTCGGCCAAACTTGATGAAGTGACACTTGATCTTGATCGAGTCGAGACCAAGAAAATGTCTTTCAATGTCAGTGAAGAAACCAAAGGAACCGATACTCCTGCTACCACAGAAAATTCTGAAACAGAAAGTTCGACAGAGCTCTCTGGTTTAATTGAAAAAATTTCTTTTAAAGATGGAAGCTTCGGTGATAAAGCCAAGAATTATACCATAAACGTTCTCGACAAAATTGATTCTTGGAGATCGTTAACTAAATCACACCTATCTGAATCGATCGAAAAAATAAAGGATTCACGAAAAGACGTGGCAAATATGAAGCCAGAGACAAAAACCATGTCTTTCTTGCACCTCTGGGTAGTTCAGATACTTAAATTTATTTTCTCAGTAGGGGTGGTGTTCTACGGACTTGGGATAATTCTCTCCATTATAATCTTACGAAAATTCTTTACCTTCTTGGGCTGGTTGTTCCGAAAAAGACCGGAAATGGCCTAATTTTGCCTCGTTACGAATAGGGGATATAATGTCGGGGTGAGATTCGCGTATCTTAAAATCCCGACCGCTGTTTTAATAACTATTTCAGCTCTCTTTTTTCCTTTCTCTGTAACGGTTATTTTGTTTGTTCTTGGAACTTTCTTATTCAGGAATTTTTATTTTGGAATGTTTATACTATTTTTCATGGACGCGGTTTATGCTCTCGAGGGTATAAAATTTACGCCCTTTTATGGAATGATTACAGTTCTCGGAATTTTGGCTTTCCTTGCAATTTCTATGATCAAGGAAAGGATATTTAATCTCGAATAAGATGGTCTTTAGGAAAAAAAGAAAACTAAATAGAACCGGAATTGACTTTGATGAAATTTTGATGGATTCGAGGAATATTCCGTCTTTTGATACTCAGCAGTTTGAAGGACGTATCGAGAAAACAATTTCCAAAAAATCGATTTTGGCTGTTGGTGTATTTTTTGTTGTAATTGTTTTTGTTTTCGTCTTACGATTGGGCGCGCTTCAGTTGAAACGTGGCGAGGAATATTTGGCTTTGTCGCAAAAAAATAGTTTTAATAGTCAAATAATATTTGCCGATCGTGGTGTCATCTTTGATCGTAATAACGTCGAACTCGCCTGGAATGAACGCACCGAAGAAATGACAGAGTTTGATTTTTCTCATCGCGCTTATATCAAAACTCCCGGCAATACGCTTCTTTTGGGATACATAAAATATCCACAAAAAGACAAAGCCGGATTTTATTGGCAAAAATCTTTTATTGGGATGGACGGAATTGAGAAAGCCGAGAACAATATATTGAATGGTCAAAATGGTTCAAAGATTATTGAAACTGATGCGTTGGGCGAGATTTCATCTGAGAATATTGTAAATCCTCCGATTGACGGCAAGAACTTGGTTTTAACTGTTGACTCTCGTTTACAAACGGCCATGTATAATTCGATTAAAAGTCTTGCTGAAAGTGTAGGATATCAGGGCGGTGCTGGAGCTGTCATGGATATAAATACAGGTGAATTATTGGTGGCGACCAGTTATCCAGAATACGATTCTCAAATTTTATCTGACGGAGACAATGTCGAAGCGATTAATGGTTATTTAAACTCCGAACAAAAACCTTTCATTAATCGATTGGTTTCTGGTCTTTATTCACCCGGTTCGACCATCAAACCTTTTATCGCCATGGGGGCACTAAACGATGGAATTGTGACGCCCTACACCACTGTCTTCTCCAAGGGTGCGATTGAAATCCCAAATCCATACGACCCGAGTCAGTCAACAAAATTCCGTGATTGGAAAGAGGGCGGTCATGGGGTGACTGACATCAAAAAAGCCTTGGCCGAGTCCGTCAACACTTATTTTTATGCTATCGGCGGAGGATATCAGGGTCAAAAGGGTTTGGGAATTTCTGGTATCGAGAAGTACGTAAAACTTTTTGACATTGGTTCTAAAACAAAAGTCGACATCGAAGGTGAAGTTGCAGGAGTCGTTCCTTCGCCAGAATGGAAGAAAGTTAATTTTAAAAACGATCCAACCTGGCGACTCGGAGACACTTATCACACGTCAATCGGTCAGTATGGATTCTTGGTAACACCGATTATGATGCTGCGGGCTATGTCGGCTATCGCGAACTCCGGAACGCTTGTAACAGCGCATGTCATGCAAGATTCACCGCTGACGTTCCAGAAAGTCGCCGAAGATTTACAGGGAGCTGATTACGAGGTTGTACGTGGGGGATTACGTTCGGTTATTACCGAAGGAACAGGTCAAATTCTAAATGTTCCGTATGTTCGAATTGCTGCCAAAACAGGTACCGCTCAAGCGGGTTTTAAAAACCAATTCGTTAATTCTTGGGTCATAGGATTTTTCCCTTATGATAAACCCAAATATGCTTTTGTTGTTCTAATGGAAAAGGGTCCTTCGGAAAGTGAAAGAAGTGCTTCCTTTGCCATGAGAACCTTTGTTGATTGGGTCAATCAAAATACCCCAGAGTATTTTGAAATAGATTCGCCAGAACTTTAGATATCCAAATCATGTCTAAATTTGCGAATTGTTATGGCTCTTGTTACGAGAACTATAATTATGATACCAGCAAGGAAAAAACCGACGAGTATTAGTATTGGAGAGTCGTTTATGTTTAGTGAAGAGAAGAATGAGTCACTCGCAACCCTTATCTCAACTGGCTTGGACCATTCGCTCTTGGCTCCTCGGATATCTGTTACCCTAAACGAGGCAAAGACAATGCCTTTCTTTAGGCCTTCTTGTTCAAAAGTGAATTTACCCGAAGCACTTTGGAACTCTTCGCGGATCAAAAAGTTATTTCTCTTGCTTGTAATTTTCGCCTCGACGTTTCCATTTGGAATTGTTTCACCCTTGATGACTAATTTATCTCCAACATTTATCTCGGCCGGATAATCAACCACCTCTGGAACCTCTAGGGCCTTAACGGTTATTGGCAAGAACGCTTCATTTTTATTTCCGGCGCGATCGTATGTCGTGATCAAAAGTTCCCATTCGCCCGGTTCAATTGTTTCGAGTCGGAGATTTCCATTTGGGAGCTTCTCATAATCCAATATCTCGCCATTCAATGAAAATTCAAAACTTTTAACACAAGAAATCTTGTCGTTTATGCTGAGTTTTATTATTGGTTTCGGGTCTGTCAGATCTAGGCGAGAGACTTCAGAGGCTTCGATTATTGGAGGAGTGTGGTCGATTTTGATCTTAAAATGTTCCGTCTTGCTCCATCCGGAATTATTCTGAAGTGACAAATGGAAGTACCAAATACCATCTTCGAGATTCTCGTATCGTTTCTCAACAATCGCTGGACTGTTAATTGTGGTTGGTTCGGTGTCAGGATTTTTATCAAAAGCTATTTTGCTTGCTAGCGTGTCTTTCTCTATATCCCACGAAAATGCGGCGGTATTTTCTCGTCTCCAGACAACTCCCGGATGTGTGGCGGAGCTTATGATGGAGTCCGGCTCACAAACTTCTTCTTTTACCACATCCTCTTCAACCGGTTTTAGATCGTCGAGTTTTATAACTTCTGGTTCTTTAACTTCGGCTTCTTTAATTACAAAACTTGCACCAGACACACTTTTTAAAATATTTGTTCCAATACCGTCGTTGGCCAAAACTGAAGACGATGAAATGCTAATCCCGGCTGTTCCGACGGATTTGCCTTTGAAGTTAACCGTCAGGATTTTCCCAGCAGCACCCTGATATCCTGGAGTGAGCACGACACCTTCCATTTTTATTTCACCTGTTGCGTTTGAAAAACTCGGCTCTTGTGCCCAGAAATCAATTATTGATCCAGTTTTTGACACAGATACAACTTGTAATTTGTCGGCCGGGAACTTCACGGTCGCACCGGCTGCATTCATGGGCTGGTCCGGACTCGCGACATACACACCGACAGAGAAAGTTGCGTTCTTGTCGTAGGTTCCGGACGAAGGAGAAAAATGTAGGGTCGCGGCGAAAAGCGCGTTTGTGGAAATAAAAAACGCGAATAAAAAAACAAAAACTTTTACGAGTAATTTCACGCTTGGTTCATTATCTCATCTTTGCAAGATGAGTTCAAATACTTTTCAACATATTTTGTTGTAAAAAGGCCATTTTTTTAATAAAATAGGGAAGTGAAGTTTAATCTAATCAAGATATTTGGCTCTGTTTTTTTAAACAAGAAGTTTTTTGTTTCTTTTCTTGTATTTTTAAGTTTAATACCTGGTAATTTTGCTAATGCGGTAACTGGTGTTCCAGAAATTATTAGTCATCAGGGCCGATTGTTGAGTTCAGGGGGAACACTTCTTGGCGGGGCATCAGGAACAAATTATTGTTTTAAATTTTCTTTTTATGACGACGCTACTGTCGGTGGTGGAGATGTGAAGTTGTGGCCAGCTGGTGCGCCGTCGACCATGACGGTCAATGTCAAAAACGGAGTTTTCAATGTTGGGATTGGCGATACATCGGTTGATGGAGACACGCTTGATTTTGATTTTGAATCAAACGATTCAGCGTATTTGAATACCGAGGTTGGTGCTCAAGTGGCGGGTTCTTGTGCTGGTGCATCTTTTGAAAATCTTTCTCCTCGCCAAAGAATTAATTCTTCTGGTTTCGCAATCAATGCTTCAACGGTCGGAGGATTTACTCCTTCACAGTCAGCAGATGGTAATGATGTTGTGGCGTTAACTTCTGATGATCTCATCCTGGGCGGAGTAAATCCAGAAATTGCCGCAAGTGGATCGAACACGCTTACTCTCCAAGGTGCTGGCGCTACCGGTAATTTGCAATTTTTTTCAAGTTCAAACTCGCTTTCGTCGACGGGTAATTTAGACGTAGCCGGAACACTTCAATCTGGTTCTTCAAACGTGGCCTTAACGCTCGGTACTGGATTTTTGGATGCTGACGCGATTACTCTTGTTGCCTCCGGTACTACCGGCGTTGCCGGTTCAGCCTCTGGTCTAGAAGTAGTGTCTGATGGACTCTCACTTTTGCGTGGTTGTGCCAATAATGAAATTTTGAAATGGAACGATGTCGCCGGCACATGGAACTGTGCCGCGGATTCTTCTGGTGGCGGATCGGGCACCCTTGATGACGCATACAACAATGGTCAGACAATCGATGTTGATACCGCAAATGTTTTGTTTAATTTAAATGACGCAACAAATGACTACAACTTTACAATAGATAACAACAGCGCCGGAGCCATCGCCTCAGCGCTTTCAATTATTACCACTGGCGTGGGTGCGTCTTTTGCAACAGCACTCAATCTTTCAGACGCCGATATTGATACAGCAATTGCTCTTGGTTCAAACGATGTAACGGTTGGAGGTCTTACAATCTCGGCAACAGAATTTGGAAGACTTGATGGTAAGGATGCTGATTTGATTGATACCAACGATGCGGTTGCGTCGGCGATTATTGGTGTTGGTGCCTTAAACGCTGGCTCAATAACTTCTGGGTTTGGTGCTATCGATGTCGGGGCAGATAATATCACTACAACTGGAATTGTATCGACTGATACTTTGACACTTACTAACACGGGAACATTGAATGGTCTTGATGTTTTGGATGCAACATCTGAATCAACGATCGAATCAGCCGTCGACATTGCTGGCGACATTGATGGTACGGGACTCACTGCCGTCGACATTGACGAAGTTGCCGTTGAAACAGAACTCGAGTCGGTCATCGACCTCGCTGATCTTCAAGGCGCCGTGACCGATGGACAAGTTCCAAACAACATCACCATCGATGCATCAACTGCCGTCACTTTCGCCGATGCTGCCGGTGACACCACCACCTTCGTTGCCTTGGGTACCGCAGCTACCGGAAGTCTTTCACCCGCAACCGATGCCGGACTTACCTACAATGCAACGACTGATGCTCTAACCGCCGCCTCCTTTATCGGCGGACTCACCGGTAACGCTTCAACCGCAACTGCTCTTGCCGCAAACCCTACAGACTGTGGAGCCAATGCTTTCGCTACTACCATCGCAGCCAATG
>JBPOJJ010000001.1:0-66555 GCA_052033715.1 Patescibacteria group bacterium
CTTCCTTGAACTTGGCTTCATTGCCAGTTTTCTTGTCCGGATGATATTCGTGCGCCTTTTTACGAAAAGCTTTTTTCAGCTCTTCTTTGGAAGCGCCTTTTTCAACTTCGAGAATTTTATAATAATCTTTTGACATTTAATTATTTTATGTTACTCTAGGGAAAACACAACGCCATGGACCTGATTCAAACACTAGTGCTCATCCTCGCAGGTGGCACATGCGGCCTGAGCTTCCTCTGGTTCACAACCTGCTTCGTGGGTATGCTCATCACGAAGTTCTTTCTCAAGACCCTTCGAACAGAACACCATCTCCGACTGGCGCGGCAAGCGAGAAACATCTCCGCGGCCTCGCTTTTCATTTTCTGTCTGACGTTCAGCGGAATGACAGGTATCGGATTCCTCTATGCCACTGCGACAACCATACTGCTTTGGTTCTTCTGTACTTTCATGCTCTTGCTTGCCGCTGGTAAGCTCGACCCACCGTTTCTTCGGGAGAGCCCTTCATAGGGCTCTTTCTCGTTTCTACTCCTTCTTATCGTCTACAACTTCCGCTTCCTGCGCTCCGTCTTCCTTCTTCGGTTCCGCCTGTTGCGCCTTGTTCATGGCTTCGCCGATTTTTTGCATTTCGGTCATAAGCTCTTCTGTCGAAGATTTCAATCTCGCACCGTCATCGGTGTGATGATCTGGAAGCTCTTTGACCTCCTTTAGTTTAGCAACTTTTTCTTCGACAGATTTCTTTACATCTTCACCGACTTTGCCTTCAGCATCTTTCAATGCCTTCTCGGCCGTGAAAATTGTCATCTCGGCCGTATTTTTGATATCTACCAATTCCTTTTTCTTCTTGTCTGATTCGGCGTTGAGTTCAGCATCTTTTTGCATTTTCTTGATTTCTTCATCACTTAGTCCCGACGAAGCTTCGATGCGGATTGATTGTTCTTTGCCGGAAGTTTTATCTTTGGCCTTCACATTCAAGATTCCGTTCGCATCAATATCGAACGTGACTTCGATTTGTGGAACTCCGCGCGGAGATGGTGGAATTCCTTCGAGCACGAATCGGCCCAAAGATTTGTTATCTGCCGCCATTGGTCGCTCACCCTGAACGATATGAATTTCGGTTGAGGTTTGATTATCAGCGGCGGTTGAGAATACTTGAGATTTAGAAGCTGGAATCGTCGTGTTCTTCTCAATCAATTTTGTTCCAACTCCGCCAAGTGTTTCGATTCCAAGCGATAGCGGAATAACATCGAGAAGCAAAACGTCTTTGACGTCACCCTGCAAAACTCCGCCCTGAATCGCCGCACCAAGCGCCACGACTTCGTCTGGGTTTACAGTTAGGTTTGGTTTCTTGCCAAAGAATTTCTCGACAGCGTCCTGCATGGCTGGCATGCGAGTCTGACCACCGACGAGAATAACTTCGTTGATATCAGCGACTTTGAATGGTGACGCTTCCATGGCGCGTTTGGTGATCATAAGAGCCTTGTCGATAAATTCCTGACAAATACTCTCGAGTTCGGCACGCTTCATCGTGCGAACGAGGTGCATCGGTCCAGCTTCGCCCGATGTGATGAACGGGATGTTGATTTCAGTCTCTAGAGCTGTTGAAAGCTCGATTTTGGCCTTCTCAGCAGCATCATCAAGACGCTGTCGTGCCAGAGGGTCTTTGCGTAGATCGATGCCTTCTTGCTTCAGGAATCCTTCGGCGAGCCAGTTCATGATCGACTGGTCAATGTCCTTGCCGCCCAAGTGAGCGTCGCCATCAGTAGATTTGACCTCGATTGTGTCTTCGGAAACTTCGAGAACGGAAATATCAAAGGTTCCGCCTCCGAAATCGAACACGGCGATTTTCTCGTCTTTCTTTTTATTAAATCCGTAGGCCAAAGCTGCAGCCGTCGGTTCGTTGATGATGCGTTTAACATCGAGTCCCGCGATCTTGCCTGCGTCCTTGGTTGCTTGACGTTGAGCGTCGTTGAAATACGCCGGCACAGTGATGACGGCTTCGGTTACGGTGATCCCGAGCTTCGCTTCGACATCGGCTTTGATCTTCTGGAGAATCATCGCAGAGATTTCTTCTGGGCGTTTCCAGTCGTCGCCGAACTTTACTTCGATGCCGCCGGTCGAGCCTTTGCGAGTTTCAAATGGAATAGCTTTTATGTCTTTCTGGACCTCCGGTTCGTCAAAGTTGTGGCCGATGAAGCGCTTGATCTGGTAAATCGTGTTTTTCGGATTCGTAATCGACTGGCGCTTGGCCGTCACACCAACCATCGTGTCGCCGTTTTTCGCAAGCGCAACAATCGATGGCGTCGTGCGCATGCCTTCGGCGTTTTCAATAATTTTCGGCTGGCCGCCTTCGATGACAGAAACTGCCGAGTTTGTTGTTCCTAAGTCGATTCCAATTATTTTTGACATAAATGTAATTGATTAAACTTATAACTTTTTTATAAAAACTTTTACTTGAGCAGGACGGATGATCGTTTTCTTTGTCTTGTATCCTTTCTGAACTATTTCGGCGATCTGGTGATCCTGCGACTCGTCTTCTGTTTCTATTTCTTCGACTACATGATGAATTTCGGGATTGAATTTTTCTTTTGCATCTTTTATTTCCTCAACTCCGTTGTTCTCTAGGATTTTCAGAATCTGATTGTAAATATATTCCACACCTTTACGCCAATTCTCTGAGACGGATTCCCACGAAGCTTTGTTCTTCATCGCCATCTCGAAACTATCAAGCACAGGGAGAAGTTCTTCGATAAATCCTTCGACGACGTAACCCTTTAGATCCTTGAGTTGTTCGCCGGAATTCTTCTGGAGGTTCGCATAGTCCGCGAGAGCCCTCTGCCAGCCATCGAGATTCTTCTGGGATTCATCTTTGGCGGTCTTGAGATCAGATTTTAATTTCTTAATCTTATCCCCAACCGAGAGTTCCCCGTCCTCATCAGTAAACTCTACTTCTGGTTCAAAATTATCATCATTTTTGTCTAACATGGCTTTAGTATAGACTATTTTATAATTTTGACAAGTTTTTCACGACCGTGGAAAACTTGCTAGTGGGAGTATTATATGTTAGATTTTATTCATGTCAAGAAAAGTTAAAATCCAGGAAGAAATCCTCGAGAAATTGGCCGGTAAAAAAGCTCTAAATCGCCAAAATTTGACCACAGACACGCCAAAAGACCGCTATGCAATTACTCGCAGTCTCAAGAACCTTTCCGAGGCAGGGCTCATCGAAGAAATCGCCACGACTCAATCCTCGTTCCTCCGCCTAACCCCCGAAGGCCGACAGAAACTCCGCTCGATCAAACTCTCGAACCCTACTTCTCTGGTCGACACCCGCTGGGATGGTTTTTGGCGAATGGTGATTCTCGATATTCCAGAATCACGCAAAAGCGAGCGCGACTCGATCCGCTACATTTTAAAAAAAGCCGGATTTGTTTGTATGAAAAATTCTGTTTGGATTTCCCCGTTCCCTTTTGAGCATTTGTTCATGAATATAAAAACCGACATGAATCTCAATGACGAGATTATGATTATAGTCACACAGCATGTTGACCCTGTCACAGAAAAATCTCTAAAAGAAACTTTTAGAATGGAGTAAAAAGAACAAAGGGCATCCGGAAGACCGAACACCCTTTGCTCCCCCCTTTGGTCCCCAAAACCCTCGGACCAGACTGTCTAAAATCGTGAAAGGTCTTCGACCGATCAAAATCAAGGCCTAGACCCGGACGGTATCAAAGTGGGAACGAGAACATTCTTACAATTAATTATACTCTTATCAAAGACATTGAAAAACCCAAAATATCCTTTATGTGCATAAGTACCAAAACGAAAAGGGCGCCCTGGGAGGACGCCCTTTTCGTTTTCTTGTTTATGTGCCCTACTCAATTCTGGCAACCGCTTCATCCCACGAAAGCTTGCGCTTAGCGTTCACAGCTTCTGCGGTAAAGCTGGTGGTGTTGTCGCTGACCCTGGTCAGACGAACCTGGAACTGTTCAGTTGCTGGGCAAATGAACGCCATGTCCAGTACATTTGCACCCATGGTCGGGGTCTCGGACAGGTGTACATACTGGGACTCACCGTCACTGATGAACACCAGATAGTACTTCTTGTAGCCTGCGGGCGGTTGTTGGTCTAGGCCGATCACCCTGACCTCCTGCTTGGTCGAATTGATGGTAATGCCACCTAGGGTCTGTTGGGCTAAGACGTTGGTACCGAACGATAGTCCGATCGCAACAAAGAAAACGAGGAAGAGCTTTTTCATTCCGTTGAAGGGTTTGGTTCAATTAAAATATAATCTAAAAAAAATTTATTGTCTATAGTTATCCCCAAAAAGCAAAAACTCCCGATTTCGGGAATTTTTGCTTTTTATTATCGTTTTGACCACTGCTTTCTCTTTCGAGCGGCTTGTGCAAGACCAGCCTTTCGTCGTTCGCGTGAGCGAGGATCTCTTTTTAAGAATCCTGATTTTTTCAAAGGTGTTCGAAGAGTTTCATCAAATTCCACCAAGCATCGAGCGATTCCATGACGAACCGCTTCGGCTTGAGCATTCATGCCTCCACCATTAACTTTGGCTGAAACAGCAAATTTCTTATCGAGTTTATTTTTCTCAAAAGCTTCGGTGATAACAAACTGCAAATCAGCGACCGGGAAATATTCAACCAAGGTCTTGTCGTTAATTATGTATGAAGATTTGGCCGCAGGCGTAAGTCGTATACGCGCAGTTGCAGTTTTGCGGCGGCCGACAGCTTCAAAATATTTTTCTTTAGTAGTCATAAATTATTATTCGGTAACTGTTAGATTTTTCATCATTTCTTTGGCAATGCGATTGGCCGGGAGCATCCCTACGATAGCCAGTCGAAAAGCCTCGCCATATCCTTTCTTTTCGATAACACGCTTTAGCTTTTCAAATTTCAAACCACCTGGGTGACCAGTATAGCTATCGTATTCTTTGGTTTCCATTTTCACGGTCGAAATATCCGCGAGCGAGGCATTGGTGATGAGAACTTTGTGTTGAGCAACAGTGTTACGTTCAAAAGCCGGAGTATTTTTACCCATCAAAATTGACGCGGCGTCAGCCGCTACTCGTCCTAACTTTTTGCCTTTTGCATCTATCGTATATTCCATAAAATTATTTTACAAACTCGATTAAAGCGAGCTTCGCTCCGTCAGACTTTCGTGGTGGAAGTTTTAACACTCGAGTATACCCTCCGTTATTCTCTTTGAATTTAGGCGCGATTTCTTCCATTAAGATTTTGGTTTCTTTGGCTTGGTTCATGAGACGAGACAAGATAATTCGTTTGGAAGCCAAGGTTCCGACTTTGGCACGAGTAACGAGCTTTTCAATAAACGGTCGAAGTTCCTTGGCCTTAGCCTCGGTAGTCTTGATTCGGCCTGCTCTAATAAGGTTAACAGCCAAGCCTTTTAGAAGGGCTCCCCTTTGAGCTCGATTTCGTCCGAATTTTCTGTTTTTATTGTGATGTCTCATATTTTAAACTTGAGTGGTATTACTTTAGCAGAATTCCAAAATTACTCAAGGTTCGCTTGATTTCCTGTAATCCCTTGTCGCCCATACCCTCGACAGCTAGTAGGTCCTCGCTAGTCTTCCTGGCCATGCCGCCAACTGTTCGGATCTTGGCATTTGTCAGGGCATTTAGAGTTCGAGTCGAAAGATTGAGGTCTTCGATACGAGTTTTCATGACTTCTTTTTCTTCTTCGCCCTCGGCAAGTTCTTTTTCACTTCGAACGTCTTTGATTTCCTGCTCGACGGCTTCGATAATTGATTCTGGCTTTTCATCCAAGCCCTTGAAGTCGTGGATTGACTGAAGCTGAAGGATCATAATTTCGATTGATCGCTCAACGGCTTCGCGTGGAGAATAAGTTCCGTCAGTCTCTACAGACAGGCGTAGGCGATTGTAGTTTGTGGAGTCTCCGACACGCATGTTTTCAACTTCATACGATACTCGTCGAATTGGTGTGAAAATCGCGTCAACAGCAATGTGTCCGATAGACATTTTTTCTTTCTGGATGTCTTCTTTTGAAACGTAGCCCAAACCTTTTTGGACATAAATTTCCATATTGAGTTCAGTTTTCTTGTCTGTAATTTCGCAAATATATTGATCTGGTGTGAGGACCTCAACCTGACCGGAGATCTCGATATCCTTGGCAGTAACAGCTCCTGCGCCTTTGTATTTCAAAGTAATCATTTGTGGCTCATCACCAATGACTTTAAATCGAACTTTTTTCAAGTTCAAAATAATATTCAAAACATCTTCTTTGATGCCATCCATGACAGCAAACTCGTGATCGACGCCGTCAATCTTTAAAGATGTGATTGATGCGCCCGGAAGAGACGACAAAATGATTCGTCGAAGAGAGTTACCGAGAGTGTGCCCGTAACCAGGGTAAAGATTGTCTATTTCATAAACACCCTTGTTTCCAACTTCCTCAACCAGTCGTGGTTTCGATGGCAATATAATATTTGATTCAACCATAGAATTTTTGTTAATAATAATTACTTTTAAATTTTAACGACTGTAGAATTCTAGAACGCGAGCAAAATCCAGGAGTGAGCCTTCGCGAGTCGGATTACTCTTCATAGTTCCTGTCATCGCACCTGGATCGAATGAAAGCCAGGCTGGATACATGTATTTGTCGAGCTTGTTGGTAAGGTCAGCAAATATGACGCTCTTCTTGCTCCCTTCACGAACCGAGATAACATCTCCTACTTTTAAACGATATGAAGGAACCGTAACTCGCTTGCCGTTGACTAGAAAATGTCCGTGAGAGACCATTTGTCTGGAAGCTTGACGAGAAGGGGCGAGACCCATACGATAGACGACGTTATCAAGACGGATTTCCAAAAAGTGCTGCAGGAGTTCGCCGGCATTTCCACCCTTAGTTGAGATTGCCTCTTTGACGTAGTTTGCAAACTGGCGCTCAGAGACATTGTAGGTGTAACGAATTTTCTGTTTCTCGATCAATTGCTGGCCGTATTCAGAAAGTTGTTTTCGCTTCTTGCCTTTTTCGCCTTTGCCGCGGCGGGTTTCGGACGCAGTAAACTTCTGCGTTTGGGTTTTATCAAACACAGGTGATCCGAGACGTCTTGCAATTTTATATTTTGGTCCTATTTTCATAACTCAATCATTTAATAATTTTACTTTTTATACTCGACGAGGTTTTTTAGGTTTCGGTCCGTTAAAAGGAACTGGTGTCTTGTCTTTGATCGAAAGGATTTCTACTCCCCGGGACATAAATGATCTAATAGCTGATTCGCGACCAGTTCCAACACCTTTGACGATAACGTCAGCTTCCTTTAGACCAATGGCTTCAGCTTTTTCAGCGAGCAAATCCCCCACCTTGGCAGCAGCAAAAGGAGTTCCTTTTTTAGCACCCTTGAATCCGAGAGATCCGGACGAAGACCAGAAGATAACATTGCCTTTCTTGTCGGCCAAAGAAACTTTGGTGTTATTAAAAGTTGCTTCGACGAAGAGAATGCCTTCAGAGATTTTTCTCTTTGATCCTTTTGAAGCAGACTTTGCTTTGGATTCGGTTGCGCCAGTTTTTACAATTCGTTTCTTTCCCATATTATTTTATGTCTTACTTACGGTTACACGTCCAGATGCCATCGTCTTTCGGACATTTCCTCTAATGGTTCGAGAGTTGGTTTTAGTTCTCTGGCCGCGAGCTGGAAGGCGTTTAGTGTGACGAGATCCTCGATAAGAACCGATGTCCTTCAAGCGCTTGATATTGGCGGCGACTTCGCGCTTTAGGTTTCCTTCGATTGTATATTGTTCAACAATCTTTCTTATGTTGTTCTCCTGATCAGTGGTCAAATCTTTTGATTTTGTACCGTAGTCCAATTTAGCTTCATCTAAAATCTTGCGAGCGCGTGAGCGACCGACACCAAAAAGGACGGTCAAAGACATTTCCAAGCGCTCGTTATCTTTTATTGTTATACCAGAAATTCTCATATTTTAATTAACCCTGTCTTGCCTTTCGACGAGGATTCTTCTTGTTTATTCGATAAATTTTACCCCTTCTTTTGACGAGCTGATCCCCCTGAGATAGAGAGCTTTTTTTAATTGACGCCTTTATTTTCATGATTCGTTTAAAAGACTTTTCAGCTTAAAATTTAAAATTAAGGGAAGACCCTCAATATAGGCTTGTAATATTAACTCAAATCCAAAATTAACGCAAGAGGACAACCTTTCTTTATAATCTTCTGGAAATCCTGCCCTTTTCTTGCTGCTCGTCGGTGACCACCTCCACTCGATCCCCAATCATAATCTTGATTCTAAACTTTCGCATCTTGCCAGACAGATATGCCAAGATTATCTTGCCACCGTCTTCAGACTCGACCCGAAAAGTAGTGTTTGGAAGGGATTCCAATACTGTTCCGGTTACGATTTTCCCTTGATTATTTTCACTCATTTAGAAACAAACAAATATTAGCACAAAAACTGCCCTGGTCAAGCTTATTCTTCAGTTACCTCGAGAGCATTGACTATTCTGATAGCTCGAGCTTTTTCCGGTAAACGACTTTTCCAGAAGGGTTTTAGATCAAGTTCAGCCTTGTCGATGTTTTTGAAATGAATCATTTTTGATTCGAAATCTTTTCTTCGAATACCCACAAGAGCATTAGTAAGACCTTCTTCATCGATATCCCAAACAACATTGATCTTGTCGCTGATCGTGATTTTGATTGATTCCATTGTAGCGGGATCGCCAATTGCTGTGGCTGGATCAAGTTCAATATTTAAATCACGAATATTTGAGACTCGAACTTTTTCACGATCTTCATCCGAGACAACTCCAGAGACCAAGGCCTTTGTAAGTTCTGATTCTTTAAAAATAACGGCATTCATGGTTGCGGCAATTTTGATTGTAGCAGTGGCACCATCGGTCGCAGTCTCAACAACCGGCTCATCAAAATCAACCAAAGAAGACTTTTCATAAAAAACAAAACTTTCGGGCAACTGAGCGCGTGCTTTTTCGGAAAGAGACTTGATTAAATCTCCCTTCAAGATCTCAGTTTTGGATTTTAGTTCCTCGTCAGAAATGTTTGAGGACTGTCCCTTGAAACCGCCGGAGATTTCGGTTGTGGTTTTGGCATAAATTGTGTTGTATTTTGGGCCACCCTTGAAGCCAAAGATTTTCAATTCGACATCTTTACCAACATTGTATGATTCTCCCGCCTCGTCGGCATAAACAGCCACGTCAACAGTCCCTGGTACAAGTTTACCGCCAGACATTTTCTGTCCAGGAACGGTTGTCGCTGTCTTGGTCTTATAAATCTTGCCCGAAGCATCGGTTAATCTGGTGTCAATCAAAAGTTTTTGTGGACTTGTGCTGTTGTTATTGAAAAGTCGAACTGTTCCTGTAGCTTTTTTCTCGACAAATGTCTCCCCGGTTGAAGCGACCTGAACAGAAGCAACGTCCTCAACCACCATCATCTGGAAAGTAAGTCCTGTTCGACTAACTTTTTCGGCAACCAGTGGACCAGTGAGTTCCACAGTTCCCTGTCTCGGAGTAACAGTAACTTCGGCGCCAGCAAAAACATACGTCAGAGCAAGGACCAAGATGATAATTGCAAAAGCAGCGACATACCAAATGCCACGGCCCGAACGATTTGATGGGTCTTTATAGTCTCGATAAGCAGACTCTTCTTCTCTTTCGATACGTTCCGGTTTCAATAGACCCATTTTCCTCATTCGAATTTCATGTTCGTGGTCAAAAGCCTCTCGACGTTTTCGTGTTCGAGACGATGGTTTGATGTCGTGTATGTAATTGCGATTCATATTAGACCTGGTTTATATAAATTGTTTTAATTAAAATATTTGAGCTTGGCTTGGCGGTCTCAGTCTTATCATAAAAATCGTGCAGGGTCTTCGTGCTTGGAATTATAACATCAAATTCGGTGTGGCCAGTTGTGAATTCCGGGAAAAATTGATTAGAGATTTTTGAAGATACCGACGAAGCCATTTCTTCCGGCGCGAGCAAAAAGACCGTTTGAGGTAAATGTCTATTCGGCAACATTTCCAATAATAACTTTTTGAGTCCTGACTGCCACATATCGATTGTAAATTTTACTGCGCGCTCAGTTAAGTCTTTACTTTGAACATCCAAAGAATTGTCGGTATGGAGACGAAAGAGCGATTCGGTTTCGGCGATAGTTTTTCCGAGCCCTAAAGACATGTTTCTGATGAAATTACTTGTTCCGTACGGAAAAAAGGCGGTACTGGTCATGTAATCAGCTTTTGTAAAAACAACTTCGGTTATTTCAGCACCAATATTTAAAATCAGTGCATCTTTAGATGTAGACATAAAATCCCGAGCGAAGACAAAGTCAGCGAGCATTTGAGAGGTGAAAAAGATTTTCGATTTAAAAGTCTTGTGAATTTTGTCTTCAAGATTCTGAATCCAGGTCTTGTGGGCGAAACTCAAGAAGATTTCCAAAACCGCAGCAGTCGTTTTTTGGCCGTGTGGAGACTTGACGTTATAACCATTAAGAGAAACTTTGGTAATCTTTTTATCAATTATCTGCAAATCTTTTTTTATTTCTCCTTCAAGTTTTAAAATCTCGGACGCAATCAATTTCTGGGCGTAAATTTCGGTGAACTGAAATTCTTTCCCTTTTTTGACGTTTATGGACCGAAGTTCCCCGTGAGCCCACGGAGTCGACAAAATGCAATAAATTTTTGACGGCTTAACAAGGGCACGATTTTGAAGTTCGCCACACACCACGTCAGTCATCTCGAGAATCTCTTTCTGCAGTCTAAGCCCATCTACAGCCGCGCGAACAGGGAGTCTCTTTGAAACTGTTACCAAGACAAACGGAAGTTTCTTCTTATCTTTTAGAAAAATGACACCGGAAACTCCGCCAGAAGAAATATCTAAAACGGCAATAATCTCCTCTTCAATTTTTGTCGAGAAAAAACCCATGGTCTTTTAATTTTAGCAAAAACGGATTCTTTAAACAAAAGAATTATTGCAGAACTGCTTTGATGCGTCGCACGCCAGCAGAGGATGCTTCTTCTTTTTGAATTTTGAATGTTCCGAGAACGCCTGTGTGCTCTACGTGAGGCCCACCACAAAATTCTTTTGAGATTGCGTTACCCTCTTCGTCTTCGATAAAATACACAGAAACCGTATCCTCGTACTTCGCGCCAAATTCCATTTGAGCCCCAAGTTTTTCAGCTTCAAATTTTGACATTTCACGCCGAACAACTTTCAAATCACGAGCGATAGCCTGGTTTACAATATCTTCAACTTTTTTCTTTTCTTCGTCAGTCATTTTTCGCTCAAAACTAAAATCAATCCGAAGTCGCTCTTCAGTAATATTGCTTCCCCGCTGTTTTACGGAAGGGCCGAGAACTTCTTGGAGAGCAGCAAGCAGCAAATGGTGAGCGGTGTGAAGTTTGATGGTCGCTTCGTTGTGGTTCACAAGCCCGCCTTTGAACATACCAGCGGAAGAAGTCTGTGAGAGTTTCTGGTGTTCAGACATTTTATTATTGAAATCTTCCAGGTCGATGGTTTGGCCTTTCTCGCGAGCAAGTTCGGTGGTTAGCTCAATTGGAAATCCATACGTGGTGAACAATATAAACGGATCGGTTCCCTTTTCAAATTCTTTCAAACCTTTTTCCAAAGTCTCACGGAATTTTGTTTCTTCTTTGTTAATCTCGCCTTTGTCATCCAAATCATAAATTCCTTTATACATTCCTTTGACCTTCCCAACCATTTCCGTAAGCGGTTCTTTGGAGAATCTCGCGGCCCGTCGAATCAATCGACGTAAAATGTAGCCCTGTCCTGTATTTGAAGGAAGAATTCCGTCAGATATTAAAAATAGAGCCGCTTTAACGTGATCTGTGACAATTCTTTTCTCTTTCGTTTCCTCGCCGAAAAATAAATCAGTTTCATACACGTTATCAAGCCCATTCACCACCGCTGTGATACGTTCAAGTCCCATTCCCGTATCAACATTTTTCTGTTCAAGTTTACCGACGACTTTCCCACCCTCTGATCGGTATTCCATGAAGACGTTATTCCAAATCTCGATAACTTTTTCATCTTTTTGCACTTGTAAAAATTCATCATGTGAAAGCTCCCCGCAATTTCCAGTCACGTCGTAGAAAATTTCCGTATCCGGTCCGCACGGTCCGTTGTCGCCTGGTCCCCACCAGTTGTCTTCTTTACCAAGGAAATAAATTCGTGACTCTGGAATTCCCGCCTTCATCCAGATTTCGGCTGACTCGGTATCACGCGGCGCATTATCGTCGCCTTCGAAACATGTTATATAAAGTCTCGCTGGATCAAGTCCGAGACCGACGTTTTTATCAGTCAGGAATTCATAACTCCAAGCAATTGATTCGTCTTTGAAATAATCTCCAAGTGACCAGTTTCCAAGCATTTCGAAAAATGTCAGGTGTCTGTTGTCGCCGATGTCTTCGATGTCGCCAGTACGTAAACATTTTTGTACACTCGCAAGGCGTGTACCAGATGGATGCTTGGCGCCCATTAGATACGGAACGAGAGGTTGCATGCCGGCCGTTGTAAATAATACAGAGGAGTCGCCTTGAGGTATTAGCGAGGCTCCCGGCAAAATTGTATGCCCTTTTGATTCAAAGAATTTTAGGAATTTGTGTCGAATTTCGTTACTTGTCATGAGTGAAAGTATATTTCCTAGCGAGGATTCTTGCAAGTAATAAACTTGTATTGAATCCGAGCGACGGAAATATACGAGCGAGCGAGAATACGCGAGGCTCGTATATAGAAAAGTACAGAAACGACAAAGGCCCCCGCAAACATCTTTAAAATTTCTTGTCAAATGAAAAAGCCCCCCGCCCGGGGCCTTCCACTTGGCAACTGACGTGAAGAAATCACGGCAACTGCTTCAGCTCCGCCACTGCCGTGAATACACGCAGAGGAGGATTCAGTTCGCGTCCGTTCTTGAAAACGACTTTGAACATGGTATAGAGCTTCTCTCGCTTACTGCCGCCCATGAGCATGAATTCGACTTTCGCCGAAGCATTGCTCACAGAAAGCGGATGGTCTTTGAGCTTGAGATAGTACCCAATCGTGCCCGTTCCATCAGGCAGGTAGTGGAACTTGTCCTTCGCAGATACCATCTTGCCGTGGAGTTCATAGAACATGCCTGGCTCTTCGTAGACCTCGGCGATCTCTTCAAGCGCGATATGGCGATCTTCTAGAGAGGCCTTTACAAGTTCTATGGGTAAATGAACACCCACGAACTTCGGTTGGTAAGCATCCATGATACATGGGGTTAGGGGTTTATTAAGCTATAACACAGCCAATTTGTTAGGTCAACTAGGCGATTATCCCTCCCCCCAAGACCACTTCTCCATCATAAATCACAACCGATTGACCGGAACTGGCAGCGATTTGTGCTTCCTCAAAAATTACCATATCGTTTTCAATTCGACACGACTGCAACGGCTGTTGATAGCGAATTCTGGCCTGTAATTTCTTGGTCACGTTCGGCGCCACCCCGAAAATCCAGTTAATGCTTTCGAGTTTTATTTTTTTTGTATCTTTGTATTTTTCTTCATCAGATTTGTTCCCTGAAACTGTAATAGTATTTTGTTCGAGGTTTCGAGTAATAACGTACATCGGTTTATCGTCAATTCCTTTTTGGGTAATAGTGAATCCGTGGCGTTCTCCAAGAGTAAAAAATAACGCACCGTCGTGAGTTCCAATAACATCACCAGAGAAATTTAAAACATGCCCCTCCTTTTTCGGGATGTAGTGAGCCAAAAATTCCTTCATATCAATTGGACCCAAGAAACATACGCCCTGGGAATCTTTTTTCGTTTCTGTCGGCAAATTATATTTGCCCGCAAGTTTTCGAACTTCGGATTTTTGTAAATTACCAACTGGGAAAATTATTTTTTCTATTTGATCTTTTGTTAAAGTCCATAAAAAGTAGCTCTGGTCTTTACTTTTATCGAGCCCCGCCAAGAGTTTGCCTTCTCTGGAAATGGCATAATGTCCCGTTGCCACAAAATCGGCTCCGTGCGCTAGAGCGTATTTCAAAAAGACTCCAAATTTGATTTCTTTATTACACATCACGTCCGGATTCGGTGTGCGTCCGGCGCGATATTCATTGATAAAATATTCTCCAACGAGTTCTTTGTACTCGCGTTCGGCATCAATGGTAAGAAACGGAACATCAAGCGCGGCACAAACGCGCATGGCATCACGACGCTCTTCTCTCCAAGTACAAGTTATGAAATCTGGTTGCCAGGTTTTAATAAAACATCCGACGACGTTATACTCCCCGTCTTTTAACAACGCCAAAGAAACAGAGCTATCAACTCCGCCGGAGACGCCGACGTAAACTGTCTTTCGTGAATCCATGTAAAAGTAATTTAAAACAAAAAAGAGAAAAAGCAAAGCCCACCAAGGTCGTTGGTGGGGCGTTGCTGCTTGGTCAAATGTGCATTACCTGCCCCTTGCAAACAAAAGCTCGCAGAATTCCTTTCATGCCAGGAGAGAGTCGATCAAATGCGACCTTCTTCGGCATGAGAATGGAAGGAACTTCCGTTTTCTCTTTGTCGGCGCGATGGTATCTCTGTTCCCGTTCTCTTGATTTGATCTGTATTGGCACATCGGTCTCTGGAAATCCCGGGAATCGCGCACGTACGATTACGTCCATACGCTTGGCGTCTTCTTCTAGTGTAGCCAATCGCGCAGACATGATGTGCGGATAAGTCTTGGCGAGCTTCTCGAAGTATCGGACGGCCAGACGTTCGGCACGATATCCTAAGTGGGAATAGGCCACATCACGACGGATGGCAAGCAAGAGATCCTTCGGTTCACAGTCAGCGCCTATCACGAAGTGGGGCGATCCAACTTTCGTACGAACGACCGCCTTACTTTTCATGGCGGGAGAAGGCGCGAACACAAAAGAGAGCTTACTGGAACCCCTACTCACGATACTGGCCGTGAAAGAGATTCTTATCCAGTTCCAACTAACGAACGTGATCTCCAGTTCGTCCGTAATGAGGCCGAAACCTCTCATCAATCGGACCAAAGATTCTTCGAAGGCGCGTCTCTCTTTCAGTAAAAGCACGCAAAGTTTCTCGTAGCTTTCGCTGGTCATGGCTATGGTGGTTTTGCCGCCAATACTAACAGATTCTCCGCGAATTACAATTGCATCAACTTTTTATAGATTTCAAACAAAGCGCGAGTGTCAGCCAAAGCGGAGTGTTCCCGTGCGTTTTCGATTCCGAAAAATTGACAAAGTTTGCTCAAGGCAAAACGTTCGATATGTTTACTTGTGTGGAGTTTGGCGTAAGCGATTGAGATGGTATCGAGTTTGGCATAAAACATTTCGTTTTTGATACCAGTTTTTGTAAAAGCGCGTTCGATGAAGGAATAATCAAAGGTTACGTTGTGAGACATAAACACCGCGCCTTTAGATTTCTCGGCGAAGACTTTCATGACTTCAGTCAGGCTATTGGCAAAAAGCCACTGACCTTCGTCATAGCCGTTTACTTTCAAGGCCTGGGGTTCGGCTGTTTCAATATGTTCCGGCTTTATGCGAAATTCTTTTTCCTCGATTATTTCAAACTCCTTCCCCTCGCCACCCTTCTGGCGAACAAGGATATACGCGAGCTCGATAATCTCGTGTTTCTCGGGATCAAAGCCAGTTGTCTCAATATCTACAAAAATCAAATCTTCGTTTTTCATTTTATTTTAAATAGTTAGCAATGTTTCTCTTGTGTTCGTCGTAAGTTTTGGCGTAGTGGATTTTAGCATCTTTGTCATGAAGATAAAATAAATATGGCGAATCTTTCGGATTCATCGCTGCACGAATAGCATCAACTCCAGGATTACCTATCGGCGTCGGTGGGAGACCTTTGTAGACATAGGTATTATATGGATTATCGGTAGCAAGATCGTCTAGAGTGAGCTTAGAAGAGGGTTTTCCTGTAAAATACCGCAGACTCGCATCTACCTGAAGCAACATGTTTTTTTCAATTCTTTTCCAGAGAATTCCTGAAATCATTTGTTTCTCTTCGTAGCCGTCGTAGGCTTCGTCTTGGATGATTGACGCCATTATAAGAATTTCATCAATTGTTTTTCCCGAGCCTTCGATTTCCTCTGCGAGATTAAGGCTTACTTTCTTTTTGAAATTGTCTCGCATAGCCCTAATAACATCCGCCGACGTAGAGGATCCAAAGAAATAATAAGTGTCAGGAAAAAGATATCCTTCCAAATTTTTTGTCAAATATAAAAATTCTTCCTGATTAAAATTTGGAAACTTTTTCACAAGAATTTCTGACATCTCTCTGTTCGACAACCCTTCGAACAATGTCACTGAGATTTTCTCAACACCAAAATGACCGAATGCAATCCTTTCAGCAATTTGCCAGGCGTTGAGTCGTCTGTTGAAAAGATAATCTCCCTCCAAAATACTTTTGTCGTTCGCAAGAGCGAGAACGAACGTCTTGAAAAGACCGACTGATTTTATAATTTCTGCCTCTTCTAGTTGTTTGGCTATCTCATCTAAATTTGAGCCTTTTTGAATAGTTATGACTTGATCGGTTGGAAAACTCTTCGGAGCCGAAATTACCGACATGAAAAATACAAAAGCCACAAAAGCACCGCCTAGAACGATAATCGTTTTCCAATTTATCTTGCGCGGCGATAAGGGTTGGTGGGTTTCTTTCTCGTTATAAAATTCGTACATAAATTAAAGTGGTAAATTGACTGGCGGTTCGGACTTTTTAGACTCGATGCGTTTAAATGTCGGAGTCGTAGATACTCGTCCTGGAAAGTGATAAATCGTGGCCAATTCTTCGGCGGTCAAAACGTAGTATTGTCCTTTGAATGGTGGATAAAAATAACCTCGTTCAACATAGGCTCTCAACATGTCTAGTTTTTTGCCAATCTTACCATCTCCAGATATATCTTCCCATGGATTATCAAAATCAGTTTCATTTGCAATTTTAAAACCATTTAAATTGTTTGAACCATATGGTCTCATAAACCCAACGAGACCAGCAATATGTTCTGGGCGGAAATTGTCTTTTTTGGCCACATACAAAGTCCTAATTCCAACGTCAAAGGCCGGCTTGTCTAGACTTCGTTCAATAGCATTTATTATTTCTTGTTCTGATTTGGACATTTTCAAAGCCTTGCCGAGTTTGTCTATGGCGTCAGTGCCATCATATTTTGCTTTAATTTTTTCCATTTCTCTTTTGGCTTTGTCTTTCCAGTCTTCTGTTTTGGGGATAAGAGAATAAGGATTTGTGTAGCTGTCTTTTGTAGACCGAACAAGTATTTGCATCCAAAAATGCTCGCCCTTTCCCATTGTTCCCATCCATTCAATTTGTGAGACAATTGGATCGATAAGTCCGGCCTCTTCTTCGATTTTGGTGGTTGCTTTATCCAAACCAAAATCCGTATATGTTTTTATTGGATAAGCGTCGGGTTTTTTAAGGTGTTGTTCACAGCCCCACATACCCCATTCTTCCTCCTGCATAGAGCGCAAAACATCCAAAGTATAGTCTGGCACCTCAAAAATTTCTGCTTGCGGATACTGGGCATAAATTTGTGATTGAATTATGTTTTGAAAATTTTTAGGAGTTCGAATCAAAAAACGAATTTCTCCTTCAATAGAAATTATTTCCAAAGAAAACCAAAAAAGCACTCTGCCTTCCCAATATTTCTTGTATCGTGTACCTATTCCCCCAGTCTGAGACAATGCATTACCGAGGGCTATCTCCATCGCACGTGGGGTCTTATAAATATCTTTAGGGACCTTTATCTCAAGTAACACCCATTTAAGCCCGGAGATCCATTCCGCGTTTCGATGTCTGACCCAAAGATGCCATCCCAAAAACGTAAGCCATACGGGGGCTGTATAAATAATCACTTTTACAATCACAGAAAAAACTTTCAGAAAAAAAGGATTCGAAAACATCGAAAAAAAGTCCATGAAATAATTGTAGCACATCAAAAAAACCTTCTCTCCACAAGCAAAAAGCCAAATTGTAAATTTTTGAAATCCGAGGACCTAAGTGCGTAGACACGCTTCCGCGGGATGAAAAAACTTACAATTTGGCTTTTTGCGATATTTTTATTTTGAGGCTATATCGTACTTTCCGTCTTTGGTTTTTTTGAAATATTTTGGATTATGGAGATTTACGAGGATGGTGTTTCTTTTCAAAAATCGTTCTTTAAGGACAGCATCAACGATTTCATCTTTGGTCATTGGGCCATGTTCTTTCAAAATTCCTTCGATGACCTCACGCACGATTCCCGGTTTGTAACCCCAGTCACGCAAGGCGTATCGACCGCGACCAACCAAAACGAAACGCGGATCTTTGATAAGTTCGTTGTGAGTTGTGGCGGCAAGAGTTTTGCGATTAAAGGTTTTTGTGATGGCTTCGGCAACTTCGCGGAAGTGCATAGGTTCACCGTGACGTCGCATAACGAGGAAGGTATAGTCTTTAACTCCTCGAGTTTTAACATTTTTTGAATCAGCCTTACCCCATTCGTTTAGAGGATTCTTACCAACTTTCTTTGACAACCTGAGCCATCTCTTGGCAATTTCAGCATCACGATGCTCTTCAGAAACAGACTTAACAAAGCTTAGGAATTTTTCAACGATTTTTGATTCCGGAAGAAGCTCATCGTCACCGAGAGACGCATAAAGCTTTCGCAAGGCCTCGTGAACATTTTCCACAACTTCGTGATCAAGCGACCAACGAGCATTGAAGTCCTCATCTTCTTTTGATTTCTGAAATTCATCACCCAAAACCAGATAGAGATGAACGTGGTTTTGTGTCGATTTATCTTTCGAAACATGTTCCAAAAACTCATCTTCGGAAACAACAGCGCCAAGAGAATGTAGGAGATTTTTGAGTTCTCCGAAGACCTCTTTCATCTCGTCCATTTCTTTAGACTTACGGATAGTATTGAGAGCAGTATTTTCAATTTGACGAACTCGTTCGCGAGTAATGGCATATTTCTGACCAATCGCTTCGAGGGTCTTTCTTTCGGTATCATCAGTCAAACCATAGCGATTTGCGATGACGTCAAAAGAGCGGTCCTTGAGCGAGGACAAAAGCTTCTTCGTAATCTGTTTTGGTCGGAAGGAAATAATTGCCATAAATTGCCTTTAATTTCTAATAATTTGCCTTTGTTTTCTTAATGAATTTTGTGTCCCCTATACTATCATCAAAGCAAATTAATGTCAAATCCATGTCAAGAGTGGATGAGCCGAACGATATCCTTGTAACTAATAAAAAGCATGAGGAGAATAAGAGCGCTAAAACCTACAAAGTTAATCAGATTCAGAACTCGGTAGCTAACTCTTCCCCCTTTTACCTTCTCGATCAAGAGGAACAGCAACCTTCCCCCGTCGAGCGCCGGAAAAGGAATGAGATTGATAATTCCGAGATTAATCGAGATCATGGCGGTGAAAGTCATGAGGTACGCGAAGCCCATTTTACTCGCATCACCCACAAGTCCGACAATACCGATTGGTCCCGTAAGTGACGATAGATTAGCGCCTCCGACAAAAATTCCTTTGACTAACGACCAGAGCGCTTCAGCAATATTTGCAATCATGATGCCGGTGAATTTGAAACTATCGAGCACGGCATTGGTAAAATTCGGCTTATAGATTCCATAATTTTCAAGAGCCACGCCAAGTAAGATCTCGCCTTCTGCATTGAGTGCGGGCTTTATCTCGATATTTTTCTTTTCTTCGTCTCTTATGTAGCCGAGATTAAAAGTTTCTTCTGGATTGGCGATGACGAGAGCTCTCAAGGAATCGCTATTTTGAACTTCGAAGTCTTCACCTTTTACTTGAACTGATTCGATGACATCACCGACGACAAGTCCCGCGACTTCGGCCGGAGAATTTTCTGACACGTCGGTAACGATCGTCATCTGGCCAGAAACAAAACGCTCATCCATTGATGGATCAATCGATGTCGGAAGTCCGACAAAAAGCGTGACGAGAAGGACAAGCCAAGCAAAAAGAAAATTCATAAAAGGTCCAGCGAAAAGTACGGCCGCCTGAAGTGGTTTTGATTTGTTTACAAAAGCTGAATTTTTGTGAATACCGGTCAGAGATTCGTCGTCTGGATTTTCGCCGAAAATTTTTACGAAACCCCCAAAAGGTAGCCAGTTTAGAGTGAAGTCCGTTCCATTACGACGAAAAAGCGTCTTGGCACGTGGCGGATAACCAAGACCAAATTCATCGACTCTAATTCCCCCTTTCTTGGCCACGATAAAATGCCCGTATTCGTGGACGATGATGAGGATTGCTAGGATGATTATGAAAAGTATGACAGACACAAAATTATTTACCCATTACGACTGATTCTTTGGCGCCGAAAATTTCTTCGAGACCCGAGTTAGCTTCATCAACCAGGTTTTGGATGCGTTCCTTGGCGCGAATTTTTTCGTCTTCAGACATTTCGCCTTCACGAGACATGCGATCAATCTCACGCAGACTGTTCTCACGTTCTTTGCGGATAGTTACACGAGCGTCTTCGAGTTTCGTTTTCAAAACCTTAACCAACCTCTCGCGAGTCTCGGTCGTGAGCATTGGGAAGATGACTCGTAGACCAGTCGTGTCAATCGCGACCGAAAGCCCAAGGTCTGATGTGATGATTTCTTTCTCGATTTCTTTGAGTTGTTGCTTGTCCCAAGGCACGACACGTAAAGTTTTTGGATCTTCGATTGAAATAGAAGCGACATTTTTGACCGGCTGACGTGTACCATACGAATCAACCATGATGCCGTCTAAGACCATCGGGCTTGCAGCGCCAGTATGGAGCGAGGCGTATTCTTTGGAGAGCCAATCTTTGGTATTTTTTACGCTGTCTTCGAAGGGTTTGAAATTAAATGACATGGGGGTATTGTAGCAAAATTTTTGTTAGTAAAAAAGAAGAGCCCCGACCTTACGGGGTCGTGGCTCATACTTCTTCGCCAATAGCGAGAAGGGTGGCGCTAGCCAGCAACAAGTTGCTGCACTAACGCCAGGACGTTCGCCACGCGCGCGCAGTGCTTGCGGGCGGCAGCATCACGAAGCTCTTGGTGCGATCTGCGGGGCTGTTGTTCTGCAAGCAATTCACCTGGGGGTTGAAGCTGGTGGCGTTGGCGCCATTTGCGTTCAGGTAATAGTGCGAATTGCCGAGATACAGGCCGCGCGTTGCGGTCACCACGTTCAGGTCCTTGTTCACAGGGCACATGCACAAATGATCGATGTTCGCGAAGCGCGGGTGATCATCGAAGATCAGGATCTGCGCGTTGTAGTCGCCCACGGCCACGATCTGGTAGCTCTCGCGGTTCACGATCGGGATCACCAGGCGGTCTGCATCGGCGTCGCGCATGGTCACCATCTTCATGCCTTCGTCGATCTGCTCGGTGCGCTGCACCACACGATCGTCGGGCGGCAGGTTGTTGGTCGGGGTGCACGCGGATGCGGGCGGCGAGGCGGCGAGGAATACAGCAGCGATTGCTGCCAGGTTCATGAAACGCGTATGCATGTTGCGAACAGTTTTCTTGTGGCAACATCGCCACAAGGGTTGTAGTTCGTGAATTATTATACACACCCCCAAACACTTGTCAAGTCCAAAGTTGCGTGGTGTGTAAATCTACAGAACTGCGGCCAAATGTTCTAGGAGAATTTTCGGACTTGAGCCCTGGTCGCCAATATATTTTTTGGCGAGATAGATGTCTTTGACTTTATCCTTGTCGGCCATCGTACCGCTCTTCCCCAATTCTTCTTCGAGTAGACTTAGAAAGTTTAGTGATTGTTCTTTTAGCATAACTTTCGATTCGATGTCAGTAAACTTTTTCAAAAAATCGAGTCTGGATTTTATATTTGATTTCAAAAAGACTTTGGCGTCTTTCTTCAGGGACTCGTGCGGCGCGTATTCTCCGATAGTTCCGAGGAGTCTGGAACGAAGAGTTGGATAAAGTTTCGTCGACTCCGGCATAATGACGAAGATGACGACGCCTGGGCGTGGCTCTTCGAAGACTTTCAGAAGCGCGTTTTGGGCCGGATACGAAAACATCCGAGTTTTTAAAATGATGATTTTCTTTTTACCAAATTCCGAAACTGATTCACTTTGAAAATCCTTGATCTCGCGCGCGTGATCAATTAGAAGATTTTCGTATTCTTTTATAAAAATGTCTGGATTCCCGAGAGTTGGAATTTCCAAACGCTCGAGCGCTAAAATTAATTCTTTGAAAGAAAGCTCGACATCACCTTCGATGAGATATGCGTGATGTTCGAAACCATTTTTCAATAAATCTTGCATGCTATCTCTTTGAAATAATCGAACGTTTGTAAATGTCGAGATGATCAAGCGCGACACCGGTACCGCGAACGACGCAATAGAGCGGTTCGTCAGCCAGACGCGCCTTCACACCAGTTTTCTGATAAATAAGTTCTGGTAGATTTCGAAGCAAGGATGATCCACCTGTGAGAATTATACCTTGATCAATGATATCCGATGCGAGCTCTGGCGGAGTTTCTTGGAGGACGTCTTTGATAGCCTTGATAATAGCGCGAAGTTCTTTGTCGATCGCTTTGACAATATCATTCGTCGAAACTTGCGCCGTGCGCGGAAGTCCCTGGACGAAGTCACGGCCTTTGATTGTCGCAAGTAACGGTTCTTCCATAGTCACGGCTGAGCCAATTTTTATTTTGACTTGTTCGGCCGTTCTGTCGCCAATCGCTAGGTTAAAAGTTTTCTTGATAAAGTCCGCAATCGCGAGGTCAATTTTATCTCCGGCCACTTTGACCGAAGTACAAGCTACAATTCCGCCAAGACAAATCACGGCCACATCAGTTGTGCCACCACCAATGTCGACAATCATGTGACCCTTGGATTCATAAATTGGAATTCCCGCGCCGATGGCTGCAAGAATTGGTTCTTTGACGATGTAAGCATTTTTGGCGCCAGCCTTGATTGTCGCTTCGACAACCGCGCGACGTTCAGTCGAAGTGACTCCAGCCGGAACCGAGACCATCACATCCGGTTTCCAAAGAGAGAAACTCCCCATAGCTCTCTGGATAAAATATTTGAGCATTGCCTCAGTCATGCGGTAATCAGCAATCACACCGTCTTTCATTGGTCGATGCGCGACAATGTTTTCGGGGGTTCGTCCGATCATTTGTTTAGCAGCGTCACCGATAGCCAAAATGCGATTGTCTTGTTCCGAAACAGCTACAACCGACGGTTCGTTCAAAACGACACCTTTGCCAGGAACATATACCAGGATGTTAGCCGTGCCCAAATCCACTCCGATTTTCTTGGAAAAAAATGCCATGTAGGAGGAGTATAGCATTTTTAGGCTTAAGCTAAATACCCTTGACTTTTACTGATACATATGTTACTATTTAGGCAACCTTTAGCTCACGTCAGGTTGACCTGACACAACACAAACCACATGAAAACTGGACCCCGCATCCTCGTCACTGCCCTCCTCGTGATCTCCCTGATCGGCTTCACCGGTGCCTACCGCAAGTTGAACGGACTGGAACGCAACACGGGCTACGTAGCCCTGCACCATCCGGAAGCGTTCGCCAAGATGCACGCCGGTGATGGCATGATGTGCCTGTACATCGCAAGCGGATTCCTGCTGTTGGCCGCCGGCTTCGGATTGTTCCACAAGAAGCTGGTCTGAACGACCACACCACTCGAAGAGCCCACCTGGCCTTCGGGTGGTTTCTTTTTTACAAAATATTTTCTTTATAAACTTTCTCCATCGTCATTCCTCGCGAACCCTTGATGAGGATTAGAGCATTTTCGATTTTACTTTGTTTCAAATATTCTATGATTTCGTCTACTGTTCTAAAAATATTTTCATCTTTTTTGAGTTTAAAGAATTCTTCTCCGGCAAAATACGATTCGAATTTCAATTCTTTCACAATATCTAATACTCTTTGGTGTTCTTCTGGAGCATACTCGCCCATATCGAACATGTCCCCCAATATTACGACTTTTTTCTTATCAGTTTTTATTTTTGCAAAGTTTTCAAGTGCGAGACGCATGCTTTCGGGATTGGCATTGTACGCATCGAGGATTATTTCATTTTTATCTGTCACGACTTTCTGTGAGCGATTGTTGGTCGGCTCGTAAGAAGCAATTGCTTCGGCCATTTTATCCGCCGGCACGCCGAAATGTTTGCCAATCGTAAACGCTGCGCGGATGTTTTCGAGATTATAATCCCCTACAAACCTGGTTTGGATCACTTCTTCACCAATTTTTACTCGAAGATACTCCCCGCCCTCTAACACTACGCCATCAACATATTCTATATTCTCTAATTCGTGCGAATGAGAGACCAATAATTCGTCATGAGGATTTAGGAAATTTTGCCCACCATCTAGTTTGAAATAGTCATAGAGTTCAAGTTTGGCCTTGATACAATTTTCGAGTCCGCCGAATTCGCCGATGTGATCTTTGCCGATGTTCGTGATAAGCCCGAAATTCGGCTTGGCAATTTCGGTAAGCATCGCAATTTCACCGACATGATTATCTCCCATCTCTACGACTGCTATTTCGTGTTCGGGCTTGATTGCGAGAATCGTCATTGGTACACCGACATGATTGTTGAAACTTGCAGGACTCGCCAAAACGTTAAATTTTTTCGCAAGAACGGTTCTTGCGAGTTCTTTAGTTGTCGTTTTACCATTACTGCCTGTAATTGCAATAATCGGAATTTGTAGATTATCTCTGTGTATCCGAGCAAAGTCTTGCAAAGCTTTGGTCGAGTCAGACACGAATACACCCCTATCCATCGGCATGTCAGAATTTTCGGAGACAATAAAACTCGCGCCTTTCTCCAGTGCCTCGTTTATAAATTGATTCCCATCAAAATTTTCTCCACGAAGCGCAAAGAAAATATCACCCGGTGAAATTTTCCGAGTATCGGTCGAAATATTTAAATTCTTCTCGAGAAAAATTTTGTAAAGTTCATCTAATGTCATACAACCAATTCTTCAGCCAATAAATTCGTTTTGCCGGCGCCGACGGTCGCCACAACCCAATTCTCGTCTGTCGTGTCGCTCACGATTTTCTTGACCTCGTCAAAATCTGAAACGGTCTCGGCAATATTTTTAAGTTTGTTTATCCCCGCCACCAAATCTGCCGAAGAAATGTTTTGTTCTTCTTCATCGCGCGCCTTGAAAATCGGCAGAATCAAGACTTTGTCAAAGCCAGCAAGCGATTCGGCAAACTCATCCAAAAAATCTTTGGTGCGGGACATCATGTGTGGCTGGAAAATTGCCATTATCTTCTTATCCACAAATTTTTCTCGAGCACCAGAGTAAAATGCTTTGATCTCAGTCGGATGATGAGCATAGTCGTCATAAACTTCCGTACTCGTCTTCGTCTTGCCTTTGTATTCAAATCTTCGCCACACGCCACCAAAGCTCCGCAGGGAGTCCTCTACTTTTTCTTTCTCGGCGCCAAGAATTTCTAAAACTGAAATCGCCACACGAGCATTGTTTAAATTGTGCTCGCCTGGCATTTTTTCTAATTTAAAATTAGACAAATCAAAATCTTTGTAATCAACTACTTTTGCCGAAATTCCCTCGACAACTTCGCGAACAACTTCGCTAGATAGATCCGTAACCACAAAACCGTTTTCTGGAACACGTTCTGCAAGTTCTCGAAAAGCGCTTTTGATATCCGCCAAGTCTTTGTAATAATCCAAATGATCGGCTTCAATGTTGTTGATGACGAGGATATATGGATGTAAATTTAGGAATGATCGACGATACTCACAGCCCTCGACAACAAAATATTCACTTTTGCCTGGCAAGAAATTGCTCTTCCATTCTTTCAAGAAACTTCCGACGATAACAGTCGGATCGAAACCCAGATCTTTCATCGCCTTTGCTATCATCGAGGTCGTCGTGGTCTTACCATGAGTACCCGTGACCGCGATGGTTTTTTTATTTTTGGAAATTATTGCTAGCGTTTCAGGATAAGACACGATTAGCAAATTTCTTTTTTTCGCCTCAACCATTTCCGGATTGTCATCGGCAATCGCAATCGTGTACACGACTAAATCAGTTTCGGGTGAAATATTTTCAGCCGAAGCACCGATTTCGATTTGAACGCCCAAGTCTCGCAAAGCTTCTGTGACCATCGACTCGCTAATATCTGAGCCGGAAACTTTTTTCCCCTCGCCCAGAAACATCTGAGCTACGGCCGAAATGCCAATTCCGCCAACGCCAATGAAATGTATTTTTTTAAATTTGTCGAAATTTTCTATCATAAACTTTTGACCGCCATGTCGAACTGATCTCCTCGATCGAATTCGTTTTTGAAAAGCCCAAACGAAGCAAAGGCCGGTGACATGACAATAGTATCACCGCTTCCGGCATTTTTTAAAGCTTCCGTCACAGCCTCGCTCATATTTGAAACCATGACTGGATCAAATAAGAAACTTTTTACTTTATCGCTACCGCTACCTGGCAAGAGAATTATTTTTGCGACTTTTTCTTTGATCACTGGAAAAAGTTCATCCATAAAAAGTCCCTTGTCCGCGCCTCCCATAATTAAAATTAACTTTTTGTCCGGTGAATAAAGCGCCTTGATAGCGTTAATTGTCGCAATCGGGGTTGTAGCCGTCGTGTCGTTGTAAATTTTTACGTCATTAAACACACGTGCGAGCTCAAGACGCCCAGAAACACCAGAGAAGTTTTTTAAAGAAGTTTTTATAGAGCCTTTCTCCACACCCATTATTTCTGCCACCTTGGCGGCCAGCGCCGCGTTTATTCTATTGTGTTCGCCAGGAATTTGTAAATCAAAGTCTGGTAGAAAATCATTTATTGATATCTCAAACTTCGTTGCTGCTGCTGCCCTTATGTCTTCTTTGAAATTTTCTGGAATATCCACGCCAAAAATCAAAAAGTCTTCTGGTTTCTGATTCTTGTAAATCAAGGCCTTATCAGTAAAATATAAATCTTTGTCGTCTTTGTAATAGTTGAGATGGTCATCATAGAAATTCGTAAACACCGCAATGTTGGGACTCATGTTCAAATCCCCAAATCCCTGGAGTTGCCACGATGAAAGTTCCATGAGAACAATGTCGCCCTCGTGCACATTTTCAAGGAGAGGAAGCGTAGCCATGCCACGGATATTGCCGCCAAGCAAATATTTCTTGTCAGAGTTTTTCAAGACCGCCTCGATCATCATCGTCGTTGTCGTCTTGCCACGCGTACCGGTCACGCCAATAGTCGTAATCTTCGGCGCCAAATGCACAAAAAGCGCTTCATCCATGTAGACTGGTACATTATTTTTCTTAGCGTGTTCTATATATACAGAATCGAGTGGCACCCCGGCGGCTTTCAGAATAAAATCACGATTTTCAAAATCTTCCAAGCGGTGTTCGCCGAGTGTGAGTTTGATATTTGTAAAATCTTTAATCTCATCGAGTGATGTTTGAAGCTCTTCGGCAGACTTAAGATCCGTAACCAAAACTTCTTTACAATATTTCGCCAAAAATTTCACATCGTTAATTCCTCGACCCAAAAGTCCGAGACCCATGACTGTAACTTTTTTCTCAGCGAAAAAATTTTCAAAATCTTTTTTCATGATAAAAATTCTTTCAAAACTTCTAAATCAGAAAAATGACTTTTGACCCCAGCAATATCCTGATAATCTTCATGGCCCTTGCCGGCCACCAGAACAATGTCGCCAGATTCGGCGATCTCGACCGCACGCTTAATGGCTTCACGACGATCTAAAATTATCTCGACGTTTGTTTTATCTTTTATGCTGGACAAAATATCGGTGACAATGTCTTCCGGGCGTTCACTTCGTGGGTTGTCTGATGTCACAATCGTGTAATCGCCCAAGCGTGTCGCGATATCCCCCATTACTGGTCTCTTGGTTTTGTCTCGATCTCCCCCAGCGCCAAAAACCGTTATGACTTTTCCTGTTTTGAAACTATTCGTCGTCTTTAGTACGTTTTCAAGGGCGTCCGGAGTATGCGCGTAGTCAACGATCCCGAAAACTCCAGACTTCCCGATGATTTTCTCCATTCGACCGCGAGCCCCCTCGAGTTTGGAAATAGCTGACACGACATCTTCGACTTTGGCACCAAGTGTTGTCGCGGTCGCGAATATTGCCGCAATGTTGTAAGCATTAAATTCTCCAACAAGCGATGTAACGACCGCCGTATCATTTATGACAAGCTCCAGGCCTTCGGCCGAAGACTTCTTGGTCGCGAAGACAAAGTCCGCGGCCGCGTGACCATATGAAAGCCTCTTGGCGCGAGTATCCGCGACCATAAAACTCCCGCGATTGTCATCGGAATTGTAGAGGGCAAAAGATTGCTGCGACAAATTATCGAAAAATGCTTTTTTGACTTTGGCATATTCATCTAGTGTTTGATGATAATCCAAATGGTCTTGGGTCAAGTTCGTAAAAATCCCACCAGTAAAATCAATTCCGGCAATTCTTTTCTGATCAATGGCGTGCGAGCTGACCTCCATAAAACAATATTCCGTTCCCGCTTCACGCATTCTGGCCAAGTTTTCCTGGATTTGAATCGCGTCACCCGTAGTATGTGTAGCAGAAAAAACTTTTCCACCTATAATATTTTCAACGGTTGATAAAAGTCCGGACCGACAACCCAGACTCGTGAAAAGTAGGTAAAGCATCGTCGCAATCGTCGTCTTACCATTCGTGCCAGTAACGCCCACGATTTTCATTTTTAAATCAGTGTTTCCAAAAAAGTTTTTAGTCGCGAGTCCAACAATTTCATTTGTATTTTTAACCCGAATATAAGTAACTTCCGGATTTAAATTCTCTGGCAATCTTTCACAAACAATTATCTTCGCCCCGAGTTCGATCGCAGTATCGACGAAGGCATGCCCGTCAACCTTTGTTCCTGATACGGCAAAGAAAAGACTTCCGGGTTTTATATTTCTCGAATCAATAGACAAATACTCCACCGCCACATCCGTTGGGCCGATGGTTTCCAAGACTTCGATATTGTTTAAAATTTCATTTAATTTCATATTAGTCGACCCAGATAGGCTCGCGTTCCAATTTTATACCGAATTTCTCTTCTATAATAGAGACGATTTTTTTCTGGGCCTCCAAAACATCCTCGGCATTAGCGCCACCCTTGTTTATCAAAACCAATGCATTGTTCTGGTAAGTTCCAACTTTGCCGAAGTCTCCGCCCCTGAGACCCGCAGTTTCTATAAGCCATCCGGCTGGGATTTTGAAATCTGCTCCTGATTCAAAATATTTTATATTTGTAAATTCGGATTTTAATTTTTCAAAAACATTTCTTGAGACAATTGCATTCTTGAAAAATGATCCGACGTTTGGGATTAATCTAGGGTCTGGAAGTTTGTTCGCTCGGATTTCAATAATGACTTGGCGGAGGTCAGAAAGTTTTGGATTTGAAATACTTTTTTCCGCTAACTTTTCTGCGACACCGGGATAGTTCGGCACGACAACATCTTTGTTTTTGGATAATTTAAAAACGACTTCGAGCACAATAAATTTTCCGAGAAACTTTTTGAAGATACTGTCGCGATACGAGAATTCGCAATCCGAATTTGATACAGTTTCAAAATCCTCTTTCTCTGTGTCGTAAACTAAGACTGACTCAATGGTGTTGCCGACCTCTGCACCATAC
This sequence comes from Patescibacteria group bacterium, assembly GCA_052033715.1. Taxonomy (GTDB): domain Bacteria; phylum Patescibacteriota; class Minisyncoccia; order Phycocordibacterales; family CSBR16-119; genus CAYRQF01. The sequence goes on from JBPOJJ010000001.1 coordinate 29,659, forward strand.
GCGCCGATATTTTGAATTGGCGCGCCACCAACGGTTCCAGGAATTGCCGACAAGGCTTCAATGCCGCCAAATCCACGTTCGACACAAAATCCCACAAATTCGTCCCAATTCTCTCCCGCCCCAACAGAAATCAAAACTTGTGAATCGTCTTCGCTCAAAATCTCTCGCCCAAGAATTTCATTTTTAATTACGAGTAAGTTTAAATCGCTATCCGAAACGATAATGTTCGATCCGCCGCCCAAAATAAAAATTGGCAAGGATTTTTCTTTGGCAAGCTTAACCAATTCAGAAATTTCTGATTTATTTTTTAGCCTGACAAAAAATTTAGCCTTGCCGCCGACTTTAAAAGTCGTATAATTTTTTAGTTCGATGTTCTCTAAAATTTCGGCCATGTTACAAAGCTTCTATATGAGCGCCAATAGATCGGAGTCTCTCAACAATATTTTCGTAGCCGCGATTTATCTGATGCGCGTTTTGAATCACACTCGTACCGTTGGCAGAAAGCGCGGCAATTAGAAGTGCCATTCCCGCGCGAATATCCGGCGATGCCATCTCAACACCAACCAATGTTCGATTTCGGTTATTACCGACAACGGTGACTTCCTGATGATGTGACATGACAATTTCTGCACCCATGGTGTTTAAGACGTCGCAGAAGAGAAGTCGTCGATCAAACATTCGCTGACGGATAGTGACCATGCCTTTGGCATAAACACAAAGCATAATTAAACTACTGATGTGATCTGGCGAAAGTCCCGGCCATTTGTCATCGTAAATTATTCGGATATTTTTTCCAGCAGTTTTTGGTTTTTGGATTTCATACTCTTTGTGTTCGGGCACAAAAAATCCTTCTTCTCGCTCTTCGATGCAGACACCGAGCTTTTTCAAAACGATACTTGTAATTTCGCCAATGTGTTCTCTCTTGGCACCTTCGATAAAAATTCCTTCCCCGCAGACAACTCCAAGCACGATCAGGCTCACAATCTCGAGCATGTCGGGAAGTAGCGTATGATTTGCACCATTTAATTTCTCGACTGACTCAATGACGACCAGATTTGTACCCGCGCCGGAAATCTTGGCGCCCATGCTGTTGAGCATTTTGCAAAGTTGCTGGATGTAAGTTTCGCAACCAGCGTTATAAATTTCCAGAACGTGTGGAGATTCTTTTTCCAAAACCGCTGACAAGATGGCGTTGGCGGTTCCAGTAACCGAAGCTTCGCTTAGGGTAATTCTTTTAGAGACAATATTTTTCAAGACGAGTTCCTGGAAGTCACCTTTTACTTCGACACCTGCGCCAATGTCCACAAAGGCTTTGACGTGAGCCGTAATTGGGCGAATTCCGATTTTGTCACCACCCGGCTGCTGAATAATACTTTTGCCAAATCGTCCGAGCATCGCGCCAGCGACGAGCAGCGATCCACGAAGTTTGGAGAAAAGTTTGGAAAACTCTTCAGTCTTCATTTTCTCGACATCGATTCGACTCGCATTCAATTTGTACGAACCATGAGAAAGCTTAGTAACCTCGACTCCCAGAATTTTTAGAATTTCAAAAAGATTCAAGATGTCTAAAACTTCTGGAATATTTTCGATCACCACGTCTTCGTCGGTTAGAAGCGCCGCAGCAATAACCTGAAAAGCCTCGTTTTTCGAGCCTTGTGGTCTTATCGAACCCTTTAATTTTTGCCCTCCGACAATCTTGAAAGTATCGCTCATATTTACGCATCTATATTACCCTTTTCGCCTCTATTTTCCAATAATGTTAATATTTGATTATGAAACTCGTCGAAGTAAGTCCAATCTCTGGAAAAGTCCAAAAAGATACTTTGACTTATTTTTCGGCCAAAGATATTTCTGTTGGCGACGTTGTCACTATCGAAGTCCGAAAATCCAAATACGATGCGCTGGTCGTTGGCATAAGCGATGTCGAAGATTTGAAACAAGAGATCAAAACCGCAACATTTGGTTTCAAAAAAATTGAGAGCCTGAAAGGCCCCTCAAAATTTTCAAAAGAATTTTTCAAAAGCTGCCAAGAAACCCGCGAATTCTTCGTCGGCAATCTGGGGGCTATTGTAAACTTTTTCTTACCGACAGAACTTTTGGACAATTATGGAGAGATTGGGAAACCCTGTGCGAGAATAAAAAACGTCGATGGAGAATTTTCGGCGCTTCAGAAAAAAGAATCAGAAAGAATAGAATTTTATAAAAAATATATTTGTGAAATGTTTGCTAAAAACAAATCTGTCCAAATAATTTTACCGACTGTCTCGAAAGTCAGAAAGTTCCATGAATTATTGATATCCGATTTCGACCTGCCTGCGCAGTCAGGTAATATTTTTATCTTTCATGGCAAAGGAAAAAACATTCTAGAAAAATACAATTCCCTGCTCGCCGAGAAAAATCCAACATTGATTATTTCCACACCGTCATTCCTCTTCATCCCTCGTCATGATTTGGGCGCAATCGTCGTTGAACACGAATCATCGTCTGCTTACCGCACGCTCAAAAAACCTTATTTCGATATCCGGACATTTGCGGTGACGCTTGCGCGCAATCTGAAAACAAATTTGATATTCGCCGATGAATTTCTTTCGGCCGAAACAATAGCCAAAATTCAAGACAAAAAAACCCTAGATTTTGATTTGGGTGCCAAAGTTCCAAAAATTGTCGACATGACGGACAAAGAAAATCTTTACAAAAAAAGTTTTGTCTTCTCGAACGATGCCGTAGAAATTTTGAAAAAAGATTCACGGGTTTTTCTATTCGCTTTACGCAAAGGCTTGGCCACCCAGGTCGTCTGTCATGATTGTGGACAAATGCTCAAGGACGGCGACGCTCCCCTAGTGCTTTTTGAACGCGACGGCAAAAGGATTTTGAAAAACGCTTTCACGAGCAAGGTTGTCGAGAGTCTACGCTGCAGCAATTGCGGGAGTTGGAACTTTGATTCGCTCGGTATCGGCACCGACACTGTTGTCGCCGAGATCAAAAAACTTTTCCCTGCCCGAAATGCTGCACATAACGCTGCAGGCGGGCCGAAGCGAAAAGTTTTGCAAATCGACAAAGAAATAACCAAAAGCGAAAGCGCGGCCAAAAAAGTCGCCACGGAGTTTTACGAAAATGAAAATGCGATCTTGGTCGGAACCGAAATGGCAATTCCTTATCTCATGGAAAAAATAGATTCGTCTATTATTGTGTCGATGGATTCGATTCTCCATATTCCAAGTTACAAATCATACGAGCGCATGTTGCATTTGTCATTCGCCATCGGCAACGCGACTAAAGAGAATTTCCTAATCCAAACACGCGACACCGAGAATCCCGTTATGAGTGCGCTGGCCACGAAAAATTTAAAAGATTTTTACAAAAATGAAATCGTCCGTCGCGAAACCTTTGGTTATCCTCCGTTTATGACGGTCTTGAAACTCACCCACACGTCACGCAAAGATGATTTCGAAAATATCCGCGAGTTGGCAGAAATCGCTCTGGTCAAATACGAACCGAACACTCGCCGCAAGAAGCTCGGCAAATTCTTCGTCACCACAATCGTCCTGCGACTTCCTCACGACAACTGGAACGCCGGGACCCTAAAACAAGGAGTCTCTATCGACAAAAATCTCTATCAAGTCCTCGCCTCTCTGGGACCCGATTGGCAAATCCGCATAAATCCAGAGAATCTTTTCTAGTTTGACACATTTCACCTCCAAGAGTATGTTTTAAAACGGAGACACAAAAACACTCCGTACCATGACAACCTTACAAACGAAGGAGACATCCTTCAAGGATTTGGTGACGAAGGCCGACAGGCTTGAGTTGCCCCCAGTTCAACTCGTTGATCTTTTCGACTACGTTGCACCTCCGAGCAAAGGAGAGCTCGTCGCGATACTGAACGAAAGAAGCATCGCGGGAAAATGGTCTATATACAACGCCCTTAAAAAGGCCAAAGATGGACGAACGGACCATGAACACTCTTTGGCCGTGATCCTGTGGCATATTGAAGCTGCTATCGAGGCTGCCCATCTTGCCACAGATGACATCAACGAACTGATCACTCTGGAAAAGGCCTGCGACCGAGGGTTTGCGGTTCTTCAGAAGATCCAAGAGAAGATCAGATCTGAACACCGCAAGCAAGTGTCGCTCGCCGATTCGGATCGGTTGCTCAAGATCGAATATGAAGCGCGTGAACGCAAGGATAGCGAGCTTCAAACTCTGGTAAAGCAGGCACTGGAACGGATCGCCAAAGATCGAATCGCCAAGAGCACGCGCGATACTGAACTTTTGACGATCCTGGGGTGGCCGATCAACAAGGAAACCCTGACAGCTGCACACACAGCTGCGGTGGTTCTCTGTAACGACGAGGTTGGGCTTCGAAGCCTTGGACTATCCCGAGACCTTGATCGAATCGCCTGGATGCATCCGCTCAGCAAATTGGCTTCGCAGACCGAAAGCGAAGCAACGCTCCGCTCAATCATCGACGACCCATTCGACGAAAGTCCGCAGGATAATTACAAGCCTCGGACCAAGGCCATGGAAAAGGTGATGCGGGGCATGGGAAGTGTCAAAGACAAGTACCAAGAACTCGAGACCTGGTTCTGGCTAGGCAAGCGAAGCGTTCGTGCGGCTGAACCGAACTGGGTCAGGAGATCTGTCGCTGCCGCCGTGATCCATCTACTCAACCGAGTCAGGACTGAGCCAGATCCGGAGTTCGTGAGGAGAGTGCTTGAAAAGATCCGTGAAGACCAAGACGAGAGCCCGATCAATCACGGTCACTATCAGGAAGCGAGGACTATGGCCATCGGCCTCCTCTACGATTGGCTAGAGCCGATTGAAGCCTGAGCCCAGCACCTAACGCCGGAAGCCGGCGGGTCCTTGACCCGCCGGCTTTTTGCTTTCATCGCCATGATATTGCGTATTTTTCGAGCCTGTGTTAAAGTTTCCTAACTTATGGCAAGAACAGTAATCGAAATAAAGAAAAACGGATCCGAATCGAGCGCCTCAGTTATGCGCCGATTTTCGAAGCGCGTACGCGAGTCTGGTATCATCCGACATGTCAAAGATGGTCGCTATGCCAAGCGCTCAACTTCAGCTTACGTTATGAAGAAAAATGCTTTGAAAAGAATGGAAAAGAGAAACGAATACGCCAAACTCAAAAAGCTCGGCAAAATCGCTTAATGCAAAATCTCGAAGCTAAAAATTTAAATGTATCAATGACGACAAAAGGTGCTCTCCCAAGAGTGCCTTTTGCGCTTCTTAAGTATGAAATCCTCGGTGATAAATACGAACTTTCTATTTCTTTCGTCTCTCCCGGCGAAATCAAGAAATTGAGTGTAGCCTACAAAGGCGATGACACGCACAAAAACATTTTGAGTTTTCCTCTAAGCAATGTATCAGGAGAAATCATCTTGAATCTCGCCGAGGTCAAAAAGGAGGCGCCCCGTTTTGATCGAAATTTCCAAAATCACCTTATTTTTCTAGTTATCCACGGCATGCTTCATTTGGCCGGACACACACATGGTAGTAAAATGGAATCTCAGGAAAAACTCTACATGTCAAAATTCACAAAGTAGTTTTTCACTGAATTTTTATGGCGAAAAACGTAACCGTCGGAATTGACGTTGGCAGTTCGACGACCAAAGTCATGGTCGTGGAGCACACCAATGACAAGACTGTCAAAAATTCAAGAATTATCGGCACAGGCATAGCCGATACCCGAGGCCTCAAAAAAGGTTTTGTTTTTGATCAGAAAGAATTGGTCAAGTCCATCGCCTCGGCCGTCCACGACGCCGAGATAAGTTCTGGAATCAAAATCCGCCAAGCGACCATTGCTATCGGCGGCACCACACTCGAATCCAAAGTCGCGCGTGGCGGAGCTATCATTTCTCGAGCCGACAACGAAGTCACCAGACTCGATGTCGAGAAAGCCATCAAAGATGCCGAGCAAAGTTTGAAGAATTTAAATAAACACACAATCGAAACTTTGCCGGTCATTTACAAACTCGACGGCAAAGAATTTTTTGGTAAAGTCGAAGGCTTGCGCGGCGTGCGATTAGAGATCACCACGCTTTTCATAAATTGCGCCAATCAACATCTCGAGGATTTAGTCGGCGCCATCAACGCCGCGGGAATCGATGTCGTGGATGTCATTGCTCATCCTGTCGCCGCTGCCAACGTCGCTCTAGATGATCGCCAGAAAACCGCCGGCTGTATCCTCATAGACATTGGTGATGAAACGACTTCAGTTATCGTCTTTGAAGACGGCAACATTATCTCAGCGCGCGTATTCCCTATCGGGTCAAACAACATCACCAACGATTTGGCTTTGGGACTGAAAATTTCACTCGATGACGCCGAAGGAATCAAGCTTGGCAAAACCGCAACCGATATTCCACAGAGAAAAATCGACGACATCATCAACTCTCGTATCAATGAAATCTTTGACGTTATCCAAAAGTTTCTAAAGAAAATTAATCGCGACGAGAGACTTCCGGCTGGAGCTGTCATCATCGGAGGTGCAGCCAATGTAAAAGGCATCGAAGAAATTTCTAAAAAGACTCTCGGCCTGCCGTCAAAAATTCATGGTTTGAAAAATAAAAACGGAATTGATCCAACTTGGTTCGGCGCTTATGGACTCTGCATGTTCGGAAATGACAATCAGAAAGACAATAGCTATCCAAACTTCTTCTCACAAATAATCCACTCGATCAAAAAATTCGGCAGCGGCATCGGAAAGCAGTTAATGCCGTAAAATTTCTCTTGAAAAACAACATTTTAGGCTGATTTGTCAATCTTTTTCCCTCCTTTGACATTCCCTAGATTCTGGTAATATACTGTCTTACAGGTTACTAAATTTTAAACTAATTTTTATATGGCCAAACTAAATCCAGACATCGAAACTTTCGCACGAATAAAGGTTATTGGCGTTGGCGGATCAGGCAAAAACGCTATCAACCACATGATCGGTTCCAAAGTAAACGGCGTGGAATTTATCGTTATGAACACCGATGTCCAGGATCTCCACAAATCTCTCGCTGACAAGAAAATCAATCTAGGAAAAAATCTTACCAAAGGCTTGGGCGCCGGCATGAATCCAGAAGTTGGTAAGCGCGCAGCCGAAGAAACCAAAGCCGAAATCCAAGACGTCATCAAGGGCGCAGACTTGGTCTTTATCGCTTGCGGAATGGGTGGCGGAACAGGCACAGGCGCTGCGCCAATCGTTGCTCGCGCTTCCAAAGAGCAAGGCATCCTCACCGTCGCCGTTGTCACACGACCATTTTCTTTCGAAGGAGCCAATCGTATGCGACTTGCAGAAATGGGAATCAAAGAACTTGAAAAAGAAGTCGACGCCATCGTCATCATCCCGAACGACAGACTTCTCGCAATTTCCGACAAAGAAACAACTTTCAAAGACGCCTTCGCAATGTGCGACGAAGTTCTCCGTCAAGCGGTCGAAGGGATTACCGATCTCATCACCACGCCAGGAATCATCAACGTCGACTTCGCCGACATCCGCGCCATCATGTTTGATGCTGGATCCGCACTTATGGGAATTGGCCGAGCATCAGGCGACAACCGCGCCGAAGAAGCAGCACTTCGAGCCATCAACTCTCCACTTCTCGAAATCTCAATCAATGGCGCCAAAGGAGTCCTCTTCTCTATCGCTGGTAACGAAGACTTGGGAATTCAGGAAGTTCAGACTGCGGCGAAAATTATTACCGAATCAATCGACCCTGATGCCAAAGTCATCTTCGGTACGACTCGCGACGAGAAACTCAAGAAAGGCGAAATTCGAATTACTGTCATCGCAACAGGCTTCCCAACCGACTCTCCACGTAAATCTCTTTTCCAAACTCAGGCCGACATGACAATCCAAAAAGCAGCCGAACTTCCAGACAAAGAAAAGAAAGCCAACAAAAAATCAGAAGTCGTAGAAACAATCGATGATGATTTCATTCCGACAAGTCCAAAGAAAGATTCGATTGAAATAATCGACGACGCGTTCTCAGATGATTCAAAAGAAGACGATGATTGGAGTGCGGTGCCAAGTTTCCTACGAAGAAAGAAGTAGGTATTAGGCTACAGGCGTTAGGCACTAGTAGCAGAAAATCCGTCCAAAAGACGGATTTTCTGCTACTCAAAATTTTTAATCGTGGTACTATAAAAACAAACCCTATTCCTCATGAAGAAGATCAAAGCCTTCCCGCTCGTTGTGATCGCTATCATCATCCTTGTTTTGTGCAACAATGTCGACGAGGGTACCTCTACCGTCAATACGGTATACCACGCCCCGCTCCCTATTGCCCCACACCCTTCGAGGCCAAATTTGGCCCACAGACCGAAAGTCGGAGATATGGGCCTCACCTTTGGTTTGACGATCAACAATGCATCGTTCGGCGACACAGCATCGACCTCCAGGAAGACGTCGGTCTGGGATGAACTAGACAAGCGGCGAAAGCTGCTACCGAATTGATCATATGCTCTTTTTGAGAACCCCGCCCACAAAGCGGGGTTCTTCATTTGTCCCACACCCATATTTTTATGGTCGTAGACATTACAGACTTTGTCTGTGATAAAAATATAGGTGTGGGGGTTTGTGATATAATCTACAAACTACAAATTTAAAATAAGAATTTATGACATACGATTTGATAATTATTGGTGGCGGACCTGCTGGCGCATCAGCTGCAGTGTATGCTGCACGCAAACAACTAAAGACTCTGATTATTGCCGAAGAATGGGGTGGACAATCAGTAGTATCTGAGAAAATTTATAACTGGATCGGCACACCGGAAATTTCTGGCGCAGACCTCGCCAAGAACTTGAAATCACACGTAGACTATTACGTCGGGGAATTTCTACAAACTTCTGGCGGTGAACGTGTCGAGAAAGTTGAGAAGACGGGAAATTTCTTCGCCGTGAAAACTTCTTCTGGCAATGCCTACGAAACTCGCGCCGTCCTCATCTCCTCTGGATCGGGCCGAAGAAAACTTGATTCTAAAATTCCTGGCGCTGATACACTCGAACACAAAGGTCTTACTTATTGCGCATCGTGTGACGGACCAATTTTTTCTGGCCAAGATGTGGCCGTACTAGGTGGCGGAAATGCGGCGCTTGAAACTGCTGCGCAACTTCTCGCTTATTGCAAAAGTGTCACGATCATTCAACGAAGCGGAACTTTCAAGGCCGATGAAATAACTGTTGAAAAAGTCTTAGCCAATCCAAAAGCCAAAGCCATCATGAATGCCGAAATCACCGCCATCCTTGGTGAGAAATTTGTCACCGGCTTGAAATACAAAGATGCCGCAGGTGAACATGAAATCCCGGTTACAGGAATTTTCGTCGAGATCGGCCAAATTCCAAATACAAACTTCGCTGAAGGAGTTGTTGAAATGGACGACTACAAACGCATCAAAACTGATCCACGAACCCAAATGACAAACGTTCCAGGTATCTGGGCTGCTGGAGATTGCGCTGACGTTCTCTATCACCAGAACAACATTGCCGCCGGCGACGCCGTGCGAGCCCTAGAAGACATCTACATGTGGCTACATAAAAACTAAATGATGGAGATACGCAAATTTCAAGAACAATTTAATGTTTTTTTTCGCAGAAAAATAAAGACGCTAATTATCAGGGCTCAAAAAATCAGTCACGGAAAAGAATTTAACCAGATTATTGCTCATATAGAAAACCTGGCCCAAAACGGCAAGCGTCTTAGACCGTATATTATAAATCTTGCTTACAACCCAAAAAAATTCAACAAAGAACTACTGGATCAAATGGTCGGTATCGAATTACTACATATTTTTGCCTTGATTCATGACGACATAATGGATGGATCAAGTATACGTCATGGAGTTAGGACTATAAACACCATAGACGAAAATTCTGAGCTTTCTAAAAGCTATGCCATGCTTGCCGGAGATATGGTTTTTAATTGGGCATATGAATCGTTCCTAGAAAACAACAACAATCGTACTTCTATTCAATTATTCAAAACCCTCGTAGAAGAAGTCATCATTGGGCAAGCAATCGACGCCACACTTCCACATAGAAAATTCGTCACGAAGGAAGAGCTCCAAGAAAAAAACATACTCAAAACAGCTCGATATACTTTCAGACGCCCGCTTGAAATCGGTCTTGCTCTTCGTACTCAGAAATTAGATAAAAATACGGGGAAAATTTATAGCCAACTTGGTGAAAATCTTGGTATTGTTTTTCAAATTGACGACGACCTGCTCGATATTTTTGGAGATGAGAAAAAGCTAAACAAAAAAACTTTTCAAGACATTGAATCAAAACAAGCAACTCTAATTTCTTTTTATCTAAAAGATAACAAAGCCTTCAAGAGGTATTTCGGGAAAAAATTAAATGAGGAAGAAAAGGCGGGGCTTAGAGAGCTTGTCAAAAAATCAGGCACGCTAGAAAAAATAGAGTCCGAAAGAAAAGATCTTATAAACAAAACAGAAAAGTTAATATTAAAGCTCGAGGATAAAGAAGCCTGGCTAGAGTTTTCACATAAAATAACAAACAGAGATAAGTAAAATGAACGACTGGCAGTATTGTAAAAAAGTAATGAAGAAACATGGTGGCAAGTATTATATTGCTACGCGTTTTTTCCCTAGAAAAGCGCGATTTGCTACATATGCCTTGTATGCCTGGGTCAGAAAATTAGACGATATTGTCGACGAAACTAAAAACGAAACAAAGGCGAGAGAAGATTTCGAATCTTGGGTTAGCGACTGGAGAAAAGTAGAAGGAGGAGAATTTTCAGAAAGGCCAGAGATGCGAACCTTCATAAAAGTTGTAAAAAAATTTAATCTTAAGCAGAAGTACTTAGAAAGCTTTATAGATTCAATGCGGATGGATCTAGAAAAGAAAAAGTATGCAAATATAGAAGAGCTCGAAAATTATATGTACGGCTCGGCAACTGTTATAGGCTTGCTGATGATGCAAATCGTGGGAGACTTTAGAGAAGAAGCGGTTCCCCACGCCAAGGCAATGGCGGAAGCGATGCAGCTCACAAACTTTCTCCGCGATATAAAAGACGACTGTGATAAACGCGGTAGAATATACATGCCCCGTGAAGAACTTGGGGCGCACGACCTCAACACAGATGACGTAAAAAACCGTAGACTAAATATCTCTTTTATAAAATTCAAAATAGATCAGGCTCGAACACTTTTCAAAGAAGCTGAAAAAGGAATTTATCTGCTTCCCAAAAAGGCTCAGTTCCCCGTCTTACTTTCAAGCAGGCTTTATAGTGAAATACTAAATGAAATAAAGAAACAAGATTGTGACGTTTTCCGCAAAAGAGCAAAAACAAATGTTTGGCAAAAGATTTTTATTACTTTTAAAACATATTTATGGTACCGAAAAAACATGTAGTCATAATCGGTGGTGGAATCGGCGGACTTGGACTTGCGTGTCTGCTGGGCAAAAAGGGTTATGAGGTAAGTCTGTATGAGAAAAATTCAAAAGTCGGCGGACGAGCAAGCGTTTTTGAAAAAGACGGCTTTGTTTTCGACATGGGACCATCATGGTACTTGATGCCGGACGTATTTGAAGACTTCTTTAACCTTTTGGGTGAAGATATTCATCAGCACCTAAAACTTACCAAACTTTCACCTTCTTACAGGGTTTTCTTCCCTGACGATGAGAAATTTCCTGTTCTTGATATGTATTCAGATCTTTCGAAAGACCTTGAAACTTTTGAAAAACTAGAAGCTGGATCTGGAGAAAAAATCAAGAAATACCTAAAGATTTCTGGCGAGCAATACGAGCTGGCTAAAAACAAGTTTATGTACAGAAATTACAATTCTATTTTCGATTTCCTGCAAAAAGATTTCATGAAAGAGGGCCTGCGGATGAATCCTTTTCAAACCATGGAAAGCTATTTGAATAAGTGGTTCAAAGACGACAGACTTAAAAAGATTTTGGAGTACACGCTTGTTTTTCTGGGGTCGGCTCCAGACAAGACACCAGCGCTATACAACATGATGAATTTCATCGACTTTGATATGGGTGTGTATTATCCAGACGGCGGGATCTACAAAGTCATTGAAGCTCTAGAAAATATCGCGAAAAAGCATGGTGTCAGAATCTACACCGACTCCCCTGTCTCTGAAATAATAGTAGAAGAAGAGACTGCCGTTGGAGTCAAACTTTCAAATGGTGAGGTTATAAAATCAGATCATGTGGTTTCAAATGCCGATATGAACTTCACAGAGATGAATTTAATAAAAGAAGACAGCCTACGAACGTATAAGAAAAAATATTGGGACAAAGCAGTAATGGGACCTTCAGCATTTATTCTATTCCTTGGACTTTCTCGAAAGATAGACACTCTGACCCACCACAACCTTCGCTTCTCCAAAGACTGGAAGAAGAATTTCCAAGAAGTCTTCGACAACCCCAAATTCCCTGATGATCCTTCATACTACGTTTCTTGTCCATCAAAAACAGACTCGACTGTAGCGCCCGCAGGTAAAGAAACTTTGTTCGTGCTCGTACCTGTTGCGTCACATCTTTCTTTTACCGAAGCCCAGAAAAAAGAATATCGCGACAAAATCATAAACATGATGAAAAAAGATTTAGATATTCCTGACTTAGAAGAAATTATCGAACACGAATCGATGTATACTCACGAAGAGTTCAAAACCGACTACAACGCATTCGGCGGGACAGCTCTCGGGCTTGCTCACACCCTGAAACAAACATTAATGCGACCAAACAACAAGAGCAAGAAAATTAAGAATTTCCTTTACGTCGGCGCCGGAACAAACCCGGGTATCGGTATGCCAATATGTCTCATCTCGTCAGAATTGGCCTATAAACGCATTGAGGGGATAAAGCACCCAAATCCACTAAAAAATCTCTAACCAAACTTCGTTACCATATAAATAATTGACCAGATCATCGGCGTTACGAAATTCACCCATGGGAAATATGTATAGATTTTGAAAAGTTTATTGTCGTCCTGCGTCCGCAAAGAAATAACCATCAAGAATACGTAGACCAAAACGGCAATAAACGGAAATTTTCCAATAAGCGTTGAAAAAAGAATTGCTGAAGCCACATAGAAAACCAGACACAAAACTATGGTTTTATTTCGTCCCAGCCACGTCGCGATTGTTCGAAACCCAGCATCCGTATCTGCTTTTATATCCGGCACAGCCGAGTACGCGTGCATCGCCATCGCCCAGAGCATTCCAGCGATAAATCCAACCAGCGGGAAGCCTTCCCCGCCCGCCAGAAAATATCCGAAAACTCCAGTGAATATATAATGCCCAGCAGAAAAAAGAGAATCAAAAAACGGACGGATTTTTGCTCTGATAGGTGTCGCAGAATAAAAGCTCGCGAAGAAATAAAAGACGAGAAGATAAATACCGGTCCTGTGGTTTATCATAAAAGCGTAAATTAAAAATGGAATATTCGTCGAGAGAATCCAAACCCAAACAGCTTTATGCTTTTCTGGTACAAGTAAAGCTTCATATTCTACTTTTTTAGGATTGAGCTTATCTGTCTCGTAGTCAAAAATATCGTTAATACCGTAAATCAAAATATTCGCCGGAATCAAAAAGAAAAATCCGAAAATCAAAATCTCTGGCAAAAGCAGATTCTTCAGTGAATTCGTAGCGACAAGGACTCCAATAAAGTACGTCCCCATTTCATAGAGCCAAAAACGAGGTCGAGATATACGCATAATTTCTTTTAAACTCATTGGGTGATTATAGCAAAATAGAAGTAGAAACAATTTACATTAAACAAAAAGGCCCCGTGGTGGTCGGGGTCTTCTCTGTAATCCGAATTAATCGGAAGGGGTGCATCAAGCAAGCCAAGGCTTGCCTCGCAAAAGAAAGTAAATGGTACGAAGCTTATTGGCTTCGTCGTTCAATCGTCCATAGGTGGTCTCAATCACATATCCAGCGGGAATAGTCCCGCTCAGTGCAATTTTGATCAACAATGGATGAGTCGAGTCGCTCGAGCACACACTGCTCAAGACTTTGACCTTTGACTGAACCATTTCCTTCTTCCTAGCGCCCCAGGCTTCTCGCCTGGTGCGTTTGTACTGCCCCCAAACCTGCATTCGCAGATACAGGGAGCAAAGGTATGTTAGAAGGTGCTTCATGACTGAATGTTTACTAATTCAACACTAGGACAAAATACACCGAAAGTCAACACACCCACCAGCATTCATTGACTAAATATCTAAAATCGATAAACTTTATGTAAACCACCAAACCCTGGAACCATGAACCTTGTGGAAACCGCAGATCTTTGGATCCTGATAAGGATACAAAGGTTCTCCGATTGGATCTACGATCTGATCAGCCTCGACAACTTCACTACCGCCAAAACATTATTGGTCGGCAGTGGTATACTGCTATGCATCAGTAACCATCTCTTCTTTGGATCAACCAGTCTTTTGTTTATATTGAACAACCTGATCCTCCCCATCTACATATGCTCACGTTGGTGGATGACCTACAACCTGATAGAAATCAATACGGCTATACAATCACTAGATCCATACAGAAAATTGAGAAAAATCTGTCTGGTTTTGGTGGCAATTTCTGTTGTACTATTTCCAGGAAGCATCATTTCTTGGGCGCTGACCTGTTTCCTTGCGAGCCTATACTTCGCTTCGTGCAAAAAGCCTCCGAAGAAGAAGTCGAAGGCCAAGGAAGCTCTGGAGAAAGCCAAAGAAAGAGTGCAAGCACTTTTGCAACCCGCGCCACAGTTCACGATGAACGCACGAAGCCCCCGATGTTCGGGGGCTTCCGTTTTTCTAATATTTATTTTATCTATTCAATCTCTCCCCCGAAAGCCGTTTTCAATTCTTCGAATGCAGCTCTCATTGTTGTTTTGAATGAATTGACCGCAGCGTCAACGGCGACTTTGCGAGCATTGGCCAGAGCTTGAATTTCGGTCTTGATCATTTCTGGTTTCGTCGTCTTGAAATTATCTCGAGCAGCTTTTACAGAAGCCAGAAATTCCGGCTTTGGATCTTTATCAACCGCACAGTCAGCTTTAGCTTTCTCGATTGCGTCTTCCATAGCAGTACGGAAGGCAGCGATGTTTGTATCAAGTGTTCCAAATCTTCCGTTTACGAGATTATCAACACCCTCGCGGAAAGTTTTAACCGCAGCGTCAATCGCTTCTCGGCGAACCTTCACGGCGTTGTTCAAAGTTGTTTCAAATTTGGTTACAGCAGCACGCTCAGCATCGGTATCAGCCTTGGCCATCAAAGCCTCGATTCGAGTATCGTGCTTTACATCGCGAGTTTGTCGATGATCTACACGAACTTCGTCTCGATGAATTCTTCGATCAGAAATTTTTCCAAATCGGACATCTTTTTTACCATCCCATCGGCCGTCTTTGTCGTTCATGTCAGAAGTTATTCGGGTGGCGATAGCGTCAATGTTCTGACAGAAGTCTACTCCACGAGAAAGTCTATCTTTTGGAGCAGCTAGAGCTGAAAGCGGCGAAACAAGGACCACAAGTCCGAGAGTAATTATTGTCTTAGATATTTTCATAGTTTGTTTGATTAAAGCTTATAAAGGCGTCGATTTGCGAATTCATATAAGTTTCGTCTTCGGATTCAGAACTCGCAACCACGGCATCGGCCTCGGCATCAGCGAAGAAACTTGCCAGGATCTCATCGCCGGAACTATCTTTGTTTACCACAATTTCCGGAGAATTCTGGATCTTCGATTCTGTCGCACTTTTTGCTGAAGTGTCATCATTTATGACTAACGTTTCGGTCTTTGGCTTGCCCACCGCAACAATCGCGACAATGGCGATCAAAGCGATCGGCACGCCTATTTTTAAAAATTTACTCATGCTGAAAGTTGTTAATTGATAATTCAACTTCTCCCCACTATTACGATTTGGAAGTTTGTTTGTGACATTTTCAAATACGGATCTAGAAGGCCGAACGGATTCGATCCGGCTTTTCAAAAACGCTTCGATTTTTTTATCATCATCAACCATATATATTTTTGTTTTCTAAATAAGCTTTCAACTTCTTGAGCGCTCGGGAATATATCTGTCTGGTATTGTCAGGGCTTTCGCCTACTAGCTCGGCAATGTCTTTATAATCAAGTTCCGTGGCGATCCGAAGCATGACGATGTCTTGTTCTGTATCCGAAAGTGTCGCTAGAGCTTCCTCTACCACGAGCACGTCTTCGCTCGTTCGGAATTCTTCGAGAGGCGTGGGAATCTCTGACACCGCTTCGACACCAGATTCTTCGAGACTTATTTCTACACGTCTACCATTCACCCGCCAGTGATCTATGAGCGTATTTCGGGCGATAGTAAAAAGTGACCTCGTGTTGTGCTCCATCTGCCGTTTACGGTAATCACTTTGGAGAAATTTCAGGAATACCGTTTGGACCAAATCGGTCGCTAGGTTATAGTCTCGAGTCCGGAACATGAAATATCGAAAAAGCGGAGTAAAAAGCTCGCGATACAGCTCGTCATGACTTTCGGAGGCAGAATTCATACCCTCGCATTATATAACGAAAAGGAGAGGTCCGTGTGACAACCTAACTTTAGCAGTTTTATGGTATAAAGTTTCTATGCTTATAATAACTTTATACCTAGCTCCACCTATAATGGTGTTGCTTTACAAGATTCTAGAATATTGTGGTTTCTGGAATCATATTTCAGGCAGAGACAATGCAATAAATACACTAAATAGATTGAAGACAGCGACTGGGTTTCCGGATTCTTTTATTTACAATAACGAAAAAGATCGTAAAGAATTTGATGCCTTGTTTACTAGGATAAAAAAGAAAACAAAAATCAAAAAAATCATCAAAGTTTTGGGTGCCGGAAACGAACCAAGTCTATTAACAACGGGAGGTAACCCTACTAGCTTGGGTCCTTTACCAGATGGGTGGAAGCAAGAAGAGCGCTTTTATTACTCTCAGAACCATCCAATCCTAATGGTTTTTGAGAAAGAGGGAAAAGGAGATAAATGTTGCACTCTTGGCGAATTAGAAAAATGGATTGATGACGAAAGAAAAAATTGGGATTTTATACTGGGAACAATAATAGTAACTATATTTACGATTGCATCGATTCTTTTAAGAATAGAATTGATTAATTAATTAATTGATCTGTGACCTCACGGAGAATCGAACTCCGATTAACGGATTGAAAACCCGCTGTCCTAACCGTTAGACGATGAGGCCCTTCGACATGACTTAAGGCAAGCCAAAATCGGGATTAGTATAACATTTTTATCTATTTTGGCAATAAAAGAGCCCGCCCCGATTTCTTCGGGGCGGGTTGTGGTGATGGGAGCCGGCCTAGGCAAAACCGATGTCGGATAGTCTTCCTAGGCTTGGGTAGGTCAAAGCGCACGAACGACGAACGGATTCGATGGTGTCGAGGGTCTCTTGTTGGATCTCGGCCAAGTACCTATCTCGGCCTTCTAGTAAGTAGCCCGCTAACACCTCGGTATCCATGACAAGTAATGCGTGTCTTCTGAGGAGAGTGAATGGAGCGACATGCTCCACGTAGACCCCAGAACCGCGTAAGGCCTCGCGAATTGACACGGAAAAGTCACTTACCATAGAGTGCGCAATAGCAACAAACATGTGTTGCAGAGCACCACTCAAAAAGGCATTCGCCGTTCCGCCAACGATGTTGTCTAGATCCTTCTTGCTTCGCTTGCGCGAAAGTAGCAGAGCGGAAAATTGACCACTCTGAAACAAATCGAAATCGTGGCGAGGAACGAATACCGCTTGGTGAGAATTCTTGACCTCACCTCTCAGTCTCTCGTCCCCGATCGTGCTTATGACGACGTGCTTTCTCATGGGTCTGTCGGTGTTGGTTCAAATAAATTGTATTCCTAAACCCGACTTGAATCAAGGCCTGTTTTATTGTATCCTGTTGTTCATGCGCGGTTAGCTCAGTTGGTAGAGCGACCCCTTGACGTGGGGTAGGTCACAGGTTCGAATCCTGTATCGCGCACAAATGAAAATCCTTTCCATCGAAACGTCCTGCGACGAAACAGCTATCTCAATATTAGAAATTACAGGAGACAAAACGTCACCTTATATTCGTATACTTTCCAACGTCCTGCGTTCTCAAATCGAACTTCACCAAGAATTCGGCGGAGTCTATCCGAACCTAGCCAAACGCGAACACGCCAAGAACTTACCGCCCATACTTTTGGAAAATCTCAAGTCTGCAAATCTATTAAAAGAAATTTCTTCGAGTCTTTCAGAAGAACAGAAAGATACTTTAAAAGAAACGCTCTCTCACGAACCCGGACTCGCTGATGAAATTATAAAAATTGCTGAGTCGGTAGAAAAGCCAGACATCGATTACATCGCCGTCACCACTGGCCCGGGACTCGAGCCGGCACTTTGGGTTGGAATCAATTTTGCGAGAGCGCTAAACGCAATTTGGAATATCCCGATCGTGCCAGTCAATCACATGGAGGGACACGTTCTCTCGGTACTCATCGATTCGAAGAAAACCGAAATGCAGGAAATACAGCTGTCAGATTTCGAATTTCCTGCGCTCGCTCTCCTTATCTCGGGCGGGCATACGGAACTCGTGCTTATACAAAATTGGTTGCAATATGAAAAAATCGGCGCCACACGTGACGATGCTGTCGGCGAAGCCTTTGATAAAACTGCACGTTTACTTGGAATCCCCTATCCTGGCGGACCGGAAGTTTCGAGGCTGGCTCAAAGCGGGGTGAAGCGCGACGACATCAAACTACCGCGTCCAATGATCGGAACCGACGACTATGAATTTTCTTTTTCTGGAATCAAAACTTCCGTTTTGTATCTAGTTCAAAAATTAGGAGAGCTTGATGACCAGACCAAGTGCGACATCGCACGAGAATTCGAAGAAGCCGTGACGGAAGTTTTGGTAAGTAAAACAAGAAAGGCCATCGAAGAATTTGGGATAAAAAATCTCATCGTAGGCGGCGGTGTATCGGCCAATACTCACATCAAAAGTGAAATGAAAAAAATGTTAGAAGAAAACAATTTCGGTGTGAATCTATACGTACCTGATTCACATCTTTCGACTGACAATTCTGTCATGATCGGTATTGCCGGGATGTTTCAAATAAATTCGGGCGCTCCTCTCCCCGACCCGCAATCTCTAAAAGCCGATTCAAATTTGAGTTTGTAAAAACAAGAACGCCCCGGCCTCAACAGCCGGGGCGTTCCACAAGAACACATCAGATCCTTTTCGCCCAACCGGACGATTTCGGACCGAATTTGTAACCAATGCCAGACGTCGTGTCGCGAACGATAATAGTGACACAATTACGGATGGCGTAGTCGAGGGCCTGCAAACCAACGAGCAGTCCATGTTTCTCTTTTCGAAGCTTCCTGCGAAGCCTTTGAAGCGACGACGGCCAAAGCGGTCGATCGACATTCTTCAACAACTCAACCGTTGCTGTGTCAGACAGTCCAGCAAGCTTAATGGCCTTGGCTATCACGCACGCCGTTAGATCAGAGCCATCGTAGCCAAGGGTTACAAGCGCCCGCCCAAGAATGGTGGCAATAAATCCTTCGGTTATAACCACAACACCCTTGTACTCATGCCCAGAAGCAATGGTCGCCCCCAGACATTCTTTGAGCAATTGCACACAAAGCCCAACGCTCATCTCATCGTCCACTACAGCATTTGTATGCATCCCCTGATCTGACCGCCGGGCTCGCATGAAGCTTGTGGCCGGCAGATAAATAGCCAAGTAGCCCAAGGCTTCGTAGTGTGGTTTGACGAGGACTCGCACATTCAACTGCTCGCCAAGGGCTTGCATATTCGCCTGGTGGACACGATCGGGATCACCGTTCTTGAAGAGTTCTTCCAGCTTCTCAAGCGCTCCCGAAAGCAATTCCTCACAAGCAAACCGAGCTTTATTCGTTGCAAGAAGCTTGATTTCTTTGCTCGTATCTAAGCGCAGAATTTCTCGCCACGCAATTGCCTGATGCTCTTTACACAACACTCGCAAGCTATCTCTGACGAAATCCTTCTGTTCAGTAGACTGTGCATTTATAGCTCTCTCGTAAAGAGCATCCAGCTTGTTGGTCACGCCCTTCTTGGCAGAAACTGTCCAGAAAAGCGTGTCGCTGGTATTCTCCGTTGCCCAAATCAGGGTCTTGAAGGCCTTTTTGGAACCATCAAGTATTCCTCCGCCAGCCTTCATGCTGCGGAGACTTTTGATCTCTGGTAGCATGTCGGTTGGGTTTTTGGGTTATCGACTTCGAATGAAGGTTACAACAATTCCGAAATTAGGTCAAACCCTTCAAAAAGCCTTATTTCGTGTTAAAATCTCCCCATGACCGAAAACAAAAAAGAGTTTGCCGATATCCCGGAAAAATTCCTAAAACCATACGACCCACAAGCAACCGAAACCCGGATTTATAAACTCTGGGAAGATTCAGGATACTTCAATCCTGATAATTTACCTGGTGATCGAAGAGAGCCGTTTACCATAATGATGCCACCGCCAAACGTCACCGGCGTACTTCATATGGGTCACGCGCTCGGAACTACCATTCAGGACACCCTCATCCGTTATAATCGCATGAACGGCAAGCGCGCTCTGTGGCTTCCGGGTACCGATCATGCCGCCATAGCCACACAATCCAAAGTCGAAAAAGAAATTTCCAAAAACGAGGGTCTGTCTCGTCACGACTTGGGTCGAGAAGAAATGCTAAAACGCATCCAAGCTTTTGCCAAAAATTCTCACGATACCATTGTTTCGCAGATCAAAACTTTGGGCGCATCATGTGATTGGTCTCGTGAAGCGTTTACACTCGATGAAAAAAGAAACGTTGCCGTAAACACCGTGTTCAAGAAAATGTACGACGACGGACTCATCTATCGCGGATATCGAATCGTCAATTGGGATCCAAAAGGCCAAACAACCATTTCCGATGACGAAATCGTGTACGAAGAACGCGAAGCGAAACTTTATACATTCAAATATTCCAAGGATTTCCCTATTTCAATCTCAACAACTCGTCCCGAAACAAAGGTCGGCGACGTAGCCGTAGCCGTGCATCCAGAAGATGCGCGCTATCAGCAATACATCGGCCAAACTTTTGAAATTCCAGATTTTTGTGGAGTTAAACTCTCGATCAAAATAATCGCTGATGAAAATGTCGACAAAGAATTCGGCACAGGCGCGCTCGGTGTTACTCCAGCTCACTCGATGATCGACTGGGAAATGGCGCAGAAAAATGATTTGCCTGTACTCCCGGTCATCAACGAATACGCCAAAATGTCCGTCGGCGATGAAAGAATTCTCGGCAAGAAAACCACCGAAGCTCGTGAAGTAATTGTCGAGTGGCTCCGAACCACAGGACTTCTGGAAAAAGAAGAATCGGTTAAACAAAATATTGGCACAGCCGAAAGAACGAATGGCATAGTAGAGCCTCTGCCAAAACTGCAGTGGTTCGTCGGGGTAAACAAAGAAATTCCTGGAAGAAATAAAACCCTCAAGGATCTGACACGCGAACCGGTCGAAGATGGCCGCATAAACATCATGCCAGACTTCTTTACCAAAACTTATTTTCACTGGATCGACAACTTGCGTGATTGGTGCATCAGTCGACAGATTTGGTATGGACATAGGATTCCAGTCTACTACAAGGGTGAAGAAATTTTTGTTGGCGACAAATCCCCTGGCGATGGTTGGACACAAGACGAAGACACGCTCGATACCTGGTTTTCCTCGGCGCTTTGGACGTTCTCGACTTTGGGCTGGCCAGAAAATACGCAAGATTTAAAATTTTTCCATCCGACGAACGTTTTGGAAACCGGTTATGAAATCCTTTTCTTTTGGATTGCTCGCATGGTTCTCATGACAAATTACGTAACCGAGGACATTCCTTTCAAAAATGTTTACCTGCATGGAACGGTTCGTGATGCGAAAGGACGCAAGATGTCAAAATCTCTTGGCAACGGCCTTGACCCCGTGGAAGTTGCAGAAAAATTCGGCACCGATGCCTCACGTATGGCACTCATTGTCGGTACCGCTCCAGGCACAGACATGCGAATAGACGAAAACAAAATCAAAGGCTACAAAAACTTTGCTAACAAAATTTGGAATATCACTCGATTCATCTTGCAGAATGCCGACAAACCGAACATGGAAACCTCTCTTGAAGCTAACGACGAAAAGCTTTTGCAAGAATTAAAAGATATCGCCGGAGATATCACTGCCGACATGGAAAACATGCGCCTACACTTAGCGAGTGAAAAAATTTACGGATACATCTGGCACACACTCGCCGACAAGATTTTGGAGGAAAGTAAATCTATTCTCTCTGTGGGTACTGCCGAAACTGAATCTCGAAAACGTGCGCTTCACGAAATCCTCCATACATCTCTAAAACTATTGCATCCGTTCATGCCATTTTTAACCGAAGAAATCTGGTCTCTCATCCACAACGAAAAACCAAAGAATTTGCTTATAATTGAATCGTGGCCGGATTAAGTTTAAAAGTTGGTATCATCTCTCTTTTGGGCGGACTCATTCCAGCCTTTTTGTGGTTGTGGTTTTGGCTTCGAGAAGACGACAAGAGGCCTGAGCCAAGAGGCTTGCTTCTACTGACCTTTATAATTGGAATGGTTTCGGTATTTGTTGTACTTCCGCTTGAAAGATTCTTTGGTGGGTTCGTGACAAACGAAAAAATGCTCACAATCGTCTGGGTTATTATCGAGGAAGTCATCAAATTCATTGGTATTTACTTCATTGCACTCAAAAGCCGCGACGCAGATGAGCCAATAGACTTTGCCATCTACATGATGACTGGCGCGCTTGGGTTTGCGGCGCTCGAAAATGCTTTGTTCCTCATTGACCCAGTGAGTCTCGGCAACACTACCGTCAGTTTACTGACCGGAAACTTCCGATTCTTGGGGGCAATGCTTTTACACTCGGTTGCCTCAGGAATTGTTGGTATTGGTATGGGTCTCGCATTCTACCGCGGAAAACTATTAAAAACGACTTTCATACTTATTGGACTTTTGAGCGCAATCACCTTGCATGCAATATTTAATTTTCTTATAATTAGTAGCGATAAAGGATTGTTCAGTGTCTTCAGTCTTTTGTGGGGAGTCGCAATCATTGTACTTCTCCTCTTTGAACAGCTAAGAAGAATGTAATATGTTTAAAAAAAGATCATTTTTTCAAAAACTAACCGGCGGCTTATCTCTTCGTGACAGCGATGAAGATATTTTTTCTACTGAAGAGGAACTGCCTCGTAGTAAAAAATCCTCTTTTGCTGCGCCCGAAGAAGACGACACCGATATGAAAGAATGGTCAGAACCAGAAGAAGAACCGAGCGAACTTTCTGTTGATGTCTATCAGACCGGGGACGAAATCGTGGTCAAAGCTTTTGCTGCAGGTGTTAGGCCAGAAGACCTCGATATCGACATCGCTCGTGATATGGTCACCATAAGCGGCCACAGAAAAGAAGGTGCCATGGCTGAAACTGGCGATTACCTAACCCAGGAGCTCTTTTGGGGCTCGTTTACCCGAAGTATCGTGCTTCCAGAGGAAATTGATCCCGAAACGACAATTGCCACAGAAAAGAACGGCCTCATCATAATCCGCCTACCGAAACTTGATAAGAAAAAGAGAACGAAAGTTAGAGTTAAATCGAGATAGAAATGGAAGATCAGGAACTAAAACAAATGGTGAAGGAAACTCACCAAATGGTCTCGAAGCTTTACAAGTTCGAGAAAAATCGTCGATTCTGGCGAGCCTTGAAATTCATACTGATTATTGTTATTATCGTTGGGGCATATTTTGCAATATTGCCAGTATTTAATAGAGTTCTGGAGACTTACAACAGTTTCTCTAGCGGAGTTAATGATTTACAGAATCTGGAACTCCCATGGTAAGTATTAAAAATCCATAATTTTGCCAACGCTCAGGTAGCTCAGTTGGTAGAGCATTCCCCTGAAGAGGGAAGGGTCACCAGTTCGAACCTGGTCCTGAGCACAAAAAGCCCTTATAGTTCAATGGATAGAACAGTCCCGTCCTAAGGGATAGATGTACGTTCGATTCGTGCTAAGGGCACCTGGTAAATCAAAAAACGCCCTGGGGCGTTTTTTGATTGCTACATTCCTAGAAGTTTCTTGATTTTTGATTCGTTGAATCCAATTACAAGATCGTCTCCAATATAAATGACAGGTACACCCATCTGTCCAGACTTTTCAATCATCTCAGCCCGCTTGTCTTGGTCTTCGGCAACATTGTATTCATTATAAGCGACACTATTGGCTTTGAAAAACTCCTTGGCCATCTGACAAAAGTGACAAGTCGGCGTCGTGTAGATTGAAACTGGTTTCATTTCGATAAAAATTAACTTTTAATGTCGAGTTATTATAATTTCAAATTAAGTTTAAAGCAAATTTCTATTTTTTAAACTTTTTCCCAAACCATCCCGATCCTTCCCCGGGTGGCGTGGTCGTCGGAGACTCTTCTTTGTTCACAATCACAATCACCTGTTCCCCCTCTTTGACCACATTAAACTTTTCCCGAAGAGCCTTCTCCTGACCATACGAAGTGTTAGCATTTTCGAGCTCAGTGGTAAGACGAAATTTTTGATCTTCCAGGTTTTCGAGTTCATTTTTAGCGGTATTCATTTTTTCCTCTGCCAGGCGACTCTTGTTAAAAGCTCCGATGGCACTATAGACGAATAAGAAGCCCAAAATAATAAGCACTACATAAGCCATGGGTGACTGAATCACTCTAGTTATAAATCTCTTGCTCGAAATTTGGGCCATATAGATAAATTATACCCCCACACCTACTTTTTTATAGCTTTTTATCCTGATCTGGGGATATCCTAAAATAAACTGAATTTTTAGCAGCTTTTGAGACTGTTTCAAGGCTTATTTTGAAAAAGCAGAATAATAAAAAAGTGAGTGTGGGGGTTATACATCTACTAAATTTTATGATACGATATCCCACATCATGATGTTTAATCCAAAAAACAAGAAAGCCTTCAAGCGCGCCTGGGCCGTTATGGCGGTTATTATCATCGTCTCGATGATCCTCCTCTACGCGCCAATTTTTAGCTAGTTCTACTCCCGCATCATCTTTAGAAACACATCGTGTGGAATATTTACATTTCCTTTTCCGCGTGCGGCCATTTTTTTCTTGCCTTTTTTCTGCTTTTCGCGCAGTTTCATTTTTCGAGTGATATCTCCACCGTACATGTGCTGAGTGACGTCCTTGCTGAAAGCCTTCAGGGTTTCAGATGACAAAATTCGGCCAAGCGCCCTGCCCTGGATTTTCGTCACGAACATTTGTCGTGGCATAATCTCATGAAGTTTTTTTACGGCCTTTTCCGCCTCTTCTTGGACTTTGCGACGAGACACCACGCGGGCAAAAGCCACGACCGGCTCGTCTGCGACAAGAATATCCATACGCACAACATCAGCTTCGCGATATGCACCAATTTCATAAGAAATGGAAGCGTAACCGGATGAAGCGGATTTCAAATCGTCAAAAAAGTTCCTCATGAGTTCGCGAAGTGGCATCTCGACGAGCATTTGAGTTCGGTTATCGCCGAAATTCTCGACGTCTTTGGCCTCGGCTTCGTGATCAAATAGTAACTGCATGATGTTCCCCAGATATCCGGTCGGTGTGATGATTTTTACTTCCACCCACGGCTCTAAAATTTCTGACAACTCCCCATCATTTGGAAAAGTATGCGGTGAATAAATCATTTCTTCCTTGCCGGTGTTTCGGTATTTGACTTTGTAAGTGATGGATGGACTCGTAACAACAAGTTCGAGATTAAATTCTCGACGCAAGCGTTCAGTAATAATTTCCAGGTGAAGCATTCCCAGAAATCCAGCGCGAAATCCTCGGCCGAGCGCGCCAGAAGTTTCTTCTTCGTATGTAAGTGATGAGTCAGAAAGTTTCAATTTACCGAGAGATGCCCGCAGTTCATCAAAATCGTCTTGGTCTTCAGGATAAATCGACGCCCAGACAACTGGACGCGGCGTCATGTAGCCTTCGAGGGTTGGTAGTGGATTTTTCTCTGGCGTAACCGTGTCTCCGACAGATGCCACGCCCGGCTTTTTGATACCTGTGACGATGTAGCCAATTTCTCCAGCCGAGATTTTGTCTGTCGGCACAGGACTTGGTGAGAAAATTCCAACTTCGAGCGCGATGAATTTTTCGTTCGCCGAAGCGAATTTCAAAACATCGCCTTTTTTGATCGTGCCATCAATAGCGCGCACATAAACGATCACGCCTTTGTGATTTGAATATTGAAAATCAAAGACGAGAGATCGTGAACTATTTGTTTCTGGAATTTTCTCGACTGGTGGTGGAACGCGCTCGAGAATTGTCTCGAGAAGTTTTGGCACGCCTTCTCCAGTACGACCAGACACCGTTAAAATTTCATCTTCGCTAATACCCAGGACTTTAGCCACTTCGGCCTTAACTTCGTCTACTCGGGAAAGCGGTGAATCAATTTTCGACAGAACAGGAATGATTTTCACACCCAATTTTTGCGCCATATGAAGCGTAGTGAAAGTCTGGGCTTGGACTCCTTGAGTCGAGTCAACAAGCATGATTGAGCCCTCAACTGCCTGAAGCGCACGCGAAACTTCATAAGAGAAATCGATGTGTCCTGGAGTGTCGATGAGGTTAAAGACGTAATTCTCGCCATTGTGCGTATAATTCATTCGAACCGGCTGCATTTTGATAGTGATTCCACGCTCACGCTCAAGCTCCATATTATCGAGCACTTGATCCTGCATTTTGCGCTTCTCTATGGTGTTCGTAATCTCAAGAAGCCGATCCGCGAGGGTCGACTTGCCGTGGTCAATATGAGCTATAATGCTGAAATTCCTGATTTTCTTCAAATCCATTACAAGGGCAATATTACCAGAAAATAGTCAAAAATGAAGGGTTGTTTTTAGATACCAGATTTATGTGGCATAATGATTTTATGCCAAAAATCAAAGATATTTTTGAAAAAATGACGAATAAACCCAGTCCTGAGGACATGGTTTGGATTCAAAGGGCATATGACTTTGCCCAAAAAGCCCACGAAGGGCAACTTCGCGCTTCGGGCGAGCCCTATTTCAATCACGTATTCGAGGTTTCTAAAATTCTCGCCGAATACGGTATGGATACGAAGACAGTCATCGCCGGACTTCTGCACGACACAATAGAAGACACACCCATAAAGGAAGAAGAGGTTGAAAAACAATTTGGCGAAGACGTTTTGTTTCTCGTAAACGGCGTAACCAAACTTGGAAAAGTAAAATATCGTGGCGAAGAACGTCATGTCGAGTCGCTACGTAAATTTTTCGTCGCCATGGCCGAAGATGCTCGTGTCATCATCATCAAACTCGCCGACCGTCTACACAATGTCCGCACGCTCGAACACTTAAAGCCAGAAAAAGCCAAACGTATAGCCCTCGAAACTATCGAGATTCATGCTCCGATGGCAAATCGTCTCGGTATGTGGCGACTCAAGGGCGAGCTCGAGGATTTATCTTTTCCTTATGCTTTTCCAAAAGAATTCGAAGAAATAAAAAATCTACTACAGAAGAAGGCCGAGGCCGATCAATCCCATGTTGAAGTCATCCACAAAGAATTAACGAAGGAACTTAAAAAGCATGGCATAAAGGTTATCAATACCAGCTCTCGCATGAAAGGGCTCTACAGTCTCTACAAAAAACTCCGCAAAAAAGACATGGATATCGACAAGATTTACGACATCATGGCACTGCGAGTCATCGTGCCGACAATTGAAGATTGTTATAAAGTTCTCGGAATTATTCATGGTATGTGGAAACCAATCCCAGGGCGAATCAAAGACTTCATTGCCCTACCAAAACCAAATGGCTACAAGAGCATCCACACGACAATTTTCACCGGCGGCGGAAGCGTGGCTGAAATTCAAATCCGCACGCCAGAAATGCACGAACAAGCCGAGTTCGGTATCGCTTCGTTTTTTACTTACAAAGAAGGTTTCAAAAAAACCGACAAACATCGTGACTGGATAGAGCAATTCAAAGAACTTCAGAAAAATGTCGCCAAGCCTTCGGCCTTCTTGAAAAATTTGAAAATTGATTTCTTCTCAAAGAGAATTTTCGTCTTCACACCCAAGGGTGCAGTTATCGATTTACCAGAAGATTCGAGCGTAATTGATTTTGCCTACGCCGTGCACTCCAAGATCGGCGATCACGCTTCAGGTGCCAAGGTCAACGGTAAATACTCCAAACTCGATACAATTCTTCACAATGGCGATATCGTTCTAATTGAAACAAACGAAAAGGCCGTGCCAAATAGTAAGTGGCTGGACACTGCAAAAACCACACTTGCCCGTCGTCACATCAAAAGATACGTGGACGAAAACAGTCTTATGACCAAGTTCATGAATAGATTTCGATAGAAACTATAGCGAGAAGTTACTGATGTTATAGAGATCGGCATCTTCTTCGGATTTTTTCTTCTCGGAGTCGTCACGATCATCCAACATCTCAACCTCTTCGGATTTTTCTTCTGGATAAACTACCGGCGTCTCAACATTTGCAAATTTTTCATCATGTAAAGAAATACCTTTGGACTGGAGAGCCTGAATAAGGGAATCTAAATCTTCTTTGGAGAAAAAGTCGATGGTAAGCTTCCCGCCGAAATCTTTCTTGTCAATTCGCACCCGAGTCCCGAGCGTCTCGCCAAGTTTTGTTTCGATTTCTTCCATTTCTGGATCCGGTAGAAGTTCGTGCTTCCTGACCTTGTCTTTGGCAATACCGCGTGCGATACGTTCAGCCTCACGCACCGTCATTTTCTTGAACACAATTTCTTTGAATAGAACCGACTGTTCGTCTGCGCGGTCGTTTAACATAAGAAGTGGTCGAGTGTGACCTTCGTTAATTTTTCCAGCCGACAATGCATCGATTATTTCCTGGGGCATCTGTAACATGCGCAAACTGTTCGAAACATATTCTCGCGATTTTCCAACTTTCCTCCCGATTTCAGCATGAGAGAAATTGAATTCGGTGGCAAGTCGAAGAAACGCCCGCGCACGATCAATCGGGCTCAGGTCTTCCCTCTGCAAGTTCTCGATGATCGCGAGTTCGAGCTTCATCATCGGGTTTTCTTCTTTCCTGATGACGGCTGGGACCTGTGATAGGCCAGCTAAGCGTGAGGCTCGGAGACGTCGTTCACCAGCAATAAGTTCGTAATTTACGTTAAATCCCCCGTCTTCGTTTTGAACTTCGATGCGAGAAACGACGAGCGGCTGCAGTACGCCGTATTGGCGGATAGATTCGGCCAAGTCTTTCAAACGCGCTTCGTCAAAGTCCCGTCGTGGCTGATACGGGTTTGGAACGATTTTATGGGTATCGATAAAAAATATAGAATCTCCGGCAATTTCGTTATTTGGCATGGAGATATTTTAGCATATCAAAAACAAATATGATTTTTACAGTCTTGTGAATTAACTAAATTGACTTATTTTATGGGTAGTGATATCTTATTTTTACTGGTCCATTACAAGGCACCATCAGGCGCAAAGGCGCCGCAAAAAGGAGCCTCGCCGCCCCGTAAGACGGCGGTGAACCATATCGATCGGACCCGATCGATGAAGCCCGCCCCGTGAGGCGGGCTTCGATCTTTTTTAAAAGAGATTTTCACGGTTGTTTTTTATAGAAAGCTCGAGTAAAATCATTGGACACTTGCCGGAGTGGCGGAATTGGTAGACGCGCACGACTCAAAATCGTGTCTCGCAAGGGGTGGAGGTTCGATTCCTCTCTCCGGCACAAAACGAGCGAAGCCGACCCCCAGGGGGCCGGCTTCTGTTCTTTGATGGGTGTCGAGTTAATCCACTCGCTTACGGGATAAGTGGTTCCTTTTTCAGTTTACATCTCTTCGATGTATTTCAAGCAGGTCTTGGCCGAATGGCGTTGTGGACCTAGTTGGAATGGTGGTGTACTGAATAAAGTCGCTTGCGATCACCCATGAGGCACCCTTACTTGGGGCCATGCGTTATTCGTTTAATATATTACTCACCCACAAAAATTTGTCAAGCACGTTTAAAATACAAAAAGGAAGGGCGGGTCCATAGAGAACCCGCCCAGCACCTTGTCCACAAGAAACATCTGTCCTTGTGGCTTGCGCAAAACATCTCTGGTCCAAACAGGAGAAGAACTTCCCGGCCGGAAAAGCCTCCTCAGTCTCCAGCTCGTGTAACCGAGCCCTCACTTTTCTGCTATGAGACGGACCTTTGGTGGGTATCTAATCCATCCGCGATGTTTAGACGATCACTTGCGTGTCGCCTTATTGCGCTAAACGGTCAAAGAACGTATATATAATATTAGACACTTTCATATTTATGTCAATTGGTTATAATCGTCGAACTAGTATGAAAAACCTGCCAAAAATCTACGTCGTCTGCGGCCCAACGGCGACCGGTAAATCTGACCACGCCGTGGAACTGGCTTTAAAGCTTGATGGCGAGGTTATTTCGGCTGACTCCAGACAGATTTATCGTGGGATGGATTTGGGCACGGGGAAAATTACCTATGAGGAAATGAAAGGGGTTCCGCATCACCTGCTCGATATCCGTGATCCAAACGATGATTTTTCTGTCGAGGAATTTCAGAAATTATGTTTTGAAAAAATTAAGGAAATCCTCGCTCGCGGAAAAACTCCAATCATTTGTGGAGGTACGGGATTCTATATCCAATCAGTTATAGACAATGTCATTTTCCAAGACATTCCGAAAAACAAATCACTTCGCAAAGAATTGGAAGAAAAAAGTATTGACGAACTAAAAGAAATTTTGGCCCAAATTCCAAAAGAAGAGGGCGTAAAAATCGACATCGAAAACAAGCGCCGCGTTATCCGCGCCATCGAGATCGGTAAATTCCTCGGCAAACTTGTTTGTCTACAAAAAGGCCCGCAAAAATATAATTTTGAAATAATCTATCTAGACAAACCAGACGAGGAATTAAAAGAAAGAATTACAAAAAGGCTGGAAGCAAGGTTGAAAGCTGGAATGGTCATAGAAGTGCAAAAGCTTCACGATGATGGTATATCTTGGGAACGACTCGAGAACTTTGGTCTCGAATACAAGCACATCGCCGAATTTTTGCAGAATAAAATTACTGAATCGGAAATGATCGAAATATTAAAACTAAAAATTTGGCAATATGCCAAACGCCAAAGGACATGGTTCAAGAAATATTGTAAAAAAAATTAGTTGGACTTAAGACCACTACAACTTTTTGAAGACCAAAGACCGACACCGCTGTTTTTTGCTTTCGCCTGAATTTCCTTATAGACTGCCTGCTTCTCGTACGGTTTAATGTAAGTATATTCGTAGGCATAGCCGAAACTTATGATTACTTCCCCATAATCCCGTCCATCAACAAGTGTGACGTAGCGCAAAAGCCTTTGGTACCTATCTCGCTCATCCTGCGTCGGATCAATGACAAGAGCAACCTTCTGTCCGACCAGGGTTTTCTTGGCGAACTCCGAGGCTTCCCTGCCGAAACATTCGACGTCTTTGCGCGGATCGACTGTCTCGGGAGTGTTGATACCAATGACGCGAACAGTTTCTTCTTCCCCATTGATCATCACCTTGAAAGTATCGCCGTCGACAACGCGAGTGACGACATATTCTTCGCTGACTGTTCTAACAGGCTCTCCTTCTTCCTCTAACTCCACAACAACGGCTGTTTGGCCTTCCAATACTTCGGTTTCTATGATTTTAGATATTTCCTCGACATCTTTGGCCTCCTTTATCCCACTGTTTATAAGGAGAAATATGACGATGGGCCCGATCAAATACCAAGACTTTTTCAAGTAATTTTTCACCCCCATATTTTAGCAAATCAAATCATGAAAAAACGAAGGAGCCTACGTGAGTAGGCTCCTGACTTCGTCGACGTGCTCAAGCGCGTCATAGAACTGCACCGGCTTGAGACCTGCTTGAACGCGATCTTCGCTCAGAATCTTGTACTCGATCTGGGCGCCGATAGAGCCCTGCCAGTCCGGCATCCGCCAGACCGCTTCGAGCTTCTCATGCATCATGATCGGACGATAGAAATACTTGAAGAGATCTCTGTAGAAGGCCTCTTCGTTGTGCTTCCGATCAT
The DNA here is from genome assembly GCA_052033715.1 of Patescibacteria group bacterium. Classification (GTDB taxonomy): domain Bacteria; phylum Patescibacteriota; class Minisyncoccia; order Phycocordibacterales; family CSBR16-119; genus CAYRQF01. Next base: position 61,780 of record JBPOJJ010000001.1, read on the forward strand.
AGTAAGTATCGGCAAGCCGTTTGATGTCCGTCTCGAACAGAAGCTGGAAGAACACGGTCGCCGGTCCGGGTAGGCCACCCTTGCGTATCCGAAAATAGACACGCCGGAAAATCTCGAAATTCTGATCGACACTCCGTCTGGGGTTACCAGTTGTCATTGGACCAATTCCGATACAGAACGGCCCGTCAATCCCCCAAATATGTCGCTGGGCTACGCCACCGAGCATGTCCAAGTTCTGGGATCTCATCATTGCAACAATGTGCTCTGATTTGAAGCCAAAACTGGTCAGGGCATCGAGAATGAATATCCTCTGGCGATGTCTGGGCTCTCTTTGCAAATCGCTGTGTCTCATATGGAAGGTTCGTTGGTTTGCTGGAGACAATGTAACAGAAAAATGAACAAAAGCAAAACCCCTACACGAGACTGCCTCGACTGGAAATTTAGCTCGAAATGTTATACTATTTTGTAATTCGCTCTTTGTAGAATTTATAGGGCGGCAACCTCACGGTTACCGCTAACGGCCTCGCGAATCTCGCGGGGCCAGTTGGGCGATTAGTTAAGTGGTATAACTTCGGTCTCCAAAACCGATGTCGTGGGTTCGATTCCCCCATCGCCCGCCTTTAACAGGTAGCACGAGATGCTTTAGTTTGTAAGTGTTTTTATTAAGTCAAAAATTGACCCACTTGAGACATCCGAACTTTGCATAAATACTAAAAAGAGTGACAATTGTCACTCTTTTTAGTATTTAATTAATGCATTTCCATGTCTTCTGACATATTTGTTTTAGTTTCAATTTTTTTAAATATCTCTGGGTTTTCATCCCCCGTTACTTCAAGTACTGCCCACGCACCTTTGTTCATCCTTGCAAGTGCGTGATCTACAAGTAAATATTTACCGGGAACATCAACAGTGAATTCTACAATACTCGCTCCACCAGGAAGTACAGCGGTTGCTTGTGTATTGTGTTCCATCGCACCACCTATACTTGCATTTGGATACACGGTATCAAAAATCTCACCAATTACATGGAAAGAAGAGATCAGATTTACTCCACCATTACCGACATACATACGAATTCTATCTCCCACTTTTGCTTGCATTCGTGGTGTTGTTTCAATGCGGCCATTGAAAGTTACATAATTGGGCTGTCCGTCCAAGAGTGCATCAGGGTCAAATGGTACCAGTCCTTTTTTCCCAAGTTGCCCCATAGTGTATAGCTCTCCTTGCATAACATAAAATTCTTTATCAACTTCTGTTAAACCTTCTTTTGGATCAACTAAAATCATTCCGTATTGGCCATGAGAATTATGTGTCGAAACATTTGGCATTGCGCAGTGATAAATATAAAGCCCTGGTGCAAGTGCTTTCCATCTAAATGTTTTTGTTTCTCCAGGTGATACATGAGTAACTGACGCTCCGCCTCCTGGGCCTGTAACTGCATGCAGATCTATATTGTGGTCATGTAGACTTGACGGGTCATTTGTCAGCGTTAATTCTACCGTGTCCCCCTCGCGTATACGAAGCATCGGACCAGGAACTTGTTTATTATATGTCCAGTAGTTAAAATAAATTCCTGGAGACACCTCCGAAATTACTTCCTGTGCAGTCAGACTAATACGCACAATACCGTCTGCGTCAGGTGCTTGTGGTTTTTCTGGAACAACTGTCGGATCTGCACCAATATCTGCGACTTTATCGAAACGATTTTCATATCTCAAAAAATCTATAATTTTAGCAAATGGGATAGATGGAGGGAGTCCACCTGGAGCATGTGAATGTACAAATGCTGGCATTGCAAAATCAGGAGGATAAGTTTTGTTTGCCACGAGTCCTGTGAAAAAAGCAATCACAATTAGGGACACTGGAACGAAAAGCCATTTTTGCTTAAAAATTGAATGGAAATGCCCTTGTTTCCATACATACCGCACAAGTATGACAAAGGCTATAAAACCTACTATTCCAGATATCATTTCAAAAATAAGGTATTTGAACATAAAGATTGGTGATTATTTTGTAAAAGGTTTTTGAAAATTTTTATAGTTCAATTTGTTAAAAATTCCCGAGTAAATTTTTGTAAATACATGAGCCAGTTCATGCTTTATCAAATGAAAATACTCATCTTGAGAATATGTATGACAGCTCTCTTTTTCATAAGAATCTTTATCTAGAATAAAAACATCTGTATTATTAACCCAACCAACTACCCAGTCCTGTGTTTTTTGCCCCATTAATGCATCAACTGATTTCCGATTTTTAACAAGAAAGATTTTTGGCCTGTTCCTTTTCAAATTCAATCCAAAAAAAACGCCGAGTTCTCCTATAGATCTGTTATAAAATCTCTCCAGGAGTTTTTCATCACGAGACTGAACAGTAAATAATACCATAGTGCTATTATACACGGAATTCTGTCTAGAGTCCTGGTTCTTCTATTCGCAAGCCAACATTCGATACTGCTGATGGTGTATTCGCCTTGATTCTTTTTACCACCTCAAATGTATATGCGTCATACACCATAACCTCTCCACCTTCTTGGGAAACAACATACACAAATTTTCCATCGTAGGTGAACTCTGGGTGCCATGAATTTTTTCCTTCCACAGGAAATAATGTCTTCACTATTTTATTTACACGAGCATCTATAACATAGATTTCATCTTTATGTTCACCAAAGGCAGTGTCGGCCCACACATAGGGATACTCTGGGTTTTTAGAATAACTACGAACGAAAAGACCTGGTCCGCCAGTTTTAATACTTGCAATCGGTTTCCATGTAGTCATGTCTATTGCAGTAATGAGACCTTCCTCGAGAGCTGGTATATATGTTGTGTTTTTCCATACTGCACCTGGCCCCGTGTGAGGTAATTTGCCAGTTGGAACTTCTCCGAAAACTTTCCATGTTTGAGTATTCAATACCCACACAGAATTCGCTCCTTGTGCTGCGACGACAAAAAATTTCCCGTCAGGAGTTAGGAAGCCATCATGGAGCGGTGCTTTATTATTACCAATATTCGGATATTTATTTTTTACAACCCATTTTTTATCTGCATTCTGCTCGATGACCCATACACTGTTTACATCCTTGAGTGCGATGATAAAATCATGTTCTGATTCCACAACAACACCGACACGAGATCCAGTAATTTCATTGTCTATTTCACCAGAAGTCTTGATGGTTTCAACAACAAGCATTGTTTCTGTATCTACTATTACCACATTATGTGGTTCATAATTACCAATAGCTAAAAATTTATCATCATCAGTAAGTGCTGTTCCACGAGAATTTTCACCTACACGAATAGAGATAACTGGATCCAGTGTCGTAATATCAATCTTACTAAGCCATCCATCTCGAGAGATGATGTACATGTATTTTTTATCAGAAGAAAACACTGATGTGTGAGGTTGAAATCCTATGTCGTGTATCCGACCGATTTCTGTATGAGTTTTTCCATCTATAAAAAGAAGTTTTTCTGCATCTTTTTCTACCACTACCATTAATTCATCTGGATTCCATGACATACTTGGCACATATAATTCTTTTTTAGGATTAAGCTCTGCGTATGATTTCGTTTTTTCTTCTTTTTCGGTTTTTGATGAGATGTTCCCACCAAGATCTCCTATATAAAACACCATCATTTTATCGCTGATACCTTTCCCATGATTTTTGTGATAATTTATACTTGCATCAGTGCCACAATTAAACAACGCAGGGTGTACCTTTGACGCAGGTGTCGCATCAAACACTTTATTGTCTATAATGAGCCAACAATCTTCACTAGTGTTATGCTTCGCAACATTTTCCATTGTAAATATTTCGGCATTACTCCCCGGGATAGGATTTTTGCTGTCAATAATTGATTTTTGTGAATAGAAAGAAATCAATCCAAGGATTATTCCTAACGTAAGTATTCCTACACCAATCATTACAAGGACTTTTTTGTTCCTCTGGTCTAAATAGGCAAAAAATAATACAAGCGTAGTAAGTATTCCAAATCCAATGATTAACACATAGACAGATAAAAATGTAGGATATGAATAAGAAAATGATCGTAATGCTCCCAAAATAACAGCAGATGTCCATGAAACAACAGAGATGACTCCACTTGCGAGAATAAGCGGGGTCAATCGACTAGAAGAAGGTTCTGTTTTTGATGCTAATTTTTTATCTAGATGTCTCTTTAGAAAAGGGAGGTGTACAACATGAAAAATAATACCGTTGAGAATTATAATTCCCACAACAGTCATCTTTGAGATAAATTTCTCGGAAGAAGATAGTGCTTCAATATCTTGAGTAAAGAGCCCAATCCCTGATATGACAAGCATGAGTAATCCTCCCCATATAAAATTAGAAGCAGTCCCTAATATGCGAAATTCGTCTTTTGATAGTATTTTATCCTTAAGTGATGTAAAAAAGATGCCGTCACTCATAAATGCGCCTCCCGCACCCAAAACCACCCCAAATAAATGGATGATGAGAAATATGCCGTGTAATGATGCTGTGTCCATATTATTGCAAATGTACCACATTAGATCCCATTTAGTAAGGTATTTTGCAATCCTCAAAACAGTGAGCGCTACGGTTCAGTGTGAAATATTTCTCACGACCAGACACTTTTGCGGATACTGCATTTACTGATTGGAGAACTTTAAGATGATGAGTAATAGTGGGTTGTCTTAGAGACATCTTATTCGTCAACTCTGTAACTGTTTGACCATTTTTTGATTTACCAAGTATACAAACCAAATTATAGCGGCTTCTTTCGCCAACAACCTTGA
>JBPOJJ010000007.1:0-9811 GCA_052033715.1 Patescibacteria group bacterium
GACTAAGTCGTAACAAGGCACGGGTAGCGGAAGCTGCTCGTGGAATAATTCAATTTGAGATATCTCGGAAGAGATATGAGTGTCGATCTGTCCCTCAAAGGATAGATACCGTGGTTCTAGGGAATAGAATAGAACTCCTCGTTCACAGGTAGTGAACCGAAAACCTGTCCACAATATGTAATGGATCGTGGAAGGTAGAACGAAGCAGAATAGAGGGTATTAAAACAAAAACTTTTTCAAAATCTATAGTGTTCAGTTTTCAGGAAACTAATCAAAAGACTCCCGTCCGGGAGTCTTTTGATTTGATATACTGTATACATGGCAAACTACGAACCAACAACAGTCGAACAAAAATGCATATTCTGTGAGATTGCGAGCGGACGAATGAAGACGTCGGGCGTATTCTGGGAAGACTCGGAGTTCATGGCTTTTCTTTCGATCGACCCGAACACGGAGGGTTTCTCCTGCGTTATTCCAAAGGCACACTTTGGAAGTGACGTCTTGAAAATGCCGGACGATGCTTTGCAGAGATTCATCTTGGTTTCGAAGAAAGTCGCCGGAATTTTAGAAAATTATTTTGAGGACACTGGCCGAGTCGGACTTATCATGGAAGGAACGATGATAGATCATGCTCACATCAAACTTGTCCCGATGCATGGAACCGAATATATGAAGCGGGGCGAGTTGAAGCAGATTCTATCTGGCAAAGAATTTTGGTTTCCAAAATACGAAGGATGGATCTCATCGGGCTCTGGTCCCATGGCCGATCCGGAAAAATTGGCTGAGCTTGCCGAGGGAATCCGTAAATCAATTGGTGGCTAGGCCTAGGCACGAGACGTGATGGTGTTATAATTAATCCATTAAAAATAATTAATATCATGAGCCCAAATAATTTAAAGGTTGTAGGAGGATTGTTCGCGCTTCTATTTGTCGTCTCGCTTGTAAATACTAAGGCTATATTGAAAATCGCTAGCGCAAGTAGTCTCTCGAAAACAAACCAAGCTGCAGTGGTCAACAAAGCCGTTACCAAAAATTATTTTATCCGAGGAGAAACTTCGCCGACGATAAAAAAAGTCCAAGAAGCTCTCACAAAACTTGGACTGTATAAAGGAGCGGTCAATGGAACTTTTAATCTCCAAACTGTTACAGCGGTCAAGAATTATCAACGCGCAAATAAATTATCTCCAACGGGTAGACTCGATGCGTCAACGATTAATGCGATACTTGCTCTCGGCAAACCTCGTGGTGACGGCGAAACAGAACTTCATCTTAAAGTATTCTTGGATGGTCCTTATAATCCTGAGACTGGACTCATGTCTACCGCTCTCAATGATCTGAATTTAATCCCACTACAGGAGCCTTACACCGCTTTGGACTACGAACTCGTAACCGACACAGGAGAAGATACAATAAGTGATCCGAGCGTTCTCGATGTCGTTGGAAGTAATGCCATTGTCGATTGGGTGGTTGTTGAGACTAGATGGGGTCAAAATGCCGCGCAAGTATTTGATGCTCAGGCGGCGCTTCTTCAAGCTGACGGCGACATTGTCAGTGTCGATGGGGCCTCACCGATAATTGTACCTTTTCAGTCGGGAACATATTTCATCTCGGTTAAACACAGAAATCATCTAGGCGTCATGACTGCAACGGCAGTTGATATTTCAGAGACTATTGATTTTTCCACAACTCCTCTTTATGGGACAAACCCCGCTAAAACAGTTGGCAATGTAAAGGTTCTTTGGGCGGGAGATGTGAGTGCTGACGGTTTAGTCCAATATACGGGCCAGGGAAATGACCGAGATTTTATACTTTATGATATCGGTGGAGATGTCCCGACGAACGTCCTTGCCAATGTTTATAGTCGCTCGGACGTAAACATGGATGGCCAAGTAAAGTATGTCGGGATGAACAATGACAGAGACCCAATCCTCGTAAATATTGGAGGGTCTACACCAAACAATGTTTTAGAGGCCCAATTGCCAGAAATGCAAGACATCATGGTGTCGCTTCACTCGACACAAAGTGTTATCGTTTTTGAAGCGACGGCTCCTGGCCAAAGAGACGTTGGACAGTTTGAGATAAAATTCAACGTAACCGCTATTAATGAAGATGTATTCATACCAAATACACATGAACTAGACAACGGTGTGAATGTTACAGGACAGGGAGTGGCTTATGGGATAGCGGGAGGAAATGTTTTTTCAGAGAGCGCTGTGGTTACCTGTGATGATTCGGCGTGTGATGAGGTGCCTGGGGGATTTAGAGTTCAGGAAGGAGATGATGTAACTTTTACTTTGACTACGCTCGTTCAGCCGGCAGCTGATGGATCTTTTGCTCCGTATCTCAATTCCATTAACTGGGGTAATTCTCCAGCAAATGTTGCAAACAAGTTTTATCCGTTTGGTCTCGGACAGGGATCTACTTATCAAGCGCCAAATCTTACCCTGAACGTATTCTAAAGATTCAGTCAAAAAATCCACATCTGTTTTTGGGCGAGTGGATTTTTATACCCGTATATTGTAGAATCTAATTACTTAGTTTTAATCACTTATTTATTATGGAACATACAGAAAAAAAGGTCTTGAATAAATCTATTCTAGTACTCCTTGTCGTTGTCGCGATTTTCGTCTTGTTGTTGCTGGTCGCAGGAAAAAAGGGTACACCGATTTCTAATCTTGCTCAAACGGTCACCAAGCAAGCAATTGTAAATATTGGTGGACAGAACCTCGTGGCCAACGTTGCCGACACTCCGTGGGAGCGTGCGCGTGGTTTGTCCGGATCAAGCTTCTTGAACAACAAGAACGGTATGCTTTTTAAGTTCGAACAAGCAGATGAACACGGCATTTGGATGAAAGACATGACAATTCCGATTGATATTATCTGGATCGACGAGCAGAACCGCGTGGTCTCTATAAAAGAAAACGTCTCACCCGATACTTATCCAGAAATATTTAAGCCCGACGCCCCAGCCAAGTACGTTTTGGAAGTTACGGCCGGGTATGTTGCCGCCAACAAGATCAAAATTGGTGACACCGTCATGACAACCGAAGTCATTCAGTAGCACGAGATAAAATCTCCAAAACAATTTTCTAAATTTTTGGAAAAGTTAAGAAAAGCCGCTCAAATCATGCATGATTTGAGCGGCTTTTCGCTTGACGTATAGACAAGTTTTTTGACTGATGTTGCAAGTGGGAAATTATGTCTTTTCCACAGTTTTTTAATGATGTTTTTCCGCTACAATGAAGTGACCTAAATTTATCTTTAATATAAAAAAGTATGGCTTTAAACATCACAAGGCGAGACGGCAGCAAAGAAGCGTTCGACGCGGATCGAATCAATCGCGCACTCGAACGAGCGTGTGTCGGATTGCCAGATGTGGTGGGAAAAGTCATTCAAATCGCGAGTGAAACCAATCTAACTCTCTATGATGGCATCACTGAAGATGAAATTGATGAGGCAACGATAAATGCTGCGCTCCAAAACGTAAAAGAAGACACAGATTACGACAAGATTGCGACCAGACTCCTTCTAAAAACTGTCTACAAGAGAATCCTTGGTGATTATCCGCGAGACAACATGGCAATAGTTGCAGAAAGACACATCGAACTTTTCCCGAAGTACATCAAGAAGGGTGTTGCAGAAGGGCTCCTTGATAAACGAATGGAAAATTTCGATCTCGAGGCGTTGGCAAAGTATCTCGACACGGGACGCGATGAACTTTTTCAGTATGCTGGACTATCAACGCTTCTTCATCGCTACTCATTGAAAGATAAAAATAATATTTCCCAAGAAACTCCACAGTTCTTCTTTATGCGTGTGGCGATGGGGCTCGCCTACAACGAGAAAGATCCGACCGAGTGGGCAAAAAGATTTTATGATAAAACTTCACAGCTTCAATATTTACCAGGAGGCTCAACAAACTTGATGTCAGGAACTATTCGTCCGGCTATGTCGAATTGTTTCCTTATTGAATGTCAGGACGATATTGATCACATCGCTAAGACTGTTGCCGACGTCATTAAAATTTCAAAAGCGACCGGAGGTCTCGGCGTCTCAATGACGAAACTCCGTGCCACTGGTTCAGCACTTGCTTCTTCGAACACGACTTCGACCGGCCCAACACCTTTTGCCAAAATCATGGATACATCTATTCGCGCCATCCAGCGTGGAGGCAAGAAAAAAGGTGCGCTGTGTTTTTATATGGAAAATTGGCACTACGATTTTCCAGACTTTGTTGACTGGAAGCACAACGCTGGAGACGACTATCTCCGCATGCGTACGGCCAACACCGCAGCTTACATATCTGATGAATTCATGAAACGTGTTCGCGCTCACGACACCTGGTATATGTTCGATCCAAAGGAAACTGGAGATCTGATCGAGCTTTATGGAGAAGCTTTTAGTAAGCGCTATGCCGAGTATATTGAAAAGGCTGAGGCGGGTGAACTCAAGCTCTGGAAGAAGATGCCGGCTGAAACTCTTATGCGACAGATGTTGGTGGCGCTCCAGGGGACATCTCACCCTTGGTTTACATGGAAAGATGCTTTCAATTTGCGCGCCCTAAACAACAACACCGGGACTATCCACATGTCGAACCTTTGTACCGAAATTGCTCTTCCTCAGGATCGAGAAAACATTGCCGTATGTAACTTGGCCTCGATTTCTATTCCAGCGCACATGACAAACAAGACTCTTAATTGGCAGAAGTTTGAAGAAACTATCCGCACTGGTGTTCGTCATCTAGACAACCTGATCGATATCAACCTATTGCCGGTAGCAGAAGCGATAAAGTCTGACCAAGAAAATCGCGCCGTTGGGCTCGGTCTTATGGGCTTTGCGGATGCTGTTGAAAAAATGGGCTGGGCGTATGACTCCGAGGAATCTTATAACTTCGCCGATCAAGTTTTCGAATTTCTTTCTTATATCTCAATTGATGAGTCAGCAAACTTGGCTCGTGAAAGAGGGTCTTACAAAAATTTCCCAGGTTCAGAGTGGTCAAAGGGCTTGGTGCCAATAGACACCGTCGCGCGACTAGAAAGCCAGCGTGGAGTTACGCTTGAGCTCGACAAGGAAAGTCACCATGGCGGACTTAATTGGGATATTTTGCGAGAAAAAGTCAAAGGCGGAATTCGAAATGCGACATTGATGGCCATCGCTCCGAATGCCAACATTGGACTTGTGGCTGGTACAACTCCAGGAATTGACGTACGCTTTACTCAGGCCTTTTCTCGAAATAAAATTTCTGGAAAATATCTCGACATCAACTGCAATCTCGTGTCTGAACTAAAAACGTTAGGACTTTGGGAAAAAGTTCGAGGCGCTATTATCGAAAATCAGGGAAACATCGAAAACATCGCTGAGATTCCAGACGAAGTAAAAAATATTTACAAGACATCATTTACTACAAGTCCTTACGGAGTCATCGAAGTTGCAGCGCGAGCTCAGAAATGGATTGACCAATCCCTCTCTCGAAACATGTATCTTGAAACTCGCGACATTGATGAGACGATGAAGATTTATAATGCAGCGTGGGCCAAAGGTCTCAAATCTACATATTATCTACACATGAAGCCTCGGCACACCGCCGAACAATCGACCGTCAAGGTTAACAAGGCTACAAAAATGGGCAAGGTTGGGTTCGCAAATCTCTGGAATGCCAAGGACACTGCGCCGGCCATGCTTACACAGGCTAATCCAATCAATGAAGAACCTCTGGCTGTAAAAGCAAATACGAGTTCTGATCCAGAAATCGAAGATCCGGGCACCGCAAATATCTGTCTGTCATGTGAATAAAAAATTCTGTACGGCTACTTACTACTTACTACTTACTACTTACTACTTAATACTTACTTAAATATATGGCACTAGTTGGAAAATTTTCTCCGCAAGATACAAATCTTTATCCGTCACAATATAAGTGGGCTCGTGAGCTCTATGATCAGGCGATTGCCAACACTTGGTATCCCCATGAAATTGCGCTTAAGGAGGATTTAGAGGATTTTACAAACATGACTCCTGATGAGCAGCATTCGGTCAAATTTATCATGAGTTTCTTCAACCCTGCTGAACTTATCGTCAATCGATCGCTTGCCCTCGGAGTCTATCCGTATCTTAAATCTGCCGAGTGTCACTTGTATCTAGCCAAGCAAATGTGGGAAGAGGCGAATCACTGCGTAGCTTTCGAATACGTGCTTGAGACTTTTCCATTTGATCGCGAAGAAGTTTATGGCATGCACCTCAATACTCCGTCGGTCAAAGCCAAGGAAGATTTCATAAACAAATACATGAAGCGCATGACCGAAGACACTTTGGACGTTGAAACCGTAGAGGGCAAGAAAGATTTCATCAGAAATCTCGTCGCAACGAACATTGTGATGGAGGGAGTCTGGTTCTACTCAGGATTTATGGTCATGCTTTCGTTCCGCCAGAGAAATAAACTAAGAAATTTTGGCTCAATGATTAACTGGGTTTTACGTGACGAATCACTTCACTTGAAGTTTGGTATGAATCTTATCCTAAACATTTTGGAAGAAAATGGAGAACTTCTGACTCAGGAATTTGCAGACGAGATTAGAAATATTGTAATCGAAGGAGTGGATTTGGAAACTGCTTACAACAAAGACTTGTTTCCAAAAGGAATTCTAGGGCTGAACGCTGACTATGTAAATCAGTACGTGCAGTATGTGGCTGACCGCCGACTCGAAGAACTCGGTATGCCACCTCATTACAACGTCACGAATCCTGCCAAATGGATGACGACCGCGACTGACGTCTACGAGCTTGTAAACTTTTTCGAACAGCAAAATACGGCGTATGAAGTCAACGCCAAGGCTGACGGGATGAAGAAGGAAGAGAAAGGAAGCGACCTGTCTGCGCAGGCAGGGGAATAAAAAGAAAGAACACCGCGGTAAAGCGGTGTTCTTTCATATTTATGTTCGTATCTATAAGCCGGATTCTGTAATAGACAGTTATTTATCTGGGTCCAAAATTGCTCTTGGGCTCAAGCGGCACTTCCATCCGAAGATGGACACGGCCTTGCACGTAGGTAAGGATTTTGCCGTTTCACTTCTGTCTTCCGACAGAATTATTCCCTAAGGAACCCTAAGCCTTTCGGCCTTGGCGTCACTGCTCGCACCTCTTGGATTGCTCCAGACGGGCGTTACCCGCTACCATCCTACATAATAAAATGTACGTGTCCGGACTTTCCTCAGCTAACTTTCGCCAACCGCAACTATCCGATACGAACAGGGTCAATTTATCACATTTGACTTTTATATTCAAGTGTGATAGACTACCCACGTGAGTGCTTAATTGCAATAATTAGGCTCCAAAACAAAACAAACACGTGGACCGGTCTTGGCCGGTTTTCGTGTTTTAGGGGTTACTCAAAATCTAAATTTTCTTCATCCTGCGGGAGCACTTCGTTATGTCCTCGGGGAAAGGTGTGAGATAATAAAAACAATATGAAAAACAAAGAGAAATTCATCCAACTATTTTTTATTATTGTTATTGTGGCGGGGCTTGCTGCTGTGCCGATGATGATTATCGGGGAACAACGCGCTAGCGTGCCGATGTTTTTCTGGAGCCAGGACAATAGGAACGACACGGTTTTAAGAGCTCAAACCAAACTGACTGAACTCGGTATATATGACGGCAATCCCTCCGGTCTTTTTGGTCTCCGTACGCGTTCCGCCATTATTCGATTCCAAGAAGCAAACAATCTAGAGGTAAACGGTATTTTAGACATCCCGACGCAGCAGTTACTTTTCTCTATAGAATCGCAGCCAGAATATCAGATAATTTCTCATACCGAAGGAGGCAATCAGTTTTTACGGGATTGGATCCGATATGTGTACGGACATGGTGGCAAGAGAATCGAACTTGTAGGAAATCTCATTTTGGGCAACGAAGATATTTCACACAATGGTGTTGGAGAGTCAACCAGTCTTATTCTAGAGGTTGATGGTACACAGTACGCGATCATGAATATATCTCCAAATAATCTGGGTCAGTTTGTGGGGCAACAGATACTCATCAACGGATTCTTTTTAGGAGACTCGGGCACAGAAGGACTCCCGATGGTTGTCATAAACTATGTGAACGAAGGAGAGGGGAGCAACATTCCAATTTTTATAGACTTCACAGAAGAAGGTAATAGATATTTGATCAAATGGATCAATAAACTTTATATAGAACAACCTCAACTCGTCGGATTGTCGGGAGTGCTTTCGATTGGTGAGAGTGGGACTTATGGACCGAATGGTGGGATCACGAACTTAGTGCTTACTGCGGAAGACGGCGTTCAGTATAGTCTTGAAAATATTTCTCAAAACACCGGGCTTTTGACACAACTGAGTGGTCAAGAAATTATGATTCGTGGTGCCGTTCTCGCAAACAACAATAGTCTCGGTATGCCAACAGTGGTTATAAATTACGTTTTTAATTTGGGAGCGGCTGATCCAACTTAGGCAAGGGTGGCCAATTAAAAAGCCTTTGTTATAATTAAAAGTGATCGTCTTTATTTATGGCCAGCGGCTGCACTCACAATTTGTTTTGTTGGAGCTTCGCACCCGCTGGCCTTATGTGAAGAGGATGTTTTCTTCAGATGTTAAACAAACATTTCATTAAAAGACTTTTTTATTTTGTCATAATTCTGGCCTTTGGAGCACTCGTGAGTTTGGTGGTGAATTACATAGAAAATGGTGCGGATGGGGCTTCAACCGGGCAGTTTGACTACTAGGAAATTTGTGATAATATGTCCATCGTAGGCCCGAGACAGGGGGTTCCCGCCTCACCGGCGGGGTCAAATATTCCTTCTGTAGGTCGAATCTAAGAAAACTATAGTTTTCATTTTCGGGTCGGCTTTAAAAGCCGAATTTTTAATTATAAGTATGGCAAAAACTAAAAACCAAAAGATCGAAGAAGTGAAGGTTTTGGCGGGAGTGGTCAAAGACGCTAAATCAGTTGTCTTTGTAAACTTCGACAAACTTCAAGTGGCCGAAGAAACGAAACTTCGCCGCGCGCTTGGTGACAACGATAGTTCGTATCGTGTCGTCAAGAAAACATTGCTTGAGAAAGCTTTCGCAGGATCAGGAGTAACAGGTGAAATGGTTGACATGCCGGGCATGATCGCTATTGCTACCTCAACCGATGCTCTAGCGCCAGCTCGTGAAGTTTATAACTTCCAAAAAGATCACAAAGACAATATCAAAATTGTCGGCGGAGTCTTTGACGGACGATTCGTCGGAATGGAGGAAATGATGTCTATTGCAACTATCCCACCACTCAAAGTATTGCAAGGCATGTTCGCCAATATTATTAATTCACCGCTACAACGCTTTGCAATTGCGCTTAGCGAGGTAGCGAAAACCAAATAAATAACATGACTCAAGAACAAATCATTGAAGCTGTAGAGAAAATGACCGTTCTCGAATTAAACACATTGGTCAAGGCAATCGAAGAAAAGTGGGGCGTTTCAGCCACGGCTGTCGCTGCTGCTGGACCCGCTGTTGCTGCCGGTGAAGAAAAGTCAGACTTTAAAGTCGAACTTACTGCCGCGGGTGAACAGAAAATTGCAGTTATGAAAGTTGTCAAAGAAGCTTTGGGACTTGGACTCAAGGAAGCCAAAGATCTCGTTGACGGCGTGCCTTCAGTTCTAAAAGAATCTGCAAAGAAAGAAGAAGCAGAAGCTTTGAAGAAGGCTATCGAAGATGCCGGAGGCAAGGTGGAATTAAAGTAACAAAAAAGCAAACTGTGCAACACTCGGTGTTGCACAGTTAAGTAAGCAAAAACCGCCCTTGGGCGGTTTTTG
>JBPOJJ010000006.1:0-41070 GCA_052033715.1 Patescibacteria group bacterium
ATACGGCTTTTCTCGAGCCTCAAAACAATCCGTTCGGCAATGATCTGTTGATTCGGTCTGATTTGGGTCGCCGAACCGGAGGGACAACTTTAAACGTGGGTAGACAGTTCAACGAACAGCTCGCTCAGTCTGGTGGATACTTGAGTCCCCGAGTCTGTGCACAGTCTGGTACCGGCGGATCTGACGACTATATCCCCGAGACAGAACCCTTGCACTTGGGTGAATATTACAGCGTCTTGGCGCCAGGTTCGACTTTGGGTGATGTGACTTTTGCTCAGTTACCGAGCGCCGTCCAAGGTGAGTTGGATGATTTCGGTAATGCCGCCGATCAAGCCGATGCTTATAACGGTTTGGTTTTGCGAAGTCGCTGCCGACAATGGAAGGCCACCACTCCAGGACAGGTTGTGGGAACTCGATTGACCAAGGGCTTGGACACTGGCCAGGATCAATTAATCGCCGCCGATGATTTTGCAGAAAATATTGGACTTATTTTTGACGCGCTTATCAACCAGCTCATAAAAACTGGTTTGAAAGAATTGGGCTCTGATAACACCAACTCAGTTCTCTTGGCGCAAGTCAACGGTCAACAACCTGGCGCCGTTGCTAACGGTCAGGCCAATCCTCCGGTAACTGATGTTATCAACGGTACTGGCCCTGTCGGTATTGCCGACCTACCGCTCCTGGAAGTTCAAGATCAATACATCGAAAATGCCGAAGAAGCTCTTGAGTTACTCGAGGAACTTGTTGGCAAAATTCGCGCGCTTGATTATTGCGTGCCTGGACCAAATCCGCGCTGGTTGGATGCCGCCACTATCAATTTCCAAACTGCCTTGGCGGGTGTTGGTGCTGCTTCGAGCGCCAACCCAAGCGATCAAAACGAAGCATATTACCGAAATAGGATTCATGACTTTACCGGAGCAACTATTGTAGAAAGTCCCGCCATGTATACACACACTCAATTCGTAAACTTTATGCAGGAAGTTTTCAATCGATACACTCAGAGAATGCTCGCCAACTACTCTCCAGACAGTGCTCCACCAAGCACCAGATTCTTCTTGGAAAGTTTGTTTACTGATATGGATGTTTACAATGCCGAGGCTACGAATTTAACTGAATACTTGGCCAACATCACACCGCTTTTAGTGACCATCGAAAGTATCCAAAATGAACTTGATGCCATTGCGGCCGCGAACAACGGCGTTTTGAGTCCATCAAATCCACAAGTTCAAGTTCAAATCTCCATTTTCAATAGTATTTCCGATAACCTGGCCACCCAGACCCAGCTCAATACTCTCATTTCTCGTATTGCTGTATACCAAGCTCAAATTGGTCTTCTAAATACCCACCTAAACAACTGTATTACTGAGACTGTTATTGGTCCGTACACGTATCCAAATACCCGAATAGCTTATCCCGCTCCTGCAGTTTTCCCTTATCCAGGACTTCCTGCCGCCAACGCATCCTTCCTTCCCGGCATAGGTTTTGGTAGCGGTACTACTAACGTCAACATAGAAATAAACGGTGTCCAGGTAATTTTCCCATCGAACAATCTATCTACCTTTGAAGCCATTCTGCAAACTATTTACTAACATAGATTTTGCACACCATCCTGTCTTAGAAAAGCACCAACGATGATATACGAGCCTCGTTCCTCGCTCGTATATTCTCGTCGCTCGAATGTCGTACAAGTTATTCCTTGCACGCATTCTCGCTAGGAAATATAATTAACGTGTATATTTGCATATTTCGCAAATAAGTTTTTGATGAAAAAAATCTATAAGATTGTATTTTTGTCTGTTTTCTCTCTCGGGGTTTTTCTCGGGCCTGTTTCTGTCGTCTTTGCGCAAACTCCCACCACTACAGCGACTGGCATTAGTACAGAAAATATTTTTAATCCTACCCCGGGAGATTCGGGGCAAAGCGAGGATTATACCGATCGACTTCAAAACTGTGTTTTCAACCATCCCATAGATGGGTCAGGAAGTTTTGCTGGTTGTTTGGTCAACGCTTTTTATTACCTGATCCTTTATCCGTCGGGAAAATTTGCTGAGCTTACAGGTAAACTCCTGGATTTCTTCATCGCATATTCACTCGATTCAAATTCTTATTCCCAGGCAAATGGAGATTTCGTAAATCAAGGCTGGAGTGTCGTCCGAGATATTGCAAACGTTGCGTTCATCTTCATGCTTCTCTATATCGCCATCCGACATATCTTGCAGCTGGGAACATCAGATTTGAAAAAGACTTTGTCGAGTTTGATTGTGGCCGCACTTTTAATCAATTTCAGTCTGTTTTTCTCCAAAGTAATAATCGATGCGGGTAATATTTTGGCGCGGGCTTTCTATAACAACATCGAAGTTCAGTATGATGATCAGCCGAGCGGGGAAGGTGTAAAAACTATTTCACAGGCGTTGGTGGCCAAGGTAAATCCGCAAGCAATTTTAAGTTCAGAGCTTTTTGACGCCGGCCAGTACAATACACCAGGTCAGCCGGCTGGAGTCATGCCGAACGGTTATGCGTTCTTTATCATGGCTGTTGCCTCTTTCGTCAACGTCACTATCGGAATTGTGTTCCTTTCAACATTTTTGTTGTTCGCCGCGCGAGTCATTGGGCTATGGTTTCTGATGATTTTCTCACCGCTCGCATTTGCGAGCTTCGCGCTGCCGAACAATGGAAGCGCCTTGGGTCAATTTGGATGGATCGGATGGAGAGACAATATTCTAAAACTATCTTTCATGGCGCCGGTTTTCTTGTTTTTCCTCTTCCTCCTCATCATGTTCTTACAAATCGTAATGTCTGCGCCTATTATGGCCGGTAACGAAGACGCGGCACACAAGATCATGAAGGTCTTGATACCGTTTATTGCCATAATTGTTATCTTAAAACAGGCGAAAAAGATCGCTGTCGACATGGCGGGAGAGTTTGGCAAGGCTCTCACAAGTGCGGTTGGGAAGATTGCTGGAATGGGTTTGACCGCAGGTTTAGCGGTTGCCACCGGCGGTACAGCTTTGATTGGCAGAGCCGCCATTGGCAAGGCGGGAGCGGCTATTGTTAATAGCGAAAGAGGTAAAAGATGGGCGACAAAAAATGCTTTGTTTAGAAATACTATCTACAAAGGAGCAGATCAGGCTTCCAAGGGTTCTTTTGATTTTAGAAACACCGGTCTTGGTCGTAGGAGTAGTGAGTTGCTCGGGAAACAGATGGTTGGTGCTGGGTTTGAAGGAGTAAGTTTGGGTAAAGGTACAACTAAGGGCGGATATGTTCAGCGTATGGAAGCCTATCAAAAGGAAAAAGAGGCATTTAGGGAACAGCTAAAAATTTCTGAGCACAAAAAACAAGATATAACCTATACTCATACTGATGCACAAGGAAATCAAACTCAACGCACAGTTAATAAATCACAAATTCAGGCCGAAACAGATTATAAAGAAGCCATGGTTAGGGCTAAGACAAGAACTCAAACAAATAGTGTTTCTACATCTAATGGTGCCACAGCTAGTGAAAGTTATGACTATAATGGATGGAAAAAAGAAAAAGAAAAAGCAGAAAAAGAACAGGCAAAGGCAGAAAACACCGCTAAATCATCTGCGGTTGGTTCTGGTGCTTGGAATGCGGCTCAGAGAGATATTGCAAATAATAAAGCGCGTGCTCAGCAAATATCAAATATTATGAAGAATCAATATCAGACACTATGGCAAAGAGAAAAAGACGATCTTAAAGCAATCGACAATGCAATACGAACCAGCGAGACAGATATGTTAAAGAATTACGCAAATTCAGTCAGTTCTAATCCAATAAATGCAATATATGATATAGCAAGGGGTGGTTTTACACGAGGTAGAAAAAGAGCCGCTTCGACTCTAAGACGAGATTCTTATAATAGAGAAGATAAGGATTATGACGATGAATAAAAATAATTTTATGGATATAGATTTCAAGAGAAAAATTGAAGAAAGAATGCAGGAAATCCCAGCACCGCTTGCCAGAGCCATCCAAGAATCCGGATGGGAAAATATTGTTTTTGATATTGGAAGAAAATACAATCTTCATGTCGACGACATAGGCGAAATGCAAAACGAGCTTATCTTGGTACTGGTCGGGATTACTCATCCAGAAGAATTTCGTTCAATTTTACTAAACGAAATTCGAATCCCCTCAGACAAAATAGACCTTATAATAAATGATTTAAATGTTCAGATAAACGAAAAGATAAAAAATAGTCTAAAAAAACATCTAGATATCGAAGAATCAGAGGTGGAAGAGGTAAAAGAAGAATCATTAAAATCCCAAACTGCGGATGATCACGAGAAGAAAGTCTTAAAAAAAGCTGGTGTGAGTTTCGGCGATGAGCCGGAAGAAGGAGATGATAAGCAAGTCGCAAGTCGTGAGTCGCAAGTCGCGACGAACAACGAGGAGAAATTCATTGTCCTTGACCCGGTGGCCGCCGAAGGGAAGGAAACGCCTGTTGTGAAAAAGCCTACTCCCGAACCGGCGCCCGCCATTCCGGACATTTCTGTGAAATTACAAAACGGAGCCGTCTTCAAAGGCAAGTCTACCGAGTATTTAGACCCGTATCGCGAACCAGTCGAATAAGAAGATGTGCTAAAATATATTCATGAGGTTTCAAGTGCCGCAATTTATTGATATTGAGGATAAAATTTTTGGGCCTTTTACCTTTAAGCAATTTATTTACTTGGCTGGCGGAGCGGGCAGCGCCTATGCTCTCTACAAACTTTTACCATTTTATATTTCGATATTTTTAATCATACCGCTCCTGGGACTCGCTTTAGCCTTAACTTTCTACAAAGTAAATGGTAAGCCGTTTGTCGAGGTTCTCCAGGCTTGGTTCGTCTACACCATTAAGGGCAAACTTTTCATATGGAAACAGCGAAAAGCTGAGAAAAACAAAGCTAAGGCTGCTGTCAAAATGGCCGAAAAAGCCCCACCTTTGGCTGGCATTCCAAAATTGACTGAGAGTCGATTGTCGGATATATCTTGGAGTTTGGATGTTCTCGACATGCAGAAACGTGATAAATAATTTTTTATGGCATTAAACGCTAAAGCTTCACAAAATTTTGTTCCGATTAAAGAAATCCAAGACGGGATTGTCATTTTGAAAGATGGTGGTTTGCGCGCCGTTCTCATGGCTTCGTCCGTAAACTTGTCCTTGAAATCCGAAGACGAACAGACCGCGACAATTATGCAGTTTCAAAATTTCCTAAATACGCTCGATTTTTCTCTGCAGATCTGTGTTCAGTCGCGAAAATTCAACATCACTTCATATATTGCCTTGCTTGAAAATCGCCTACGTGAGCAGACCGAACCACTTTTGAAAATCCAGACAGAAGAATACATTAGGTTCATCAAAGACTTTACTGAGTCGACGAATATCATGACCAAACACTTTTTCTTGGTTGTTCCTCTGATGCCGACATCGAGTGATTCTGGTGCCAAACCAGGACTTATGGACAGGATCTTGCCGGCAAATAAAAATGTTCACAGTGAAGAATCTGAAAAAGCTTTTAGTGAGGAACGCTCTCAATTGGAACAGCGTGTGGCGCTCGTGGCTCAGGGACTTTCGAGGCTTGGTATTAGAACGGTGCAGCTAAAAACCGAAGATGAAGTAGAATTGTTTTACAGAGTTTTCAATCCAGGTGACGCCGAGAGTCCGATAGATCTCGGAACGGAGAAAGAAAAATAATTTATGGGAATTTTTGATATCTTCAAATCTAAAAAAGGCGTAAATACCAAAAGAGAAATCTTGCCGGTTTTGCCTGAGGAAATTTATCAGGCAGCGACATTGGAACTCCAAGATATTTTAGCGCCGTCAGCTCTCAAGATTTCACCAAAAGCGCTGAATCTTGGAGATAAAATTGCACGAACATATTTTGTTATTTCGTATCCAAGATTTCTCTCGGACAATTGGTTTACACCAATAATCAATCTCGACAAGATTTTTGACGTGGCGATTCATATTCATCCGCTCGACACGAACACGATTCTACGTAAATTCCAGAAAAAAGTTGCCGAAGTCCAAAGTCAGGTCAACATTCGTGAATCCAAGGGTCTCGTTCGTGATCCGGTTCTCGACACCGCCTATCAGGACTTGGAAGCTTTGCGCGACTCACTCCAGCAGGCTCAAGACAAGATGTTTGATGTTGGCCTTTACATAACGATTTATGCTGATACTTTGCAGGATCTATCGAAACTAGAAAATGAAATCAAGTCAATTCTTGAGGCCAAGCTTGTTTATATTAAACCAGCTCTTTTCCAGCAAGACGTCGGTTTTAATTCCGTGGCGCCCTTGGCAACTGATTTCTTGGCCGTGCACCAGAAGATGAACACCGAACCATTATCTTCAATGTTCCCGTTCGTCTCATTCGACTTGTCGTCTGACAAGGGAATTCTCTACGGTATTAATCGTCACAATTCATCTTTAATCATCTTTGATCGATTCTCACTCGAAAACTATAACTCGGTAACTTTTGCCAAATCCGGTTCTGGTAAATCTTATGCCACCAAGCTTGAAATTTTGCGTACACTTATGTTTGATGCCGAAGTCATCGTCATCGATCCAGAGAGGGAATATGAGTATCTCTCTGAAGCTATTGGTGGGCGCTATTTCAATATTTCGCTTTCATCAGAACACCACATCAACCCTTTTGATTTGCCGCTGCCAACAGGAGATGAAACCGGCGAAGATGTTTTGCGCTCCAACACCATTCAACTTGTCGGAATGTTTCGTATTATGCTCGGAGGTCTTACTCCGGAAGAAGATGCCATCATCGACAAGGCCGTGACCGAAACCTATGCCTTAAAAGACATTACGGCTGAGTCTGACTTCACGACCATCGAACCACCACTTCTGTCGGACTTTGAAATGGTTCTCTCGGGTATCGAAGGCTCTGATTCGATCATGACTCGTTTAGCTAAATACACCAAAGGCTCTTGGAAAAATTTCATTAACCAGCCAACCAACGTCGATATCAACAAACGATTCATCGTCTTCTCCGTTCGCGATATGGAAGACGACTTGAAACCAGTCGCCATGTATATCGTCACGCACTTTATTTGGAATGCGGTTCGAAAAAATCTTAAGAAACGCCTTCTCATCGTCGACGAGGCCTGGTGGATGATGAAGTCCGAAGATACAGCCTCTTTCTTATATTCAATTGCCAAGCGAGGACGAAAATATTTCTTGGGTCTTTCGACAATTACTCAGGACGTTAACGACTTCGTCGATTCGCAGTACGGTATGGCTATTGTTACGAACTCTTCGATGCAGCTTCTCTTGAAACAATCGACTAGTTCGGCCGATGCCTTGCAAAAAGTTTTCAATTTGACCGATGAGGAAAAATATTTGTTGCTCGAATCTGAGGTCGGAGAGGGAATTTTCTTTGCCGGACTTAAACATGTGGCAATTAAAGTCATTGCTTCATACACCGAAGACCAAATCATTACTTCTGACCCTTCACAGGTTTTGGCTATTAAACGTGCCAAGGAAGATTACAAAGAAGAAGAAAAAAAATTCAGCGAAAGTGAGACTGAACGCCTAGCTCAAGCTATCGGTTCGCGTGAAGAAGAAGTTCGCGAACCTGCTCCAGTAAAACAAGAGGAAGTCAAAACTCCAGAAGAACCAGTCAGGGTTAATGAAAAAATGGAAACAGAGTCAGATAGTTTGAAAGCCGAATCCGAAAATTTGGAAGAAGAAATTGAAGATCTCGAAAAGATGTTTAAAGAATACTAGGACTCCGCAAAATATAAATTTTCCTCACCCTGCGGAAGCGCGATAAATCGCTAGGTCCTCGGGATTCGGAAAAATTTATATTTTGCTCCGTTTTGGGAGATATTTGTTATCCCGACTTATTACTTTCTACTTACCATTTTCTATTCTATAATTAAGTCATGCCAAATACTAAAAAACAGAGCATTCCTGGGCCAATAAATGATTCAGACAAACAAACTTTGTCTGGTGCGGGTATTGATGTCAGCAATACCCCTCTAGAGAGTGAGGAGAATGAGGCTGCTGGAGTGACGGGAGAGAAGATCATCGATATTGACGGCACGACGCCAGCTTCTGGTGACGCAGATGTTGAAAAAACTGGTATAAAATTCGTCAAAGAAGAGTCAAAAGTAAACCCAGACACCAAAGATTTTGGTGTGCGGGTAAACAAGGAAGACCTAAGTTCTCTGGCCGAGAGTCGTTTGAAAGCAAGCGCCGAAGACCTGGAAAAGGAATTTGAATCTGAGCTTGGAGAGACCAAAACCAAAGAACCTTTTAATGAAGATGTTGTTTTAAAAAAGAGTGAAACTTTGGCCGAGCTTTTGGCGCGAATCGAAAAGAAACTGAATATCAAGAAGACTAGTGTCAAAGAAGAGCTTTCCAACCTGAAAAAAATGAAAGATACCATCAGTCATGACATCAATGAGATAAAAGATCTCGAGGCCTCGGAAACCAAAATCAAGGCCGAGATGGAGAAAATTGACTCTATACGCGAAGAAGTTGAAACGATAGAGAAAGAATTTAATGAAAAAGTTTAATTCATTAAAAATTTTGATTGCTACTCTTGTTTTTTTTACTCCGCTTTTTTCCTTTGCTCAATTCGGTCCGGAGGCTGTAAGCGGCTCTATTGATCTGACTCTTCTTCCAGCCAATCCGGGTCCAAACCAGTCCGTCATGGCTTCGGTTAGCTCCTTGGAATTCAACATCGATTTAGCAAAAATTTCTTGGAGCCTGGGAACCAAAGTCCTCAAATCCGGTCAGGGTGTGAAGAGTGTCTCCTTTACTTCTCCTGGTGCCGGGAAGTCAGAAATATTGTCGGTTGTCGTTACACCGACCGGCCGGAGTCCAATAACAACATCTATCGCGGTTGCTCCTGGTGGCACGGTTGATCTTATCTTTGAAGCCGTTGATGGCTATACACCACCTTTTTATCGCGGCAAGACTTTGCCTATAAAGCAAAGCGCAATCAAAGTGGTCGCGATGCCTGTGGTCAAATCATCCAATGGAACTTTTGCAAAACCTAGTACTTTTGCTTATACCTGGAATAAAGACGGCACGAACGCTGGTGGGCAATCAGGTTTGGGTAAAAATAGTATCGTATTTGGTAACCAAATCCTTGAAAATAGCAATCGTTTAGAAGTTTCAGCTACAAATGGTTTGGAAACGGTCAAGGGTTTCATAACTGTTGTGCCATTTACTCCGGAAATCATCTTCTATGAATATGATCAGTCTCGCGGTATGGGTCAATACAGCAAGGTCTTTAAAACAAATACTTCCATCGACCAGCCGAGACTTACCATCGTCGCCGAGCCATACTTCCTAATGAAAGATTGGGCCACAAACAAAGACGTAACTTTTAATTGGATGCTTAACAATCAGTCAGCCAAAGCGGGGGAGAAGAATACTCTCGGAATCATAACTACTACCAAGGGCCAGGTGGATGTCGCGGTTACATACGATGAAACACAGAGACTCTTTAGAAACATAAAAGCTTTTACGAGATTTACCGTTAGATAGTTTATGAGTATTTTTTCAAATAAAAACAAAATAATCTTTCTCTCAGTCCTGACGTTTTTGTCATTTGGTTTTTTCGCAAGTCCTATAGAGGTCAAGGCCGATGGCTGTAACGTAACAAACGCAGTATTCCGATCAAACGCGGGAAATGATCCCGACAACTTCTACCACGATCTCAACCGTCCTTATATTTATGTAGATATACAGACTCAAGGATGTCAGGGCGATAGTATACAGGTAAGTATCACACAAACAATGTCGCTTAATTTGGACCACGATATTTCTGTCGCTAACGGAATCAATGTTCCAATAAATGCTGATACGACGGATAGCTTTACTTTGCAATTTATCGCCGGAGAAGAATGGTGTGGCGTAGTAAATCTAGGCTCTCCTATCCCTTTACCACACATCTCTTGGCCGGGAGCTTGGGACTGCAAGTATCACCTCGAGATTACAGATGATAATGGGTCACATTTATTTGCGACGACTCCAGTAGATGAAGACATGAACTTACTTGCAGGCAGTGAACTTACTTATAATTGTGTCGCAGGACTCCTAAGTTGCGATCACTATTGGACCTCCGTTAATCCGTTGGTGAGACCATACCAAACAAGCAATATAAATGATCAGTTCAACACTTCAGACACTGTCATTCCTCCTGTGCCCCCCGAAGACTTTTATCTCGCGCCACTCCCGGGATTTTCCCAGAGCCAAGCATCAGACCTCGGTGGATTTTTGAGGGCGTTGTTTACACTTCTAATCGTGATTGCTGGAATCCTCGCTTTTATCATGATCGTGATTGGAGCGATTCACTACGCTACAGCTGACGCTATAGACGACAAGGGTGCGGGTAAGAAAATGATCCAAGACGCGATCCTGGGACTCGTTTTGGCCCTTGGCGCTTGGCTTGTTCTCAATACTATCAATCCTAATCTGGCTTCGAATTTGGGAATTACGATTCCTCAGGTGAGTATTTCCGCTGGAGATGCCGACTATTTCTCACCTGCTGCTTCGACTGACTCCGGAGGCACTATAACCGGTTTCTCTCCATTACCTTCGAACCTGGGGCTTGTTTGTCCGATGAATGGTGGTGTTGGTTCTGTTCCGCAAGTAATTGATAGTTTTGTCGACAAGACCACTTATCGTTGGGGAGGAAAGGGTGGGCCATTGCCTGTGGGAGGTCAGTTTAAATTAAGTCCGAGTGAGCAGGAAAGTGGACCAAAGATATGTACAGAAGATAGTGGTGTCTCTGCTCAATGTCGGTCATTTTGTCCTTTAAATAGTGTCTGTCTAGACTGTTCTGGATTTGTGAACCAGGTCAGAAGGTGCGCCGGACTGCCGACTTTTGGTGGTACGTCGAGCATGACAAATGCCGCAACCGCTTTGCCTATCGATATGGATACTCTGTCGGCAAACGGACAAACGTTGACCGCTGACGGCTCAACATACACATTGCAAGCAGGAGATATTTTGGTCTGGAACGGCCACGTCGTGATATATTATGGCAACGGACAGATTGCAGAATCTGCTGGAGACTGGACGACCAACACGAATGTTACGAAAAAGCCGCTTGCCAGCTACTCCGGAAGAAACCAGATAACGCATTTGATCAAAGTTCAATAATCATGCAAAACAAAAAATTATTTAAAATCTTAGCTTTCGTCGCGCTCTTCATCCTCATTATTTTTACTTGGGTGGTTATAAGAGATGCGCGACAGAAGAAATTAGAAAACACTCCAGCCTCGACGGGCATACAAAACCCTTTTGGTACGAGTGGGGGAGAGAATGATCTCGGTTCTGATGACGAGAAACCATCTACAACGTCATCTTCTGGAAATCAGAACTCTCCAACAACTCCAATTCCTTCCACAACCGTTATTGTTGTCGAAGATAATCCAACTCTAAAGGCGCTCTCGTCCGCTGCCGTGGCTGGATTTACTTTTACAAGTGAACAGCGTGAAATTCCTGAACCGGACTCGACCACTCCAGACGCTAATATTGTCGAAGTTTTTGATTTTTCTGGTTATAAGACGATTAAATTCGGTGACAAAACGGATGAGATTGTGGCCATCAAGACTGTTTTGAATCGCCAGAATCCATCGCCAAACCTAGTTATAAATAATGATTACGATACTGACATGAAAAATGCTGTCGTGGATTTCCAAAACAGAAACGGCCTGACAGGAGACGGTGTAATTGGTTCCAAGACATATCTAAAATTAAATGCCATCCAAGGCATTACGACCTTTACGGCTGCCAAGACTGCTCCAAAGACCGAGACGGTTGCGCTTGTTCGCTATGTAGATGTCAGTTCTGGATTTGTGTTCGACCGGGCTGTTCGTAAAGCAGAAGAATCAGTCAAAAAGAGCGATAAATCTGTGCCGGGCGTTGTTGAGGCGTTGTTCGATGATACGGGAACTCGAGTCGTGATGCGTTACTTGAAAGATCGAGTCATACAGACATACGTCGCAAGACTCACTTTCCCGAAAATTGATCCAAAATTGACCAAAGAAGAACGTGATGCTTTGCCAAAGACTGCAAGTGTTACCGGTGAATATTTACCTGAGAACATTGCTACCCTTGGAGTCTCTCGAGATCGTAAAAATATTTTCTATCTATTACCCTCAACCGGTGGCGTGACCGGCTCTACTTATAACTTTGCGACCAAGGCTAAGAAACAGATATTCTCAAATCCTTTATCTGAGTGGATCGCCGACTTCGCGACATCCGGTAAGATCAATCTAACCACCAAATCATCTGGGCAGGTCCCGGGGTATTCTTATACTATCGGTAATCCAAGTGGAACGATTTCAAAAAACATCGGCGGAGAAAATGGTCTCACGACACTTATGAGTCCCGATGGGAAAAAACTTCTCTTTAGTACTTCAGCCAATAACACTTTGGCCACATTTGTCCTCGACATCGCGAGCGGCAAGAGAACCTCTGTGTCGCCTTCAACGCTTCCAGAAAAATGTGTCTGGACCAAAGATTCAAAGGAGGTCTATTGTGCGGCTCCGGCTCAAGCCGTCAGCGGACTTTTCCCGGACGATTGGTATAAGGGCAAAATGAGTTTTGATGACGTGCTTTGGTCAATCGATATGCGTGACATGAGCGGCAACATAATTTATGATTTCATTTCGAAAAATAACCAGCGTCTCGACGCAACGAATTTACAACTGAGCTCCAGTGAAGACTATCTCGGATTCATAAATAAAAAAGACGGAGTGCTTTGGGGCTTCGATCTTAATCGCTAAAAGAAAGAACCTCACGTTTGTGAGGTTTTTTCTTTTTGTTATTTTTTGACTGCTGGCTTATTCATTATTTTATCGACGATGCCGTATTTCTTGGCCTCATCAGCATCCATCCAGAAGTCGCGATCAACGTCTTTCATGATTTTTTCTACCTTTTGGCCGGTAGCGTCAGCGAGCATTTTTGCCATCTTGTTCTTGATCTTGATGATGTTTTCAGCGGTGATTAGGATGTCTGAAGCCTGACCCGAAACTCCTCCGAGAGGCTGGTGAATCAAAACTTCGGCATTTGGTAGGACAAAACGTTTGCCTTTTTGACCCTGAGAAAGTATCCAGGCGCCCATCGAAGCAGCGATACCGACGCAGATTGTCGAGACTTCTGGCTTGATGTGGTTCATGGTGTCTATTATAGCCATACCGGCCGAGACTGACCCACCTGGGGAATTGATGTATAGACTAATATCTTTTTTCGAGTCTTCTGATTCGAGAAAGAGGAGCTGGGCCACGATGGTGTTAGCCATGTGGTCGTTTATTTCTCCAGTAACGAAAATGATACGTTCACGTAAAAGTCTCGAGTAGATGTCATAGGCCCTTTCGCCAAAAGAAGATTTTTCGATTACGGTTGGGATTAACATGATTTTATGAATTAATTCTAATAGTCAGATTCTACACTAATTTTGAGCTTCTAGGAATTTGAAGACCTCTTCGTTTTGAAGGACTGATTCGATATAGCCACGAGCATTTTCTGGGGTTACGTCTTTGTAGATTTCAGTAACTTTCTTGACCTCAGCTTCAACCATGTCTTTTGGCGCTTCGAGCTTCTCGGCTTTGGCTATCTCGACGACGATGAGTTGAAGCTTGGCGCGCTTCTCAGCATCTTTTTCAAATTCTTTATGAAGATCTTCTTCGGTCTTGTTCAGGTTTTTCAAGTAGTCGTCGTATTTGAGACCCATAGCCTCGATATCAGATCGCATTTTGTGAAGCATTTTGTGAACCTCGGAATCCACAAGCACTTCTGGTACTTCTAGATTTGTTTCAGCGATAATGCTTTCGATCATCTCTAGACGACGCTTGTCTCTGGCGCGCATCTTTTTTTCTTCGAGAACGTTTTCGCGGATTTTTTTGTCAAAATCTGCTCGGTTTTCGAATCCACCCAAAGTTTTTACGTATTCGTCATCAATTTCTGGTAAATTGTTTTCGTCAATCTCGCCGCCCTTGGCCAACTCTTTGGCGCGAATCATACGGGCTTGTTTGACGATATTTTCGAATTCAGCATCGGTAACTTCTATTTTTTCAACTTTTCCATTTACTTTCTTGGCCAGTGCTTTGTAGTCGGGGAGTTTTATTTCTGGAACTGTGGCGACGGTTATCGTAAATCCCAAAGGATTACCTTTGGCGAGTTTGGTAATATTTATCTTTGGATATCCAATAGCATCAATCTTGTTCTCGGTTATGATCTTCGCGTAATTTTTTGAGAGCGCTAACTGCGCCATTTCTTCCAAGACGGCAATTTCCGGAAGCTTGCTCTCGAGGACGTTCGCCGGGACGTGACCTTTGCGAAAGCCGTCGATTTCGACAGATTCACCGAGTTTCTTCAAAGCCACTGCGCGGAAAGATTCAAATTCCGCGGCTTCGATTTCTCCTTTGATTTCAACCAAAGATTTTTCTAGTTTTTTTATTTCTGCCATAAATTTATTTTGAGAATTTTTCTTCGTATAGGGCGACGGACTTCTTCACGGCTTCCAAAGCTTCGGCACGACCTGAGATTTTTGGAATAGTTACGATTCCTTTTTCGCCTTTCTTGAGTTCTTTGTAATTTTCGAAAAAGTGGACGTATTCTTTGATGGTGTGCTTGTTAATATCAGCCAGATCGTGAACATCTTCCCAACGCTTGTCGTCAACAGGTACGGCCAAGATTTTGAAATCAGATTCTCCAGAATCGATCATTTCCATGACAGCGACTGGTCGCACGCGTACCAAAATACCGGTGTTTAGTGGATATGTCGTTAGAACAATGACATCAAGAGCATCTCCATCTTCCCAGAGAGTTTGTGGAACGAAACCGTAGTCGAATGGATATGGAGAAGAGCTGTAGTTTGCTCGATCAAGCGCAATGAGACCAGTTTCTTTGTCGATCTCATATTTATTCGGAGAGTTTTTTGGGATTTCGATGATGACGTTTAGTTCTTCTGGAATATTTTTGCCTCGGGATACTTCGTGCCAAAGATTCATATAGTTATTTTTAAATTAAAAATAATAATTTATTCCATTTCTGCTTTTGGGGCTTCCTCTACAGCTTCTGCGATAACTTCTTCTAGAGATTTATCTTCAACAACTTCTTCTTTTACTACGGGTTCGTTACCTTTGATATCGATTCTCCAACCAGTAAGCTTTGCGGCCAAACGGACGTTTTGTCCTCCTTTGCCGATGGCTAGAGAAAGTTGATCATCAGCGACAATGATTGTGGCGATTTTGTCAGCCTCGTTTAGTTCAATGGATTGGATTTTGGCGGGGGATAGAGATGCTGCGACGAATTCTTCTGGCTTATCGCTCCATTCGATAATGTCGATTTTTTCACCACCAAGCTCGTTCATGACAGTTGTTACACGAGAACCTTTCTGGCCGACACAAGCTCCGATCGGGTCAATGTTGTTGTCGCTTGAACTCACAGCCATTTTTGATCGGCTCCCGGCTTCGCGGGCGATAGCTTTGATCTCGACAACGCCATTGGCTATCTCTGGAGACTCGAGGGCGAAAAGTCCTTCGAGAAATCGTGGATGAGACCTAGAAAGCTCTAGGGTGACTCCACGACTTGTGTCTTCTACGGCCATCAAGTAAGCCTTGATACGCTGGCCTTGCATGAATCGTTCGCCGAAAATCTGTTCTTCACGGCCAAGCACTCCGGTTGCTCGGTTGAAGTCGACGAATATTACACCACGCTCTACTTTCTGGACGACACCAGAAACAATTTCCTCGGCTTTGTCGCCGTATTCTTCCATGACAGCGCCTCGTTCAGCTTCGCGGATTCGCTGGATGATGACTTGTTTTGCAGTTTGTGCGGCAATACGTCCGAATTCGTCTTTGAGTTCGAGAGGGAAGATGATTTCTTCACCAAGCTCGACGCCTTTCTTGATCTTTCGTGCGTCTTCAATAAGCATGTGCTTTTCTGGATTGAAGACCGGAAGAGGTTCTGGTTCGTTTGGATCTCTTTCGATGATGGGTTCAAATTTGCCTGGACGCTTTTCATCATCGCCCATATCAGCTTCTTCGCCGGGGGCTAAGAATCTGACCGTTGATTCATCTACAACGATTTTGACTTGGTAGAATTCTTGAGCACCAGAATCAAGGTCGAGTTTGACGCGGATAATCTGGCCTTTCTTGCCGTAATCTTTCTTGTAGGCGGCAGCCAAAGACTGCTCGATGGCATCGATTATTTTATCTCTTGGGATTTTGCGCTCTTCTTCGAGCTGCAGGAGGGCGGATTTTAACGTTTTTAGGTCTAACATGTTTTTTGAGCCGTTAGCTTTTAGCCATTGGCCCTTAGCTTATTTAATTGTAATGCCTCTTTTTAACAATAAATCCCGGCGCGAGCCAGGACAATCACGTACATATTGTAGACTAAGGGCCGTATTTAGTCAAATTACACCCTTGTTAGCATGCATATCCTTGTTTTATAAAGGATTTTTGGGCTATCCATAACCAAATTTGAGCTGGTATAATTAATGCATTAGCTTTTATAAACAAAATAGTATACCAAGTGAAATGATGAAAACTCCCGACTCTGGTCAGGATGGAAACAAGGAGAATGTAGACTGGGAAAGGATAGAGACCATAAGGACACAACTTAAGTCTAATTTTGAAAGTCTTAGTCGAGAACTTGATAGTATTAAAGTTATGGCTGAAATAGCCAAAGAGAGAGGTTTTACCTTGTCAGAGGGAGCTCAGGCACGCGCTGAAGAGATTTTGCAAAGGTTCGAAATAGGCGGAGGTGAATATGTGCGAACTTTATATAAAATGATAAGCGACTTAGGAAGCATCTCCACATCTGGCTTTACAGAAGGTTTGAAGGTTACTCAAGATGAAGCCAACGCAAAGCTAAGTGAAATCAGGGCTAGAGAGGCCGGAAATAAATCTTAGTTTTCACGAGGATAAAGGATTGTACTGGTTGGACGGGTAATTCTTCTAGATCTCAAGGCTTATTTAACGTGCTATAATTTTGACTATGAAATCGGACAAAAAACTTGTTGTGGCGAATTGGAAAGCCAATCCAGATACTCTGAAGCTCGCCAAGGAGAACCTAAATGCAATCAAAAAAATTGCCGGGAAGTTTAAAGATGTCGAAACCATCGTCTGTCCGCCGGTTATATTCCTGGAAAGCCTCAAAGCCTCAAAGCCTGTAATTTTGGGCGCGCAAGACTTCTTCCCGGAAGCCCGTGGAGCTTTTACCGGATCCGTCGGTTATAGTGCGCTAATTGAGACGAAAATTAAATATGCAATCATCGGCCATTCCGAGAGGCGCGCCATGGGGGAGGACAATGTTTTGATAAACAAAAAGGTCAAAGCGGCACTCGCGACAGGCGTGAAGCCGATTCTCTGTGTCGGTGAGTCCAAACGCGATCCAAATTTGGAATATTTGGGACTTTTGAAACTTCAATTGTCAGAAGGCTTCAAAGATGTGCCAAAGTCGCGAGTCAAAGATGTCGTAGTGGCCTATGAGCCTGTCTGGGCAATAGGCGATAGTGCCAAACGTGATGCGAAGCCGTCAGAAATTGAAGAAATCGTCATATTGATCAAGCGTATCGTTGGTGATATTTACAAAACAACGAGTGTTCCTCCGGTCAAAATTTTGTACGGCGGATCAGTATCACCAAATAATGCCGAAGATATATTGAAAATTTCTGGAGTCGACGGTTTTCTTGTCGGACGAGCAAGCCTGACACCAAAACTATTTGGTGAAATTATCAGAATCACGGCGGAATCAAACAAGTAATGAAAAATATTCAAGAAGTTACAAATTTGAAAGAAAGAAAAGTACTCGTGCGAGTTGATTTCAATGTTTCGCTTGGCAAGAACGGCACGGTGGACGCCAACGAAGATTGGCGTATACAAAAAAGTTTGGAAACTATAAATCACCTGCAAAAAGGTGGAGCGAAAGTTATCATTGTGAGTCACATTGGCCGGGACAAAAAGGAAAGCCTGAAAGCCGTGGCTGAATATTTGCAGCAATTCGTCAAAGTAAATTTCGTTCCGACATGGGATCGCGATACTATCCGAGCAATTGTTGCTGACATGATGCCGAGTGATGTCATTATGCTCGAGAACCTGCGCCAAGAATCAGGGGAAGAGGAAAACAGCGAGGAACTCGCGAGTTTCTTGGCGTCACTTGCGGATATGTATGTAAACGAAGCATTTGCTGTATCGCATCGAGCCCACGCTTCGATCGTCGGTGTGCCAGATTATCTCCAAGCATATGCCGGATTTTGGTTACAGAAAGAAATTTCAAATTTAAGAAAAGCGATTGAAAATCCAGAACATCCATTCCTGTTTATTCTGGGTGGCGCGAAATTTGATACCAAAATCGCTTTGATCAAGAAATTTGAAACAATCGCCGATCAAATATTTATCGGCGGAGCGCTGGCAAATAACTTTTTCCAAGCCATCGGACTACATGTCGGGAAGTCGCTTGTAGACGAGAAAGCAAATGTAAAAGAATTTTTTAATAAAGACCACATAAAGATCCCGTTTGATGTAATCGTTAAAGGGGGTGTCGCCAAAGAACTTCCGAATGTGTCCGAAGAAGACATGATTGTCGATGCCGGACCAAACACGCTTGCTGAACTTGTGAAAATTATTCCGACATTCAAAACAATTCTTTGGAACGGACCGCTAGGCCTCTACGAAGAAGGGTATGACACTTCGAGCAAGGAAATACTCAAAGCCATTGCCGCATCAGGAGCATTCTCAGTTGTCGGCGGGGGAGATACGGTGAATCTAGTCAAAGAAATGGGGATACAAGACAAAATCTCATTTGTCTCAACTGGCGGTGGCGCGATGCTTGAGTTTTTGGCCAAAGGAACGCTTGTCGGAATTGAAGCGCTTAATCAGTAGCTTCGCAAAACGTACTCATAAAAAGACGCGCGTTCCGGCTGTAAACGCCGGCCGCTATACTCGCACGGCCAGCCTTAGGGCTGGCCGTGCTCCGTAATGTCTTTTTATGAGTACGTTTTGCTTTGCTTGAAAGGGATTCTGTTATAATCGTTCAATGCCCTTTAAGGAAATTCCCAAAAAGATTGAAAAAGAGTTAGAAAATTACGGACCTTTGACCAAAAGGCTTCTTTTTAATCGCGGGATTGTGACAGCTAGTGAGGCCGAGGAATTTTTGAATCCGTCATACGAGCAACATGTGTACGACCCGTATATGATGAAAAATATGGACGTCGTGGTGAAGCGAATTTATGATGCGGTGAAGGGCGGTGAGAAGATTTGTGTCTTCGCGGACTACGATTGTGATGGCATTCCGGGCGCGGTCGTGATGAACGATCTATTTCATCTCATTAAATATGAAAACTTTGAAATATATATTCCTGACCGACACAAAGAAGGCTATGGTTTGAACAGGGAAGCATTGAAAGATATCTCTGAACGCGGCGCGAAGATTGTCATCACGGTAGACCTTGGTATTACCGCAGTCGATGATGTCGAGTATGCGAAATCTTTCGGGCTTGAAGTCATCATCACTGATCACCATTTGCCAAAAGAGATTTTGCCGGACTGCCTCGTCCTCAATCCGAAACAACTGGGCGATACATATCCGGACAACATGCTCTGTGGCTCGGGAGTTGCTTTCAAATTGGCGCAGGCATTTATGAAGACTCACGGCGAAGAGTTCGGGATCAAAAAAGGTGCGGATAAATGGATGCTTGATATGGTTGGACTTGCGACACTTGCCGACATGGTTCCCTTGGTTCGGGAAAATCGCGCGCTTGCTTACTATGGGCTGAAAGTTTTGCGTCAAACACGCCGCCCGGGACTTCTTCAGCTTTTCCGTCGAGTAAATATTCAATCTCAAAATTTACAAGAAGACGATATTACGTTTTCGATCTGTCCGAAATTAAATGCCGCGTCGAGAATGGATAGCCCAATGCGAGCATTCGAACTTCTATCCGCTAGCGACGAAGGAGAAGCGGGACTTGCGGCGATGGCTTTGACCAAAATGAACGACGAGAGAAAAATTCTCGTTGCAACGATGATGAAGTCGGTCAAGAAAACTTTCTCGCATCCGGAACGTGCCGAGCGAAGCATTATGGTCATCGGCGATCCGACGTGGCGAGCGGGAGTATTGGGACTCGTGGCCGGGAAAATCGTTGATGAATACAAAAAGCCGGCGTTTGTGTGGGGACTTGAGGGCGGAACAGTGATCAAGGGATCGTGTCGTTCGGACGGAACGGTGAACATTGTTGAGATGATGGGGAATTTGAGCGAGAAATCGCTTCTCGAGTTCGGTGGGCATGCTGGTGCTGGCGGATTTTCGGTCTCGCACGAAGAAATTCATTTTCTCGAAGAGCGTTTGATCGAGGCGTATGACAAGACGACGAAAATCGCCGTCGATTCCGAAGAAGCAATTACTTTTGACGACAAACTTTCACTTGATGATGTCACAGAAAAAACTTTTAATGAAATAGACCGCCTGGCACCATTTGGGGCAGGGAATCCGAAGCCAACTTTTATGTTCGAAGACATCGAAATCGCTGATGTTAAAATTTTCGGCAAAGCCAAAGACCATCTCGAGCTCTCTTTCGAGGACTCGCGTGGACGAACAGTCAAAGCCATAAGCTTCTTCAAGAAGCCCGAAGACTTTGGCGATAAGATCAAGGTCGGCGGCAAGATAAATCTCCTCGCCACAATAGAAAAATCAATGTTTGGGTATAAAAAGGAAATTCGTCTACGAATCGTTGAAATAAAATAGGAGTATAATGGGAAAAACCCATTCGTCATGAAGAACATCATTGCTGTACTTTTCGCGCTTGCGAGCACAAGCTTGTATGCGCAAGCTTTTTGGATTGATGTCGAACCAGACACTGTGTCTGGTGGGGTATTCCAGACTGTGCTCGAAAACGAGGCGTATCAAGTCGCTCTGACTCTACCAGACACTGTAGCTGCAGGAGTGTTTGTCACTTCTAGGTCACCGCTTACGATCACTTTCTGGAGCGGAGTGCCGGCCGGGTGGAGCATTCTCGTCTTTGATGACGAGGAACACACGACTCGTGCGTTTCATCTGGATTTCTCGGGCGAGCTTATGGATATTCGAACGGAGCAGAAATTCAACTTGCTCGAACGAATCAAGAGTTACTCGCCGTAAAAAGCGAAAGCACCAACTTTGGAATGGCCCCCGCGGGGGCTGTTCTTTTTTATTATGTTAGAATTTATTCATGTTGAAAAAGTTTCTTGAATGGATTGGCGTTAAAGAAAAAATACATCAAAGATCTAAAGAAGGTCCTCACTTTTATAAAGAAGGGGATATTTGGTGGTGTGCTGTCGGTGAAAATGTCGGTATTGAGATAAATGGCAAAGGCAAGACGTTTTCGCGTCCGGTATTCGTTTACAAAAAATTGAGCCGTGAAGGTTTTATGGGTATTCCACTTTCGACCCAAATCAAAGAGGGGACGTGGTATGTGAGTATTACATTTCAAGAAAGAAAAAATTGCGCAAACCTCGCACAAGTAAGAGTATTTTCGGCTTCCCGTATGTACGGGAAATTTGGTGAACTTGATGAAGGAGATGTAAAAAGAATAAAGGACGGATTTCTCCGTCTTTATTCTTGAAATATTCCCCCGAAGGGGAACATGGGTAACCCCAAATAGGCCCTAATTATAACAAGCCCGGGCCTAAAAAGTCAAGGGGGTCGTGTTCTTCTTATCCCCACATCCGTTTCAGAAAATCTAGACAAAAAGGTAAAATTTAGGGGTAATTATTAAAACTAATAACTCTATGAAATTAACAAACAAAAGACTTGTCGGAGGAGTAATTGCTTTGTTAGCCATCGTTTCTTTGGCTCAGACTCAGGCGATATTACAAATCGCAAAAGCGTCGAATGTAAATAAGACTTCGACTTTAGCCAAAGTTTCGTCAGAAGATCAAACCGCACAAGTTTTAAGTACTACGTCATCTAGGTGTGTGGAAGTGTTACCTGTAGAGGGTACTGAACATTCCATTGATTATCCAGGCGCCGCTGTAAGCGAGAACGGTCAGGTATTGGATTACAATCATACTTTCTTTGTTCACTTTAAAGTAAAAAATAAGTGTAATTCAGATATATATGTACTTCAGGATTTGGGCATGGTTATGCCCGGAGTATATGAGGATACTCTTGGACTTTTCCCTGGAGAAATTCAAGAATATAATCCCTCGTTTGAATATGTATCACCTAGCCCAATTGTGCCAGCTACAGATATTGGATTTTACTATTCTGGAGTGTGGGGAGGGTAT
The DNA here is from genome assembly GCA_052033715.1 of Patescibacteria group bacterium. Taxonomy (GTDB): domain Bacteria; phylum Patescibacteriota; class Minisyncoccia; order Phycocordibacterales; family CSBR16-119; genus CAYRQF01. The sequence goes on from JBPOJJ010000006.1 coordinate 22,252, forward strand.
CCTTATGTTGGTAATTTAGATATACCCCTAACTAATATGCCGGGCGTTAATTTCTTGTATAACAGTAGTGCCCCGAGCGCTACTTCAGCTCGAATCCCAGCTTTATCAGAGAGGTACTTCACGTTTCAGTCGATGGTTCAAATAGATACTAACGATTTTCCAGAAGTTCCCAAAGCATACAGAATGGCTCTAAAGAAAATAAGATGGTTTAGTCAAAATAGCTATGCAGACAATACTATTTCTGCCAGTGAAGTAAAAACTTACGTCATGCCTGCTTCGTTAAGCAAGTCTTTAACAACAAGCTATATAACTTATTGGAATAATCAGAGTGTGTCAGGATTTAAAAATCTAAGTATTTCGTCTGATGCGTCCAAAGAGACAAGGGAGGCTTTAGAAAAGATGGGTGATTTGTACAAAACCATAAAAGCCAAGAAATAAAATACATATCTGACATGAAAAACGCAATCATTGCCATACTTGTCGCCATCGTTTTAGTTTTTGCATTTCTATTTTTCACCCAGAAGAAAACCAATGTATCTTACGAACCTTGGCCAGAAACCGAGCCGGCAAGTACGACGACACCGAAGCCTAAACCTGTAGTAACTCCAACACCGACACAGTCCGAAGACCAAGTTTCAAATTCTGACGTGCGACAAGGATGGCAAGCAATTTCAAGTAGTGTGTTGCTTAATTTGGCTACTGCTCAGGGAATAGGTCTTGAATCTGGTTCTGCTGTGCAGCTGTCAGAAATGATTGATATAACCGGCGATGGCCTAGACGAGGGAATCTTCACCGGCAACGGTGGAAATAGTGGAATGACGTTTATCATGACGCGAGATAGTAACGGCAACAATATTATCGCCAAACAAAAAGACAGAAATGGAACGATTGGACCAGTACAGCTTCTGAGTGTTGGTAGAGTTATGGTTTCAGAGAGTTATAAATTACTTCCAAGCATCAAGGGATATTACACAGTATCGAAATCAAATGATGGAGAGAGTGGAAATTTCGAATGCAATGTAAACGGATTGAACGCTTATTCATGGAATTCATCGACAAAACTTTTTGAATGGAATTCTGGCTACACAACTACATACACCGCAGAAGTTTGTAATTAACTATAGATAATCAAAAAATCCCCGTGAGGGGATTTTTTGATTTAGATTATTTCTTGTTAACTAGTTCAACGATCGCTTTGAAACTTTCTGGGTGGTTCATGGCGATGTCGGCGAGGATCTTGCGATCAAGCTCGATGTTCTTCTTCTTCAAGGCCTCGATGAATCGAGAGTAGGTGATGCCTAGTGGTCGGACAGCGGCGTTGATCTTGGCTTGCCAGAGAGCTCGCTTGTCAGCTTTTTTGTCCTTGCGGTGAGCAAAGGCGTGAGCGCCAGCGTGCTTGATAGCAACCTTTGCTTCGCGTTCTTTGGTCGAACGTCCAAAGCGGTAGCCTTTGACCTTGGCCAATACATTCTTGCGTCGCTTTAGCGAAATTTTTCCTCGTTTTACTCTTGTCATATATTATTTGTTACTTGCCCCGACTTTAGTGGAGGGGTCGTTTTTAACTTCCTTGGCAACTTTAGCAACGACTTTAGGCTTACGGATCTTGGTGTTGGCGTAAGGGAAGAAGCGCGCCTTGGCTTTGTTTGTTAAAACCATGTCGATAGCGGTCTTGCCCTGAAGCTGCTTGCGGCGCTTTTGCTTTGCGTTGAAATGGTTAAAACCAGGCTTCCTGGCTTTGAGTTTGCCGGTCTTTGTGATTCTTATTCTTTTGGCTAGTGATTTGTTTGTTTTCATTTGATTTATTTAAACTTTCTTCGTGTCTCTCTCTAGAGTCATCATCACGCCTCGTGGACTTGGCTTGTACGCTTCGGCGATTTTGTAGTTCTCGGTGATGAGTTGGAGAATTCGATCCAGACGTTCTTTTTTGAAAGTGTCGTTTGTAAATTTCGAACGTCCGACTAGGTAAAGCTCGACTTTGACTCGATGTCCTTCGGCCAACCACTCAGAGGCTTTTTTGGCTTTGAGAGCCAGGTCATTATCGCCAGTTGCGACTTTGATCTGGATGGATTTGGTTTCGGTTTTGTGAGCTTTCGATTTGGCTTCTTTCAACTTCTTGTTTTGCTCGTACTCGAATTTACCATAATCCATTATTTTTGCAATAGGCGGGACGGCGTTCGGAGAAATCTCGATGAGATCCATGCCATGCTCCTCGGCCAAGGCTATTGCGTCAGGAGTTTTCATCACGCCGACCGGGATATCTGGACCCGAATCAATGATGCGAACTTCAAGACTTCTTATTTGGTTGTTGATCCTGTTTTTGGTCAATTCGAAATTCCTCTTTAAAATGTGTGGCAATTCTAGCTTTAAAATAGGGGAAAGTCAATAAAATTTGACAAAGTCTCTTTTTAATGATATCGTTTCGTTCAAACCCCCCAAGCCCATGAAACGGAAACTCGCGCTTGTCGCGTTCCTCATCTTGCTTGGGTATGACACGTTCTCCCAAGCCTTTGTTTCGCAACTCAAGGTCATTGCTGATAGTGCCACCTTTTCGGTGGAGAGCTTCCAAGACAACGGTGAGTTGTTTAATAACATCCCCAAGACCTTTTACGCCCCGGGGTGCTCTAAATCCTTCGAGCTTCGCCTGTCTGACACGACTTATGTCGGCAAGGTTTTGATCGAGCCAATTGGATTCACAGACAGTCACATGTATTGCTTTTACGGCTATTTGTACAAGGGAAAGCTAAGTGCCTGTATCAGCATGAGCGAATTGTCGAGATCCGATCAGTGGCTTTCGATAGCCAGAACAAGGGAGTCTAAAGTAGACAAGTTCTACATGGTGAGAGTACGACAAGCACCCGCTCCTTTTCGATAATGAATGGGAAAGGGCCGCGTATCGCGCGGCCCTTTCGTATTTTTATATTTATCTAGTTCGGTTTTCGATCGCCTCTATTATTCTGTTCGGAACGAAGAATATTCCTGGTAATTGAGTCAGGTCGGTAATGCCCGGAGGTAAAACGCCCCCAATACAAGATCCGCAGCAACCGGAAGCAACACAACTTGATTGTGATCCGTTACCACATGTGCTGCTGGATACGCTGCCGTTAGAGTTCAGGCAGTAATATTTTCCATCCCTTGGATCTTTCCAGGCAAGTTTGGCAACACCATTACCGTTTTGATTGGCCACCTTTAATTCTTCGCAGAAACGGAGAATTGTTTGTAGGCTCGATTGGGGTAATTCTGTATAAGATTGGCCGGTCGTATCTTTGAATTTTCTCCAGAGAGCTGAAACCGGGGCTGCGGGAGTTGTCGGTGTGGTGGTGCGTACGGTGGTTGGGGCGACCGCTGTTGGTGTTGTTCTATTGGCCGATGATTTAAGTATTGAGAACACCTGAGCCGACTGATTCGCGTTTGAGATTTTATCGTTAGTGTAAAATCCTAAAGTAAAGACAACTATTAATATTCCAACTAATGCTCCACCAATTTCTAATTTATTCATACAGATAATATTAACAAACAAAATTCCTTTTATGTAAATACTTTGTGTTGAAAACCCCGAACACGTATCTGGGCACCCTTGACTCGTGAGACTTCCTAATATAGTATGTCCTTACGCTAATTGCTCGAAGAGTCTGAAGTTTGCCCCTCGCTTGCGCTCGGGGTTAAATTTATCAGCTCACAGAGTGAGAGGATTTTATTAAATTTAATATATGTTGACGAGTCTAATCTTTGGAGCGCGTTCTCGTGTCTAGAGGTTACACCCGCCAACCAATGTAATTATATGGCAGACGCATTTGATCGAAGTAAGCCTCACGTAAACGTTGGTACAATTGGCCACGTTGACCACGGCAAGACAACATTAACAGCCGCTATCCTAAACACTCTTGCGCGAGCTGGAGCAGGGTATTCAGCTAAATTGAAAGGAGTTAACGATATTGACTCTGCTCCAGAAGAAAAGGCTCGTGGTATTACCATCGCCCTTTCTCACAACGAGTACGAGACTCCGAATCGTCACTACGCTCACATCGACGCTCCAGGTCACGCTGACTACATCAAAAACATGATTACCGGTGCTGCTCAGATGGACGGCGCAATCCTCGTGGTTGCCGCCACTGATGGTGCCATGCCACAAACTCGTGAACATGTTCTTTTGGCAAAACAAGTTGGTGTGCCAAAGATTATTGTTTTCTTGAACAAGTGCGACATGGTTGACGACAAAGACATGATCGACCTCGTCGAAGAAGAAATCCGTGAATTGCTTACAAAGCAGGGATTTGATGGTGCAAACGCTCCAGTTATCCGAGGTTCAGGTCTAAAAGCTCTCGAATCAGCTGACAACAATGATGAATGGGCACAGAAGGTTTTGGAACTTGCAAATACTCTAGACACTTACATCCCAACACCTGTTCGTGATCTTGAAAAACCTTTCCTTATGCCTATCGAAGATATTTTCTCGATCGAAGGACGCGGAACAGTGGCTACTGGTAAAATAGAACGAGGAGTCGTTAAGGTTGGTCAGGACGTTGAAATCGTCGGTATCAAACCAACCCAGAAGACTACAGTTACTGGAATCGAAATGTTCAACAAACAGCTAAACGAAGGTATGGCTGGAGATAACGCTGGAATCTTGCTCCGAGGTGTTAAGAAAGAAGATGTTCACCGTGGACAAGTTCTCTCTATCCCAGGGTCAGTTACTCCTCACACAGAATTCGAATGTGAAGCTTACATCTTGAAGAAAGAAGAAGGCGGTCGACATACTCCATTCTTGAAAGGTTACAAACCTCAATTCTACATCCGAACAACTGATGTTACTGGAGAGGTTACTATCCCAGAAGGATCAGAAATGGTCATGCCTGGAGACACCGTAAACTTGAAGGTCGTTTTGGTTGCTCCAGTTGCTCTTGAAGAAAAAATGCGATTCGCTATCCGCGAAGGCGGCAAGACTGTTGGAGCTGGAGTCGTCACAAAGATCACCAAATAATCTCAAAAAATTCATTAGCTCATTAAATTATGGCGACAAAAAAAGCACAATCAAAAACATCGACCAAATCTGCCCGCGCAGGCGGGAAGACCACTACGAAGAGCGATGGGGTAATGCTTAGAATCCGAGTTCGAGCTTATGAAAATAAGATTCTCGATAACTCTGTTAAGCAAATCATCGACACTGCAACCAGACACGATGCAACCATCCTGGGACCAGTTCCTCTTCCGACGGAGATTAAAAAGTACACTGTAAATAGCTCACCGTTCGTCTACAAAGATGCACGAGAACAGTTCGAGATCCGAACGCACAAACGTTTGATTGATATCTTGAATCCATCTGCGAAAACAATCGAAGCTCTAACAAACTTAAATCTTCCATCAGGTGTTGAAGTTGATGTAAAGATGGTGTAATTACCAGTCTTACTATAGGTACAATGCCTATCTGGCCATATCAAATATGGTTGTAGGTAACTTAACTATTTATGAAATTTATTCTAGGCAAAAAAGTAAATATGACGCAGTTCTTCGATGTCGATGGCAAGGTTTTTCCTGCCACCCTCGTCGAAGCTGGTCCGATGAAAGTCGTCCAGATCAAAACTGCAGCCTCTGACGGCTATGATGCCCTCCAGTTCGGCTACAGTGAGATGAAAGAGGCTCGTCTAAACAAACCAGCCAAAGGTCACATGAAAGATCTCGGCAACTTCCGACACTTGAAAGAGTTTCGTCTTGAAAAAGGCGCAACGTCTGACCTCAAAGTTGGGGACACTGTCGACACATCTCTTTTCGCAGTTGGCGACACGATTGTTGTGACAGGTGTTTCAAAAGGAAAGGGATTCCAGGGTGTTGTTAAGCGACACGGTTTCAAAGGCGGACGCCGAAGTCACGGTCAGAAACACTCTGAGCGTGAAGCGGGAACAATTTCCGGATCCGGTGGACGTGCCGGCGGACGTGTGGCCAAAGATATCCGAATGGCCGGCCGCATGGGCGGAGATGTTGTAAGCGTCAAAAATTTGAAAGTTCTAGCCGTTGACGGTGAGAACAACAAGATTTTGGTCAAAGGAGCGATTCCTGGTCGACGTGGAACATTGGTAACAATAACAGGCTAATTATATTTATATGGAAACAACAATTTACGACAAGAAAGGAAAAGCAGCGGGCAAAATTGAACTTCCGGAAAATATTTTCGGCCTTGGTTGGAATGCCGACTTGGTTCACCAGGTTTTCACATCAGCGCAATCAAACGCTCGCGCCAACAATGCCAATACAAAAGATCGATCAGAAGTGTCGGGAACCGGCAAGAAACCTTGGAAACAAAAGGGAACCGGCCGCGCCAGGCATGGTTCTAAGCGTTCACCAATCTGGGTTGGTGGAGGTGTTGCACATGGTCCAAACAACGAACGAAACTACAAGAAAAAAATCAACAAGAAAATGAACACCGCGGCCTTGTTTACACTGCTGTCAGAAAAATTCCGCAAAGGCCAAATATTGTTTGTCGACAACATCACTCCTTCAGAAATGAAAACCAAGGAAGCTTCGAATATTATGAAAGCCCTGGGTGACGTTGCAGGATTCGAACGACTGAAGGGTTCAAAGAAAATCGTAGCTCATGTAGCTATGGACAAGCGAGACGAGTCAGTTTTAAAGAGCTACAACAACATTCCATACGTTGCAGTTAATGAACTTCGAAACCTAAACGTCTCAGATGTTTTGAATCGTCGATACCTATTAATAGTCAACCCTGCGGAGTCTATTGCGACTTTGTCAGCTAAATTGGAAAAATAATATGGGAATCTTTTCAAAGAACGACAATTCAAAATCAAAGGCTGCTCCGAAGAAAGCTGCTGCGAAAAAGGTAGTCAAAGCTGAAACCTCGACTGAGCCAAAAGCGCCAAAAGGAATTTCTGCCGTTGATACTTCAAACATCATCAAAAATCCACGTATTACCGAAAAAGCGGCGAATGTTTCAGACAACAACGTCTACACATTTGATGTTTTCCCAAGAGCAACCAAAATCGAAATCATGAAAGCGATCAAGGCTGCTTATGGATTTACACCGATTAGCGTCAACGTTCTTGCGATTCCGACGAAACGAGTGTTCCGTCAAACTGCAAACGGCGTGAAGCGTGGAGGTCGCAAAGCTTACGTCACCTTGAAAAAGGGAGACAAGATAGAATTTATTTAATTAATTTAGCGTTTCTGAGAACCATCACAGTTACTCACTATAGATCGCAAATATCATGAAAAAATATAAACCAACATCAGCCGGACGCCGTGGAATGACAGTTGTTTCTTATCGAGATAATTTGACCACTAAGCATCCGCACAAGAAATTGACCAAAGGCGGTAAACGCCATGTCGGTCGCAACAACCAGGGAAGAATTACGACTCCACACAAAGGAGGCGGACACAAGCGTTCCTATCGAGACGTCGATTTCAAATACAATAAGATCGATGTGCCAGCTACATTCTCAACTGTTGAATACGATCCAAATCGAAACGCTTTCATTTCACTCGCAGTTTATGCTGACGGCGAGAAGCGCTACGTAGTTCTACCAAAAGGCGCGAAAGTCGGAGATAAATTCGTTGTTAGTAAAACGGCTGAACCTAAAAACGGTAACCGACTTCCGCTCGTAAATATTCCCGTCGGTACATTTGTCTACAACGTTGAGATCAAGACAAACGGTGGCGCCAAACTTGCTCGATCTGCGGGGAGTTTCCTACAGGTTGTGGCACACGATGGTGATAAGACATTCCTAAAAATGCCTTCGACAGAAGTTCGTAAAGTTCCAGCAAATGCTTGGGCATGCGTCGGTGAAGTTTCAAACGCTGAATGGAAGCTTACAAACTTTGGTAAAGCAGGACGAAGTCGCTGGAAGGGAATCCGCCCAACAGTCCGTGGTTCTGCCATGAGTCCGGTTGACCACCCACACGGCGGAGGAGAAGGACGACAGGGAATCGGTTTGCGCCGAGGACCAAAGACTCGTCACGGAAAACTCGCTTACGGAGTCAAGACACGAAAGTCCAAGAAATACTCAAACAACCTCGTCGTCTCTCGAAGAAAGACAAAGAGAAATCCAGAAGCAACATCATAATCTTAAAAAAAGTAGAAAGTGCCCCGACCTTGGTCGGGGCACTTTCGCATGTTCGTGAGGGAACTAATACCAATCAATTACCATCATGAGCGGACCGGTGTATGGCCTGCTTCTCATTCCTGGGATACAGTGTTCGGGGAAACCAAGTCTGTGTAGGTAGTCCCGGAGCTCATATTGCCATCGTTGGTAACGCTCCTTGGCCTTCTTGCCGAGTGTTGCTTGCCCAAACGCATCGATGTTCAGGATTGGATGGAATTCGTCCATGCGCTTCAAATGATGATTGAAACGCGAGCGAGCTATCCATGTTAGCACTCGGTAGCAGATCATCGTCCAGCGGATTCGCATGCCGCACTGGATATTCCACTTCATGGTCAGGAGCTGGTCACGGAGGACCAGCCAACGTAGGGAAGCCGAGATTTTTGGCATGGGTTTCTTTTTTATGACTATAGGAAATCCTAGAGAGAGAGTCAAGGAAGGATAGTTTGACTTCCAAACTCCCATCTGCTAATATCCTCTCATTCGGCCTTTGGGCCTGAATTTTTTTGAAAATGAAATAGCAGATGGCGGTGAACCCCTTGATCCTCAAGGACTACACGACCTAGCCATGTATACGAGATTTTCATAACCAATATGACAAGATCACTTAAAAAAGGTCCATACATAGACGCAAAGCTTCTAAAGAAGATTGCTGGAAAAAAGCCCCAAGAAACTGGGGTTATTAACACGTGGGCCAGAGCGTCCCAGATTGCCCCTGAAATGATTGGGTTCTCTTTTGGCGTTCACAACGGCAAAGACCACATCAAAGTTTTCGTTACCGAAGACATGGTAGGGCACCGATTGGGTGAATTTTCTCCTACTCGCAAATTCCACCGACATGGAGGTAAATTGATGAAGGAATTAGAACAGAAAAAGAAAGATTCTGAAATAGCAGCTGCTCAGTCTGCCAAGGCCGCAGCCGCGGACGGTAGTAAGGATAAGAAAAAATAATAATTATTTATGAAAGCTATTCTTAAAAATTATCGCCAGTCTCCACGCAAGGTTCGCCTTGTGGCCAAGTCTGTTGTCGGCAAGTCCGTCTCTTCCGCTTCTTTGATTTTGTCTTTCATGCCGAAGCGATCAGCTGATCCAATCAAGAAACTCATCGACTCTGCGGCTGCCAATGCCAAGACAAATTCTGGTATTTCTCTCGAAGATTTAACTGTAAAATCAATCGAAGTTAACAAAGGCGTGACTTTGAAGAGAATGCGACCTCGCGCTCGTGGCTCCGGATACCCGATCAACAAGCGAACTTCCCATGTAGTTGTAACTTTGGCTTCGAAAAAAGCTCTTCCGGCTAAAGAGACGGCCGAGATCAAAATTCCAAAGGCCGAAGTGAAAGCAACGAAACCGGTTGCGAAAATTACAAAGCCAAAGGTCGCCAGAAAAAAGTCGGTACTAAAATCGTAATGTCTACTTACTACTTACTACTCACTACGTACTAAATATATGTCAAAGAAAGTAAACCCATATTCACATAGACTCGTAGTTTTGAGAGATTGGAAATCTCGATGGTTTTCAACTGGCAAGAAATTTGCTGACACTTTAAAGTCTGACATTTTGATCCGCGCATTCTTGACCAAGAAGCTTCGGGGAGCTTATTTGTCGACTGTTGAAATAGAACGTTCTCGAAAAGGCGCTCGCATAATCATAAAGACTGCTCGTCCGGGCGTTATCATTGGCCGCTCAGGTGAAGGTGCCAAGAAACTTCGCGAAGACCTGACCAAAATGATGAAGAAGAACAAGATTGCCATCCCAGAAGATTTCAAAATCGATATCCAGGAAGTTACGAATCCTGATGCTGATGCGCAGATTGTTGCTTACACTATCGTTGAAGGTCTCGAAAAACGTCTTCCATTCCGCCGTGTTATTAAACAGACCCTCGAGAAAGTTATGGCTTCACGTGAAGTCAAAGGAGCTCGTATTGTTGTCTCAGGACGACTAAACGGCGCTGACATGGCCCGTCGCGAAGAAGTCAAACAGGGCTCGATTCCGCTTCAGACGCTTCGAGCTGATGTTGATTTTGCTCGCGAACGAGCAGTCATGTACTACGGAACACTTGGTATTCGAGTATGGATTTATCGTGGCGAAGTTTTCGAGAAAGATAAGAAAAATAATTCTAATTAAACTTTTATGATGTTTCCTAAAAAAGTTAAATATCGTAAGTGGCAAACAGCCCGCAAGAATCCAGCCAAAATGGTGCGAGCTGACACTCGTGGAACTGAAGTTTCTTTCGGATCTTTTGGCTTGAAAGCTGAATCCATGGCTCGCGTTACATCTGCTCAGATCGAATCAGCTAGAAAGGCCATGGTCCGTCACTTGACCAAGGAAGGTAAATCTTGGATTCGCATCTTCCCAGATCGTCCAGTTACAGCCAAAGCCGCTGAGGTGGGAATGGGTAAGGGTAAAGGAGATTTGAAATTATATTGTTTCGAAGTTCACCCGGGCCGAGTCCTTTTTGAGGCGGATGGTGCGACCGAAGCGATTTGCAAAGAAGCTTTGCGCAAAGCTGGGACAAAACTTCCAGTCAAGACTCGCATAGTTGCCAGAAATAAATAAAAATGTAATATGAAAAAAGTCAATTTTAAAAGTCTAAATTCTTCAGATTTAATCAAACAAAAAGCTGAAAAAGCGGAAAGTTTGAGAAAAATGCGATTCAATGTTTCTGGCAAGGCCAAGAATCATGGCATGAAAGATTTACGTCGAGACATTGCCCGCATCAAGACTGAACTTACTTCAAGAAAAGAAATTTAATTTAAAAAACATGGTAAACAAATCTGACACAACTAAAAAGCCGAAGATTCTTCAGGGAGTCGTGGTCAAAGACGGAAATAACAAAACCGTGGTTGTTACCGTGCCAAGATTCGTGAAGCATGCCAAGTATCAGAAATTCCAGAAGATCGACAAACGATACCAGGCTCATGACGAGAACAACGACTTTAAGGTTGGCGATAAGGTTGAGATGGTAGAAACTCGCCCAATTTCGAAGACGAAATATTTCAAAGTAACCAAGAAGCTTAACTAAACTTTTATGATTCAAGACGGAACAAACGTAACAGTCGCAGATAACGGAGGAGCTATGTCGGCTCGCGTTTTCAAGGTGCTTGGCGGATCCAAGCGTCGCTACGCTTCTCTCGGAGATTTGGTTGTTATCGCCGTCAAAACTGCGCAAGCCAGAAAGATGATCAAGAAAAAAGACGTTCATCATGCGGTTGTTGTCCGCACAACAAAACCTTTCCGACGCAAAGACGGATCATATATTTCTTTTGACGACAATGCTGTTGTGATCATCGAAAAGGGTAAATTTGAACCGAAAGCTGGACGCATATTCGGGCCAATTCCACGCGAGATCGGCGAAAAGGGGTATCAGAAAATCGTTTCATTAGCCCCTGAGGTTCTATAATCCAAATTTTTATGAATATCAAGAAAAACGACAACGTAATAGTGGTGGCAGGATCTGACAAAGGTAAGACTGGAAAAGTCTTGAAAGTTTTCCGCGAGGAAAATAAAGTCATTGTCGAAGGCGTCAATGTCCGCAAGGTTCACAAGAAGAAGACCTCTGGCAAAGCTGGAGCGATCATCGAAATGTCTGCACCGATAAACGCATCGAACGTTATGTTGATAGATGGCAAGAAACCGACTCGCGTGAAATCTAAAATGGTTAGTGGCAAGAAAATTCGTGTTGCTGTCAAGTCAGAACAAGAAATAAGATAATTTATATGGAAAATACCAAAGAAAAACTAGCGAATGCATACAAGGCTTTGAAGCCGGATTTTGGTTACAAGAACGCTATGTCTGCACCAAGACTTGTGAAGGTTGTCGTTTCTTCTGGAACTGGTTCCAAGATGAAGAATGACAAGAACAAGAATGCTTTCATTACTGATAGATTGGCCAAGATTACTGGTCAGAAGCCATCTCCTCGTTCTGCTAAACAATCAATCGCATCTTTTAAACTTCGAGAAGGTGAAGTTATCGGGGCTATGGTAACCTTGCGTGGCGAACGCATGAATTCATTTGTCGACAAACTGGTGAACATCGCTTTCCCTCGAACAAAAGACTTCCGCGGACTGGAATCAAAAGGAATCGATGACGTCGGAAACCTCACCATCGGTATCAAAGAACACACGATATTCCCAGAAACAGGGGATGAAGAACTCAAAGACGTTTTCGGCCTCGCGATCACATTTGTGACTACTGCGAAGAACAAAGAAGAAGCTCGCGCATTCTTCGATTATCTCGGAATTCCGTTTAAGAAATAAAGAGCGCTCCGCAAAACATCGCTCAAAAAGACCCGCGTTCTGGCTGTAAACGCCAGCCGCTATACTCGGAAGCCGGCCTTGATGGGCCGGCTTCCTCCGCAATGTCTTTTTGAGCGATGTTTTGCTCATCTTCGAGAGGGGCTTTTGTTTACCTGTGTGGTTAATTATCAAAATTTCGATATAATGAGATTATGCAGAAAGTCGGGGAATTTATAAAAAGTCACAAAAAAATATCGTACGCGTTTCTATTTCTTGTTGTAAGTGTAGGTACTACACTACTAATATCCAGGTTGATTTGGAGTTGGAAAGATAATACCCTCGATCTATTTTTATTAATGTTAGTTTTAAGTATATTAATTTGGATCAAAGAATTTTGTGATAGAAAATATTTAGAGTGGGCCGGCAGTATTATTTTAGTATTAGTATTTTCATATCTTTTTTTCTTACTTATCAAAAATCCTGATCCGATTGGTTCAGTTTCTTTCTTCCGGTTAATATAAAATATGAAAATGGACGACGAATCAATAAAACAGAACAAAGAAAACCTGATATTAGAGAATGTAGTACGTGAGGAGGAATTTGGATTGAATGACGAACTTGCCGAACTACAGGCTGATTACGAAAAATTACTTTTGGAATATAGAACTAAGGTGGAGGAGAAAAAAATTGAAAAGCTTCGAGGTCAGCTCAAGCATATATGAAATTTGAAAATTTTAATAACACTAAAGAAAATAAGAAAAAAGAAGGCGTTGGACAGCTAGGGGTTTTTGAACAACAAGAGACAAAACAGTCGCTGAGCGGGATATTAAAAGCAGCATTTGAGAAAATTAAGGGAAAATGCGCTCCACTTATGCAACCCGAAAGTGATCAAGAAAAGATCGATAGTAGTATTGGTTTGGATAATAATGAGACAGAGGAAATAAGGAAAGAGTTGGCACCGAAATTTTTGGAGATAAAACAACGAGCCAGCACCCTTGAAAATATAGCTGAGGAGAAATTTGGTTTAGTCAGTTCCAGTGAAGATAGCGTGGGAGAAACCGGCTCACTTGAAAAACTTCGCGTTCGAATGCAGTATGAAAAAGATGAAAGAGAAAAGAACGAGCGATGGGCTGAACAACGATTTAAAACTCTAAATGTCCAAGACAAAGTCACAGAGGGTGCTACCCCGGAAGAAATAGAAGAAGCAATTAAGCAAAATATACCGGAATTTAGCCCGCAGAGAAAAAGAATGGAAAGGGTTAGCGAGAAATATAAAAAATCGTCAGAGGCTGTTAAAAAACACTTAGATAAATATTCTTCAACAGAAGAAAGTTTTGAAGCTCTTTGTGGATTTAAGGCGAATGGAAAAGTCGAGATGCGTCATGGCGCAAGTGACATCACGTTTGTTGTCGAGGATGAGAATGATTTTAGCCGAGTGGTAAGAGGTAAAGAAAGTCTAAGTGAAAGAGAATTAATAGAAATCAGCTGGATTGGTGGTGCTGTGGCGACAAATAAAGATGTGCCAGAGGAATTTCGGGGAGCGGGGCTTATCGTTCTTTCTCGTGACGGAATGGAAAAAACAAGGGAACAATTAGGAGATATTGAAACACATGAAAGGCAACACGTGACGAATGGTTTATATGATGGAGAAAAGAGAGGGGCACTAAAATATGTATCAATAGAGGAAATAAAAAAGGCACCCGAAAATGAAAAACGAGAAAAAATTTTGTCTTATTTTCTCTATAAGCGGCAATATGCGGATAACAACAAAATGTCAGATGAGTTACTTGCGCATTACAAGGGACTAGATTTTGCAAATGAAGATGAGGTACATAAAAAAATAACTGCCAATCTTGTTATCAGTTATAGAGAAAAATTCTATGGCCCTACTGTGGAGGCAGAACGCAGAGTACTGGAAAGGCTGGGCATTGAAAAGTCTCTTGTGGAAGAATGCGTCGCCGAGATTTTTCGGGATGATTCGTGGAGGACCACCCGAGATGCCTTGGAAGGATTGCGAAAACTTGAACGCTCTGGGTTTTCGAAAGATCAAGCAATTAACCTCGTTCAACTTGAGCCACTTTCTGAATGGGGAAACGTAGCTGATAAGCTCATAGAGCATAAGGATAAAAAGCCAGCCTAATTGAAGGTAAAGGTAATCGTTCCAAGTTCGCTTAGGTCTAGCAGGGAAGCCCTGCCGCGGGCTTTCTTGTTTTTACCCCATAGGTTGAACCTCTGTGGTTAACCCCTAAGCCTTGTTTAGGGGTTTATAATAAAGGTAGGAGGTTCAATCTCCTACCTTGGGTTGATGGTTGACAAGTAATCCATATCTGCTAATATGTCCGAAGTTCAGTTTAATCCGCGTTTCTCCTTGAAAGCCCCCGAGGGACTCTCAAGAAAAAACGTGAGATATTGCTGGATCAACAAAATATGGCTAAAAAATCAGTAATAGCGCGAAACAACAAGCGCATTAAAATGGTCGCAAAATATGCTGCTAAAAGAGCGGCTCTTAAGGCTGCCGGAGACTATGTTGGTCTTCAGAAGCTTCCAAAGAATTCTTCTCCAACACGTGTGAAGAATCGTTGTGGTATTACAGGTCGCCCACGAGGTTACCTCCGAGATTTTGGTCTTTCTCGTATCAAATTCCGCGAACTTGCGTCAGTCGGTGAAATACCAGGCGTGCGTAAGTCATCTTGGTAATTCAATTTCTATTCTATATGGACAAAATTTCTAACATGCTGATCAAAATCAAGAATGCTGGACTAGCTGGGCACAAGACCGTCGAAGTTCCTTATTCTAATTTGCTTGCGGCCATCGCTGAGTGCTTGGTCAAAGGTAAATTTGTTTCTGGCGCTTCCAAGAAAACTGGCAAGGGTGACAAATTCTTTCTAGAGCTTTCTCTCATCAGCGTGAACAAGGAACCTCGCATCACGAACGTCGAAAGAATCTCCAAGCCTTCAAAGCGTGTTTACATCAAGGCCAAAGACATCAAACCTGTTCGCCAAGGATACGGTATGATGGTCATCTCGACTCCAAAAGGCGTGATGATTGCTGACGATGCCCGCAAAGAATTGGTCGGCGGGGAAGCTTTGTTTAGAATTTGGTAATTAAAATTTTATGTCACGAGTAGGAAAACAAATTCTAAAAATCCCGGCGAAAACAACTGTCACTCTCGATGGGGAAACTTTGACTGTCAAAGGCGACAAGGGCGAACTCAAAAGAGATTTCAAAGTCAAAGTCGTTTCAATCGATATTAATGGTGACGAAATATCTTTTACTCCGAAAAATGAAGAAAACTCCACCAAGGCTTTGTGGGGAACATACGCTTCTCATGTCCAAAACATGTTGGCTGGCGTAAATGAACCATTTGTTAAGAAGCTAATTCTTGAAGGAGTTGGTTTCAAATCTGAAGTTACAGGAGACTCAATCAAGCTCGCGCTTGGATTTTCTCACCCAGTCATCGTTCCTATCCCATCTGACCTCAAAGTCACTGCCGAGAAAAACATCATTACAGTAACTGGCGTGGACAAAGATTCAGTCGGAGCTTTCTCTGCCAAACTTCGCGACTGGAAGAAACCAGAACCTTACAAAGGTAAAGGTCTGCGTTACGAAAATGAGTACGTTCGCCGCAAACAGGGCAAGAAAGCCGTCTAGTTTAAACAAAAAATTATGCAAGCAAGAAAAGGAAAACAAAATAGCCGCGATCGAATCAAACGCAAAATCCGCGCCAAGATTTCTGGTACTTCGGCTCGCCCAAGATTGTCGGTTTATCGTTCAAACAAAAACATCTACGCTCAGATCATCAACGATGAAACTGGCGTTACTTTGGTCTCCGCTTCAGACATCAAGATAAAGAAGGGAACAAAGAGCGAGAGAGCGATGGAGGTCGGTAAGACTATCGCTTCTCTTGCCAAGGCCGCCAAAATTTCTGCTGTGGTTTTTGACAGAAATGGCTTCAATTACATTGGTCGTGTTAGGCTTCTGGCTGACAGTGCGCGCGAAGGAGGACTAAACTTTTAATAAATTTTTATGGATAGAGATATAACAACTAACGTAAAAGTCGAAGAGGGAAATACCCCAAAGACCACTTCTTATCAAAGAGGCGCGCGTTCTCCTCGCGGTGGTGATCGACGCAAATCTCCTGATCGCCGAGAAAAACCAGAATTTGACCAGAAAATTCTTTCGATCCGACGCGTTACTCGTGTTGTTTCTGGTGGACGTCGTTTTTCCTTCTCCGTAGCTATGATTATTGGAGACAAGAAAGGTTCTGTCGGTCTTGGTCTTGGGAAGTCTTCTGACACGACTTTGGCTATTAATAAAGCTGTTGCCTCTGCCAGAAAACACATGTTCCGAATCGAAACGACCAAAGAAATGTCTCTCAGTCACGCTGTCGAAGGTAAGTTTAAAGCTTCTCGTGTCATGATCATGCCAAACAAAGGAAAAGGTTTGGTTGTCGGTGGCGCGCTTCGCGATCTTATGATTTTGGGTGGACTCAAGAACGTTACTGGTAAAATCTTTTCTCGCTCAAAAACTCACCTAAACAACGCCAAGGCTGCTGTTATCGCCCTTCAAACTTTGAAACCAGCCAAGGTTCCAAAGACAAAAGAATAATCAAACTTTTATGCAAACAAATACTCTAAAAAGAAAAACTGAAAACAAGAAGCGCAAACTAATTGGTCGCGGTGGAAAGCGTGGAAAGACATCCGGTCGCGGTACCAAGGGTCAGTGGGCCCACGGTTCGCACGGGGTTCGTCCAGAACTTCGCGACACCATCAAGAAATTCCCGAAACTTCGTGGACACGGTAAGAACAGAGCTGATTCCGTAGATGGCTCAAAGGCTCGCCCAACAGTTGTTAACCTCGAAGTCTTGGAAGAAAATTTCAAAAACGGAGAGATCGTAAGTGTCGATACATTGATGGCAAAAGGTTTGGTCAAGAAAGTTTCCGGAAAGAAACCAGAGGTCAAAATTCTCGGCCGCGGTGAAATCAAAAAGAAAATCAAAATTACAGGACTTAAAATCTCAGACACAGCGAAAGTCGCAATCGAGCGTGCAGGAGGTAGTGTAAAATAAAAATATGAATCTTTGGCAAAAAATAAAATTAGTTTTCACCGATAAATACCTTCGCAGGAAAATAATTTTCGTTTTGCTTATCCTAGCTGTATTTCGAGTCCTATCAACTATTCCTATTCCAGGTATCGACACCTTCCGACTAGAAGGTTTCTTGGCTGACAATCAATTCCTGGGAATTCTAAACATTTTCTCTGGAGGAGGTTTGTCTGCACTCTCAATCGTCATGATGGGGGTCGGTCCATACATTACTGGAAGTATCATTATGCAACTTTTGACTTTGATGTCGCCACGACTCAAGTCTATGTATCACGAAGAAGGGGAAATGGGCAGGACTCAGTTTGCAAAATACTCCCGTTATATCACTGTTCCTCTTGCGCTCATCCAGTCATACGCGCTTTTGACTATCCTTGCTCAGAACGGCGCTTTGGAAGCCCTCACTCTTTATCAGAAAGCCTTGGCGATGATCGTCGCTACTGCAGGATCAATGTTCTTGGTCTGGCTCGGTGATCTCATCTCTGAACGAGGAATTGGTAACGGAGTTTCCGTCATCATCTTTGCCGGTATCGTCGCTTCAATCCCTGGTCAGGTCAATCAGTTGGTTTTCACATACAATCCAGCGCAACTCATGACTTATATTGGTTTCCTCGTTGTTGCTCTGATTCTTATTGTTGGAGTCATTGTTGTGACCGAAGCAGAGAGACTTCTACCGATAACTTATGCCAACCAAGCTCGAGCCGGCGGAACAGCTGCGGCGCGATCATCATATCTCCCACTTCGCATCAACCAAGCTGGAGTCATGCCTGTTATTTTCGCTCTGTCAATCCTTCTTTTCCCACAACTCATCGCGAACTTCTTTGCTAATTCTTCTCACGAATTTCTCGTATCTATTTCCCAGGGACTTACGTGGTTCTTGCAGAATCAGTGGCTCTATGCGATTGTTTACTTCTTGTTAGTTTTCTTGTTTACATATTTCTACACAGCAGTTACTTTCGATCCAGAAGCTGTGGCGACGAACTTGCAGAAGAACGGCGCTTTCGTCCCAGGAATTCGACCAGGCGCATCAACGACAGAATACATTGGTAAAATCGTCTCTCGAATTACTTTCATGGGTGCGATCTTTCTTGGAATCGTTGCGGTCTTACCAGTCATCATGCAGAAAATCACGGGACTCTCGACTCTAGCAATCGGGGGAACAGCTCTCCTTATCGTTGTGTCAGTTATCCTGGATATCTTGAAGAAAGTCGAAGGCCAGGTCTCGATGAGACAATACTAAGATTTTAGAAGTTGGAAATTGAAAGTGAGAAGTTAGAAAAGCGCCCCGTATTCTCGGGGCGCGTTTTTTTTTTGTGCCTGGGTGGTAAAAATTTTTGAAAACACCACCACACACCAGCCCGGTGGAAAAACC
>JBPOJJ010000005.1:0-39805 GCA_052033715.1 Patescibacteria group bacterium
CTCGCAGAGCAATAAGCATAAGTGTTATTGTTGTAATCCTTTGTTGCCCGTCAACAATAACCAGTCGATTTTCTTGTGTCTTGGTTCCAAGAACACAAACAATATTACCTATAAAATATCCCGGGTCGTTCTGCTCAACAGCGGAAAAAAAGTCTGTGACCTGTTTATTCTTCCATTTATATGATCTTTGAAAGTTTGGGATTACAAATTTCTTGTAGCTATCTACTAACCCAGAAAAGCTGTATTCCTTAGTTTCATGAAATCTTTTCATACATTAATAATTAGTTACTAGAGCCTCCTTCACTTTTCCTCTCCTAGAAGCCTTTGAATTTATTGCCCTTCCAGCTTCAACTTTTGAAATTTTTACTCCTTTAATTCCAGAATATATTTTGTTTATAAAAGGCGCGTCAGAATTTGAAAGCATGACGAAACAACCTCTTTTATGTAATTCTACAAAAGTATCTCTGAGCTCAATTTGCTCTTTATCTAGAAATGAGTCCTTGGTGTATGCCGTAAAAGAGGCCGTTTTACTTACTGGATGATAAGGTGGATCAAAATATACAAAGTCGCCTTTCTTTGCTATCTTCAATACTTCTTTATAATCCTGATGCTTTATTGATACATTTTTGAGAGCTTTTGAAACTCGTCGTAAGTTTGTTTCATCGCAAATCAAAGGATTGTCGTATTTACCAAAAGGAACATTGAAGCCTCCGCTACTATTAACTCGATACATGCCATTAAACGCTGTTCTGTTAAGAAAAATAAATCTGGAAGCAACTTCTAGGTCAGAAAGTTGTTCTGGATTTTTTGCACGAACTTTCAAAAAATATTCTTTTTCATATTTGTGTTTTTTAAGAGATTTTACAAGTGCTTCAACGTCATTTTTTATAACATTGTAAGTAACGACGAGTTCCCTATTCATATCTGAAAGTACCGCATTTTGAGAAAGTAGATCGAAGAACACCGCGCCACCGCCAACGAAAGGTTCAAAGTAGGTATTTTTTATTGGATCAAATTTCTCAGGCGGATATAAATTCATTCGACGAAACTGTTCGAGAAGCTGGCGTTTACCTCCAACCCACTTCACGAATGGTTTTGGTTTTTCTGAAATAAATTTTGTAACGTCTTCGAGGAGATTTTTCTTGTCAGCAAGAGTAAAAACTTTATACGCAAATATTGCATTTACATCAAACTTTTTTTGTATTTCTTTGATAGCTTGCTGTGTAATCATTAGAAAATTATATCATAAAAGCAAAGTCCTCCCACAAGACAATTTCTGCCCTAAAATTGAGGTTTTAACAACCATTCTTCGCAAATAGGATTTAGATCAAATTTTTTACAAACAGAACCACGAGTCCCCACCAGCCGAGGAATGAGACGACGAAACTTGCCATGATTTTACGTTGAAGGCTCGCTGGTAGGAGCTCGCGGGATTTGCCATCCTTTTCCCTCCGGATAAGTGCGGGGCTCACATAGAATGACAGAAAACATCCGTTTAGAATGAGTATCGCAATGATCACAAGCCGGCTTGCAAGCTCGCCCTCAAAGAAAAATCCTTGTTTCGAAAGTAAAAAATGCCCGACGAGTACGAGGAGTGTCCCGAGCCAGATGAGCGGTTTTGTTATCTTGTGCGTGCGAATCGTCGCCTCAGTCCAGTACGAAGAATTCCTACCGAAAAAACCGTGCAAATCGATGACCGTCACAGCGCCAAGACCGATGATGAATCCTGCAATCGTGAGAAAAATAGCAAGAAACATGTTATTTAAAATTTAGATAAGTAATCGTGAGCTGAAGCACTGTTGCGAAAAGAACCCAGAGCAGATATGGGATGTTCGCGAGCGCAACCCATTTCGCGTATGGGTATATTGCGACCATCGCCCAAATGAGTGTACCGAGGACGAGGAGAATATCGATCGAAGCCAGAAGATTATTTTTCAATCCAAATTGAATCGGCGTAAATATAAAATTGAAAAAGAGATTGAGGACAAATGGCAAAGCGACAACAAACGGAATCTGTTTTTGGAACAGCATTATAAAAACTTTGCCGAAAGAGATGGCGATAATGACGTACAGTACGGACCACACCGGACCAAAGAGCCACGGCGGCGGAGCCCAGTCGGGCTTGATCAAAGACTGATACCACATATAAGAGTTTCTCATAAAATCATTTTCGCATACTTTGCATTTTATACAACCGAACCCCGCGCACGTAAAACGTGGCGGGGTTCAGACGATTGAAGGTTCAGGCTGCATTTGCTGCAGCTGCTGCGGCATCCTCGATGGCTTTGGCTTCCGCTTCGGTGACCAGCTTCGGAAACCCTCCGTTGTTGATCCAGACCATATTTGGCTGCGGCGGTCTAGGCACGTAGAGGCCCTGGGCCTTGTACCAGCGACACATCAGGGCGTCGCGGACTACCCAACTCTCGTGACCTAGATACAGGATCTCCAGAACGGTCGGAGTGCCCGGCACATCCTTATTCCCCCGAAGAAGGAGCCAATCTCGATACAGGTGTATCATGCCCTGGAAGATCCGCACGGCCAGATAAGCCACGGTCTTGTCGCCGTCGCCGGAAACGATCTCGTAGTTCTTGTTCTTCACGCAGAGATCCTCCCTTCGGAAATCGCTCAGCAATTTCTCGAGGAATTCTTGGTAGCTTTCGGTGTTCATGGTCGCGATGGTTTGGGACTATTCTGCACCAAACCCTGTATTTTTACAACCGAGGCCAGTCTAAGTCGATTTCTTATCGAGGTCTAGCGTTTCGTCGATGCGAATTTGCTTCACGAATTCTGGAACGTGAGAAACGAGAATCATCGCACCTTCGAAATCATGGAGCGCTTTTGCAATTACCGGCAAATGACGAAAGTTGATGTGGTTCGTCGGCTCATCGAGAATGAGAAGTCCTGGACGCTCGAGTACTAGCCTCGCGAAAGCGACGAGTCCTTTCTGGCCTTCCGACAAACTTCCGATTTTCGTCTTGATCATGTCGCCCGTGAGCAAGAATCCTGCCGCGGTCGCGCGCAGGCGCTCTTCGTTAAGCGGCATATTGGCCACCGCCATTCCGCCCTTGAGCGACTCGTAAATCGTCTGATTGAAATCAAGCGTGGAGAAATCCTGGCGGTAGTAACCGATGCGCACGCCGGGCGCGATAGTGACGCCTTCGGCAGTTCCCTTGGCTAAATTCTCTAGAAACGTCGACTTCCCTATGCCGTTTGGACCAGCAAGAAGCAGATGATTGTTTTTCTTTAATTTTATATTTACTTTTTTCTTTGTCGGTTTATGATTTTTTAAAACGGTGACGGATTCAAATGTTATGAGGTCACCAATGAGATCTCCCTGGAATGGAATGGTGAAATTCTTGATCGTCTTGTCTTCTCGTCTGACATCCACCAATTCTTCTTCGAGATCGGCTGCCAAGTCGCGCATGCGTTTCGCGACGGCGCGCAAATTTCCACCCTTGTGGGCAAAGACGTTAGCTTGATCTTTCTTGGCCTGGATGATTTTGCCGAGACGAGCGTTTTTGATATTTTCTTTTTCCACACGCGCGGTAATATCCTTGATCACATCGAAATAGTTTCCAACGTAGCGCTCGATTTTCCGAGTGAAAACGTCGAGATACAAGACGCCGTCAGTAAATGAATTTAGGAAATCCGCGTCGTGAGAAATGACGAGACAGGTTTTCTGGTAATTGATAAGAAAGTCCGTGAGGTGCGCAATGCCGGCTTTGTCCAAGTTATTCGTCGGCTCGTCGAGAAGCAAAATGTCAGGTTCCTGGATAAGTGCCGAGGCGAGAAGGATGCGAGCCTGCTGGCCGCCGGAGAAACTGCGGATGATTCGATCATGGACTTTCTCGTGGCCCTTCAAATGCACAATCTCGAGAACGTCGTCGATGCGAGGATCGATATCGTAAATTTTGTCTTTGAAACAATTCTGGAAAAATTCGCGTACAGTCAGATCCATTTGATCGCGCGGGATAACTTGTTTGGCGATAGCGATCGAGACGCCACGCACGATGTGAATACTGCCGGAGTTCGGTTCGTATTCGCCGGTGATGAGACCAAAGAGCGTGGATTTGCCCGCGCCATTTTGACCCATGATGGTGAGCTTCATGCCAGAGCGCACAGAAAAAGAAACCTCATCGAGAATCGGTTTTAAGGGATTGTATTCAAATGTAACTTCTTCGAACCGAAGAATAGTTTCGTCTTTGGACATAGATTAGAAGATTACTTCATTTTAGGTAAAAATCAAACCATAAAATGGTTGAAGCCCGCCTTACGGGGCGGGCCTCTCAACCGGAGTGCGAACTCGACGAGCCGGAAATCCTACATCACTGAAGTCCGTACGAATCAAGCTCGAAGTTCAAGCACCCAAGTATAAAGAGCGCCTCCACAAACCAACGAAACCATGAGTTCATTTCACCAAACCGACCGGCCAAGAGCCCATGGAGACGACTACCTTGGAAATTATTCTACACCCTTCGTGTAATTTTGCAAAGAAAAGACGAAGCCCTCCACGAAACGGGAGGGCTATCATCGCGAGTCGGCTTCGGACTATTTGTTCCAATATGGATCGTCGTCCGTCGACTCATAGAGTCGATCGAGCTCTTCCTTGGTCAGGCCGAAGAGGATGGTCTTGTCGGTCGCACTAGCTGGTTGCGACACTTCCTCTCGCGAAGAAGGTGTTTCCTGTGGGAAGAGGCTCAATCCCGCATTTGCCGGGATGGGCTCTTTCGGTCCAGGAGCCGTTGAAGGATCAGCCGTGATGGTCATGGTGATGTGTGTTTATCAGATTATACCATCTATCCTCTAAAAGTAAATGGTTCTGTGTAAAAGTCTAGCGACCCTGATAATTCAAGGCTTTATTTGGATTTTTATTTTAGAGTTTTCCGAGTTCTTTCAGATCTTTGTCGGGAATATAGAGGATGAGAATTCCAGCGATGATACCGCCAATGGCCGTAATAAGATGGTCGCCATTTAGAAAATGATGATCGACAAGATCAAGCAAGTGCCAAATCCCCCGCCAGATAAGGACAACTGCCGCCGCAACCAAAAAATTATTAAGAAGTTCTTTTTTCTTTTTTGTCATGGATATATTCTAACACCCCTTCTGCGAAATCTGGATGTGTTTTATTTGCCCTGTATAAAAGTCAGAGCTTTACCTGATTTGCCCCCACGGCCAGTTCGGCCAATGCGATGGGTATAGTCTTCGTATGTGGCTGGCAAGTCAAAGTTGATGACATGAGACACGTCGGCAATATCAAGTCCGCGCGCGGCCACGTCGGTAGCAACGAGGATTTTAATTTTATTGTCTTTGAATTGTCCGAGGGCTCTCTGGCGCTGGCCGAAGTTTTTGTTCCCGTGAATTGATTCAGCCGCAAGCCCCATTGTATTGAGAGTTTTGGCGAGTTTCTCAACGCCGTGTTTGGTCTTGCCGAAAACTAGGACTTTTGAGAAGTCAGTACCACGAAGCAGGGCCGCGAGTTTCTCGATCTTGTTATCGTCTTTGCCAAGCCTAATGACGTCTTGGTCGATTGATTTGGAAGTGTCGCGAGTTTTTACCGAAACAGTAACTGGGTTTTTCAAGAATTTGCCGATGAGAGCATTTATTTCTGAAGTTGTTGTCGCTGAGAAAAACAATGTGTGACGATTTTCTTGCATTTGCTCCATCATGGCTTTGACGTCCGTCAAAAATCCCATATCGAGCATACGATCAGCTTCGTCGAGAACGACAGTGCCAAATTCGGCTAAACGAATGCGTTTTTGTTCGATCAAATCTTTCAAGCGTCCTGGAGTTCCGATGATGAAATTGTTTTGATATCGTAGGGATTTTATTTGCTGAAACATCGAGGCGCCGCCGACACACACGACTGAATTGATATTCATGCCTTTGGTGAAAGCGACGAGTTCATCGCGAATCTGACCGGCGAGTTCGCGAGTCGGGGCCATGATGAGTATGTTTTGTTTGCGGTCACGCAAAACTTTGTCGATAAGCGGTAGTAGAAACGCCGCGGTCTTACCTGTTCCAGTATTGGCAATACCAACAACATCTTCGCCTTTTATAATATGAGGAATGACTTTGTCTTGGATTGGTGTTGGAAGCGTGTAACCTTTGGCCGCAACGTTTTCCTTCAAGCGCTGCATGAAAGGAAAATCGTTAAAAGCGTGCTCCGGTGTGAACACGTCGACTTCTTCGGTAATAGAAACTTTGTTTACAAATTTACTGACGTCAGAAAAATTCTTGTCGGCAAATTTGCTTCGGCCTCCCCCGCCGCCACGCGAGCGATGACTATTGCCCGCGGAACGAAAGCCGCCCTTAAAAGCGGGTTTACTACGAGCGAATGGACGCGCGTGAGAACTCTTATTTTGATGCTGATGCATAATGAAACTGTCTCATCTTTAGAAATAGTTGTAAGACGATGAGAAAATTCCGTCAGTTTCGCTAGTTGCCTAATAAACCAATAGAATACCTTACGGCAGCATAATATATGAAAATACAGGAAATGTCAACCTCTTATGGGCCCTGAAGAAGCTCCCGAAGTTCTGCGACAGAATCCACAATGGCGATGAGATTGTCGTGCGGTTCACGATTAAAATACTGTCGATCGTGAATTCCCCACGTCACGGCAATCGTCGGAACACCCGAATGATCGGCTTCACGGATGTCGCCCAAGGTGTCGGTAATAAAAATCATGCCGGTAGAATCAACGTCATATTTATCCTTGATCATTTGGAATTTCTCAGTTTTCTTGGTTGAAATTTCTTTGGTTCCGAGAAAATCAAAAAGATCTAGTAAGCCATGTCGCTCCAAGGAAGGAAAACAGGTTTTCTCGCTCGCAGAAGTGTTGAGACAAAGAGTGTGTCCAACCCTATGAATATCATTTACGAATTCGACAATCCCATCAAACAAAGCACAATCTCTTTTGTCTTCTATGTATTTGTTCCAACGCTCCTCCTTTTCTTCGAGGGTTTCGATCTTTTTGAATTCGCCAAGCTTAGCATTTTCTTCGATGAAATTCCCGCATAAAGTTTCTTTATACAAGTGATCCGGAGCTGTTGGATGTACTTTGTAAAAATCTTCAGCGGTAAGCTTATTCGAGTCCACAAGCACTCCATCGAGATCAAAAATTATGATTCGTGGTTTTTTCATTTTTTGTAACCACTATCGACAATCTTAAATGTTGTAGCGGCTTCCCAGAAACGCTCTTGGAATTGACGAACGGGATAAGCCCAACCGCCATTTTCCATATACGCATAAACATCACCGTTAAACTTATCCTCCATCTCTTTTATCTCTCGAGATCCAGGTTCAGAAATAAAACTCATGTAAAATTGCGCGACGAGTAGTTTACCGCCCTCTTCAAACCTAACCACGTATGTGTAGTGTTGGCGACCATCAATGTTCATCGTACTAACAAAACGTCGAAAATGAGTGAAGAGAAATCCAGGCACCCCCGTCCGACCAGTCAAATAAAAGCTGGAAGTGTACGCATCGTTAAATTCACCTTTGGCAAGTGATAAGAAAAGTTCATCCCCGCAGTCGTTTAAATTATTTGGGTCGACTCGATAAAACTTTACTCCTGTACGAATAAAGCTGTCTGTGTTTGGAAGATCTATGTCGTTAAACCTGAGTTCGCGATCATATACCTGGAGTGTTTCTGGCGTATAAAAGTTTGGTTTATCTGGACAAGTTTTTGACCCGGGCAGTACTTCTGGAGAGCCCCAAGAAATTGGATGGTCAAAAGATATCCCGTAATCAGTTTCTGTGTAAGTCGTGAGAGGCTCTTTTGGATTTGGTACGCCCTGTCGTAGAAATGAGCTGATGTATTCATTGTCTCTCTTAGTGGCACGACTAACTATTTCTTTTTTAGCCGCCAGATATCCAATCACAATAAGCGCAAGAACTGCGGCGGTTATGATTACGGTTTTTTTATTTTTATCCATGCTTTTGCTGCGGAACCTGGACTCGAACCAAGATACCATCCTCCAGAGGGATGTGTCCTACCATTAGACGATTCCGCAATTTGCTCATTTTGCCCGAAAATTGACTTAAAATCAAGAATAAATTTGTTATCATTGATTGATGCATAAACTTCCCGCAGATTTACAAAAAGCTATTAATTCCAACAAGGGAGCACTGACTACTTGGGACGCTACTACTCGCCTCGCCCGCAATGAATGGATATGCTGGGTCATATCTGGAAAACGCGCCGAGACACGAGGAATACGCATCGAGAAAGCCATTTCGAAACTCAAAGGCGGTATGCGCCGGCCATGCTGCTGGTCCGGCTGTCCGCATCGTTAGAATTGCCTGAGGACAATGCTTGCGACACGATGTAAAGTATTCTTTACACCCTGCGCCAAGTTGTGTACAATCTAACCAATCAAAAATTGTATGCAAGAAAAGATAAAAAATGAAGTAAGCAAATGCAGAATGGGTACAGGTGTAACACAAGAAGAACTTGCTTCTAAAGTGAATGTAAGTAGGCAAACTATAATTGCTTTGGAAAAAGGAAACTACACGCCATCAATATTACTAGCCTTAAAAATCGCTGGTTTCTTTAAGATGCCAGTCGAGAAAATATTTAAAATATCTTATGAAAAATAATCTCAAAGAAACCATAGTTACTATAGCGCTAATTGCGATTGCCATTTTACTACTGAACCCTTTCCATTTTTGGATGCCCGACATGATGGTCATGTGCATGCTCGCTATTACGCTCGGACTTTTCGGAGTATTTGCGAGCTTTATTCTCCGAGAAAAAGTGGTTGATGAACGCGAGGGCCAGCACAGAGGTCTGGCCGGCAGAAATGCCTTTCTCGCTGGTGCCGGTGTGCTCACTCTCGGGATTGTCGTCGAAGGGTACGCTCACAGTGTAGATCCGTGGCTTGTGATTGCTCTTACTGTAATGATCGTGATAAAAATCGGTACTCGAATCTGGAGCGACAAAAACCTCTAATTATCGGTAGCCTGATTTATGGTCATACGACCATTGCTCGCTTTCAGCGGTTATCCACTAAAACAGATGTAAAGCATGCTTTACATCTGTTTTACCTTTGTTTATACTAAGATGTATAAAAGCAATTAGTAGTTAATAATATTTTTATGAACAAAAGCACAGGAATAATTATTGGGGTTATAGCATTGTTAGCGATTGTCGTAGTAGTGTCTGCGTCAATGAACAAAAAAGACACGGTCATGATGGACGAGAAGGTGAATGATTCTACTATGATGGAAAAAAGCGAGGATAGTATGAAAGAAGATGAAACAGAAATGATGGACAAAGAAGAGGTTACAGTGATGACAAAAGGCTCATACGAAGCATACTCACCCGAAAAGATTGCTCGAGCCGAAACTGGGGATGTGGTGCTATTTTTTCATGCATCCTGGTGCCCTTCTTGTCGGGGTCTTAATTCGGACATAGAAGCAAACATGGCCTCTATTCCAGAAGGCGTAAGTATTCTAAAAGTAGATTACGATAAGGAGACCGAGCTTAAGAAAAAATATGGCGTCACATATCAGCACACGCTAGTACAAGTCGACAAAGATGGCGCTCTCATAAAGAAGTGGAGTGGTAGCCCAAAACTAACCGGACTGCTGTCAGAAATTAAGTAACATGGTTTTCTTCATCATCTCAATTCTCGCTGGAGTGTTTACGGTGGTGGCGCCATGCATATTACCACTCTTGCCTGTAGTGATTGGTGCGTCAGAAGAAGGCCATAGAGGCATCTCGAGACGTGCCCTAGTGGTGATAGGTTCACTCTCCGCGTCGGTTATCTTGTTCACCCTTCTCCTGAAAGCGACAACGTTGTTCATCAGCATTCCCCAAAGCTTTTGGACTATCTTTTCGGGCATAGTAATTCTTCTGGTTGGCGTCGCGATTTTATTCCCATCATTTTGGGCGAGGATTCCGTATGTTAACAGACTAAGCCTCATCAGCAACAAAGCGGTTGGAACAGGTTACCAGAAGAAAAGTTATAAGGGAGATATGCTCATCGGCTTGGCACTTGGCCCCGTGTTTACCACGTGCTCTCCGACGTACCTATTCATCATTGCGACAGTACTACCCTCAACATTCATTGTCGGTTTTGTGTACCTTGTCGGGTTCACTCTCGGCTTGGCTGTGTCACTTCTTCTCATTGCCTACTTCGGTCAGCGGATCGTGAACAAAGTAACTTCACACATGAGCACCACAGGAGTGGTCAAGAAAATATTCGGCGCACTTATTATTCTGGTCGGTATCGCGATTTTATCTGGATATGATAAAAAACTCGAAACGCTCATTCTAGACTCCGGTTATGGAGCGACAATTGAGCTCGAGGATTCACTAATTGAGAAATTCGCGCCTAAAAAAGATTCCCCCGAAGAAAGTATGGACATGAATAAGCCATACGAGACGATGACTCTGGCCGGAGGATGCTTTTGGTGTACCGAAGCATATTTCCAGGAAGAGGAAGGAATCATAGATGCAGTTTCTGGGTATGCCGGGGGTGAAGCATCTAACGCGTCGTATATTTCGGTCGCCAAGGGTACGACAAAACACCGCGAGGCAGTGCAGGTAACTTATAATCCAAATATCATCTCGACCGAAGAAGTGCTCGACATATACTGGTCTCATATCGACCCGACAAACACCGAAGGACAATTCGCCGACAAAGGGTTTCAGTACACCACGGCCATCTTCTATCAAAGCGACGATCAGGAAATGATCGCTCGCGATGCAAAAGATAGGTTGGAGAAAAGCGGCGTGTTCGATAAACCTATCGCAACAGAAATACTTGCCTTTTCTACTTTTTTCAAAGCGGAAGAATACCACCAGGACTATTACAAAAAAGCGTCTGCTCACTACGAGCGATACAAAAAAGCTTCGGGTAGGGCCGGCTTCGTCGAGGAAACTTGGGCTAAGGATGCCGCAATAGAATTTTTACAATCCGAACAGTCAGCCGAAGTTGACGCCCAAACAAAAACAGAAAAAGGTGACTACGATTATACCGACGAGGAAATCGCCGAGCTCCTAAAGAACCTCGATCCTCTGGCGTATCATGTGGTGGCCGAAGGTGGAACGGAGTCCCCTTTTAACAACGCATATTGGGACAACAAAGCCGATGGCATATACGTCGACATAGTGACGGGCAAGCCTCTTTTTTCAAGCACCCACAAATATGACTCAGGGACAGGTTGGCCAAGTTTCTGGAGGACTATTGATGACGATTCGGTAACAATGCACGAAGACAATTCCCTGTCGACGACTCGCACCGAGATACGAAGCGACGCTGGACATGTGGGACATGTCTTTGAGGATGGACCGACCGAGGGGGGTGGTCGACGTTTCTGCACCAATTCAGCATCGCTTCGATTCGTCCCAAGGGAAGACATGCGAAAGGAAGGTTACAAAGAATACTTGTATTTATTTACGTAAAAATGAGACGCGAGGCTCCTAGATAGAGAAAGCTATCTCAAAGCTCAAATCCGGCATGTGCCGACCATGCTGCTGGGCAGGGTGTCCGCACCGTTGAAATGAATTATTTGAAATATGTTAAAATATTCTCCATGACCGAAAACAATAAACCTTTTAGGCCAAAAAAACTATCCGTCGAAGAAATCAAGAGTGGTTGCGTCTATGTCTATGGCGAGAACAGCGGGGAGACCCAGATCTGCGTTATGAACGAAGAGTTCCGCCAAGGATTCGATATTGTAAAGAAAAACAAAGACGGCAACAAATCCGTGACCTTCTGGGGCTCAGCTCGGTTCCCTGTCGAAAACGAATATTATCAAAAGGCCTTGCGTCTCGGTCGCCGACTTGCTCAAGAATTAAATTGTATGATCGTCACTGGCGGGGGCCCCGGCATCATGGAAGCTGGTAACCGCGGAGCATATGAGATGGGAAAACCGTCTCTTGGACTCACGATCAACTTACCCATGGAACAAGAAACGAACAGATACGTTACCGAAGAAATTCCTTTTTATTTCTTCTTCACCAGAAAAACTCTGATGGCATATTCTGCCGAAGCATATCTCTACTTCCCCGGTGGATTCGGCACGCTCGATGAACTTTTCGAAATTCTAACTCTCGTCCAAACGGGCAAGATTTCCAGGCTTCCGATAATACTTGTGGGCAAGAAATTCTGGGAACCGCTCGACATCTTCATCAAGCAAGCGCTCATGACTGAAAATCAAACAATTTCGCAAGAAGACCTGGAACTCTACAAAATAATCGACGACGAAGATGAAATAGTGGAAATCGTCAAAAACGCGCCAAGGCGAGACGACTAGCGCTCCGCAAAACCTTTATTTTTCTAAAAATTCAAGATCAATAATATCTACTTCCCTACGCAGATGTCTTTTCTCTTCTATTAGTCTATCTTTCGGAATAACCGGAACATCTATGCCAAAAATATTCTTTATTTCGCTCTTGGAAAAATCCGCCGGAGAATTTATCCATTCTTTCTTATTGTTATCAAAATATTTCTGATGCTGAGAACCAGCAATGTCTATTGCTTGGCCTTCGTAATCAAGAGTCATCAGAAGCAAGTTCCACTTATCATCGGAAAACCACGAGGGCCCGTATTGGATATGCCCCGCGACATCAGATAAAATATTTTCAAATTCTTGTTCTGGAATAACCAAATCGATATCAACAAGTTCCCTTTCCGCCCCATAAGCTCGCGCAGCTAGGCCACCATCAATTTCAAATTTGATGTGGTGTTTATTTAAAATCCCAATTATCCAATGGAATGCTTTTTCGGCTTCGGAATTCCCCATATTATTTTTTCTTTATACAAGCCTTCACAAAGGCCGAGAAGAGCGGATGTGGTGAAAGCGGTCTAGCTAGAAACTCCGGATGAAACTGCGTGCCGAGCATAAATGGATGTGCGATACGCGGGAGTTCGGCGATTTCCATAAGAACTCCATTTGGAGACTTACCGGAAAATACGAGCCCGGCTTTTTCAATTTTTTCGACATAACTTGGATTGACTTCGTAGCGATGTCGATGACGCTCTTCTATTTTTGTCTTGCCATAAGCATCGTATGCAATCGTATTTTTGGCAACAACACATGGATATGTTCCCAGGCGCATTGATCCGCCAAAGTTCTTGATTTCGAGTTTCTTCTTCTGGTCAGGCATGATATCGATGACTGGATTTTCGGTCTTGGGATTAATCTCAACGGTGTTGGCGTCTTTGAGTCCGAGAACGTTGCGAGCATATTCGACGACCATAAGCTGCATACCGTAACAAAGTCCGAAGTACGGCACTTTATTTTTGCGCGCGTATTCGATGACCTTGATCTTACCCTCAACGCCGGTTTCGCCAAATCCGCCCGGCACGAGAATGCCGTCAAAATTCTTGAGTCTATCTAGTGATTTACCCCCTTTTTCAAAGCCTTTAGCATCAAGCCATGAAAGCTCGGTTTTGACCCCGGCGTAGGCCCCGGAGATCTTCAAGGCCTCGATAACAGAAATATAGGCGTCAGATAGAACAAAGTCCCCTGTTTCAAAATACTTTCCAACCACGGCAATCTTGACCACGCTCTTGGTATTGTCCATTTTCGAGACAAACGATCGCCACTCTTTCAGATCTTTTTTCTTCGGTTTGATATCAAAATATTTTAGTATTCGCGCTGAAAGACCGTCTTTTTCAAAATTAATTGGCACTTCATAAATATTTTTTACATTCGGCGCGGAGATAACGTCATCAGGAGAATAAAGACCGGACATGTTAGCAATTTTTTCTTTTCTTTTCTTGTCGACCGGTTGGTCGGCACGGGCGATGATGATATTTGGATGAACTCCATAAGAATTCATCTGTGAGACAGCGTTTTGTGTCGGCTTGGTTTTCATTTCGCCAATCGAGCTTGGTGTCGGCAAATACGAAACCATGACGAACATGACGTTGCCTGGATTTTGGAGTTTGAGTTGGCGCGCGGCTTCTAGGAAAATAGCGTTTTGGTATTCACCAATCGTGCCGCCAATCTCGACAATTACAAATTCGGAATTGTTGGTCGTGGCACACTCATCAATACGACGCAAAATTTCTTCGGTGATGTGATATGTCGGCTCGACGCACTTGCCCTTGTAGCCAAGCGCGCGTTCTTTGTCGATGACGTATTTAAAGACCATACCGTTCGTCATGTAGTTTTGCTTCGGCAAAGATTTGTTTAGAAATCGCTCGTAATTACCCATGTCTTGGTCTGTTTCGAGTCCGGAATCAAGGACAAATACTTCACCGTGCTCAGTCGGGTTCATCGTTCCTGCGTCGACATTCAAATAAGGGTCGGCTTTTATCAAGCTGACCCTGTAACCTTTGGATTGGATGATGGTGCCGATGGAAGATGTTGTGACCCCCTTTCCCACACCGGACATGACGCCGCCTACGACAAAAATGTATTTGGTGTTTTTTCTCGAATTTCGCATTTACTTATTTCTTCAAATATGTCCTAACCGCCGAATAACTAGAGATGCTGCCCAAGATCATACCAAATACCGCCGTAATCACGAATAATTGGAAGAAGTTGGCGATGTAGTAAGTATGAAGGTTTAGGCCCAAAAAATCAGTCATGTTGGCCCCGGCCCAGAGAGTCATCGGATAAAACAATATCATGGTGATGACAGAAGAAATAAGACCGTAGAGCATGCCCTCAACCAAGAAAGGCCCACGGATATAGTGATTCTCAGCTCCAACAACACGCATGACCGAGATTTCGTCACGTGAGATGTAGATGACCAACCGGATTGTATTAAATGTGATGATAAGCGAGATAATCATGAGTATGATAGTAATAGCAATACCAAGACGTCTCGCGCCCTCAGTAATAGAAATCAGGCGATCAATAACAAGCTTGTTCTGAGAATAGTTAACTTTATCTATTATGACTTTGTCACCAGATCCGAGGGCGTCTTTGTTCTCAAGGAATGTGGCAATGGCTTCATAATCGGCGGTGTCGAGCGCTTGAACGTTTAGAGTGGCACCCAAAGGATTGCCATCGAGTTCATCGAGAGCCTGAAGGGTTAAGAAGTCGTTTGCGTGTTTAATCTTAAAATTTTCTAAAGCCTGTTCTGCCGATACATATGTGACAGATTCGACAGCCGGCAATTCTTCGATAGATTTCTTCAATACCAAAACTTCTGCCTCAGAAGCCCCGACGGTCATAAAAACTGTAACATCGACTTTGTCTTCAATGGAAGCAAGTGCAAAATTGAGCACCGCCTGGGAGAAAATGATCATCGTAACGACCGACAGAGTGATGGTCATAACTAGCACGGATGAAAGTGATACGAAACTACTTCGTTTGAAGTTAACGAATCCGGATTTAATTATTCTTCTTAGATCTAATATTTTCATAATTAAACAATATATTTACCATGTGCCTCATCGCGGACGACTTTGCCGTCTTCGAGCGTAACAACACGTTTTTTAATCGAATCAATAACACCTTTATTATGAGTGGTGAGAATTACGGTCGTACCAAGATCGTTAATTTTCTTCAAAATCTGAATTACTTCAAAAGTATTTACCGGATCCAAGTTCCCCGTTGGCTCATCGGCAATGACAACATCCGGGTTGTTAATAATGGCACGAGCAATTGACAAACGCTGCTTCTCGCCACCAGAAAGCTGTCGTGGAAAATGACTTGCTTTATCAGCCATATCGACGAGATCGAGTACGTGCGGAACGTCTTGCTCGATTTCTGCGTCGGTTTTTCCTGCCATCTCCATAGCGAATGCTATGTTTTCATAAGTTGTCTTGTTTGGAAGTAAGCGAAAATCTTGGAAAACCGTACCAATACCCCGACGATATTTGGTTAGTTTCTTGCCGTGGAGCTTGTGAATGTCGTGACCATTCCAAGTAATCTTTCCTTCTGTTGGCGCTTCTTCGCACAGAAGGAGTCGAGTGAAAGTCGTCTTGCCGGCGCCAGAGTGTCCGACGATGGAGATGAAT
Organism: Patescibacteria group bacterium; assembly: GCA_052033715.1. GTDB lineage: Bacteria > Patescibacteriota > Minisyncoccia > Phycocordibacterales > CSBR16-119 > CAYRQF01. The sequence goes on from JBPOJJ010000005.1 coordinate 15,934, forward strand.
TCGCCCTCGGCGATTTCTAGGTCGACCTCAATCAAGGAAGGATTTCTGGCATCTTTATAAAATTTGGTGACATTCTCAAAACGAATCATAGTTTTGATTATAACAAAAATTCGCCAGTCCCCTAAAATTTTTCTACAGGTCTTTCTCCGCTTCTAGAAATTCCTCGATTTCGCCATTTTTAAGAACCTTGTCAATGCTTCGAACCTCAACATCGGTACGATGATCCTTGATCATTTGGTATGGATGAAAGACGTATGAACGGATTTGGCTTCCCCATTCATTGTCAGTGTTCTTGGAAACCGACAATTCCCCAATCGTGTCTTTTTGTTCCTCTTCTAGTCTTTTGATGATCTTACCTTTAATAATTTCTAGGGCTTTTTCGCGGTTGGCTTCTTGGCTACGTTCACTTGTAACGTGAGCAGAAATACCCGTTGGAACATGCGTCATACGAACGGCTGTGTCGCGTTTGTTTACGTTTTGACCGCCAGCGCCACCGGAACGCGCAAATTGGATTTCTAAATCTTCCGGACGAATTTCAACCAAATCGCTTTTGTCGAGAACTGGAATTACCTCAACCATCGAAAAAGATGTTTGCCGTTTGCCGTTAGCGTTAAATGGCGAGATTCTGACCAGTCGGTGAACACCAGATTCTTTTTTCAATTTGCCGTAAGCGCCGCGACCTGTGATTTGAAAAGTGATAGAACGGTATCCACCAGAGTCCGCTTTGGTTTCATCGACAACACTGAAAGTAAAATTGGCGCGATCAGAATATCGCATGTACATCTCAAAAAGAATGCGTGTGAAATCTTCGGCGTCGTCGCCACCGGCGCCAGAGAAAATTGTGATGAGTGCCGACTTCTTGTCATATTTACCAAAACCTTCCAAAGTATTTTTCAGTTCTTGAATTTCTTTGATGACTGACTGGGCGTGATTTTTATCGGCCCAAAAATCCGGCTCGTTTAAATGAAGTTCGAGCTCCTTTATCTTATTTTCAATTTGAGATTTGTCTACCATGAGCCGTTGGCCGGGATTGAACCGGCGACCTCGCCCTTACCATGGGCGTGCTCTACCAACTGAGCTACAACGGCATACGGGCCATAATAACAAAAGCCCCCTATATTTCAAGTTGGCTTTCGTCTGCGTGTACAAAGGTGCAGCTGGAAATCCCGAAACCTTTAGTGAAATTAACCACGCCGGTCAAGCATTCACCACGGAGGATGTTTGGCACGAAATACTTATCGGCCGACATCATTTGATCGAACGGGATCTCGTTGAAAGGATACGCCTCCGGCATACCCATCTCGTTCGTTTCCTTGGCAACACCTTCGAATTTTTCGACAACATAGAAATAGACCTCCATGTTGGGGATGTCTGGACGGTTCTCTTGGTTGAAGAACTTGATTCGAGCACGTGGAGCAAGATCTTCTTCCCGCACCACAATACCCTCACCAGACTCTTCGAAGAGCTCACGAACAGCGCAGGCGCGAAGGGATTCACCCTCATCGGGCTTACCGCCAAAACCGTTCAGTCGACCCTTGCCGACCTTCTTCTTTTTGACGGCCAACAAGACCGTCCCGTCTCTGACGAGGAAAATCACTGTGGCTTGTTGCATGGCAGTCATAGATTTAGAATAAGTATATACCGAAAAGCACAAAATAAAACCCCTCGATTTGGGCTATTAATTTGGATTTTTGTTGCGCGAGCGGCGGGACTCGAACCCGTAACCTCTCCCGTGACAGGGGAGTGCTCTAACCAGTTGAGCTACGCCCGCAACAATGGCGAAAGTTTAGCACAGAATGCTTCCCCTTACCACTTGTGTCGAGGGTGGGACTCGAACCCACGACCTTAGCGTTATGAGTGCTACGCTCTAACCAGCTGAGCTACCCCGACAAGATATTGGTAACTTTAGCAAATTTGACCGAAAACTCAAGCTAGTTACTTGTTTTGTTGCGGGGGGCCGATTCGAACGGCCGTCCTCAGGTTATGAGCCTGATGAGTTACCACTACTCCACCCCGCTATATTTAAAATCTTCTTAAAAACTCTCCGGTTGACGACAACCCAGGTTATTCGCACTATATGTTTCCTCTGGAGTTACCACTACTCCACCCCGCTATATAGTAGAGATGATTATACAGAAAAATTTAGTTCTCGCAAGAGCGTCTAAATAAAATTCGCCTCTTTAAAAACCGACTCATAGAGTTCGATTGTTTTCTTTGCTTCACGATAAGAAAGATTATAAGATAATCCCTCATGAGCGATTCGATTTCTAACTTTGTGAGCCTGCCAGGCATTATCTAGATTTTTGAAATGGTGAACACTCGCGTTCTTGAGCCTCTCGCCGAGATCCTCACCAACGAGATCGAGTTCTTTGGTCAGATTATCGAGCATCTTGTCAGCCTCTATTATGGCCACGCGCCAATCTCCAGGATTATCAGACTTGATATGTTTCAAAACCAAATCCCATTCTTTGGTTTCTTTTTCGTCGTAATGAACTTGACCAGCTGCATGAATTTTATGATGGTATTCTTCGTGCTCTATTTTTCGGCGCTCTTTGAGACGAATAACGGAGTAAATCACTACCCCTAGGAAAAATATAGCGACCAAAGAAAGCAGGAAGAAAATTGTATTTTTAAATCCCTGGCTGGGGCCGTGGATAGTCACTCCCGAAGTAAAGAGGTTATATATCTTTAGAAAAAACCAATCTAAGAAACTCGGTTCTGTTTGATACATATATTAATTATTATGCTTTTCGTAATTTTTTCCAACCTCGAATAAAAGTTTCTCGCCAAAATGCGGAGCCATAAATTGGATGTCGAGCGGAAGACCCTCTGAAGAATTTCCGTTTGGAATTGAAATCGCCGGAATTCCCGCAATGTTGGCTGGCACAGTAAAGATGTCAGAAAGATACATCGCCAACGGATCTTTCTTCTCGCCCGGCCGAAAAGCAGGCGTTGGACAAGTAGGGGTAACAATCAAATCAACTGACTCGAAAACCTTGTCGAGCTCTTCAGTAATCTTGGCACGCATTTTTATGGCCTTGTTATAGTAAGCGTCATAATAGCCGTGAGACAAAACGTATGTTCCAAGCAAGATTCGACGTTTTACTTCAGCACCAAATCCAGCTTCTTTGGTATTTTTATAAGCTTCAGCTGTAGTTGCACCGGGCAAAGAAAGTCCGTAACGAATACCATCAAATCGTGCCAGATTCGTCGACGCTTCAGCCGGCATGAGAATGTAATATACGGCTAGAGAATATTCGATAAGCGGAATCTCGACATCAACAATTTCGTATCCGAGTGATTTCAAAGCATCCAATGATTTTTCAAAATTTGATAGCGTTTCCGGATCAACTCCTTCGCCCGATAAGAATCCTCTTGGCACTCCAATTTTCTTTACGCCAGATTTTTTACAAACTCTTTTGTCGTCGGGAATAGTTGTTGAATCCATTTTGTCACTTCCAGCCAAAGTGTTGAAAGTTATTTCGGCGTCGGTCACTGTTTTTGTAATTGGACCAATGATGTCGAGCGACGACCCCATAGCCATAAGTCCGTGGCGTGAAAGTGTGCCGTATGTCGGTTTCAAACCAACAACTCCACAGAATGCCGCCGGCTGGCGAATTGATCCTCCGGTGTCAGAGCCCAATGCAAAAAGCACCATATCTCCAGATACCGCCGCTGCTGATCCGCCCGAAGATCCTCCGGCAACAGTATTTAAATTTTTCGGATTTTTCGTCACACCATACGCAGAAGTTTCCGTCGAAGATCCCATGGCAAATTCGTCCATGTTCGTACGGCCAATGATAACTGCGCCTTCAGCGCGAAGTTTCTGCACTACCGTAGAATCATAAGAAGCAACATAGCTTTCGAGAATTTTTGAACTCGCGCCGGCTCGATGCCCTGCAAATAAAATATTATCTTTGAGCGCAACTGGAATGCCTGTTAGTGATTTCATCTCACCTTTTGCAATCATCTCGTCCGCTCTCTTGGCCTGTTCTTCGGCGTCGGCAAAAATTTCAAGAAATGCATTGATGTCAGAATTTTTGGCTTTGATATTTTCAATGTAGGCGCGAGTAAGTTCGAGCGCGGTAAATTCGCCTTTCTTAAAAGATTCTTGAGCGCTCGCAATTGTCAGATTCTTGAGTTCCATTAGAGAATTTTATTTACTTTGACGAATCCTTCGTGAGTCGCTGGCGCCGCGGCAAGCAAGGTTTCAGAGTTTGCTCCCGACGGGTTTGGATTCGCGTCTTCGCGCATGACGTTTTTAACCGCGTATTCAGGAGAAACTTCGCCAATATCTACGGATTCGATAGATTTGATGTAGCCTAAAATTGATTCAAAATCATGCACAAAAGCCCCAGCTTCGCCTGGTTCTATCCTGATTTTCGCCAGTTCGGCCAATTTCTCTATCGCCTTTTCATCCATAAACACTAGTATATCTCAAAATCGACTAAAATTAAAAGTTAGTTACAATATTGTTTCTGTAACATTCTTATCTACGACCGTTAGAATAAATGTTACAAACTGAACATCCTTTTCATTTTTGCTTCATTTTCTATATAACTTGTTTCTAGATAAATAACCTCTTCAGCTAACTTAGAGTTTGTCTTTATGAGATCAATTAATCCTTCGGCTTTGTAAGGATAAATCCAAACGCTCGTTTGCAACAACCTAAAACCTATCTCTTGGAGTTTCCGTCGAAATTGGTTTCGGCTTCCCCTATTTTTCTCTGGGACATCATAAATAACTAATCGCCATTTGCCATCCCAAACTTTTTTGATGGGAATTTTATAAATATTTCTAAGATATGAATCCCCTTTCTCTGTAATTTCAACATAAATTTCTCCTGCGCGAACGCTTCTTTTTAAAAGGCCGAGTTTAATCAATTTCTCCACCGAACGCTTGGCTCGAAAAATATAAGATCTGTTATCGCTTATTTTAAAATTTTTCAACACCCGAACAGCATTTGGGGCCATCAAGGCTATACTTATCATGCCGGCAGTATACGCAGTTCGAAGTAGCACTTCTTGCCAATTAACTCTATCTTTGCCAACATACTTCGGTAATTTAAATAATTTTTTATTACTGTTCATTTTATTTAATCCTGTCTACTTTCCAAGTGTAACATTTTAGTGGACGACCGTCTACTTAAATGTTACGCAGGTGTTTAAAAGTTTAGAGGAGAAATAAAAAATAATAGCAAAAATAAAAGCCCTATTTAAAAGGTACTAAAAACGAACGAAGCCCCGACGTCGTCGGGGGCTTCGGCATGTAGTACTTACCTCGTGGTGTCTCCTTGTGTTCTCTTTGGTTTTGCTCAATCCAAGGCTTAACGTATTTAGCCCAAGAAGGAGCAGTTATCACCAGAAGGAAAGAGAGTGTGAAAAAGATCAAAATCCCCGTGTACTCGTTTGGCTCAGGCTTAACCCCAAGCCTTTTACTAATCCCGTAGCCTGGTCCCATCTTTAGGTGTTTTTAATAAAATATTATAAGTAATCTATATTGTCAACAGCTTCTCAAAAGCCTTTTCGTTCAATATCTCCACTCCAAGTTTTACTGCATTATCATATTTCGATCCTGGATCCGCTCCGGCGACGACGTAAGAAGTTTCTTTTGAGACCGAGCCGGTGACTTTGCCGCCAAGGTCTTTAATTCGCTTTTTTGCTTCATCGCGGGACATGGATGAAAGAGTTCCAGTCAGGACGAAAGTCTTGCCGGAAAGTGTATTTTGAATCTTGCCACCAACTTTTTGAATCCGGAGATATTCCAAAAGCCCATCGATTTCGCGCGCATTCTCGGCGTCGGCAAACCAATCAATGATTGACTGCGCCACGACTCCCCCGACACCTTCGACAGCTTCAAGTTTTTCAAACGTCGCCTTGCGGAGGCTCACAATAGTTTTGAATTCGTCAGCCAAAAGTTCCGCCGTCTCTTCCCCGACATGTCTGATGCCGAGCGAGTAAATGAACTTTCCGAGTGCGACATTTTTAGATTCCTCAATCGCTTCCAGGAGATTTTGGATAGATTTTTCTTTGAAACCTTCTAGCCCGGTCATGTCCCCCGCTTCAAGCTCAAAAATATCTTTCCGCTCCGTTACCAAGCCCTGCTCCATGAAAAACTCAACAATTTTTTCCCCCATACCAACAATATTCATTCCCTTTTTCGAAACGAAGTGAATCATGTTCTCGAGCTTAATAGCCGCGTGATTCTTGTCTTTCACGTACCACGCGACTGATTCGTCCTTGCCGGACTTTCCCTTCTCAATCTGTAGGTTATGCTTTTTCGCATATTCTGGAATGCTGAATTTCTTTTCTTTGCCAGTCCGTAGATCTGTCAGAACTTGCAAAACTTCTGGAATGATATCTCCGGCCTTGCGGATAATAACCGTGTCGCCGATACGAACACCCAGCCTATCGATTTCGTCTTGATTGTGGAGTGTTGCGCGCGAGACCGTGGAACCAGCCACGAGTACGGGTCGCAGGTGTGCAACTGGAGTAATCGCTCCGGTGCGACCAATCTGCACTGCAATATCCTCGACAACCGTCGTCACCTCTTCGGCCGGGAATTTATACGCCACGCCAAATCGAGGGCTTTTAGCGGTATACCCCAAAACTTCACAAATACGTTTGGAATTAATCTTGATAACCACGCCATCAATACCGTATTCTTCTTTATCGCGTTTGTCGATCCAGGCTTGATAAAACTTTTCAATATCTTCAACGCTTTTGCATAGCCTCCATTCGGAATTTACTCTAAATCCCTGCTCAGCCAAAAATTCCAATTCTTCTGCGTGGCTTTTTATTTTCCGATCACTCGCAAGATTCGGAAATTCAATATCATAAACGAATGTCTGCAAATTTCTTTTCGCAACAACGCTCGTATCAAGTTGTCGCAAAGTTCCCGCGGCAAGATTTCTCGGATTGGCATATTTGGGCAAATTATCTTTTTCGCGCTCAGCGTTAATTTTTCCAAGATCAGACTTTTTCATCCAAGCTTCGCCAACAGCAACAAAATTCCGCTTGTCAGAAACATTTGCAGGAATATTTCTTACCACGCGTAAGTTTTCAGTGATGTCTTCGCCGACCTCACCATCTCCACGTGTCGCACCCAGAACAAACTCTCCTCCGTCGTATGTAAGCACAACCTTGAGTCCGTCAATTTTGAGTTCTACGATATAATCAAGTTTTTCATCTTTGAGACCTCCCTCTTTGGCAATAAAACGTTTCACTTTTTCTTCCCATGCACGAAGTTCGGCAAAGTCAAAAATGTTGTCGTACGACCACTGAGGCACAACGTGTTTTACTTTGACAAATCCTTCGAGGATTTTGCCTCCGACTTTGGCTGTCGGAGAATTTTTAGATTTCAGTTTTGGGAATTGTGTTTCAAGATCGATAAGCTCGCGAACCAAGGCATCATAAGCCTCGTCAGAGATCTCCGGGGTATCCTCGGTATGATAAAGACGCGAATGTTTTTCAATCTCTTTTACGAGCGTCTTTATGCGCTTTTCGGCCTCTTTTTGGGTCACAATAGGCTTATTTTACAGGATTTTCCCCTCTTTGTGGAGCAAAATCTAAATTTTCTGAATCCCGAGGACCCCAGTGCGTAGACACGCTTCCGCATGGTGAAGAAAATTTAGATTTTGCGAAACCACTAGTACGTGACCTCGATAACACGCTCTACAGTACGTGGAGTACTTACGGCACAAGCATTATTGGTGCCGCGAGAGACTAAGCGAACACTTCCATCGATATTTGTTCTGTCGATGCTTACTTTGGCACAAGACATGGTCGGATCGTCAGTAAATTCAATCTGGAAAATAAACATATTTGAAACAGAAGTGTCTACAAACTGAATTGCTCCGCCACAATCAACCTCCGAAGCGCCGTTTACAAAGGCATTGAGTTTTAAGTCATAGAAAAGAGCGCACTCGACTCCGGCATCAGCTGCGTAGAAAGATTTGTTGGCATCAGTTGCTGATCCAGACAAAACAATTTGTTTAAGGGAAATATTTGCAATACCCACGGCCATCGCAAGAACGACTGCGGCAATAAGAACGGTAAAAAGCGCCACGAATCCGGCTTGATTATTTATCTTTAAATTTTGAAAATTATTTTTCATCTTATGGATTTATCCAGTTTTTCAAATTGTAAGAGTAGGTAACCGTGTGCGTTCTCCTGCCCTGAAGCCAATCGACAGACGAATACACTCGTATCTCGGAAGGTGGATTTGATGAGTCTCCGGGTTGAACTTGTTCGACAGTAATGTTGCGTCTAAAAACCGAAGCAAGATTGGTAGTGTTATCAACAGCATCATACCCAAATTGTCCTGTTGATTCTTGATAAGTCATAAAACCACAGCCGTCACTATCACACGTTTGGGGCAAAGAGTCTTCAAGAGCATCGATATAACAATAATTTGGTGACAGGCACGCGCTGAAGCTCGATATCACCTCGTCCCAAGTCGCATTAGGATTTGCAATTGCGGCAGTATCTCTAAGATTTCTTATAAGTTCAGCGCCCTCCATTGCCAAATAACCAGCAGTGAATTTATTTTTGACGAAATTAGTGTTGGCCACTCCCCCAGCAGTAATCGAGATTAATCCAGTAATAGCCGAAGCAAATATCGCAACCGCAACCAGTGTTTCGATAAGTGTGAAGCCTTTTTGATTTTTATAAAAATCTTTTTTCATAATTTATGGTGTTAAAACAGCACCTCCGCCTGGATCCGCCGGTGCGGTTGGTCCAGTGCCGGTTGAAGCAGTTCCCGTGGTACCAGTAGACGTACCAGATTGAATAGAAATAACATCCAAGAGTCTTTGGGAGACGGTTGTTTGCATGTTGAAATTAGTCGAAACGCCGCTTAAGGTTATTGTACCAACTAAAACGATTGTTATTTTTGGTTGTCTTAAGTCCGTTATGTCGGATCCTTCCACAATAAAACCGGATTTATCTGGGTCAATGTTGATCTCCGAAGGGGTGATCGGATTCGTAAGCATGTCATTAAAACTCATAGTGGGTTCTTTTTTCCAAATTGCCTCAGTATCTATATAGTAAGCCACTTGATTTGTTGGCTCCGTAGGATAAGAATCCCAATATGGTTCAAAAGATATTCCACTGCACGGACCAAAGCTTAAATCACCCGGACCGTCTTGTGTAATTTGTCCCGAACCAGCCAAGTAAACATCGGTTACAACCGGCGCGGAGTCTTCAATACAAACAAAATAATCTCCAAGCCTCATAGAACGAGCCATGTCTTCCATAACAAAACTCATGTTATCAATAATGGCACGCATACTTTGAGTCTTTCTGTTTGTAATGTTCACGCCTAAAATCGCACCAATGCCGATGACCATGATAATAGTAAAAAGTCCTATTGAAATCATGACCTCAACCAAAGTGAAGCCCTGATTTAATTCCCTGTTCTTGATACTTAATGCTTTATTCTTCATACTATCTAATACTTATATACCCCGTTGACCAGACCGCCACAAATTTCCGAGCGCCGGTTACCGAAGCCAGACGTAGATAAACATTTCCGTGTATTTGCGACGCTGTCACCCCATCGTCACCCGAACCATCCAAGATTATCGCGTTGCCTCTAGGGCGAGTGAAAGAGATGAATGCCTGATTCCCAGAAGTTCCATCGCTACAAGTATCGTCTATGGTGGCGAAATCAAAGCAAATTAAGTCTATATAGTCTCCCGACGTGATCTTGATCTCTTGCAGACACTCTGATTCTACATCCGCAACTGGATAGCAACCACCGTATGAAGAATAAGTCATGTCAAAAAAATCACGATCTGATTCCGGTTCACTTGGAGTAGGTGGCGGTCCAGCATTGAAATAATATGCAAAGCCGCCACCGCCAAGCGTCCAGCCGTTTGTAGTATCTAATTGAAACGCCACACCATAACTCGGCTTCCAATCAAGTGGTATAAGAAGAGGATAGTTCGAAGGTTCCCCCTGGATACTACTTGGCGCTAGCGCCGGGATCTTGCCTGACACAGCATCTGTTTGAGCTTGTTTTATCTGAAGCGCAATATCTTGAGCTAGATTTTGCAAAGCAATGTTTGAACTAAAATCACGATAGTTAAAAAGAACGGTAGAAGAAATTGCCGCAAAAATTCCCATTACGACAACCAGCTCTATAGCCGTCATGCCCGATTTATTTTGTATTTTTTTAAAAAATTTCATCATTGGATTAATTTTCCAAAGAAGCCGGCCAAGGTGTTCATGTCGACACTATAAAGAAAAGCGATGGCGGTCCCCACAATTATAAATGGACCGAAAGGCACCTGACTACCCCATTTTTTACCAACAAAGGCGATGGCGCATAGTCCGAAAATCGCACCAATCCAGAAAGCCATCAAAAGGCCAGCAAAACCGTGCGAGAGTCCTAGGAGCCAACCAAGCGGCAAAACTAATTTCACATCACCAAATCCCATTCCCCGCCCGGAAGTTATCCCCCACAAAGCAAGTATCGGTAGGGCGAGGATTGGTCCAGAGAGAAACCGAAGGGCTGGCAATCCTTCATAGAAAAGCGGAACGACTGACAAAATAATCAATGGGATTACAAAATCATTTGGAATAATCTTGTGTCGCCAATCGTACACAAATATCAAGACCAAGAAACTGTAAACTACGAAATAGAAAAAAATGTTCAAAAGAAAAGATTGTGGTCGTAGATACAAGAGGGGCATGAAATGACTTACGATTGCCACAAACCCGATGCCAGTGAAAAACTCAACGAGCGGATATTGGATTGAGATACGGGCACCACCGTGACGAGTTCTACCACCCTGAATTAAAAACGAGACAATTGGAATAAGCTCGAACCAACGCAACGTCTTGCCAGTAACCGCACATTTCGATCGACCACCCAAAGACCGTCCCGTCCCATAACGTAAAATTACAACGTTCAAGAAGCTTCCGATAATGGATCCAAAAACAAACACAAAAACAAATGTAGACCACATATGCATATATTATATACGAGCACTGGAAATAAAGCCTTTAAATATGGTGAAAACAAAAACCACCCAGGCTCGGGTAGTTTTTGTTTTTAACTTAAGTCTTTATTACTACAAACTCTCGATACAAGCCCTGCCTGGTGTGATTGGCGCAGAGAATATTGCCCCATCAACAGGATCAACTAGATATCCAGCGTAGCCAGTACTATCTACACAGTATGTTTGTTCATCATTTAGGATCAAAGTGACCGTGAATCCTGCTGGACCTGTCAAAACCTGGCAATCAACATCATTATCAGTTTGTCTCGAGGCTGCAGCAGATAGATTAACTACTTCTGCATATTCACAGATACTTTCGGCACTGTTAAGAACATCTCCGCTTCCTGTATCTGCCCCAACGATAGTGGCACCTCCTGGAGTACCGTAGTTATTTCTTGAGTCAAAGTAGAACTCGGCGGCCGCGCGGATAGAAGACATACTTCCCTTTGCAGACGCGTCACGACCTTTTTGACGAGCAGTATTTAGAGAGACCAGAACGATGGAGGCCAAAATACCGATGATGGCGACCACGACCAAAAGTTCGATGAGAGTGAAACCTTTGCTTTGTTTAAACTTCATAATTAAAAATCGAAATTAACTTATAAATCTTTAGATGCTTTTATTATATCACGCAACACTCTATACAATACGTCTAAACGATGAACCTGTGGATAGAGGAAAATTACGAAATCGAACTTGCGATGTTGTAGATCGGTACAAGAACCGACGTAAGTAAAATTCCAACACCAAGACCGAGGACGACAATCATGGCTGGTTCGATGAGGCCAATCAAAGTATCAACAGCATCGTCAACTTCGCGACGATAGAAGTCGGCCAGCGTCTTGAGTATTGAACCGAGTGATCCAGTCTCTTCTCCAACCTTAATCATCTGCACCATAATCGGAGGAACCTCAACGTGTCGACCCATGGCGTCTGACAGCGTGTTACCTGACTTAACTGACTCGAGAGCTTCTCGAAGAATTCTTTTGTAAACTTCATTTCCAACAACGTCGGCCGTAATCTCAATCGACCGAACAATAGAAATTCCAGAAGAAAGCATGGTGTTGAGGTTGTCAGATATACGAGACAAATACATTTTTTTGTATAGATTTCCAATGAGCGGGAAAGAAATCTTTAAGTGGTCAAGATATTCCTTGCCTCTATCGTTTCGACGATACCAGAGAAGATACAAGATTAGAGCAACAACAAAAATCGCAATAAAAATGCCGTAATTAACAATGAAACTTGAGATAGCAATGATAATGCTGGTGTAAATAGGAATTTCTTGACCCGATTCAATCAACAGTGCCGAAAGGTTCGGAATAACCATAACAAACATCAAAAGCATCACCGTAATAAAGACAACAACGACAAAAGCTGGATAGATCAAAGCGTTTCGAGTTTTGGACGTCAGGTTATATTGACGATCGAGATATTGGGCCAGGTATTCGAAAGTTTCATTTAATTTTCCAGACTCCTCGCCGGCCTTGATCATGTTCACATAAAACTCAGAAAAAGTGTCTGGATATTTAGCGAGGGCGTCAGAGATAGAAGATCCCGCCTGTAAATCATCTCCCACTCCACGAAGCTGCGAGGCCAACATCTTGTTCTCAGCATTTTCCGACAAAAGCGTGAAGGCTTTTAGAGCCGAGATCTGTGAAGCAAAAAGTGTTGCAAGCTGTCTCGACATGACCACAACATCACGAAGTGGTACGCGATCAAGAAAAGTTCCCTTAAAAATAGATTTACTTTCTTCGCCCTTCAAAGACACAACAATAAGTCCGCGTCGCTGAAGAGCTGAAATCGCCACGGTTTTATTTAGGGCATCTATTGAGCCGTCTTTTTTCTTACCCTCTTGATCTAATGCTTTGTATTTGAATAACATAAATTTTATAGCAATGCCTCGAAGCTCTTTTTATTGAATGCGTGGTATCTAGCATCATCCACTGTAATCTCGCCACGACGGACCAAGTCCATAAGCGAGTGGTTCATATCAATCATTCCCTGTTCGGAACTTGTCTCGATTACCAAGTCAATTTCATGCGTACGATTTTCGCGGATCAAATTGGCAACAGCTTTATTGTTGATCAAAAGTTCATAAGCCGGAACGAGCCCACCGTTAATTCGAGGAATTAAACGTTGTGAAAAAATTCCCACGAGTGATCCCGCAAGCTGTGAACGAGCCTGATCTTGTTGTTCAGCCGGAAAAGAGTCAATTATACGATCGATGGTTTGAGAAGCGTTGTTAGTGTGAAGGGTTGAAATAACCAAGTGTCCTGTTTCAGCCGCGGTCACGGCGGCAGAAATAGTTTCCCGACTTCGCATTTCACCAATCATCAAGACATTGGCATCTTGGCGGAAAGCAGATTTCAAAGCCGTGGCAAAGTCTTTGGTATCGATTCCAACTTCCCTTTGATCGATGATTGATTTCTTGGACTCAAAAAGATATTCGACGGGCTCTTCGATAGTAATGATGTGCTCTGATCTTTCGGTATTGATGAGATCGATCAAAGAAGCCATCGTGGTTGACTTACCCTGACCGACTGGACCAACGATCAAGAAAAACCCTTGTTTGAGGCGAGCAAAGTCGGCCAAAGATGGTGGAAGGCCAAGCTCTGCAAAAGTACGAACCTGCGGAATAATGCGAAGCGCAATACCAACTTTTCCTTTCTGGAAATAAGCATTGCCGCGAAGTCGAGTATGTCCCTGGAAATCGTAGGCGAAATCAGTTTCCTGATTGATTAAAAAGTCCTGAAATTTTTTGTCGTCGGCGAGCATGTGCTTCAACATGCCAAGAACCTCTTCTTCACTCAAAACTTCTTGGTTAACCATACCTAAAAGCTGTGTAGCGATACGTAAATTTGGAACCCTTTCAACCGCCAAATGAAGGTCCGAACCGTTGGCGGCCACAACTTGTTCTATTAAACTATCTAATTTTGAAGCGATCGGATCCATGTTAAAAATTAAAACTTATAAACCTCAGTTATCGGAATTCCGCCATTAATAGCTTTAATCAGGGCATCTTCTTTCATGGAAAGCATGCCTTTAGCGCGAGTGACGTTGTAAAGATCTAGTTCGGTCGGTGACTTAAGGATTACTGATTCGATTTCTTTATCAACTTCAAACATTTCGAACACCGCCATTCGCCCTCTTGTACCAGATGGGCAAGTTTTTGACGGCACGGTCTTTATCATTTTATCACCAATATTTATTTTTGCCCTATATTTTTCCGGAAGATTAGCAAACTCTTTATCTATCATTACTCTTGTAGCTTCATCGATCGGCAACTCTTCACGTGAATCTTCACAAGTTTTCTTGGCTAGACGTTGAGCAATGGCAAGAACAAGGGTCGGAGCAATAAGGAATGGGTCCACACCCATATCAATGAGACGTGGAATAGCGCCGGCGGCATTATTGGTGTGGAGAGTCGAGAGCACCAGGTGTCCAGTAAGTGCAGCCTGAATAGCAAGCGCTGCGGTTTCCTTGTCACGGATTTCTCCAACCAAAATAACGTCTGGGTCCTGGCGCAATATCGATCGAAGTCCAGAAGCAAACGTATAGCCAATTTCTGGCATAACTTGGGACTGATTCACACCGTCAACATGGTATTCGACTGGGTCTTCGAGAGACACGACGTTTTTAGATTCACGATCGATTTCATTTAACATGGCGTACAAGGTCGTCGTCTTACCCGAACCAGTTGGTCCTGTAATAAGAACAATTCCGTAAGGAACCTCCAATGCCTTTTTAACCATCTCCAAATGCTCGGTAGTCATGTCCAAATCTTCGAGATTTTTAACACCCTTTTCAGCATCCAAAATACGCATCACGACTTTTTCCCCGTAGTAGGCCGGAAAAGTTGAAACACGAAGATCAATTTTTCGGCCGTCGATTTTGGCAGTAAATCCTCCGTCTTGAGGTTTACGTTTTTCGTCGAGCCTAAGCTTGGCCAAAATCTTGATACGCGCCACAACTCCAGAATAAACATTGAGCGGAAGAGTAAGAGAGGTGTGCAATTCCCCATCAACACGAAAACGGACTTTGACTTCCTTGCCAGTATTTTCAATATGAATATCAGAAGCCGTTCCTTCTACTGCGTGACGCAATATAACAGCTACAACTTTAATGATCGGAGCTTCTTCAACGATTTTCTTTTCATCAATTTCTTCAGATTCGGTTTCCGAGACACGCGAACCTTTTTCCTTACCTTTAGTCAAAGCTTCATCTTTAGACAGCTCAGTATCAAGATCGGAAAGTGCTTGATCAACTTCTCCAGTCAAACCTTTGTAACCATCCAAAATATTGTCATAAGTTTTTTTCGTGATGACAAAAAGCTTGTAAGGCATTTCGAGTCGAGAAGAAATGAACTGCAAAGCATCCAGGGAGTCGGTTCTTGCTGGATTTATAATTCCAACCTCCAAAACTTTATCTTTTAATCCGACTGGAACAAAACCGTACTGTTTGGAAGAATCAGGAGATATGTATTCCAAAATTTTCGGATCGAGCTCTTTGATAGAGACAGTTTTAGCCGGAATTCCGAAAAATTGACTTTTAAAAGCGAGTAGCGCTTCGTCATTTATGTTTGTTTCTTTAAGGAGCGCTTCGTCCACGTCGCCACCATATTTTTTCTGGGTAGCCGAAGAAACCTTCGCCATAACTTCCGGCGTTAAAAGTCCCTGGTCGACAAGTCCTTCCAGGAAGCTCATATTATATAGAAACTAAGACTGATAATTGTTTGAGTGTTTCTGGAAAATTTATTTTTAAATTAAAATTCGATATTTTCATAGAATTTACATATTTCTTTGAATCAATTCCCCAAAATTAGCTTTGGCTTCGTTTGTTAAATTCTCGCCATTTAGTTGAACAGCGAGGTTCTTTACGCAAGCCTTGGTCGAAACACCATACTGGAACGATCCGAACTGACCAGAAGTACAAGAAGACTGGGATCCTCCCCAAGTTATCGTAAATCCATCAGGTATATTAAATGTATAGCCAACAACAACAGCCTGTGAAGAATTCGGACCAACCGTACTTATAGGTACACTAGTCCAAGAAGGCGGATAAGAAATATTTACATTTCCAATTTTCACAATTGTCCAAGCTTCTCCCGGAGTAAACACCGCGTTACTTAAAGTAGAACTTGAGTTCGGATCGAGTCCGTCTGCTCCAAAAGGCGCAAATGGATTTGGACGACCTTCGTTACCCGGCTGAACCAAGACGATACTGAAATCTTGAAGTGACTGGAAAGCTAGAGAAGAAAAGATATCGTCGTTTAGTTTGATCGCTTGAAGATTTAGCAACTGATTAACAAATTCTTGGCTAATTCTAGTAGCTTCAGCACTCGTCATGGCATTGGGATTTACAACAGAATTTGTCGGAGCAGTACCGGTCGCAGTTGTTTGTAGGGCGGTATTTGTCGGAGTATTTGCTGGAGCTGAAGTTTTGCCAAAGAACATAAAATAAGCAATCGCAAGGATGACGATGATGATGATAAAGATTATTATGTTTTTGATGCTCTTACTCATATTTAATCTTTAAGGCGATAAGTATTAATCTTGAACAAATATTTATACTGATCAGTATACTTCTTGTCTTTCTCAGATGTTCCTGGAGTAAAAGTAATCGATTTTATATCAATCAACCGAAGACTCTTTTCCATAAGCTGCATAAAAGCAACGAAATCTTTATATGATCCCTCGACTGAAAATTGTAATTCGAAAGTTTCGAAATTTTGACTTTCAGGAGAGGCTGTAGCTGTCCTTCTGACGTTTGTTGTTGGAGCTGTTGCAGTCTGGGCGGTGACGCTGTTTGGATTAACTCCGGAAGGCGTACTAGTGGGTGTAACTTCTTCCAAAAATTGTTTTGGCTCGAACTGAACATTTCTAACCACAATTCCCTGATTTGATGCTTGCTCCTGAATTTCGAGAATGAGTTTGATGTTATCCACGGTGTTCGGAAGCATTTTCTCAAGCTTGGCCAAGTCGTCTGGACTGAAGCTATTTAACTTGGTCGTGAGGCGATCGCGTTCCTTTTGGAGGTTAGCCGAATTCTGCAAAGCTTGTTCATACGCCTCTCCTTCTTTTTGCAGAGCTTCGATATCAGCGTAAATAGGCTTGGTGATCAGAATAAATCCCCCGACGCCGACTCCTATTAAAAATATTGGTAGTAACCATCTCATAACTAATTTGGATTAGGGCTTGCTGGAGTGTATTGGACTTCTACACCCGGATACAACGCCGTTGGCTCACCATTCGGCACAAGCGGTATTTCTCCAGAAAAATTAACGTCTCCTTCCATCTGCAAAAGACCATCCTCGCCCAGAGATTCCTCACGTTCAAGGAACGATTCATAAATGACGAGCGATTTATCCACAGAGAAAGTTAATTTAAATGCGATGTTGCCGAATTGATCAAGCGCGAAATCTGAAAAGATTGGATTTTTAATAAAATTATTTTTAGCAAATAAATCTGCCTGGAGCGCGATGTAATTATAACCTTTTGCTTGGCCCGTGATTTTAACATCGACTAAATTTTTGTTTTGCTTATTGAACTCATATGCGAAGTCAGAGTAACGAACTGTCGGCAATGTATTCTCTCCCAAAAGTGAGAATATTGGTGACACGGCAATATGACTCGACAAAATTTCTGTCGAGGCTTTCATGCGACGATCCAACACCTGAAGTTTGGTTATAAGACTTGGTTCAAAAGCAGCACGAGCACGGGTGAGAGACTCTTTGTAGCTTTCAATGGTGCTTTGGAGAGAGGATCGATAAAAATAAACTCCGGCCGCACCTAAAAGCGAAGCAATAAATATCACAAGAGCGATTAAATTAGCAACGCCGCCAAAACTTCCACGACTTGCGCGCGGTTCACGCTCGACTAGAGTTTTCTTGGGCACGAAGGATGTTTGAAATTCTTTATCCATAAAATTCTATTTTAATTTACGAAGCGCGAGTCCGGCCGCCACACCGAATTCTGGTCCCGATTCAGCCAAAATATTTTGGAGAAACGCCGGAGCTTCAATTCTTTCAAAAGGATTGCCCATCACAACGTCTGTTCCAAATTTTTCTTGAGCCACTGGTAAGATTCCTTTAAGCATTACTCCTCCACCAGTCAGCACAACTTTTCCGATACTTCTATTATACTTCTTTTCATAATTCAACACCACATTTCCAGCTTCAAAAAAGATATAATCGACAGCCGTTCGCATAACTGTCGCCGCTTTTGGTTGTTTTGCGTTACTGCCCAAGCCATACTCTTTCTTCATTTCTTCAGCATCATGAAAACTTATACCAAGCGAAGTTACTAGGGCAGTTGTAACGTCGTGTGAACCACGATTAATGATATGAAAGTCTTGGATTACACCACGATCAACGATAGAAATTTTGGTTTTGGCGGCGCCGATGTCGAGTACCATCGTCGTCGACAAATCCTGGCCAATGTTTGAACGAACAGATGAGAACATTTCGATCTCAAAGAAATCAGTTTCAAGTTTTGCATCACTTACCAAGCTCTTATATTTCTCCAAAGCTTCATTGTGGATAGCCGCCACCAAAACTTTTGTTTTTTCTCCATTAATTTCTGCCTCTGATGGTTTTTCGGAGTCGTCAGTAACACCATCGAGCGAACGCTTTGGTACAAGCCACCAATCAATCGCCACTTCCGTAATTGGAACAGGGATATATCGACGAGCTTCGTTATAAATTATTGACGGCAATTCTTTCTCGCCCACTGTTCCAGGAAGTTCAACTAGAAAAACAAGTGAGGCAGATGCCGGAATAGACATGGCCGAGTTTTTGGTCGTTATGTTAGCTTCTTTAAATAAATCAGCGATGGCTTTAACTAGAGCCTCTTCGGGTACGGCCACCACCTGACCAACCTCCCCTCCTGCATAAGGCGCGGTTGAGATCGAGCCATAGGTTTCAAGCACGGCCTTACCGCCGTCTTTTTTTACTTGGACGACCTTGATAGCCGAAGCACCGATATCGATTCCGATAACACTTCCGCCTGCACCACTTTTTAAAACCCCGGAGATTTTACCCAAGAGTCCTTTTAGTACACCTTCTACCATATATGTAGTAAAATTGTATCACAACACGAGAGGTCCTTTGAGGCAAATTTGTTGATAAATATGGATAATTTATCTCAGAGATTTTTTGCCTGGCTCTTCCCGGCCAAATGTATTGTTTGTAAAAAAGAAGGTCCTTTTATTTGCCAGAGAGATTTACGATGCATTCCCTTGGCCGCCAAACCAGACAAAGATTGGATAATTTCTGTCTGGAACTACAAAGATCCGAAAATTAAGAAACTTCTCTGGATGCTTAAGTTCGAACATAAATTCGCCGTCGCCCAGGATTTGAGTCAAATACTTTTTGATCATCTCTTCGAAGAATTAGCCGAACGAGCGATTTTTGAGAACGACAAAATATCAGTTCTGGTTCCAATTCCCCTCTCCAAAAAAGGTCTACGGACTCGTGGTTACAATCAATCAGAAATAATTGCAAAAACTCTGGCAGATAAATCAAACGGGAAATTGATTGTAAAAAATATTTTGGAAAAGACCAGAGAAACGCTGACACAACACTCGATTAATAATCGAAATGAACGATTAAAAAATTTGCGCGGGGTTTTCACTGTAAAAGAAAATTACGAGCTCGAAGGAAAAAATGTTATTTTGGTTGACGATATAACCACAACACATGGCACACTCATCGAAGCGAAACGAGCGCTCAAAGACGCCGGCGCGAGATCTGTAATAGGTTTTACCGTCGCGCACTAAAATTAAAAAACAAAAAGACTTTCGAGAATCCGAGGATTTTAGCGGAGCGCTTTCGCAGGATTCAAGAAAATCTTTTTGTTTTTTAATTACTCTTTTGTGTCAGTTTCAGCGCTGGCGTCCGTGTCAGCTCCACAAGACTGCAAGACAAGAATCAGTTCGTTCTGCGATTGGACAGATGGAGTCGTATCGCTTGGATACTTCCTATTCCAGTCGGCAATACGATCACTACATTCCTCAATGGCTTCACTTGCCAACTTTACGCCCGAGGTAATAGTTGGATTCTTGGCTCGAAACAACAAGATTCCGAGGATAACTGTTGCGCCGGCGAAAACTATGGCCAATGCTTGGTATTTTTCGATTTCTGTTAATTTCATAAGGTTTTTATTACTGCTAATAGGAACTACCTCTAAATTATAGCATTTTGTCCTTATAGGGTAAGCCAATCAAAAAATTTCTGTGATTTTACACACGGCTAGAAAATCTTCTGGTCCTCAAGACCATCTATTGGTGTGCACCGACAAACGAAGAGAAGCCATGGCATCTCTTACATTTGATCTCGACATTCCCGAGAAGCACTTCACCTTTGAACAAAAGCTTCCCGCATGAACAGCGGTTGTCTTTTTTGGATTGCTCCATAAAAAATTCTTATACGAAGAATAAAAGAAAACTCTAGAGCCCTCGATATAGAGGCTTGATAAAAAAATTATACTATAAAATCCCCATCAAATTGACGACAACCCAAATAGATGGTGTGGATAAGTTTTAGAGAGATTTCAGATAAAAACACACGGGCTTTCGGAGTCGTTTTAATAAAGACATTTTTATGTTAATCTCTAGCTTACGGAGGCGTGGCTGAGTGGGACAAACATAAACTGCTTTATGTTTGTCCGTGAGCGAAGCGAGGGTGGCGAACAAGAAGCCACGGTTCCGAAGGACGACAAATACGAAGTATACTTGGAGACGTGGCTGAGTGGTCGAAAGCGCCTCACTGCTAACGAGGTAGGCTGTAAAAGGCCTCGGAGGTTCGAATCCTCTCGTCTCCGCAACGACCTGAAAGGAGAATCTAAATGATTCTCTGAATCAGGGCGTCTTTCTTGAGACGAGAGGATTCGAAAGACGGAGCCGGAGAAATGCGAAGCGTTTCTATCCGGCGAGTCGGGGTCGCGGAAATTTTGCGCAACAAAATTATCTGTGACCGAATCCTGATACATTGGAGGATTGGATGAGATGGGCAAGACACAAACTGCTTTGTGTCGAGCCGGAGCCCGCAGAGGCTCCGACCACGAATCCAATTGTCCCGAAGGGCGACAATGCAGAGCATATTGGAGGATTGGATGAGTGGTTTAAATCAGCGGTTTACTAAACCGCCGGCGGGTTATACCGCCCGTGAGTTCGAATCTCACATCCTCCGCCAACAGCAGATAGCACGAGATGCTCTAGTTTTGGAGCATTCTCTACTATTTAGCTAAATTGTTATAATAAGGGTCTTAGTGGTTGCCTATGTTTGGCGACCCTTATAAATATGAATTCTTCACTACATCAAAACTGCATATCACTCCTCGAAGCATTCAAATCAGGAAAGCTCGGACAGACGGTCATGCCAGAAGATAGTCATCCGGCTTTTTCCAGCCAAGAACAACGACTCGCATACTTCACTCTTCCAATGGCGCTTAACTATCAGAGAGATAGTTATAAACTCTGGGAAGCTGCGCTTAAAACTTTTAATGATTCTGAGACAAGATTTGTATTTGATATTGAACAAGTTTCAAAACGATCAGAAGAGGATGTTCGAAAGGCTCTAATGAAATACAAAGTCGCGCTTCAACCGAATAAGCATGTGAACAGTTGGAGAGTGATTGCAAAAACAGTATATGAGAACTGGGATTCGTTCACGGGACTTTTCGAAGCAGTCCAAAATAACTTTTTAAATCTTAAACAGGCAATCAAAGTCGATCACAAGAAAGGTTTTCCATATCTATCAGGTCCAAAGATATTTAACTATTGGTCTTTTATTATGAGTACCTATGGCGGAATTAAATTAACCAACCGTGACCATATAGAAATTGCTCCCGATACTCACATTACGCAGTGTTCAGTGAAGCTTGGTGTCATCACTCCTGAAGAATCAATGAACCTCACTAAAGATGCTATTTCCGAGAAATGGAGATTGCTTTTGCAAGGAAGCGGTATTGATCCAATTGATATGCATCCGCCGTTATGGTTTTGGAGCAGGAATGGGTTTTTGTTTGAATTGAAATAATAATATGAAAATCACTTTTAAATACAACAAAGAAAAAGATATCTGGTGCATCTTGAACAAAGGTAAAAGTTCAATGAATTCACAGAACCCAACCAAGCAGTACGAACAGCTTGTAGAATTGAATGGAGAGAATCCTTCGAATGAAGCAACAGCTTCTTTTATAGATACATACCTTTCAGAAAAGACTGTAGATATTGAGAAATATGTCCAATCGTATCAAAACGATTGGAATACTGTTGCTAAACAATATACACAGAGAGCAGAGGAAATATTTGGAGTTTCTCTCCCAGAAGATATAGATGCATATCTCACTATAAATAGTCGTTGTCCGTATAGTTTAGAAGAAAATTACTTTTTTGTTACAGTTCCAACTTATTCTCATATAGCTCGAAAAACTGTCATGCACGAACTTTGGCATTTCTACACATGGTATGCGTTTGGTGTAGATCAAGAAGAAAAACTTGGTAAGCAGAAATACAATGATCTCAAAGAAGCCCTTACCGTATTACTCATTGTAGAGTGCAAAGATTTACTACCTGAAGATGTCACAGATAAAGGCTATCCTCAGCATGCAGAACTACGAGAGAAAATTGTAGAACTCTGGAATAATACAGAGAAAGATATTCGTAAGGTTTGGAATGTCCTAGTAAATTAGGCTTACTTCTCTAGGCTAATCTTTTTCTGGCTCAATAGGATTTTAGACTTCAAACATCCAAGCATTTCTCGCTTTTCAAGGTTCGATCCCTCTTTCAGGACATACTTCGCATAGCCTCGAATATCGATGCTTGGAATATCAATTTTCTCCTTAGTTCCAAGAAGGAATTTTTGCAGTTTGGAGAACCGTTCAACATCAGCTTTTATTCTTTCTTTGACTTCAATTTCATTAAGATTGATCTTGTCGATCAATTCCTCAAATTGTTTCAATATCTCCTTTTCTTCGGTATAGCCACATTTGCAGTCAGCACCTCGGGCTTTGGTGCATCCGTAGTAGACGTATCTTTGAACTGTTCCATTTTTATACTTCTTGAATTTCTCGTCGGCAGATATACCAGATCCGCACAGTCCGCAGACCATCATCTTTGTGAAAGCAAACTCTTTACCTTCAACCCTGAGTACTTGGCTCTTTACCTGTTCTTGCACGAGGGTAAATAATTCTTTGGTGATGATCGGCTCGTGTTTTCCTGTATACCAGTTTCCTGACTGTCTTGGGTATTCAAAAACTCCATAGTAGAAAGTGTTATCTAAAATTCTATAAATATTTCCAAGGCTCAGATGTTTCTTTCCATATGCACTTCTGAAATTAAGATCGAATCTTAGCCAGTTGTATATCTTTCGTCCGCTCCAATGCTCATAAGCAACTCTTTCAAACATCTTTTTGATGGTTGGTGCTCGTTCTGGATCAATGAGCGTTTCGCATTTCCGATCCATCCGTTTTTCTTTCATGTATCCAGTCGGGGCGGGTCCAGGCCATAATCCCATTTCTACTCTCGTTCGCAGTCCTCGTTTTACATTGACGCTCTTGTTGTCATTTTCTAACTTTGCTTGCGAACAGAGAATCATCAAAAGAAACTTCTCGTTTGGTGAATTTTTAAACTGCTGACCATAGGTACGAATCTCCATAAGCAATTGCTGATCCATGAGATCAACAATACTTCCAAGGTCACCAGCATTTCTGCTTAACCTATCAGGTGCCCAAGTTAGGATTCCATTGAATCGTCCTCGTCGTACGTCTTCCAAGATTTCCTTATAGACAGGTCGTTGCCCTGATTCTTTTGCCGAATGAGATTCTCGTCTAAT
Organism: Patescibacteria group bacterium; assembly: GCA_052033715.1. Lineage (GTDB taxonomy): Bacteria > Patescibacteriota > Minisyncoccia > Phycocordibacterales > CSBR16-119 > CAYRQF01. Next base: position 39,774 of record JBPOJJ010000005.1, read on the forward strand.
CTCAACAATGTCTAGTTTTTCTCGTTCAGCCA
>JBPOJJ010000012.1:0-29164 GCA_052033715.1 Patescibacteria group bacterium
TAATGAATTGAACTTTTACTGAATCAAGACCAAGTTTTTCATCTACCTCGTTACGGGCGAGAGAGTATTTGGGAAGTAGGTCAACAATCTGCGATTTTAAAAAAGCTGACTTATTTGCAAAACGATGTTCAATTTTCTTCTGAGGGTCTGGTTCTTCGGTCCAAGTCTTTTTATCTAACTCTTTGTTGTTGCTCAAGAAAACCACCAAGTCACCAATGGTTTCAACCTCATTAGCTAAAGCAATTTCACTCTTTCGTTCCTTTTGACTATCTAGCTCAGCTTTAAGTATTTCAAGAATCTCTGATATTTTTTTGACATCAAAATTCTTTATTACTTTCACTAAGTCAGATAGACAAAAAATATCCTTACTAGAATCAAAAGAAATACCTTTTGGACCAGTAATTTTAGCTTTTGATGATGGTTTTTTACTTGAGATTATTACAAACTGAAGATTTGTGAATTTTGAAGCAAGAGAATGCTCATCGAATTTTTTAATAGTCTCTTTAATTTTTTTATTTGTTGTCTCAGATGTAACCTGTATTGAAAGTTGCTTATTTGAATCACCCAAGTCAACAGATGGAAAATTAGGCTTTATTGTATTTAGGTTTACGAGTTGAACATCAAATATACTGTTCAACAATTTACAGAAAAAATCTTCAGAGTAACTGTTAATATCAGTAAGTCCATTTGAATTACTTATTTTGACAGAAGCTTCAAGACGAGCAAAATAATTTATTACATCATTGATAAGGTTCTGTCTTTCCATAACTTCTATTATAATTTATTTTTTGCATTTAATTAAGTGTTACTAACTCAAAAATTGTTTCTAGATTTTTAAATCGTTATTTTCCTCGATTATTGCTTTCCGAACGTTGTCCCAGGTGCGGAGCCCTAGTGACGAAACCTCACAATTTGTGGGGTTTTGTCTTTTATTGCTTGATATTTTAGAGGTTCGAACGCGCTCTAATTCTTCTTCTACCGATTCTGAAGTATGTAGTTAAAAAACTGTCGCTTGTCCAAATGGGCCTTTTCGTTCCAAAGAATCTAATATAAAATGAAAACATGGATAATAACGAATACACAAAAATCGAAAGACGTGGAATGTCACCTTGGACGGCTCTTATTCTAGGGTTCTCTGGAATCATAATCGCAGCAATTGTTGTCGGCGGATTGATCGCCAACAAAGGCATCGAGAAAATTGATGACACGAATATAAACATTGTCGAAGATCTCATCGAGAGCCCGAGTACAGACGAAGCACGCGTGTTCGTAAACACGAACTGGAAAGATCTCGTAAATGGAATTCCGAAATGCGCTCCGGGCGAAGAAGCTTGCCCGAACCTGGTCATAGGCGTAACCAAAAAAACTTCTGAGAAAACCGGCCGAATCACTTATCAAATCGTCGCGGAAGTCGTAGGATTCGGTGATGATTCAAACTCCGGATACGGTCGCGAAGCAAATGTAAAAATTGAAAACGGTAATTGGATCTACGCTTTCTCCGGTGATTATGCTTACACCGACTACAAACTCTGCAGAAACATGATTAGATATCCGAAAAACGGGGTCTGTCCATAAAAAATGAAAGAGACCCTGGCCATCATTGGGGCTGTAATTGCCATCGCGGGAAACATTCCCTATCTTTTAGACGTGATTAAAAAACGAGTTGAGCCGCATCCATATACTTGGCTTGTTTGGACCATCGTTTCGGGAGTGACCTTTTTCGGAGCACTCGCCAAGGGCGCCGGAGTTGGGGTTATACCGACAGGCGCGGCAGAAATTTTCACTATTATAATCTTCTTTTTATCTTTGCGTTACGGATTTAAAAATATTAGACGCATCGATACATATTTCCTCATTATTGCGCTTTTTGGACTCATACCCTGGGCACTCACCAAAGACCCAACGATTTCGGTCATTATTGTTGTAGCGATTGATCTTGTCGCTTTTATCCCAACGCTACGTAAGACCTGGAAGCAACCAAGAACCGAAACCCCAGCACTCTACAGCATGAACGTCGTGCGTCACATCTTGACACTTTTTTCACTTCAGGCCTACAACATCGCAACCATGCTCCACTCTATCGCCATGATTGTCGTTAATTCATGTATGACTTTTATGATTATTCTTAGAAAAAGGCAGGACTAGTATTTTCTAATCACGCCTTTTACTACCGCGCAAATTTTCAAATCATATTCGGGATATATCGGTTCGTAATTCTTGTTCGCTGGCTCTAACCAAATCTTCTCTCCCGACTTACGAAAATATTTCATCGTGAACTCCCCATCAACCTCGGCAATAACAATTTCACCGTCCCTGGCTTGATTGGTTCGTTCAGCAATTACCATGTCACCTTTTTCTATATGAGCTTCGATCATTGAGTCACCATCGACTTCGAGCATGTACGTCTCTCCCTTTTTTGAAATTAAAAAATCATCTAAACTAATACTCTCGGCGAGCATTTCTTCGGACGGCGCCGGAAAACCGGCTTTGATCGTACCGAGCATTGGGACTTCGCCCAGAACTTTGTCAGGTATTAATCGACCCAAACTATCCTTGGCCACAATTCCAGCATCAATCATTTTCTCTACGACACGAAAAACTGCATTTTTGGACTTGAATCCAAAAAGCTTCATCATTTCCGAGTAGGTCGGCATGCGTTTTGTCGAGTGATAGAACTCACTGATTTTGTTTTTATATTCTGGATTCATTATTTAGAAAAAAGACGGAAAAAGTCTATCAAGAAAGCTTCGTGATTGATGTTTACGCAACTGATTCAACAAGAAACGATGGCGCAAAGATTCAAAGAAATAATTCTGGCCATGCATTATTTTATCATCAATACGACGATTGAGCTTCTTTATCTCAGCTTCTAGTGATTTTAAATATTGGTTTCGTGTCATATAAAATTTGTTTACTTTTTATAATCGACCTCGAGATCATTATAGGTGAACGAGCGTTCACAGGTCAACTGTGGATTTCAAAACGACACAAATTTACCCTTTCGTCCAAACATATTCCCCATTGAAATCCCTGGAATATGACTATAAAAACGTGTTATAATTGGCCCCAGGTTTTGATTATTAAATTATTAAGAATTAGTAAATCATGTCAAAGAAATTAATACCGATCGTAGTGCTTGTTGTTGCAGCCGTTATTGTGGTCTTGTTGGTCGGCAAGAAAGCTCCTGTCTCTACAGACACACCAGTAGATACCGGAACAACTGAAAACGCCACAACAACGCCAGCGAAGCCGGCAAAGACTGTTAAGAAATCTTCTATCACGACAACCATACCAGCTGCCCCAACAGAGCCATCTGAGGAATCAGAAGAAGACGAGGAAGCCCCTGCTCCGACAAAGCCGATGACTGTAGTATCGACTGTCCGCGTAAACGACGAAAGAGTTGATATCTCCACCATTGAAGCGAACAAGGGCGACACTGTAAGACTTACTTTCATCGCTGATGCTCGTAACAACTATCACAATGGTTTGGAATTTAGAAGCGATGTAATGGAACCTGTACGTGTACTAAATGGCCAGTCAATGATGATAACCTTCGTTGCTGATGAGTCATTCGCCTTCACTCCTTACTGGCCAGGTTTTATCAATCCCTTGCCATATAAAATCGACGTCGTTGTAAAATAAATAAACACTCTCTCGAAACCCCGCCACAAGCGGGGTTTCGATATTCATATGATAAAATACTCCCATGACATTTTTAAACGCGATAATACTCGGAATCGTCGAGGGAATCACTGAATTCCTCCCTATTTCTTCGACCGGACACCTGATACTGACGAGCAATCTACTTAAAATTCCACCGACCGAATTCTTGAAAAGCTTCGAGGTCATCATACAACTCGGCGCCATCATGGCCGTGGTTTGCTTGTATTGGACATCGCTTTGGAAAATTGAAAACATTAAAAAGATAATCGTTGGTTCAATACCAACAGCAATGATCGGTTTTGGACTTTACAAAATTATCAAAAATAATCTTCTGAATTCAACCGACGTCGTACTCTGGGCCATGCTTTTGGGTGGTTTGTTCATCATTATCTTCGAATACCTCTACAAAGGACCAGATGTACCAGAGGAAAGTACTACAGAAATCACCTACCTCGAAGCATTTGTTATAGGTGTTTTCCAATCCTTGGCCGTTATCCCTGGAGTATCCCGCTCAGCCGCCACCGTTATTGGTGGACTTATGTGTGGAATTCCTCGTCGAACAATCGTAGAGTTTTCTTTCATGTTGGCAATTCCGGTAATGATAGGGGCCAGCGGACTTGATATCTACAAGAGTTCAAGCGTCTTCTCAGACACCAATATTCCAATTTTGGTTGTCGGATTCTTGACCTCTTTCGTCATCTCGATATTTGTCATCAGAATGCTTTTGAAATTCATCAAAACAAACAATTTTATTCTCTTCGGAGTTTATCGAATTATGGCCGCCATCGCGTTTTATTTTATTATTTTAAAATAGCGAAATAAAAACATCTACGAAGACGGTAAAGAAAAAGCCCCTTTCGGGGATTTTTCTTTATCTTATCTTCTGTATCCGCCGCCGAAGTTTCCTCCGCCACCTCGCTCAGCCACAGACTTACGATGACAGTCGCGACACTTTAGACTTCCGAGCCTATTGGCATCTGGTTCAAATGGAAGCTCGGTTATAGCAGCTCCACATGTTCCGCAAGTCCAATTTCCAGAAAACATTTGTCGTGGACCCTGGGAGCCTCCTTGGTTACCGCCGTTGTACATAGAAATTTTTCAAAATTTATTAATTACACGAATAAAGCTAACTTCGACTTTATATTATCTAAACTCGCAGCCTAATTATCTTTCAAACATTTTAAAAAGTCAAAACTATTTAAACACTTCCGGAACGAGTACGGGTGGGGCTTCGGCATCTTTGATCTTGAAACGAATCTCCCCCACAGTCTGTCCGCGACTGGTTGTGACCTTGACCCGCCATGAACCTGGCCAGACGTTCGACTTTTTCGAGAAGCCTCTGAAGCCTTCGGCGCGACCTCCAGTGATCGGAATTTTGATACTACTTGTCTCAACCCACCGAGTTTTAGTCGAGTCAAAATATTGCCACTTATGATAGATATCGACACCCAGATTCACCGGCGCATAGACCTCGGTGTAGACAAAAACCGGTTCATCAGGGGCACGATTAAAAACTCGATTGCGTTTACGCCAAAATTCCCAGTTTGGAGCCTCTTCATAAAATCCTCGATACTCGACAGCTTGAATACGAGAAAAATCATGATAAACGGCGCGGAATTTAAGCGATAGTGGAATCGGTGGGATGACATTGGCAAAATATAAAAAGTTGAAGACAAGAAAAATCGATACAATCCTAACGATAAGAGGCTTTCGATTAGAGACCAGGAGTGGCTTATTGATCTTGGATAGGACCACCAAATAGATTGACATAATGAGAAGTCCGACAAGACCCGAGACCATATAAATTCCAGGACCCATACGACTAACTAAAACCGGCAAAGAAAATATCAGATATGAAAAAAGCGCCACGTAAAAAAGACTAATTTGGAAAATTATTTTCTGAAAATATTTTTTCTGAATTTCTGTACCAACCATGAAGGCAAGCAAGATTAGAATGAACGGCCAGCTCGAGATCAAAGATCCTGACTTAGCATAAAAAACCGTAAATCCAGAAAAAAGTCCACCAAATGAAAACAACATAATGGCATTTATCGTGGAGTCATGATTCAAAATCTTCCATCTTCTACCTAGACGACTGTTCGCCGAGAAAAGCAGAGCAATCGAGACTCCAACGATAAGTAAATGAAGGACGATAACAAGATTGTCAAAAACTCGATCAACCTGACCGAGTGTCAGTGTGTCGATGATAAAGCCTCCCACGATAATTGCCGGCAAAACGTAAGTTTTGTTCCTCTCTATAAAGCTCTCGAGGGTTTTCTTTTTTGAAGTGAGATATCCGCGCACCAATTTATTATAACCTGCCTCGTAGTTTCATCGCATCCATGATCCGTTTGACCCCAAGAGAAAAGGCTCCGAGGCGCAAGTCAACATTTTTATCTTTAGCCAAGACATAAACATCTCGATAACTTTTAACGATGATGCTTTGTAACTTGCCCAAAACCTCTTCTTCGGTCCAGTAATATCCCTGTCGGTTCTGAACCCATTCGAAATACGATACCGTCACGCCGCCAGCATTGGCCAGGACATCCGGCACCAGCGTGACGCCCTTTTTAAACAAAATTTCATCGGCTTCGGGAGTCGTCGGACCGTTAGCTAGCTCAAGAACGATTTTGGCTTTTACTTTGTCGGCATTTTCGACGGTGATTTGATTATCGAGCGCGGCTGGAATCAAAACATCACAATCTACTTCCAAAAGTTCGGCATTAGTCAAAACTTTCACGCCATCTTTTTTGAGTTCAATCATTCCCTTGCCAGTTTCATCTTTGAAACGATTTATTTCTTCTGGATCAAGACCGTTTGCATCATAAAGCCCGCCAGACGAATCCGACACCGCCACGATTCTAAATCCTTCTTTGTGCAAAATTGACGCCGCCGTATATCCAGCATTTCCAAATCCCTGAACCGCAACCGTCATGTTAGATTTATCGGCCGCAAGATCACCGATCAAAGCTTTCAAAACATATATTCCACCCTGAGCCGTAGCAATATTTCGTCCAAGCGATCCCCCAAGCTCGAGTGGCTTGCCTGTAATCATGCCTGGTTCCGCATGTCCGACGATTAATTCAAACTCATCCAAGATGTAAGACATGCTCTGACCGTTGGTATAAACGTCCGGCGCAGGAATATCTTTGTCGACGCCGATAACTGGTGCCATGGCGCGAGCCCAAGCGCGAGAAACAAGTTCCAAATCTTTGGCCGAATATTTTTTCGGATCGATTGTCACTCCTCCTTTGGCACCACCGAGTGGAATTCCAACGACGGCGCATTTCACGGCCATGAGCGCGGCCAACGCTTTCACTTCATCCAAATCAGCCGCTGGGTGAAATCTAATGCCACCTTTGAATGGTCCACGCGCGTTGTTGAACTGTACACGATAAGCCGGAAAACTAACTTTCCCTAGAGAAGTTTCAATTTCCAAATTTGTGTTTACCGTATTTTGCGCTTCAGTTAGTTTGGCAATTTCCGCGTCCGAGTAACCGAGAATTTTAGCAGTTTTAGCGAGATTGTCGAGGTAGTTTTGAAATGGATTATTCATGTTTTATTACTAAAAATATTAGGACTCAATTATATACTTTTGAAATAAAAAGAAGAAACCCCAGCCGAAGCCGGGGTCCTTCACGTAGGCGCAAGCGCCTAGTGTTGTACGATGATCGTGCAAGCACGGTCACCGCCCTGTCTCACCATATACGCTCCCGACGCGAAGTCGGAGACGTCCATCGTGAAGATGGAACTCTGGGGAGCAGGAATGTCGCGAACCAACTGTCCGTTCGGGCCGTAGATCTGGAAGCCGAGGCTCTGATCGAAGTTGCCATCGATCGTCACCGTCCATCCAGTTTCCGGGGTTGCCGGATTCGGATAGGGCTTCATGCAGCACGGCTTGGGACCATCGGGGCCATCGTCAACGCTTGTCGACAGACCTTCCCATTCGTAGCAATTGTTCCCGTTCGTCTGAGCAATCATTTTCCAGCCGATATCCGAGTACCCCGCCTGATGCTGGTGCCTCATCTCAAGCGTCAATCGGAAGCACAGGAGTGGCGATGGCATGGCCGGAGGTCCAGGCAAGAATACTTCGAACGTCTCGCCGTCCAGATCTCCGATGGCACCGTTCTGATCGTAGTGATCGTAGTAGGTCCAGACACCAGGGGCGCTTTCATATTCGAGCACCACACGAGAATCGTAATTCGGCTCACCAGAAGCGTAGTTTGTGGCCAACACCGGTACGTACAGTGTGTAACCGATGCAGTAGAGACCATTGTTGTTGTCTCCTACCTGCAGCTGCGGTATCTGCCGAGAACGTACGTTGTTGATGATGATCACCTGAGTCCAGCCATTCGGGCCAGAGGTATAGGTGATGCGCACATCGAACCACGAGTAATTCCCGACGAGACCAGCAACGGAAACGTTGAACTGATCTACGCCCGAAGTGGTGATGTAGGCCAGGAGACCGTTGAGCGGCACCCAGGCGTCACCAGGATCGCTTTGAGGCTTGACCTCGACGGTGCGGACCACTCCGGAGAGAGGCCCCAGATCGAGGTTGCCCTTAAAGAGACCAGACTTGGGGAAGAACGAGTGCATCCAGCCCCCATTGATTGGGTCCTGAAATACGGGCACTACCGACTGGGCCTGCACGAAGCTCGCACAGAAGATCGCCACGTAGGCAATCAAGAGTTTCGGACTGTTCATGGTTTAACGGGTTTTGGAGAGATTGTTTTTGGTTCGTGAGTTGGAAAAGACCAAGGGCGTCTTTGGTAGTATCATATCATGATTCGCTATAAAAGTCAACCCTTGAGACGGCCAGAAAACCCTTTAAAATCAAGCTTTTTTGCGCCTTTTAGATCATATTCCCCTATTTTCGTCCTGCGAAGGTTAGCCAGAGTTGCCGGTACGTCCAAGAAATTTCCAACAAATTCCACGATAGATCTGATGTAAACTCCGCTTGCGACATCAAAATTTACCTTCAAAATAAAGCCCTCCGAAGTTTCTTCAACGCCTTTAAGAACACTTTTATAAATTTTCATTTTCTTGATCGGCACCTCGACATCCTCCCCTGCGCGAGCATATTCATACAAAGCCTTTCCACCACTTTTTATCGCAGAATATTTTGGAACTGGCATATCAAACTCTCCGTGGAAATTTCGAAAAACTTCATCGACGTAATCTTCTTCGACATTGGTAACTTCTCGCGACTCAATGACCTCACCCTCCAAATCTCCTGTATCTGTTTTCGTCCCAAGCAAAATTTCCGCCTCATAACTCTTGTCGAGTTTCAAAAATTGCTCCATTTTCTTCGTGCCGTCGTTCACACCAATAATCATGAGGCCCGAGGCGAGCGGATCGAGAGTTCCGGCGTGACCCATCTTTTTTATCCCGAGTTCTCTACGTAAACGACGAATAACATCGAAGCTGGTAATGCCTTTGGGCTTGTCGACGAGGATTATGTTTTCAGGTAATTTATTTTTCATAATTATAAAAACAAAAATAGTTTTATTTTGGAGTCCGAGGACTTAAGTGCGAAGACACGGTTTCGCAGGACGAGAAAATAAAACTATTTTTGTTTTTATACATGATTTTTTAAAAATGAAACGCGGTGTAATTCGCAAGTACCAAATTCTCTGATCGCATCCATGTGGGCTTTTGTACCATAACCTTTGTTTTTTTTCCAAACATATTCGGGAAATTCTTCGGCTAGTTTTTCCATCTCGGCATCGCGCGAGACTTTGGCAACAATTGATGCAAGCGCAATGACGGGAATATTCTCGTCGCCTTTGATTACGGTTTCTTGATTATATTTTTCTAAAGTTTTAAGTCCACCATCGAGGTATACTTTTGTCTCAGCCGGATCGAAGTTCAGTTTCTCTAAACAATTATCAACCGCAGCGCGAATGCAAACGGCAATGCCTTTGTCATCGATTTCCCGAGCTGAAGCTTTGGTCATGACGTAGCGAATTCTTTTTTCTCGAGCCAGGCCGCTCAAATACTCAAACCATCTCCCACGCATTTTCTCAGTCAGTTTCTTCGAATCCCGCAGCGGTAATTTTGCTTCCGTGACAATATTTTCAATATCCCCCGCCTCCACCAAAAATGCACAAACATACACCGGCCCAGCAACCGGACCCCTCCCAACTTCATCAATTCCGACCCAAAAACGCTCTTTCATCAACCCCATATTAACATGACAATTCTGCTATAATAGCCCTACTTATGAAAGCCAATTTCGTCCATCTTCACACTCATTCTCACTATTCCCTTTTGGACGGCATGTCGAAAATCCCAGATTTGGTGGCGAAAGCCAAAGAGTTTGGCATGCCGGCACTCGCCATCACCGATCACGGCGCCATGTACGGAGCCATCGAATTCTACAAAGAATGCAAGAAGGCCGGCATCAAGCCGATCATCGGCGTCGAAGCCTACATTGCCGAGCGGACGCGTTTTGACAAGGAGGCCAACATCGATTCGAAAAGATATCACCTAACACTTTTGGCCAAAAACAATGCGGGTTATAAAAACCTGATGAAACTCGTCTCGGCGTCGTTCATCGACGGCTACTACTACAAACCGCGCATGGACGAGGAACTACTGCGACAATATTCGGAAGGCATCATTTGTCTATCCGGATGTCCAGCTGGCGAGCTCGCCCACGCTTTCCGAGCCAAGGATGATGAAAAAGCTCGCACTATTATTTCCAAGTATCAAAGCATTTTCGGCAAAGAAAATTTCTTCTTGGAGCTCATGAGCCATCCAGAAGTCGAAAACTACGAAATTGTAAAAGAAGGTGTTAAAAAATTCTCCAAAGAACTCGACATTCCAATCGTTGGAACTTGGGACTCACACTATCTGCACGAGGATGATTCGGCTGCACACAATACCCTTCTAGCTATCAACACACACGGCGGCGAACTAAAGATGAGCGGAGATTATTCTTTTATCGATCCAGAGAGTGCGCAAAAATATTTTGCCGAGATGCCGGAAGTTTTGGAAAACACGATCAAAGTTTCTGAGATGGTTGATATAAATCTAGAACTCGACACTTGGGTCTTCCCAAAATTTGAACTCGACCCAGGTCTCGATGCTGATGCCCAGGTCAGACGAAACGTCTACGCTGGAATCCCGATGCGCTACGGCGAAACTTCTCAGAAGATCGAAGACCGCATAGAATACGAACTTGCTATCATCAAACAAAAAGGCTTCTCAATTTATTTCCTCATCGTGGCTGACCTCATCCGATTCGCTCGCGAAAATAAAATTCTGACAAACATCCGAGGATCCGTTGCTGGATCTATTTGCTCATACCTACTTGGAATTACGACCGTCGATCCGTTTCGCTTCCAGCTTCCATTTGAGCGCTTCCTAAACCCGGAGCGTCCATCAGCGCCGGATATCGACATGGACTTTGCCGATAACCGTCGCGACGAAGTGATTGACTACGCGCGTCAAAAATACGGAGAGGGGGCCGTGGCTCAGATTGGAACATTCGGCACAATGCTCGCCCGCGGATCTGTCAGAGACGTCGCTCGTGCCCTTGGCTACGCATATGGTGTTGGCGACAAGATTTCCAAGCTTATTCCGCTTGGCAAACAAGGCTTCCCAATGACTATCGATCTCGCCCTTGGTATGGTCGAAGAACTCAAAAAGCTTTACGAATCCGACAAAGTTACCCAAGAAGTTATCGACATGGCCAAGAAAATCGAAGGCTGCGCCCGACACATCTCGGTGCACGCCGCCGGTGTGGTTATCTCACCAACTCGCGTCGATGATTACGCCCCAATCCAGCTCGATCCAAAAGGCGGAAAAATAATTACTCAGTACGACATGCACTCAGTCGAAGCCGCCGGACTCATCAAGTTCGATTTCTTAGGTATTCGAAACTTGGCCATACTTGGAGGCGCCGTCGAACTTGTAAAACGCACAGAAGGAATCGAAGTTGATATAGAAAACGTTCCAATGGACGACAAGAAAACTTTTGAAATGCTTGCTCGTGGCGAAACCATCGGGCTCTTTCAATTAAATGGCTCTGGCATGACACGATATTTGAAAGAACTTCGCCCAACTGTCATCGACGACATCAACGCCATGGTGGCACTTTATCGTCCGGGACCGATGGAAATGATTCCCGAATACATCAGACGTAAACACAACCATCATCTAATCAAATATCTTGATCCGCGAATGTCTGACATCCTTGACCTGTCTTATGGAGTTATCACCTACCAAGACGACGTTATGATGATTGCGATCAAGCTCGCCGGCTACAGCTGGCTCGAGGCTGACAAGCTTCGCAAAGCCATGGGTAAGAAAATTCCCGAAGTCATGGCCGCCGAAAAAGACAAACTCACCGAAGGGCTTTTGAAAAATGGCATGAACAAACAAAAGGCCGACGAGCTCTGGTCGCTCATTGAACCTTTTGCCGCGTACGGATTCAACAAAGCTCACGCTGCGAGCTATGGCCGTGTCGCCTATCAGACCGCATATATGAAGGCGAACTTTCCTGTTCCATACATGACGGCGATACTCACTGCCGAGTCGGGCGACGTCGAGAAAGTCTCAGAAATCATCCACGAATGTGCTCGCATGGGTATCAAAGTCCTCCCACCAGACATAAACGAATGTTTCGGTGGATTCACGGTTATCAAATCTGATACCGGAGATAAAGACGCGATTCGTTTCGGTTTCTATACGATAAAGAACCTAGGGACCGATATTGCCGATGCCATCATCGAGGAAAGAAAAATCCGTGGAAAATTTACGAGCCTTGAAAATTTCCTTGAGCGCGTCACGCACAAAAATGTAAATAAAAAATCGTTGGAAGCTCTGATCAAATCTGGCGCCATGGATTCGTTTGGTGATCGTGGAACTTTGGCCGGCAATATCGAAAACCTGACAGAATTCAACAAATCATTTTCCAAAGTCGACAAAGATCAAGGTAGTCTCTTCGGTGGATCTCTCGCGCCTAAATCGATTCTTCATCTCGACGACGTGCCGCCAGTCGATATGAAAACTAGACTAGCCTGGGAAAAAGAACTTCTGGGACTTTATGTCTCCGGCCATCCTCTCGACAACATTCGCGAGAAAATTGAAAAAGTTGGTACAAGTATTGCCAAGATAAAAGCATCAGGCCGCCAAGATCAAAATCTAACCCTGGCCGCCGTGGTCCAAACAATCAAAATTATTATCACAAAGAAAAATCAGCAAATGGCCTTCGTACAACTCGAAGACCTAACTGGTACGATCGAAGCTGTCGCCTTCCCGACAACTTACAAAAATTTCATGAACCTACTTCTCGAAGATAAAATTCTCGCAATTAAAGGCAAGGTAAATATTCGCGAAGGCGAAAAAACCCTAGTTGTCGACGAGGTCAAAGAAATTATCTAAAACAAAAAGCCCTCGAGGGTTCGCTCGAGGCCTTTTTGTTTTACTTTTTAAGCTTTTGCAAGGAAACTTACGTTGACTTGCATATTTCCAATATCTTCCATAACCTTTAGAGCTTTTCCATGGTAGTTTTTTGTAATACCAGGTGTAGCTGGTGGGTTGTAGACCTCTAGAATTTCTTCGATCGACTTATCTTTATAAAGGTGAGAAGTGTTCTTACCATTTCCAGACAAAGTCTTGGCAACAGCATAGAATGATTCTTCAAACGAATCAAAACCTATGGTACATGATCCGTAACCAAAAGGGTTAAAGGTCGCCTTTGGGTTTTTACAAAGATTCTTGCCTCCAGTAGTCTCAAGTTTAGCGAGAGCCGGAAGAAGTCTCCAATCAATACCATACATATCAGCTGCGGCGACCATCTCCTTACCATAGCCGGCGAGAGGAAGATCCCATTGAGTGAAGTAGGCGTCGATTTTCTCAGCACGAGTATCAACAATTTCAACTGGTGCTTTGAGGTCTTTGAAGATTTGAAGGTTCAAACTGATGCCTTCTTTCGATACGTCCGAAGTCTCGGGATTATTGGCAAGACCTGGAGTAGCAATGTTCGAAAGAAGAAGCGGTAGGAGAATAAACGAGTTAAGTCTATTCTTGAAGTAATTGTTGATTCTTTTCATATTTTGACGGTTTCGCTCCGACAACACCCAGGCTGGAAGCCTGTCCCGAGCGGAGTCGAGGGAGAAATTCCTTCAACTGCGTTCAGGACAAGCAAAAAACCCCTCTCGGGATTTCGTATAGGAATAATAGCATGTCCAGTGGTTCTTGTCAAGCCACAAAAAGCTAGTTCTGTCAAATCCTAAAAAGCCTTGTCCCACAACGCTTTTTAGCCATTTTTTCGACTTTTGACATCTACTTTTCTTTATTTAAAAGTTTAGGGCCTTGCCGAGAAAAGTTACTATGGGATCCAATAAACTTGACATTTACACATAAACATGCTACTTTATAAAGGTATTTTTGAACCTTGCAACCACCCGTCCAGGCAAAAGCCCGGACACAAAACCAGTCATCATGCACCCCCCCCCTACAACTTCGGAAGAATTCTGATGTCATCAGCCAACAAGCGAAACGGCTGGTGAAGTTCGTACTTGCGAACTACAAAAAAGGAAGCAACAACTATATGGGTGAGGAGAAGCTCCGTCCAGCTGGTTTCAGTGGTATTAAATACCTTACCGCTGAAGAACGAGTTGTCATCGACCATGGATGGGTTTTCTACCCAATCTTATTGAAAGGTCATGGCTACGAAAGGTTCGGGAAGACCCTTGAAGGACTATTCCGTAGCCGCTCCAACAACCAGAACTGGAGCAGGAGTATCAACATCAAGTCAGATGCAATGAAAGGACAGCGGTTGATTGCTTTGGAGATACGCTTGATCGACCCCCATTACGAGGAGAACTACATCCTTGTGAACGAAGCCGGCAAGATCATCCCCTGCCAATTCGCCGCCATGCAATCCCATAACTGGGACGAGGATTCTACGGAAGCCCTGGCCTTGATCAAGGAACCCGAACCAGCGGATGTCTACGACTGGGATCAGGACGATGACCTAGATCGTGGCATGGAAGTCCCTGCTGATGAGTACTAGCGAGAACCGTTCTTGCTAAAAGAAGCGCCCCCGTCACCGGGGGCGTTCTTGTTTCTATTTTTTAACTTCTTTTATCGTCCAGCCTTCTGCCAATAACTGCTCGGCTTTTTTATATTTTAGTTCTTGAGTTTCCGTTCCCTTTTGGATGATGACGATATCGTTTCGGCCGATCTTGTCGTTTTCGGATTTTTGAATCGGGGCTTGTGATTGATTATCAGAACCTCCGCCAGATGTTACATATTTTTTCGGGGCTTCCTTCTCTACAACTTGAGCCTGGGCTTCGGCTGGTCGTATCGTCTCGATGAGTGACAAGACCTGCTCACGGAACATTGCTTCCATTTGAGTAAATCTCTCCAGACCTTCTTTCTTGTACTCGACAAGCGGTTCGCGTTGACCGTAGGCACGCAAATTTACTGACGAACGGATATAATCCATCGTTTCAAGATGTTCTACCCAAAGCAAATCAGTGACATGCAGAATAATGCGTCGAACCGTATCCCAGAAAGGCGCCTCGCCCACCTCTTTGACCTTCTGGTCAATAAGAGTTTCAAACTTCTCTCGGTCAGGAGCCAAGTTCAAGGCAAATTCTTTGACTTCGGAGTCATTAGAGAAGAGCATGGTGCGTCGACGAGCATAGATAGAGTTTCGCTGAGTATTTAGGACATTATCGTATTCGAGGGTGTGTTTACGTGAGTCAAAGTGGAAACCTTCGATTTTCTTCTGAGCTGTTTCGATGGCGTTACTGACAAATTTATTCTGGATCGGCTCGTCTTCGGGAATACCAAACTTACCCATCATCGTCTTTAGTCTGTCGCCGCCGAAGATACGCATGAGGTCATCCTCGAGCGAGACGTAGAATTGAGTTTCGCCTGGATCACCCTGGCGACCGGAGCGTCCACGAAGCTGGTTGTCGATGCGACGTGATTCGTGACGTTCGGTTCCAAGGACGAAAAGTCCGCCCAGACCTTTGATTGCTTCGTATTCTTCCTTGGTTGAAGGATCGCCACCGAGTTTGATGTCAATTCCTCGGCCGGCCATGTTCGTCGCGATGGTGACAGAGCCTTTGCGTCCAGCCTGAGCGATAATTTCTCCTTCGGATTCATGTTTCTTGGCGTTGAGAATAGTGTGCGAAATTCCTTCTTTCTTCAAATATTCAGAAAGCATCTCACTTCGCTCGATAGAAATCGTACCGACGAGGATTGGCTGGCCTTTTTCATTGATCTCTTTGATTTTCTTGGCAATGGCTTTGAACTTGCCTTGTTCTGTTTGGAAAATTAAGTCAGTGGCATCATTACGAACAACGGCTTGATTCGTCGGAATACTCATCACCTCGAGTCCGTAAACTGTGTAGAATTCTTCGGAAGAAGTTTTGGCCGTACCGGTCATGCCAGAGAGCTTCTGGTAGAACTTAAAATAGTTTTGGAAAGTGATTGAGGCGACAGTCTTCGTCTCTTGTTTAATAACGACCCCTTCTTTGGCCTCAAGAGCCTGGTGAAGACCCTGATTGAATCGTCGGCCCGGCATCATGCGACCGGTTGATTGATCGATGATGATTATTTCACCGTTGTGAACGACATATTCTTTGTCTTTTCTAAAAAGCGCCTGAGCACGAACGGCCGTTTCCAAGTGATGAACATATTTGATTCCCTGTTCAGTATAAATATTTTCAATACCCAAAAGTTTCTCGGCGAGAGTTATCCCTGCATCATTCAAGGTAACCGCGCGAAGCTTCTCATCCACACCATAATGAAGGGCGGGTTGCAAAGTTTTTGCGATGTCAGCAAATTTTATATAAAGCTCGCCCGAGTCTTCGGCTGGAGCTGAGATGATGAGTGGCGTGCGCGCCTCATCGATGAGAATAGAGTCGATTTCGTCGACAACAGCAAAGAAATGCCCGCGCTGCACAATACCAAATTTTGATTGCGTTAGATTGTCGCGTAAATAGTCAAAACCGAATTCGTTGTTCGTGCCGTATGTAATATCAGCATCGTAGGCCTCTTTCCTGCTACAAGGCTTGAGGAAATCGTAAACGACCTTGAAAGATCCGACTTCATCACGAAGTTTGTCTTTGTCCGGCCCAGCAGTTCTATCATATAGATAAGAAACGTTTTGAGAATTGACTACGCCAACAGTAAGTCCGAGGCAGTCATATATTTGCGCCATCCAAGTGGCGTCACGACGGGCCAAAAAGTCATTGACGGTAACGACGTGCGCCCCTTTTCCTGCTAAAGCATTTAAATAGACAGCTAGGGTTGCGACAAGGGTTTTACCTTCGCCCGTTTTCATCTCGGCAATACGGCCTTTGTGTAAGGCGTAACCTCCGACAACCTGCACATCATAATGACGCTGTCCGCGAGTGCGTTTCGAGGCTTCACGAACGGCGGCAAAGGCCTCGGGCAAGACGTCGTCGAGACTCTCTCCTGCCGCCAAGCGCGCTTTTAATTCTTCGGTAATTTTCGGGAAATCCTCTATGGGGGTAGCCAGATACTTCTCTTCTATAGAGTTCACTTTGGCCACAACGGCCTCAGCATCCTTTAGAAATCGGGTATTTTCGTCCCCGAAGATTGATTTGAAACTAGTCAAAATAGACATGTTTTACAGATTATCATAAAAACAAAAATCCCGCGAGGCGGAATTTTTGTTACAAGGCAAATTTGAAATTATCGTCGTCGTTTTGCAGTCTTCTTCTTTGCAACTTTCTTCTTTGCTTTCTTAGCAGTCTTCTTTGCTGCTTTTCGTTTTTTAGCGGCCATAGTATTGAAATTAATTAGTTTATAAATCGTGCAACAACTTTCGACCAAAATTTTTTTTCAAAAAATATTTTGAAAAAAGTTGTCGCTGCTGTAATTAAATTATCTTACAAAGTGCGACACATGACAATAAACTTTGCATGAAAGTGTGGATAACTTTTGAAACAAAAATATTTTACAAAATTTATTTTAGAAAAAGTTTTTGCAAAATTATTTTTTGTTTCGATAAACTAGCGTCAGTATCAAAACAAGTATTGATCCAATAACGCCAAAGACAAATCCGGACATCAAAGTAAAATCTTTTAGGATAACTCCGTAAACAAACCAAACAACGCTTCCAAAAGACATGACGATATACATCGGCAAAGAAATATCTTCGGCAGATTTACTTTTCCAAATCTTATAAACCTGCGGATAATACCCAAACGACATCATAATCCCGACGATAGAAACAAATATCTCAAATGTTTTCATGAACCTTTTATAAAGTTCTTATAATCTGCCAGACAATATTTAAATGCTGGTGTAAAATCTTGCGGCTTTTCGGCAAACCAAGAAGTTAATTCTTCGATACTAATCCACCTAACTTGTTCAACTTCGCCGACACGTGGCACGAAGTCAGAAATTAAACGATCTGTCTTGTAAAAATACATTTGCACGAAATATGCGTGCTCGGTGTCGATAAAATTCTTTGGCGCGAGCGTCAGGTCTGCTTTTTCAATTTTCAATCCGATCTCTTCTTCAGCTTCTTTTAAAATATTTGATTCATAAGTCTCACCTTCTTCGACAGTTCCCGCGACAGACTGAGCCCAGAGCCCGGGAGAACGAGCTTTATTGAGAGATCTTTGGGCAATCAAGACCTCTCCGACAGAATTATAAATCCAAAGCGCTGAGACACGGATAATATCTATAGTGCTCCAATCATTGCGTTCTTTGTATTCTACGATTTCGTCTTCTCTGTTTACGATGATGATTTTGGACATAACGTTAGAACAACTCTTTATTTTCCAGATGAATAAGTGCAGAGATTATAGCTTGTTTTGTATACGCCAGACGAGTTACGCGCCCTTTTGTAAGGATTCCAATCATTCCTTCGGCCGAACCCAGATTTTTATTTGTGGTTAAACCAGATTCAAAACACGCATCTTGCATATTCATTCCCTCGTGCATCAAATCCATAACCTTCTTCGGTATTTCAAATACTGAAGAGCCTCCTATATGTGTTTCCTCTCCATCATAGATGGCACAAATACAAATATCTACATAGCCGCTTTTTGTTTTTGGAACTTCCAACAGTCCGCTCTCAATCCCGAAACTATAATCGCAATCGACAAAAGCATTCTTGGCCCTATTAGTCGCGCCCAACACCGTCTCTTCGAGAGACTTCGGTTGATCACTAACACCAGAAGAGGCATTGATTCCCTCAACTATCGAACCCTTTAGGATTTCGTAATCCGTAACAGTATCAATTACGGCTTGGATCTTCTGAGGGTTTAGAGATGCGACTTTTATTTTCATATTAAATCCAGTTATTTTTCTCTAAAAAGTCTTTTGTCGTCTGGAAAATCTTTTCGTGCCCCTTCGCGTTCGGGTGTAAGCCGTCATCAAAATCTTCATTAGCAAGCTCAGGAAGCTCTATGACCAAAACATTGTTCTTGGCACAAACTTCATTCATGACATTCTTATATTTTTGAATATTCTCGTTCGTAACAAAAAAGTTTTCCCACCAAACTGGCATTGTTCTGGATTCATCACAATTTTTAATGTCCATAAAAATAATTTTATCCGTGATTTTCCTTGCACGATTTATTATCTCTTGAATATTTTGGCGGAATTCCTCAATCCCTACCAGGACATTATCTGGAGTGTCTCGATAAGCACCATCATTGCCGCCGGTTTGAAAAATCAGCGCATCAGACTTTCTTGTCTTTGCTTCATTTTCAAATCTCTCTAAAATAGTTTTCGTAGTGCCGCCAGAAACACTACAATTAGAAAGTTCGACGTAATCTTCGTCTCTTTTGGCAACATGAAACCAAAGTCTCTGGACCCAGCCGCCTTTTTCTAAGTCCCATGCTCCCCAGGCAGTACTATCCCCAAAAACACAAATAGATTCCGGTTTCTTCATCTTAATTCGCCTCCAACCAATCAATCATCTTCTGATAAGTTCCTGTACCTGTTTGACCATCAGCTGAAAGTTTTTGTTCAGTCTGGAATTTTTTCACGGCGTTTACCGTAGTATCGCCGTAATCGTTATCCACACCCACCTTTATTCCGTATTCATTCAAAAACCTCTGGACCGTTCCCACGCGCGTTCCGCGAGATCCTTTTTTCATCAGAACCTTGTCCGCAATCAAGTCCTCCAATTCTCCAATCAGTTTCGCGTCACCTGCCTGCGCAGGCAGGTCATCCGTAGAGGTCGGTGTTGTCGGTGTAGGAGTTGTCGGCTGCGGCGTTGGGTTAACAGGAGTAACTGGCTCAGACTCGGGTTCCTCTGCCGGTATATAGGCGCCCGTGCCGCTGGTCACGACCGGTCCGACGTCAGACATGGCAATAGAGTCTTCTATTATAGAAGTGTTTGTGGAGTTGATACTCATAAAAGCCCAGTAGCCCAGGCCGAGAATTACGACTGTAAAAACGAAAATTATGAAATTACCTTTGAAGCTTTCCATACCCTTAGATTTTACCAGGCCCGGAACTCTTCACCAAACCAGGAGGTGTTTGCAAAATTATTCGAGCTTTGATAGTATAGTCCCCATGGAAGGAACACTCGCTTGGTTGCAGATAATATTCTCTATTATATTGGTAATCACAGTAATGCTACAGAAGTCCGAGTCAGGAATCGGAAGCACTTTTGGCTCTGGAAATGACAGTGGCGTCACACATCACAAAAGACGTGGTTTTGAGAAATTCGTTTTCAACCTTACGATTGTTTTTGCCGTGCTACTAGTGGCTTCCCTCATCGCAGGTCTTGTTTTGACTCCAAACTAGTTTCTCGCAGAAACTCTCAATATTATAGACACATCAAATATGACAGAATTTAAAAGTCCCTCTTTTAACGTCGGGACACAAAAACTTTCCGGTCAAAAGAAGCTAAAAATCATTTTGGATTCTTTTTCGCCGAAACAAACTTTTATCTTCATCACGCTTTTCATTGTGATGTTAGTGAGCGCTCTGTCGATTCTCGGCAAAATCAACCGCTCTTTCCTAATCTATCTACCAGAGCGCGGCGGAACTTTGACCGAGGGACTTTTAGGTTCACCTCGCTTCATCAATCCAATTCTAGCTATTTCTGACACAGACAAAGATATCTCAACACTCGTCTATTCAGGACTTATGAAAAAGACTCCGGAGGGATCAATCCTGCCGGATGTTGCTGAGTCATACACCATCTCACCAGACGGCCTCACTTATACTTTCAAAATCCGATCTGACGCCAAATTCCAAGACCGAGAACCTGTGACACCAGACGATATTATTTTTACAATCGAACGAATCAAGGACTCAACGGTCAAATCCCCGCTCGAAGCCATCTGGCAAGGTGTAGCGGTTTCCAAAGACTCAAGCGATCAGAATTCGGTCATCTTCCGATTGAGCGCGCCGTATGCGTCATTCCTCGAGAACACAACTCTTGGAATCTTGCCGAAACATATCTGGGAAAAATTCCAACCAGAAGAATTTAATCTCGCCAAGAACAATCTCGAAGCAATCGGCTCTGGCGCTTATAAAATCTATGACGTCAAACAAGACAAAAATGGATTAGTGGAGGAATTCCACCTAACAACCTGGAGTGGTTATACTGGCGAGCGAACGTACATCCGAAACATCAAATTCGTATTTTTCAAAAGCGAATCCGATCTCATCAGGGCTTATCGCAAAGGCCGCATCGATCAGATAAGTTCAATCAGCCCCAAAAGTGCCGCCGAACTTGCTAGACTTGGTTACCAGCCAACTACCGCCACTCTCGGTCGAGTCTTTGGACTATTTTTCAATGCCAACCATAACGATATTTTCCGCGACAAGGAAGTCGTCTCGGCTTTCAATCTCGCCATCGACAAAAACAAAATCGTAAACGAGGTTTTGTATGGATTTGGCCAAGTAATCGATTCTCCTGTTCCAACCTCCTTAGCGGGTGACGCAGAACAAGTGACACAAGATCTCGACACTGATTTTTCAAAAGCCGAATCAATGTTAAACGCGGCTGGATGGAAAATAAACGAAGCAACCGGCTTCCGTGAAAAATCTGGCAAACGTTTGCAATTCTCGATTGCGACCGCGGATGTCGCCGAACTACGCGCCACAAGCGAACTCGTCAAAGAAGATTTGGCTGCGCTCGGTGTCGAAGTTTCAATCAAGGTTTTCGAGACAGGCATGCTAAACCAGACAATCATCCGGCCGCGTGATTATGAAGCGCTTTTCTTTGGGCAGATCATTAGAAACGACTCAGACCTCTTTGCTTTCTGGCACTCATCGCAACGAAACGACCCCGGCCTAAATATTTCCCTCTATACCAATGCCAAAGTAGACAAATCTCTCGAGGACTTGATCGCGACAACAGACCCAGATATTCGTGCCAAAAAACTTTCTGAGATTTCGAATCAAATCAAAGCCGACATGCCTGCAATATTCGTTTATTCCCCAGAGTTCATATATATGGAAGGTGATAAGGTAGAGGGCATTAGGCTTGAGAGAATTACTGGAAGCTTTGAGAGATTTCTCGGCATCAAGGATTGGTATATCAGAACCGACGCCGTATGGAAATTCTTTAGCAAAGATGCAAAAACAGAAAATTAATAACAAATTAAAAATATGATAAAAAAAACAGACACAGGACAAAACTCCGGCAGGACACGAACTTATGTTTCCTCCGGCTCATCAGGCAAACGCCGCACTGGTCCGACTTCCACGTCGGTAGTAGGCGCGAGCGCGCCAAAGAAAAAGGTTTTCGGTGGAAAACCGCGAACTTTTAGTTCACACAAGCCCGACAAGAGCTTCGTGCCAAGGGATTCTCGGCCCGCGGCTCGAAGCGAACGCCGAACTGGTGCGGACAAAATTCCACCACTCGCTCCCGGAGACATCCGTATTATTCCACTTGGCGGTGTCGAAGAAATCGGTCGCAACATGACGATGGTTGAAATGAACGACCAGATCATTATTATTGACGCCGGTATTGAATTCGCCGACGAAGATAACCCGGGCGTTAACTACATCATTCCAAACACTCGTTATCTCGAAGAAAACAAGCACAAAGTCAAAGCTTTGGTCATCACACACGGCCATCTTGATCACATTGGAGGAATTCCCTACCTTATTGACCGTATCGGTAATCCACCAATCTACACCCGTGAATTCGGCGCATTGCTAATCAAATCAAAAGCAACGGACTTCCCAGGACTTAAACTCAACATTAAAATTGTCGAGAAAGACGACGGAGCGATTCCACTTTCACCGGACTTCAAGGTTCGTTTCTTTGGCCTAACCCACTCGATCCCAGACTCTACTGGAGTCATCATAGAAACGCCCTACGGAGACATTGTCTCAACCGGCGACGTCCGTATTGAAAATACCGACGGCGTACCAACCGAGAAAGAAGTGGCCCAGTATCAGATCTTCAAGGACCGCAACGTACTTCTAATGACGATGGACTCGACCGGCATAACAACTCCTGGCTGGTCTCAGTCTGAAAGAAAAGTTATCGAAACAATCGACGGCATCATGAAAAACGTGACAGGTCGACTCATCATCGCCACTTTCGCCTCTCAAGTAGAACGCATCGTCGAATTCATCAAGCTCGCCAAGAAACATGGCAAATACGTCGTCGTCGAGGGTCGCTCGATGAAAACCAACATCGGTATCGTCGAACAACTCAAACTCACCGAAATGTCCCACGTCATTCCTGTCGAAGAAATGGAAAGCTATCCTCCACACAAGATCATGATGCTCGCCACCGGCGCTCAGGGTGAAGAGTTTGCTGCACTTATGCGTATGGCCAACAAAACTCACAAACAAGTACGCCTAACGCCGCAGGACACGATTATTCTTTCTTCTTCGGTCATCCCAGGAAATGAAATGTCGGTCACAAAGCTCAAAGATAATCTTTATCGAAGCGATGCCAAAATCATTACTTACATCGATAACGTTGTTCACGCCTCCGGCCACGGCAAGCGTGACGAGCTGATGTGGATTCACAGCCAAATCAATTACAAATACTTCATGCCAGTTCACGGTCACCACCACTTCGTCAAAATCCATGCTGAAATGGCAATCTCTCGCGGCGCCAAACCCGAAAACGTCATTGTTGCCGATAACGGAAACATCATTGAGCTTCGAGACAAAGGTAACACCATCATCAAGCTCAAAGAAAAAGTTCCGGCTGACGCAGTTATCATCGACGGTCTGTCTGTCTCTGACACTCAGCACCTAGTCATTCGCGATCGTAAGGCTTTGGCCCAGGACGGCATCTTCATGATCATCGTCATGATTGATGTCGCAAACAAAAAAGTCAAAAAGTCACCCGATCTAATCTCTCGTGGTTTCGTTTATCTAAAAGAAAATCAGGAACTCTTGAAAAAAGCTCGCACCATGATCAAAGCCACGACCGAAGAAACTATTGCCGGCATGGATCCAATTGATTTCGATTACGTCAAAGAAGCCATCAACCGAAAGATCTCGAAATTCTTGTTCCAATCAACTGGAAAACGCCCGGTCGTCATCCCAGTGGTACTAAGTGTATAAGTCTACGTCAGATTTTCGCCACTCTGCTAAAATATAGTTATGGAAAAACGCGTCGGAAGTTTACGATCTGTTTTCGTAATTGGTTTTTTGCTGACAGTGGCGCTAGCCCTGACTGGCTACATTGACTCGAGTTTTCTCGGGCTTTATGTCGACGTACGCGTCGTTGGAATTTTGTTTTCTCTTGGTTCAATCGCCTCGATAATATTCTTGTCTTACCTTCCGGATATTTTGAAGAGCATTGGCGTGCGTGGAGTCTTCCATTTAACTGGTTTCGTCTACCTGCTCTCAGTGCTGGGCATGCTCAATTTCGAAATGCCGATATTTTTCGGGCTTTTCTTTATCCTCTACATCGCTTCGGGCTACGGTCTCTACTTCACTATCGACATCATGATCGAAGGGATGTCGAAGAAGAAGAGCACAGGCATCACTCGCGGGATTTATTTGGCCATTTACAACTTGGCGTATCTCTTGGGGCCACTTTTGGCCGGAATGCTTCTAAAAAATAATTCATTCAAACTGATTTATCTTGTCGCTGGGATTTTCGTCATCATTATGTTTTTGGTTTTCATCAAAGACTTGGAGAAGGTCCAGATTCCCCCATCACATCGCAAGATTTCTTTCTCGCACATCCTCAAAAGATTTCTGAAAAGTAAAAATCTCTTCAACGTCTACATTACCAGCCTAATGCTTTCTTTTTTCTTCAGCTGGATGTCGATTTACACGCCAATATACCTGCACGATTTCTTGGGATTTGATTGGCAACAAATCGGAACGATGTTCGCTATCATGCACATCCCCTACATCACGCTTGAAGTGCCAATCGGAAGGCTGGCGGATAAATATCATTGTGAAAAGAAAATTATCGCGTTCGGTTTCTTGATTGTCGGACTTGCGACCATCGGTCTTGGGGTCTTTGCTGATGGCAGTTTCGTCAGTTGGACAATCGGTCTAGTGCTTACTCGTGTCGGGGCAAGTTTCGTCCAGGTCGGCAACGAAAGTTACTTCTTCCGACATGTTGACGCCGAAGATTCCCACATGATTGCGCTCTATCGAAACGCCTCGCCAATGGCCTACATCATTGGTCCAGCAATTGGAACTTTGGTCTTGTCATTTACAAATTACGATAATTTGTTTATAGTTCTCGGGATCATCATGCTTGGAGTACTATTCTTTGCGGCACGTTTGAAACACATTAGATGAAATCTGAATTCCCAATGAGGATAAATAAATACTTGGCTCATAAAAACTACGCTACCCGGCGCGGAGCGGATACTCTCATATCTTCTGGAAAAGTCCTCATAAATGGCAAAATCGCCAAATTGGGCGACCAAGTAGGAGAAACCGACAAAGTCACCCTCCAGGGCTTTGAAGCCCCAGATTACGTCTATTACGCCTACTACAAGCCCTCGGGAGTGTCGACCCTTGTTTCGGCTGTAGACGAGCAAAGCATCGAAGATGTGGCCAAATTCCCTGAGCGCGTTTTCCCTATCGGCCGCCTCGACAAAGATTCCGAAGGCCTCATCCTAATGACCAACGATGGTCGTCTGACCGACAAACTCTTGAATCCCGAAAACGATCACGACAAGGAATATCTTGTCACTCTTGAAGAAGAAGTGACCCACGCCTTCCTGGTTAAAATGAACCTCGGCGTCCGGATCGGCGACTACAAGACGAAGAAGACCAAAATCCGCCGCGTCGACAAACACTCTTTTGAAATTATCTTAACCGAAGGCAAAAACCGACAGATCCGCAAAATGTGCGCCAATTTGGGATTCAAGGTCAAATACTTGAAACGTTTCCGTGTCATGAACATCCTATTGGGTAAACTCAAGCCGAATCAATTTAGGAAATTAACGGCTTCCGAGCTCAAGACTCTTTTTAAAGATCTGGGATTCTAATATAATTAGTGGCAAAACCCCACTTGCCATGAAAACCATCGTAGCACTTTTGTTCTCGGTTGTGACCGGGAACGCTTTGGCGCAAACGCCGATTCGACTCGACAGTCTATGCGACAACCCGAGAAAGATCGACGAACACGGAGCGCTTTTTCAATACAGATGCAATGGAGAAGATTACTTTATGTTCTCGACCGACGAGAACGATGTCTTTTTGATGACTTCGACGATAGACAGACCAAGAGGTAAATGCAGGATAAAGTCACCCGAGTATTGCGACAAATGTTTATTCTTTCGCGCCATCTGCGGCACGACCGAATACAACTATGACGCGATCAAGCACGATTGGAGTGTCGTTGGTGACATAGCGAACCCTGAAG
Source organism: Patescibacteria group bacterium (assembly GCA_052033715.1). Taxonomy (GTDB): domain Bacteria; phylum Patescibacteriota; class Minisyncoccia; order Phycocordibacterales; family CSBR16-119; genus CAYRQF01. The sequence goes on from JBPOJJ010000012.1 coordinate 26,447, forward strand.
GGTCAAAGTGGAACAACCACGACGGCCCGTGAGAAACCGCCGACAAAGAAAGAGCCGAGGTCTTGCCTCGGCTCTTTCTTTTATTATCTTTTGATTATTTTCTTGGCGGTTTTCTTGGCAGCAGAAACTTTCTTGCCAACCGCCTTTTTGACAGCGTTGGCTTTCTTGATTGCGCCCTTGATAACCTTTTCGGCATTAGCAGTTTTCTTCATCGCGGCATTCATGACGGCCTTGCCTTTTGATTTGGCTTTGGCGACGACCTTCTTTACCTTGGCGCGATTTTTCTTCCCATTTGGTCCGAGCAACATGTACGCTGCTGTTCCAGCCGCTACCACTCCGGCGCCGATTGCTAATTTTTTACCCAGATTTCTTTTTTTGTTTGCCATAAAATTTTGTTTAAGTTTTATAATCTCCCGAGTCTTTCTCAACCATTATACACTAGCCCAGTCAAACGACTATTTCTTTTTCTTGGCGCGTTTCTTTGGTTTTGGGAAAAGCAGTCGGAAAACAAAACTTTCCTGAATACTCTCCAAAAGCTCTTCGGCTTCTTCGCCAATATCCTCGGCTTTGTTCTCCAAAGTCTCGATAAGTTTGCGACATGAGTGCAAAAGCCTGACGACGTGGAAGAAAATGAAAATTATGCCGATCGTTACCAGGGCAACGGCAATAGTCGTAACGAAGAAAAATATGTCGGCTTTGATAAATGTTTCCATGTTTTAATTTTAGCACGTTTACGAAAAAGAGTAGAAAATTATATTTGTGATATTTTCTTCTTTTTGAATTTAGATATCAAGATAAATCCCCAAACACCGACAAGTGCGAAGTAATTGATGATCATGTACCACATGTTGCTCCACTGGATTCCAAATGGAAAACGATAGTCGGATAACGGGAAAAGAAATGGTGTTGGATAAAAATCAATGACATGGGATGGGATGTCGATGAGTATGTGCAAAGCCCAGCCGAGAAGTTCCCATCGGGGTCTCTTGTAGATTGCCCAAACAATGATAAAGACCACCGCCCAAACCACCAACGAGTGACTGTATTGATAGAGATATGCGGCCAAATCAAATCCGGCCACAGGAAAATGGTGTCCACCAAATTGGGACAAAGACATCTGTCCGGAAATTACATTGAAAATAACGACAATGAATGGAATAGTAAACGCAAAGAAGTCTGGAAACACGCCCCAAAAACCAGTCCAGCCAGCGTGAATAATCTTCGGCTTACCCTTTTTCTCACGGAGTTTATTCAATCCCCTCGCCCCGGCATTCGCCCATAATGTGTGCGCTAAGATGTCCATGCTAATCTGGATTTATATGTTTGTATTATTTAATACCGCTTTGGCAAAGGGCACAGAAAAGGCTTTGCACCAGATCCAGACTTCCTCTGGAGATACGCCTTCCGGCAATTCATAATTTTGAGAACCCATATTTCCCTTGAGCACTCCAAGTTCACTACCTTTTATATAACTACCGTTTTGTCCAAGGCCTACATATAGATCAGGTCCGTTAGCAACCACAAAATCTTCTTCAAAACGAATATAATTTTTATCACCAATAGATATTACACTTGCAGTACCAGATCCAGTATGAATTTTATCGAAGCCGGTAAACTGACCTTGTTTTATCACCTCAACACTATTATCTTCTGTATTTAGGGCGATGGGTAAAGTTTCGTTGACTATTTCATTTATAAAAAATGGAGAAATAAAATAATATCCTGCGCCAAGTAAAATAATCACGATTATGGTTATAAATATTTTTTTCATACATCTATTCTACCATTTTCCCCTCAATATTCCTTATTGCAGTGTTTTGCAAAATGCTAGTATTGAGATTGCCTTTGAGGTGAGTTTGTGACGGACGCTCTGGCCGTCGTTACGTTTCAAAAGAAGTCCGGCTATAGCCATCTTGCGAATATGATCTGACGCGTTCTCATACCCCATTTTAAGTTTCTCTGATATGTCAGCCACTGACAGCTCTGGCTGTTTTTCCAGCAATTCCAAAATCTTGAGCCGATTGTGATTGGCAAAACCTTTTAGCAATCTTTCAACTTTTCGATAATCTAGCGCCATGGTGTTTTAATTATATCACCGCCTATTTTATTATACTAGTGTTTTGCAAAATGCTAGTATAGACTAATGGGGTGGAAGGGATTATGGGATGAGAAAAAATTATAGAAATTGAAAAAAGGAATTGTAAAACAACACCACCCTACCCCCTCGCGCCAGCATTCGCCCATAGTGTGTGCGCAAGTATAACCATGACAAAATTAAAAGAGGTGCAGGAGGCAGATGGTTAACACAGCCATCGCAAGCATGAGGAATGCTGGTAACATCTTAACCAAAGGATCACGAACTTTTATATGCATTGATAGAGCGCCGAGCATAAGAACAGAAAGAAGTATCAGAGCCGGGAAACCAAATGGATACATGATCTGTGGCATAAAGAGTCCGATAATCATCACGAGAGCGACGACCATTTTCAAAAACCCGATAACATACATAAACCATGACGGCAGTCCGTAGACGGCAAATTCTTCTTTCATGTTTTGCGCGCCAGCTCCACGATATTTCGTCTTGCGACCTGAACGGACAAGCCAGACATTGACGAGACCAAACGCAATCAAAATCTGCAGAATAGAAATGACCCACACAAGTGCAATTTCTGACATAGAAAATAAATATAACTTATAAAACTTGGTTTTATTTTAACA
>JBPOJJ010000010.1:0-15470 GCA_052033715.1 Patescibacteria group bacterium
ACATACTCCTTCCCTTCTGTTCGGAGTAATCCTTTGCCGCGAGCATTACCCATCGAACCTGAGTCGAGCAATTCTTGCCAGCCAATTACTTGCGCGCGAATAAATTTATTTAAAAAGTCTGTGTGGATGGCGGCGCCAGCTTGGGGAGCAGTTGAACCAATCTTGATCGTCCAAGCGCGAGTTTCGTCTTCCCCGGTCGTAAAATATGTTTGCAGTCCGAGAAGTTTATAACTTTTGGTGATGAGCGCGGCAATTCCATCATCGCCTTCACGAAGTTCATTTTTCTCGTCGCTCGTCATGTCGCGAATCTCATCCTCGGTCTTGGCATCGAGTACAACGTATTCGTAACCTGAAGTCTCGATGTGTTTTGCGAGTTCAGCAAACTTCACCGGGTCAGTAACATCGAGATTTTTCACTCCGGACTTTTTATTCAATCCAAAAATTATTTTCTTCGAAGTCAAAAGGTTGAAGCCTTTCAAAATTTTCTCTTCGGATTCTTCGAGATTCAAAACGTTGGCCATTTTTTCCTCTTCGAGAACTTTTTTGACTTTTTGCAAAACCGCATCTTCGGCGACAGCCGGTTTGTCCCCGCGCTTGGCATCGCGAGAAATAGTACCGATTCTTTTTGTTACAGTTTCCAAATCTGAAAGAATAAGTTCCATGTTGATGACTTTGATATCGCGAAGCGGGTCGATGTTGCCATACACGTGCATGATTCCGTTTCCACTTTCTTCGAGCGGGAAAATTCGGACCATTTGTAGAATAGCATCAGTCTCACGGATGTGTGTCAAAAATTTATTTCCCAAACCTTCGCCTTTGGAGGCTCCCTCGACAAGCCCAGCAATATCCACGAATTCGATTGCCGCTGGAATAGTTTTTTTGGAATTTGAAAATTTTGAAAGTTGCCAAAGTCGCTCATCTGGGACCGGAACAATCCCGACGGACGGATCGATTGTCGCGAATGGATAATTCGCAGCCAAAACACCCTTTTTGGTCAGGGCGTTAAACAAAGTGGATTTACCTACGTTCGGTAGGCCTACAATACCTATAGATAGTCCCATAGGTAGGAAATATAACAGGATTTTGGACGAAAGACAATTTTATATACGCTCACAGGTATGCCATTGACAATAATAAATTATTCCTTATAATAAACGACAAACACATTCCACACCATGGCAACCCAGCGAAAGACTCGAAGGAAACGACTTGTGCTCGAAGGCGGGAAATTGAAACTCCCCCCGACCGACAAGACCGGAAAGACCAACGTGGCAAGGCTCCCTGTATATCGCGGGCAGCAACTCGATCACCAGCCACGGGGTGGCATACAATGGTTACGGGTACCAGGAATAGGGGCCGGACACGTGTACGCCAAGCCCTTGGTGGACGAAGTTCGCGCCTGAGATCCTCTGGACCAGGAAGAGGCCGGTGCTCGCGCATCGGCCTCTATCTTTTTTTACATCATCAAATCCCGCAGTTCGTTTTGATATTTCTTCATTACTTCCATGCTGGCGAAGAGTTGGTTCTTGCCGGATTTTTCTAGAGCTTTGATCTCATCAGCAATTTTTTTGAAAAGTTGTGGATTTTTCATCATGGCTTCCATGAGCTTGTCTTGCTGATCTTGCGGAAGACCACTTTTCTTGAGTTGGCTTCCGAGCATCTTTTTTAGAAAAAAATCTTTTATTCCCATGCGTGGAATATTACCAAAAGTGTATTAAAATTGCTACATGAAAACTCTGTTGGCGCTCCATCAAAAATGGCACAAGAAAAATAATTGCAAATTAAAGCCCTTGACGACTCAGCCGGTCTTTGGTGATGGAAACCCCTCTGCAGAAATTGTTTTTATCGGTGAGGCTCCGGGTAAGGATGAGGACTTGCAAGGTCGGCCGTTCGTCGGTCGCTCAGGAAAATTCTTGGCCGAGATGTTGGAGACGATCAAAATGAAGCGTAAAGATATTTATATCACGAACGTCGTGAAGTACCGCCCACCCGACAATCGCGATCCAGAACCTGACGAAATCGCTGAGTGTCTGCCCTGGCTTATCGAAGAGTTAAATTTCATAAAGCCGAAACTGATCGTCACACTCGGTCGTCATGCACTCAATCGCTTCTTCCCCGCTGAGAAAATTTCTCTCGCACATGGCAAATTACTGAAAAACACTATTAAAGACCTCGACACCAAAAATTTCTTCGCTCTCTATCATCCAGCAGCAGCCCTTTATAATGGCGGAATGCGGGAAACCCTGATGAAAGATTTCAAAAAAATTCCGTTAATCCTAGAAAGGGTTTGAAGTAATTAATAAAAGGAACCCCCGCCTTTCGGCGAGGGTCCCGGCGATCACAACCGCCTACGAGCACCAATTCGTCTACCGCTTCGCGAGTTTTCGGCAGGAATGGCTTGGGCACGATAACGACCACGTCGACTGAGAGTGGTTTTCGTCTTGTACCAGTCCGGCAAAACGCTCTCCAGCTTGTCGAAGTCCGGAGGCTTCTCATAGAAAAAGAACCGGCTCCCGACCGCGACACTCTTCCTGGTATGACAACCGCTGAACACCAAGCCCGCCTCCATGAAAGCTTGGTTAGCAACCGCACGATCACCCTCGTTGCAGATGGTGATTTTGAAGACAGCGCCCATGTCTTTTGCATCCTTGGCCGTGTTCGCCAAAAAATAGCTGGTAATTCTCTGATCTTTGAGTATTGCCATTACCCAACCTCTGATCTGAGAACTGGTCACTGTCTTCGGACGGTCGGGGATCTCAGCAACATCCTCATCAGTGAATCGGGAATCACTGGCGATCACCTCCATTGTGCGGGCGTCAACCCATTGCTTGAGTGGACCCACAGGGAGCCGCAAGCTGATCAGGACGACGTAATCGGAATCGATCACGTAGTCGATATTCAAAGCTCTCAACACCTTAGTGAACCGATCGAAGCATTCTCTGCCAAGCGCGTCCACCTTAATAGTACAATCGTCAACCAACTTCTTGGACAACGAGCCAAACTGGATGAAATTGCCAGACGACATGGCCCTCCCAAGCGCACTCAACATGATGAGCGAATTCGACTTGGTATTTGGACTTACGACCCCGGCCTCAAGAAAGGCTCGGGAAACACGGCGGGTTTCGGTAGCCATCTTGGGTTGGGTTATAAGGTGAACGTCAAGTAAAATCTATCTGAATATAACCGCAGAAACCCCAATTTTACAAGATTTTCAACCTTGTTATGCTAGTATAAAAGTGTAAGATTAAAGGCCTAAACACGTCTTATATGTCGGAAGATCATATTAAAATTCAAGGGATTTTCATGAAAAGCTACGAGGAAAACTCGGATGCCCTTTTCCGGTACTGTTACTTCCAAACCTCAAACAAAGAGGTCGCCACCGACATTCTCCAGGACACTTTTACCAAAACCTGGATATATCTGTCCGAAGGCAACGAAGTAGACAACTTGAAGGCTTTTCTTTACAAGGTCGCCAAAAATCTGATCATTGATCATCGGCGTAAGAAAAAGGCCCACTCTCTTGAAGCAATTACAGACACCGGAGTTGATTTCCCCGACGTAGACGAAGAAGAAAGGGCCACAGAAAACTTTGATAAAGAGTTTGTGGTGGCCAAGCTCGAAAAACTTGATCCGGACGACCGAGAAATACTCTCGATGCGATATATAAACGAGATGAGTATTAGAGAAATCGGCGACACCCTAGACATGACTGCAAACAACGTGTCCGTCAAAATTCACCGAGCGACACAAAAGATGAAAAAAGTTTTAGAGGACTACTACGAATTATAAAATGAAAGAAAATTTTAAAAACTTCATAAAACGAGCGCGTGCCAAGAAACTTTCTGAAAATGAGAAAGATATTTTGCGTTCCAAGATTTTGGAATTTATTTCTTTCAATCCAATCCGCGGCAAGGCACCAATTTTGCGCGATCGAAATTATATTTCAATATTCGAAGTAAAATATTTCATGAGGGCGGCATCAATAGCACTTGTCTGTGTGTTGGTGGTTGGTGGATCAGGGGTCTCCTACGCCGCAGCCAAAGCTTTGCCCGGAGAAACCCTCTACTCTGTAAAAATAAACATTAACGAAAATATCGAAGAAACTTTCGCCACAACACCAAAAGCCAAACTTGCCGTCCAGTCAGAACACATCCAGCGACGTTTGGATGAAGCCCAGGAACTTCGCAAAGAACAAAAACTCTCGCCAGCTAATCAAAAAATCGTCGTAGCAAAAATCGGCGAACATACCGCTCTTGCTGTTGAGTCGATGGACGCCCTGAAGGAACAAGGCGACGTAGCTACAGTTCTAGAAACTACCGCCAAGCTCACACCCGTTCTAGAAGCGAATCGTGACATCCTTTCCGATCCAGAAAAAAATGAAACGGCCGAAGGTCTTCCTGAAGACAGAACTTCCATTGTCGCCATCGTTGATGACAGTATCAAAGTAGTTCAGGAACAAGAAAATTCCATCATTGCAAGTGTAGAAGCTGATAATTCTGACGCAAGCATTGCCATGATGAGTGTCGGAGATGAACCAACTGCTAAAATGGGCCCAAGCGAAGAAGAAATTGCCGCCAAGAAAGTCTCTAACGAAGTTAAAGCGATTAGTCGACAAATTTCTGAAATCGTCCAAGACCGAATCGATTCAGCGAAAGATAAATTAGTTGATATTAAAACAGAAGTCCGATCTGAAGAAGCAGCAAAAATTTCTTCTGAAACTAAGGCCCAACAAGAAGCCGTCGAAAAACTCGAAACTTCGTTGAATAATGTCTTGCCGGTTACGAGTCCAGCTCCGACAACTACGCCAATAAACATTTCAATCAAAACTGAACTTACGGACAAGAAATCCCCAGTAACAACAATTGAAAAGGCTGCGACCACCACACCAATCGTCATTGAGAAACCGTTTGTCGAAGTCATCGAGACAAAAATCGATACGAGTGAATTTGATGCAATTTATACCCAGATAAAACTCGCCGAAGAAATCCTCGATCAGGCCGAGAACCTACTGGGTGAGAAAAACTTCCGCGCCGCCCTCACTCTGGCTCAGCAGGCCAACAAAATTGCCGAAGAAATCGAAACACACAGACGCCTCAAGACTCTTGAGCTATCCAAGAAAACAGAAGATACAACCAGTCTAAAAGCGAGCGTCGGCTCAACCGTAAAGGCTGAATAATTTACTCATCTATAAGTTCATAAGCGTCCTCGGAAACTTCTTCTCTCCGGAGAAACATCACCACAATAACTGCGACCAGCAATAAGACGATGAAGGCCAGGATCCAAACAAGTCCTTGCCCGCTCTCGTTCGTTTCAGATTTTTCCGAATCGAGAGCAGTGTCCGTTGCGCCCAAGACTACGCCCGCCTCTAAAATTGGCTCTTCGACTTTCTTAACAGAAGTGGATTTACTATTACCAGAATAACTTTTAGCAACGATGCTTGTCCCGACCAAAGAGTTGGTCGGTGTAAAAATATTTACGCCGGACGAAGTATTTAAATTCGTGACCTTAACCGGAAACACTGTCGTTTTATTGGCGGCAATTTTTGTGCTTTCAGGAAAAATAAAGCTCTTTCCTAATGTGTCGCGCAATTGCCACCCGGTCAAGTCTAAAACATTTCCTGAAGTATTTTTTAATTCAACCGCTCCGTCTGGATATACTTTCGATATCGAAACTGTGGCCGTTCCCACTTCAATAACAAAAGTTTCTTCGAGTTCTGCCGGTACATCTTTTAAAAATCCTGTGAAATATTTCACATTCACTGTATATGTCCCGGGATAATCATATGAGTGGTAAAACCCCTCGTTCGTTTCGCGAAACCCTAGAGCAAATTCGCGAATAGTTCCGTCCCCCATGTTCCAAGTGTAATGACCCTTGAACAAATCCGAGCGATCGTAATCAAGCGCCTGGGCGCGAAAATGCGCAGGACTTCTAGAAACCACGATTTTTGGATATTCTACTTTTAAAATTCTATTTGAATATATTTTGATCTCTGGAACATTTTCAGACGTCACATTATCTGTTTCTTCTTCCTCGTAATCTTCTATTTCAGAATTATTATCACCGTTATTTCCCCCCGAACCAGTTGTAGCGTTCGCGGCACGCGGTGTAGCGGAGGCTGTAATCCAACTCGAGTTATATTTCTGCATCGTGTGTTTACTTGCCGAATCTCCTGCTGGCCAACCAGACGAAGCGTTTATCTCATCCATTGTACTTTCCGATCCGTTTTTCAAAACAATGTGTTCGCTTGTGTTGTTCAGTCCGCTTCCGCCAAACGCACCCTTGATGTCACAAGTTCCCGACAAAGGATTCGGGACCGAGGCCGTCGTACGACAAACAAGCAAGTGGGCTCCGCCAGAAATACTTCCAGACAAATTTATAAGAACTGTTCCGCCTCCGGCTTTGTAAATTTTCCAACTATCAAGCGCCTGCGTGGCGCCGTCATTATAAAGCTCAATCCATTCTTCGTACTGACTTCCCGACGTCCCCATCCAAGCGACTTCGTTTATCCGAATTTCCGCTTTCGCAAAAACCGGAAAGGCAAAAAATGTTGCACTAAACAACAAAATTTCTAAGAACTTTTTATTCATACGCTTATATTAATTTTTAACTTATAAAACTACCCTAAAATTTGTTTCAAAATGTCTTCGGGAATTTCTTTGGGGGCCTGCTTTTCCTGCGCTTTTGGCGCTCTGACTGTGTCGATTGTTTGAGTTGAAGCGGCGGGTTTTACTGGTTCTCTTTTTTCTTCTGGTTTTGGTGCGGGGTTTGGAGTTGCTGCCAGACTCGCAATGTTATCAACCGGCTTTTGCAAAGCCTTACTTAGTGCGTCTTTGAGAAGGCTTTTATTCCTGTCGGTAGCAATTTTATTAGAGGCTAGATTTTTAAGCGGTTGCGTTTGGTTGGTGTTCGGCTTTTGACTCTGAATATTCACAACTGGTTTCGGCGTGGGCGCTGTCTCAATTTTTTTGATAATCTCGGTAGGAATGACTATTTTTGAAGGACCAGCTGGTGGTGGATTGTCTCCATAAATCGCTTTCTCTTTGGCAGCTTTTTCGGCCAAGTAGGCTTCTTTTTTGATGCGTTCTTTGGTGTCTTTGGCGGTTTCAAAAACGGTGGTATGCCAATTATCTATTTTACCTTGCACTTCTGCGCGAGTATTGGCATACATTGCACGCGAGTTCTCAATCACTTCATTTCTATATGTAATGGCTTTGCGTGGTAGCGGCGCCATATTGGTTGCCGAAAAAGGTTTGGACCCAACACCATCGATCATAAGCGAAAGGTATATCTGATATTTGCCCAAGTTCACAATGTCTTCGGCGGTAAAAGTTGGCAAGAAAATTTTCTCCAGAACTTCTGCGTCAAGCGGACCAACGCGGAAAGAAATCGTCGTACCGACGTTGCCGAAAACAGCATCGCGAACGGTTTCTTCCATTTGTTCAATATATTGGTGCGCGATCGTCAGGTTTAATTTATATTTTCTAGCCTCGGCCAAAATATCCGAGAACGAGTCGTTAGCAAAGTTCTGAAACTCGTCGACAAATAAATAGAAAGGTGGCAATTTAGCCATAGAGTCTTTGGAAACGTCGGCACGAGACATGGCTGCCAGATAAATCTTGGTCACGATCATGGCGCCCAAAAGTCCGGCGTTCTGCTCGCCAATTCTTCCCTTCGACAAATTCACCAAGAAAATCTTTTTCTCGTCCATCATCTCGCGAATATTGAAACTGGATTTTTGCTGACCGACAATATTTCGAATCAGTGGATTGGCCGTGAACTGACCAATTTTATTTTGGATGGCAGCCGTAGCTTCGCGCATAAAACGTTCGTCCCATTTAGCAAATTCTTCGCTCCAAAAACTTCTAACAGCTGGGTCAGTAACCTTCGACACAACTTCTTCACGGAAACCCTTGTCGGCATACATACGGTTCACGGCGAGCAGGGTCGAGCCAGGATACTCTAGTAGTGCCAAAATCGTGTTGTTCAAAATGTGCTCCATACGAGCAGACCAAGCATCCACCCAGATTTTCTTGAAGGCCGACATGAGGCCGGATACGACGAGATGACGCTGATCAATACCAATATCTTCCATGACATTGAATGCGATCGGAAAATCAGAATCGAACGGCGCGAAATAGACGACGTCTTTGATACGATCTTCTGGAATATATTCGAGCAAGGTATCGATAGCCGAACCGTGCGGATCGATGAAGCACATTCCTTCACCGTTTTGAATATCTTGGGCGGCCATGTTCTCGAGGAGTGTTGATTTACCCATACCGGTTTTTCCGATGACGTAAACGTGACGCGAACGATCTTCGTTTCTTATACCAAAACGCGCGCTTTGACCGCGAAAATCAGTCTCACCAAAATATGTGACATTGTCGGGATTCATTACCCTAAATTCTACCAATTTTGGCGGGCTTTACAAAACAAAGATTCTATAATAGTATGAATTCCGTTATTAGCAGGATTTTTTGGATAACCTCTTTTAAAGCATTTGGCTTCGAAAGAACCCCGAAAATCATTTGAAAGTCCGCTAAACACGCGGATATTTTTTATGAATAATACAATTAGTGAAGAATTGAAAAAGACTTTGGACGAATCGGTTTTCGCTCTAAATGACGGAGCCATCGTCGAAGGTCAAGTTATCGAAATTAAGAAAGCGGCCGTTTATATCGACCTTGGGCTATTTGGCACAGGTATTATTTACGGCAAGGAATACATCAACGCGCGCGACATCATCAAAAACATAAAAGTTGGAGATGTTATCAAAGCGAAAGTTGTTGAAGTCCAGAACGCCGAAGGCTACACCGAGATTTCCCTCAAGGAAGCTCGTCAGGCACTCGTCTGGAAAGACGCTGAAGATCTACTTAAGTCTGGAACAGTTCTAGACCTACCAGTCAAAGAAGCTAACAAGGGTGGACTCATCATTGAATGGCGAGGCGTCCAGGGATTTTTGCCAGCTTCTCAGCTCAAACCTGAACACTACCCTCGCGTAGAAGGATCGGACAAGGACAAAATCCTTGGTGAACTTCGAAAGTTTGTCGGCGAGAAAATGTCAGTCATCATCATCGGCATAAATCCCCAGGAAGACAAACTCGTTTTCTCTGAAAAAGCCACGAACCAGGAAGAACGAAAAGAAACTGTCAGCAAGTACGCGGTCGGCGACGATCTCGAATGTTCGGTTGCTGGCGTCGTTGATTTCGGAATCTTCTTGAAAATCGAAGAAGGTCTCGAAGGCCTCGTTCACATCTCAGAAATTGATTGGGGACTTATCGAAGACCCTCGCAAGCTTTTCAAGGTTGGCGATAAGGTTAAAGCTCGCATCATTGAAATCAAAGACGGTAAAATTTCACTTTCACTCAAAGCATTCAAAGAAAATCCTTGGACAGAATTTGAAGGCAAGCTCAAGAAAGGAGATATCGTCTCAGGCGTTGTTATCAAGTTCAACAAGCACGGCGCATTGGTCTCAATCAAAGACGGCGTGGCTGGACTTGTCCACAACTCAAGCTTTGGCACAGAAGAAAAGCTTCGTGAGTCACTAGAACTCGGCAAGGCTTATAACTTCCAGATCAATGTCTTCGAACCAAAAGAACAGAAAATGACACTCGCGTACGTTGAGAATAAATAAGAGATAGAGAAGTAAAAAGCCCCGTGCGGGGCTTTTTACTTTTAGTTAAACTTATTCATCGCTTTTTCTCGTCCTTCAATCACGATGGTGTGTAGGATGTCCTTGATTTTTGACGCCATCGATTTTAATTTCTCCAAATCCCCTTTCGAGAAATCTTTGAGTACATATTTGGCCACCGCCGAACTTTGGCTTTCGAAAAATCCGGACTTTGGTTTGATTGCTTTACCCTCAGAATTTACCGGAGCAATGCCAATCTTAATTCGCACAAATTTCTGAGTGCCTAATTGTTCCGCCACAGATTTGATGCCGTTGTGTCCGCCCGCGCCGGAATCAAAAACTATTTTTGTAGAACCAAAAGGCAAATCAATGTCGTCATGAATAATGACAATCTGCTCTGGCAGAATTTTTAATTTGTTGGCGAAAAATTTAGCCGAGGCGCCAGAATTATTCATGAAAGTTCTCGGTTTTACGTACACAGCCTCACCATTGTTCAAAATATCGGCATTGCCATATTTGTCCGCATACCAACCACTTGGAAAAATCTCATCGAGCGTGATAAAACCGACATTGTGCCGAGAATTTTTATATTTATCCCCCGGGTTTCCAAGACCGATAATTAGATACATAAGAATATTATAACAGACGTTAACGAGGACGTATTATTCAAGTTTGCGTCAATGCCAACTTTGGACTATAATGAACCCCATGGAAACGGAAAAAGAGACTAATTTTCAATCTGAAATGCCTGTCGGTACTTCAAAAACAAAGAACTCCAAAGAAAGCATTTGGGACCTGTTGCGATTCATTTTAATCGCTATGGCAATCGTACTTCCAATACGTATACTTGTGGCCCAACCGTTCATCGTAAGTGGCAGTTCTATGTTCCCGACCTTCAAAGATAATCAGTATCTGATTGTCGATCAGATTTCTTACCGCTTTGAAGACCCCAAAAGAGGCGATGTCGTCATCTTCCGCTTCCCTCTCGATGAGACAAAATTCTTTATCAAGCGAATCATCGGTCTTCCAAACGAAAAAGTCACTATTGAAAATGGTGTTGTCACTATCACAGACGTCAATGGACAAATAGTACAACTAAGCGAACCGTATTTAGAAATGGACAAAGAAAGTCATGATAATTTTTCGACGACCTTAAAAGCTGACGAATATTTCGTTCTGGGCGACAACCGTATCGCAAGTTCGGATTCACGTTCTTGGGGCTTATTGCCACGAAAAAATGTTGTAGGCAAAGCATTTCTAAGACTTCTCCCTGCCGCCGAGGCAGCCATCAATCCAGGAGCATATCATTATTAGAATTTTTCATTTAAAGAAATGTCAGAAGACAAAAAGGAGCGCGGAGATTTCTTGCAAGCACCGCGAGGTATGCGAGACATCATCGGAGATGACTACTACAATCACCAAGGATTTTTTGAAAAGGCTCAAGAAGTAGCTGAGTACTACGGCTTTTCACCAATCCAAACTCCGGTCGTCGAACACGAAGAAGTCTTCTTGAAAGGCGTTGGCGATGGAACAGATATTGTCGACAAGGAAATGTATTCTCTAAAAACAGGCTCGGGTACCAAGCTTGCCTTGCGTCCAGAAGGAACAGCGTCTGTTATGCGCGCTTACATCGAGCACGGCATGCAATCACGTCCACAACCACTTAAATTCTATTATTGCTCTCCTTTTTTTCGTCATGACAAACCACAAAAAGGCCGATACCGTGAATTCTGTCAATTCGGCGCTGAAGTTTTGGGCTCACAAAAAAGCGTTTTGGATGCCATGATTATCAAGATGGCTCTTGTAATCTTGGAAGAAGCTGAGGTCAAAAACATAAAACTAAAAATAAATTCTGTTGGTGATACCGAGAGCCGCAAGGACTACATCAAAGAGCTTACCAACTACTACAAAAAATTCATCAACAAGATGGGTCCAGAAGATCGTCAGCGCATGAAGACGAACCCAATGCGTATTCTTGAATCCAAAGATCCAAAAATGGCCGAGATCAATGCCGGTGCACCACAATCAGTAAGTTGCTTAAATGCCGCTTCGAAAAAACATTTCAAGGAAGTCATCGAATGCTTGAACGAAATGAATATCGATTACGATCTCGATCACACTCTGGTTCGCGGACTCGACTACTACAGTCACACTGTCTTTGAATTTTTCACCGACGTGAAAACAGAAGGAGAGGAAGTTGTTAGATCCCTCGCTCTTGGTGGTGGTGGACGCTACGATTATCTAGCCAAAGCCATGGGTCACAAGAAGAATATTCCAGGTGTTGGTTTTGCTTTGGGTGTTGATCGTATCCTCGAAGCAACGGATAAAAAATTCTTACCGAAGATCAAGCGTAAAGAAAAAGTTTACTTCATTCAGCTTGGAAATGAAGCGAAGATGAAGAGCTTGAACATTATCGAGACCCTACGTCAGGCTCGTATACCCGTAACTCATGCTCTAGCCAAAGATTCTCTCGGCTCACAACTCGCTGTTGCAGAGAAATTGGGACTTCCTTACACCATAATCTTCGGACAGAAAGAGGCTTTGGAAGATTCTGTCATCGTCCGCGACATGGAAAACCGTTCTCAGAAAAATGTTCCAATTTCTAAACTCGCCGACTACCTTAAGAAATTAAAATAAAACAATGGTTGCTATTGTCACTATTCCCCATCCGGCACTAAGAAAAGTGTCAACACCTGTGGCCGACGCTGATTTGAATTCCATCGAGTTCAAGAGGCTTTTAGCAGATCTATCAATCGCGCTTGCAACTCGTGATGATGGCGTGGGGCTTTCTGCTCCCCAGATTGGCATAAATAAGAGAGTCTTTGTCGTCTCTGGCAAAGTTTTCAGCAAGGACTGGCAAAGTAATCGCGACACCAAGGCTGAACTTCCAGGTGACGTCTATTTCATCAATCCGACAATTACTAAATTCTCTAAGAAACTCTCGACCGCCGAGGAAGGATGCTTGTCCATTCCCGAAACTTACGGCATGGTCAAACGTCCAAGCAATGTAACACTTGATTATGTCGACCAAACCGGTGAGAAAAAGACCATGAAAGCCACCGCTCTCCTGGCCAGAATTTTCCAACACGAAGTAGATCATCTAGAAGGAATTCTCTTCACAGACAAAGCGACCGATGTAAAAAAACAAAAAGATGACAAAACAAACCAAGAACTATAAAATAATTTTTTTTGGCACACCAGAAATCTCTGCACAAGTTTTGGCTTCCCTGACCGAGGCCGGATATGAAATTAGCGCCGTTATCACCAATCCCGACGCGCCAGTCGGACGACACCACACAATAACCCCTTCACCGGTTAAGGTTTTGGCCCAAGAAAAAGGCTTGCCAGTTTTACAACCAGAAAAACTTTCTGAAATTGATTGGTCGAGGTTCGACCTCGACCGGAGTATTGCAATAGTTGTAGCGTACGGCAAAATTATTCCACAAACAATTATCGATGCTTTTCCAAAAGGAATTTTAAACATTCACTATTCCCTACTTCCAAAATACCGCGGAGCGTCGCCCGTCGAGAATGCGATTCTCGCGGGCGACGCCACAACCGGCGTAACTATCCAAAAACTTGTTTTCAAACTCGACGCCGGACCCGTTGTCGCTGTACGCGAATTTCCAATCGATGACAAGATCACTTCCCCGGAAATGAAAAATAAACTCACCGAAATCGGTTTAGAACTTTTGATAGAAACACTGCCGAAATACTTCGCTGGCGAAATCACCCCCGTAGAACAAGACGAGTCCCTCGCCACACATTGTAAAAAAATTTCCAAAAGCGATGGCGAAATAAAACTCTCTGATGGGGATATGGCAAAGTGGCTAAAATATCGCGCTTACTTCGGCTGGCCAGGAATTTTCTATTTTGACGAAAATGGTAAGCGCGTAAAAATCACACAAGCTTCTTTTGAAAACAATAAATTCGTCATCAAAAAAATAGTTCGGGAAGGCGAGAGTGAAATTTCGGTCTAGCTTGACCCGGACATAAAACCCACGTAGGATTGGGCAAAACCCTTTTTAACCATGCAGCTTGAGATCACACAACCCTACGCAGTCATCTCGGTCTACTACAAGGAACTACCGGGATTCGATCGACTAGTACAGGCACTCCACAAGGCAGGAGTCCTGATCATTTCAACCGGCGGGACAGCTGACCACATCCGCTCGCTCGGGATCCCCGTCTTGGAGGTAGAAGAGCTGACCGGCTTCCCTGCGATGATGCGCGGACGCCTGAAGACACTTCATCCGAATGTCTTCGGAGCAATCCTCGGCGAGCGAGATCGACTGGAAGATATCCAGAAAATGCAAGAGTACGGAATCCCGTTCGCAGACTACGTCATCGTGAACTTCTACCCCTTCGAGGAAGAGGTCGCGAAGGGTGAGAACACGACTCACGAGAAGATCATCGAGAAGATAGATATCGGTGGACCTGCGATGGTTCGAGCCGCGGGCAAGAACCACAAGCGCGTCGTCGTCATCTGCCATCCGGACGATTACGATCCTTTGGCTAAGATGCTCGAAGAGGGGCACGAGATCACGCTCGAACAACGCGAGTCGTGGCTCGAAAAAGCCTTCGGTATTACCGGAAGGTATGATCTCCGTGTTGAAGAGTACATGAAAGGAAGGCGTTTGAAGCGCGAAGCCAACGCAACCTCCTGAAACACCCGCTCCCCGCAAACGCAGAAAGCCCCGGACCCCGGGGCTTTCGCTATTGTGTTTTATTATTGCGTCTTATCTCCAAACGGCCACCAGGGTTTTAGACCCTTGATTCTTTTTTTCAATTTCCTGGCTCCACGGACGAACATGGTTTGAGATTTACCTTTGCGATCTTTGATCTCGCGCAAAGCTTGATCACGCACCAAATCAATCGCCGAAAAAAGTTCTCCGGCATTATCTTTGATATAAAATTCTTTACCTTCGAATACAAAACGAACTTCGGCCATATATACATCTGGACCCTTTTGATGATGATTTGATTCTTTACCAATTTCGACAAAGACATTGATGTCCTTGTCATGATCTAAAAATTTACTAAGTGAATTTATTTTTTCGTTAACGTAATCTTTTATTTCAGAAGTAAGATCAATGTTTGTGGCCTTGATGTTTATATTCATGGTTTATTCCGTAAGTGCTAATACTCTCATTTTAGCACAATCTATTTCTAGTCCGGCACAGACAAAATCTTGGCTTGACTATGGTGCCCGCTTATAATGCGGACCTTTCCCACAGGTACGCCAAAATGCCTGGCCACCAGGCCTATAACCGCCTCATTGGCCAAATTCCGCTCTGCTGGAGCCTTGACCCGTGCTTCAAAGCGTAGACTTGCCGTCTCGAGAAATGAGTCTTTTTTGGAGCCTGGAAAGACTTTTACTTTGATATACATTTAATAAAGCCACCCAAAACACAGGCTCTTGCCCGGAGCATCAGCAGCCATTTGTTCGGCGTTGGTGAGCACAGAGAATCCCGTGCACTGTTTCTTGTTCATCTCGAACTCAGACTGCATTTCTATCGAAACGAATCCCGGGCTCGACATAAAAGGCTTTGGGGAAAAGAATACGACTACGATTATTAAAATTATCCATCCAAATTTTTTCATACCCCCATTATACCAAAAGTTTGCTTTTTAGGCCTTTTTTGGCTAATATTTGCCATGTATTCCCCGGTAGCGCAGCGGTAGCGCAGTTGCCTGTTAAGCAATTGGTCGCAGGTTCGAATCCTGCCCGGGGAGCCCTAGTGACGAAACCTCACAATTTGTGGGGTTTTGTCTTTTATTGCTTGATACTTTGGAGGTTCTAACCTTCTCTAATTCGTCTTCAACCGCCTGACGACTT
>JBPOJJ010000002.1:0-190046 GCA_052033715.1 Patescibacteria group bacterium
GTGTCGCAGTTCCAATGGTGGGGGTCAGCCTCTCAGCTCCCCTAAGCGTCATAGGCTTGGTAGGCCATTACCCTACCAACTACCTGATACTACGCAGGCCTTCCCAGAAGCGATAAATCTTTACCCCGGAGGGACTATCAAGTATTAATCCACCTTTCGATGGGCTATTCCTGACTTCTGTTTAAGTTCCCACGCGTTACTACCCCGTTTGCCACTAAACTTAAAAAGTCTTTGACCTTGATATAATCTCAATCTCGAACTAAAAAAGTTCCGTTTGACTTGCATGCCTTATCCACACCGCCGGCGTTCATCCTGAGCTAGGATCAAACTCTATTGTAAATCTGGGCCTCTAGGGCCTCAGATTAGAACGAAGCAAAATACAAGGTATTAATTTTGTATATGCTTCCGGCTTTTTCTCTTTACTTTTAGATACTCTTAATTACTTTGGATTATTTCCTGTAACTGTTTTGCATAACTTGTTTCTTAATCTATTGTATTCAGTTGTCAAAAAGCTGTCCCTCTTAACGAAAAAATCTGCCGAAGAAAAGCAGACATGACATGTTCCAAGCGGAATCTAGTTGTTTTTATACAAGTGTCATATTTGATTTTTCTTCTAAGCATCTTCTTCAGCTAAAAGAGATGTAGGGAGTATTATAGTCGGATGAAAAAGGAAGTCAAGCCCTAATTACTCCGAATTTTCTGTGTAGATAGTGTTTATTGACATAAAAATATTAAAGGTTATAATACGCAAAACCACCAAGCATGGAAAGCACCCTCCCGCGCATCGAGTTCTCCACCGAGGACGGCAAGAAAATAGCGAAGTTGACCATCTCTGAAGGAAGCTTCGCGGTCTGGCATTTGTCCAAGAAGGCTCTACTACAGGAGATAACACAGAGGCTCCAGGAACGACGTATCACCTACTATCAGGGATTCATCCTAGGCCAAGAACTCCTGTCCGACAAGGACTTCGACAACAGCTACATGGAAGAGGACACGGACGAAGACCTCCGTGCGATATTCCAGAGTTTGTCTGACGCTGAAAATGAGGATCTTCTCGACTTCATGAAAGCGGTGGGCAACCCCTACTCCGAAGAACTCGCGGCACGGTTTTGGCCATCACAATTCTGGGTGGCTCAAAACCAGGCCGAGGTGTTCTTCTCTGGACCCAACTTCTCCTCACGTCCGTTCTCGAATCGACAAACAGCAAAGGCTGTCATCGGTGAACTGCTGGAGGAAAAGACGATCACGGGGATCGAGGCAAGTCACCTGAAGATGATCGTGGGTGGCCTCAACCTACCGGACGAAGCTCCTACACAACGAGTCAATGACTGATCGTTCGTGCTGCGATAGACGCGCCGCCCCCAACAGGGGCGGCGCTCTTCATTTAAGTCAGCGAAATGGTTCATGAAATTGTTTTTACTCCAAAACTTCTACCGGATAAATATCAAAAGCCACTTCTTCGTACGGATGGACGGATTTCATTTTTTCGATGACAGATTCTAGGATCGCGCGCGGAACCAGGACTTCGATTCGCTCTTCTTCAACTTCCGTAAATTCTCCTGCTTTGCCGATCGTCGGATTGGAATTTTCATTGCCGCTATATCTCCCAACGCCTCGTGAAGAAAAAGAACAGAAATCATAATTCCCAATCTTCCCTGCTCCCGCCTCGCCCAGAGCTTGCCGAACAACATCAGCATGCGTTAGTGGAACGAAGACAACAAGTTTTACATTTTCTGACATATTAATTAACTTTATTTTTATCTTCCCCTGTCTCCAAAATATTCAAAATCGATTTGGTAGTCTCGTCACTCATCTTTTTAATTGCAGAAACAGTATTGAAGGCATTTGAGCCGTTGAGTGAATACCAGACCGATAGTGGCAAGTTCTTAAAGGCTTCATCTTTTCCTGGATAATCAGAAACCGCGCGGATCCTTCCAGATTGTAATTCTTTCAACAAAGCTCCTTCGTTCAAAATCCCGTGGCCCATAAATGTGACAATCAAAGCTTTGTCTTTCACTAGAGTAAACTCTTTCGCACCAATGAAATCATGACCAGCTTCTTTTGGTAGACAGAAAAACACAATGTCGCTTTGTGACAAGAGATCATTCAATTCTTTATAAACGAGACCGGAGTCTTCGTGTTTGTGTTTACTGAAATATGAAATGCTTCCAGGACGAAAAGGTTTTAACATTTCTGCAATATGATTCCCGATTCTTCCCAGGCCGACGATTCCGACGTTCTGCCCTTCGAGGCCCGTTGTTGTTTTAAAATCTTTATCGCCAACTTTTCCAATTTCAAAGATTGAACGATTCATAGCCAACGCCATCGTAATCGCCCACTCCGCTACAGCGTGAGTTGGTCCGTCTGGAGAGTTGGTTATCGCGACACCTTTCTTGGTCGCGTACTCCCAAGCTGGAATAAATTCCTTGTATCCAATTCCTGGAAACGAAATAACTTTTAATTCATACCCAGCATCAATTATCTTTTCACTTACTTCTTCTATACCACCTAGAATGTATCCGACTTTGCCCTTTATGGCTTCAATTAGTTCTTCTTCGCTCGGCTTTAGTTTATCGATGCGTTCAATTGCGTAACCTGCGTCACGAATAAGATCTTCGTGCTCTTTGGCAATAAACAACGAGTCTGTAACTAAAATTTTTCCTTTCATAGACTATATTATTAAGCTTCTTACTTCTTTAATCAACCCATCTCTATATTCCCCATCAAAGTTATGTCCTCCTTCTAGATCTACGAGTTTTATACTTTCATTCAAGCCAACAACTTCTTCGCCAGGCAAAACCTCATCTTGTTTCGCTCGGATTATCGTAAGCTCGGTTTCTTTTGAAACTTCATTAAAAAGACCGACGATTTCTGACATGCTTCTGTCCTTCCAAAAGTTCGCCGGAATCAAAGTCATACTTCCATCTTTTCTGGCAAACTTCGAGACACCCGACATGTTTATTTCCGTGCCCGGGCGATTTTTGAAAGCGTTAAATGTTCTTTGAACGTCGATATTAAAAGGTGGAGTTATAAAAATTGTTTTTCGAATTCCTTTTGGTTTTAGTAGAGAAGCCGTTATCGAACCCTGCGAGTGACAAACAAGATCAATAACCGCTTCAGGGTTGGCTTCCCTAGTCCGCAGTAAAACCTCTTCTAACATCTTGGCCTGCTCTTCGAGCGGACGAGCGGTCAAAGTATTTTCAGTATCGTTTATTTCATAGTAATCGAACAACACACATTCGATATTCTCTAAACTTTTTTCAATCGCCGTAAAGAGCCCCCTATCATCTTTACGGGTTCCAAATCCGTGAGAGAAAATTACGATGTGTTTCGGATTACTCATATCACCTTATTTCTAAGCTCTCCCATCAAATCTTTTATCTTTTCATCTGTTATTTCCTCCGGACGAATTTTGGTCTGGCCAAAAATCTGGTTCTCGATCATTCTTCCTGACTGAGCCAATTCTTCATATTTCTCCGAGGCAACCATGTGTTTGCTACCAGAATATCTCTTGTGTCCGTCGACGAGCCTTTCCTCAAAAGAAATTATTCCATGCGGACCAACACGCATGTCAGAGTAATTACAAATTTTGTTTTCAAATGAATCCCCTATTTCGTTTATGGAAAGATTGGAAAAGCCAATGTGATTTAGACATTCTGTCGCACCAGAATTTAAACCAATTTCCTTGGCGATCATGTGCGTAGCCACATGTTCATCGGGTCCATATTTCTGGAAAAATTCGTCTTTCACTCCTTGCCAATATTCAATTCCTTTTTCCTCCACAAATTCTGGGAAGCGCGCCAGATCTGACTTGAGTATATTTCCCATGTCGTGGAACAAACACGCCGTGACAATACTTTCAACATCCAAATTCCCACTGAAATTGTCGGTAATAGTTTTCGCCACAGCCGCCACCCGCAACTGATGCTCCTGCAAATTCGGCATTATTTTGTATTCGGAATATATTTCTTGAACGGTTTTCATATTTATTCCATCATCCCCATTAATCCCTCTAAAACTTCCGGTAATTTATCAAAGCCATCCTCAGCCGTAATGTGTCCAGCATTTGGCATGACAATTATTTCTGCGCCAAGTTCTGCGAACTTTGTTTTGTTTTCTTCAAAAGCTCCATACGGATCGTTATTTGAAATTATAAGTTTCGATTTCGGTAAAACTTGTTTTACCTTCTCAGGGTCGATCGATGTTTCAATCCACGGCCGAGCAATCTCTTTTGATTCTTCATCTTCTAGATTTTCCAAATTAAACCATCCGGCAACAAAAACCGCACCGCCAACTTTTACATTTTGTTTTTCTAAATATCTAAGAATTGTCTGACAACCAATACTGTGTCCAACAAAATAAGTTTCTTCGTCCAAAGTTCCAACAACTTCACCAAGTTTTGAAACCCACGCTTCTATTTCTGGTTCGCCAGAGTTTGGCATATCCGGAGTCATGACTTCCAAACCTTTCGCTCGTAATTCTTCTGCAAGCCAAGAAAGCCAATCGCTCTTGGAATTTTCTCCCCACCGGTGAACGATGACAACTTTTTTCATTTCCTAATTCTGCTCTTTTTTCCAAACTTTTACAAGAAAACTAGTTCTGTGAGATTTTGCGCTTATTTTCGATCGCGAGAATTGCGAAAACCAAGATATAAATCAAATGATCGTCGACGACGGGATTATTTTCCGGCGGAAATGATGCCAGATACATGAGGAGCATCATGACGATACCGGCGAGAGCACCCCATTTCAGATATTTCGGGATGAGAAGCGCGAGACCAATACCGAGAAGTCCAAGCATAAAAAGCCAGTCGACAATTCCTGAGTTCGCCAAGCTTTGGAAAAATGTCGCAAACGGTCCATGTGTTCCGTGAAGAAGAAACCCACTCGTTGGCGATCCACCAGCAATCCAAGCCGATGCTTTGGCTGTCGCAAATCCTAGTCCGAAAGTCTTGTCCAAAAATGCCCAGAGAAAAACGAAACTCATCGCATAACGCAAACATTTTAAAATATTATTTTTATTCATCCCCCAATTCTGCTCCTTTTTCCAAACTTTTACAAGAAATGAAAATCATTGACTAATTATTCGAATTGTATTATTTTCTCTACAAAACCCCCGTCATGGACAAGCCCGAAGTAAAGATCACGATCAATATCACTGATACCGACACAACGCCCAGTATTCACCTCGCCGAAGTCCTCGTTGAAACGGAGACCGGCTCATGGCCAGAGACCGTTGGTTCGGCTGGAGAACTCAAGTGGTTCTTGCGCGGACTCAAATGCATGGCCGGAACCTTGGGGCGGCAAGATGTGGCGGTAAGCATACCCGGTGTTCCTCGCGAGATGCTTCAAGGATTCTGAAGCACTTCAAAGCACCCCGGTCAGTGTGACCTCAACTGGACCTGTTCTCTCGCAGGCCTGCGCATCCACGCAAGTTGAGACGTCATAGCTACCCGACCCCCGTCAGCGATGACGGGGGTTAGCTTTTTCTAGGAAGAAAACCCTTGTAAAAACCCCGTTTTGGTATAACATCTAAAATAATGACTTCAACGAAAAGGATCCTGCTTGTTTTGGGCGATATCATCGCCTTAGGGCTTGCCTTTGCCGGCATGCTTCTTATCCGTTTCGGCTGGAATCCAGACCCGGTAATTGTCTTGGCTCACACAACCTCTTTCATAACACTATCCATCATCTGGCTCATCATTCTATATGTATACAACCTCTATGACGCTCAATTTATAAAAGCGACGCTCCGAAGTTTCAGAAATATTTTCCTGGCCCTCATCACTTGCCTCGGTGTCGGCTTCATCCTCTTTTACCTAGTACCCTTCCCTGTCGCACCAAAAACAAATTTGGTTATCTCTGTCGGGCTATTCGCTTTTTTCTTGGCTCTCTGGAGAATGGGTTACTCAGCCATAATCGCTCACAACTTCAAAAAAGTCGTTGTCATAGTTGGCGCCACCGATGAAACAAAGCGTTTGGTTGGAGAACTCGAGAGTCAGAAGCATCTAGGTTATGTGATATTTGGAACCTTCAATTCGATAACAGAAGCTTTCGCCGCGTGTCCACAAGCCGAGATGATCATTTACGACAAAGCTCTGCAAGGCAATGATTTACAGACCGTTGTCGAGGCTGATGTCGATGTCGTGAATGTTCGCGACGCTTACCAAGAAATTTTTCACTTGATTCCTGTGGAACTAGTCGATGATGGATTTGCTGTGCGAGTAATTGAGAAGAACGACAATCCGCTTTACAGACTCACGAGCCGATTAGTTTCCATAATTTTTGCTTCAATAATTCTCATCGCTACGCTTCCAATTACGCTCGTATTCGCAATGCTCATTTATCTATACGACCGCGGACCAATATTTTTTAATCATGCTCGAGTCGGTTATCGCGGAAAAGTTTTTCAAATCTTCAAGCTCCGTTCAATGGTTATAAATGCTGAAGGTAACGGTGCTGTCTGGGCTGAAAATAAAGATCCTCGCATCACGCCAATCGGTCGCATCATTCGAAAAACCCACATCGATGAAATCCCACAAATGCTAAACGTCTTGCTCGGCGACATCACCCTCGTCGGACCAAGACCTGAGCGCCCAGAATTCGTGAGCAAGCTCGCAAACGAAATTCCTTATTATTACTTGCGACACAGTATCAAACCAGGATTTACTGGTTGGGCTCAGATCAAATTCCGCTATGCCCGCTCTGTCATGGATTCGAAGGAGAAATTCGAGTATGATTTGTACTATATCAAGAACCGCAATTTCATCCTTGATCTAGGCATCATCGCCAAGACGATCCAAATCATTTTTACCCACTAAACATGGAAAAACTCAAAGCCTTCTTATTCAAAAACACTTCGACCAAACAAACCGTCGCCAAAAATTCTATTTGGCTCCTTGTCGGCGACATCCTCGGAAGGCTTTTGAAACTCGCTATCGTCGTCGTGGCCACTCGCGAACTGGGAGTCGAAGGTTGGGGAATTTTTTCATACGGCCTGGCTTTCGTCGGGCTCTTCTTTTTATTGGGTGACTTTGGCATCAACACTTTCATTACCAAAGAAATGTCCAGAGACGAAGAAGGAAAACACAAATACCTGGCCACAGCCATTGTCATTCGTCTGTCTTTCCTACTTATATTTTTCCTGGCGGCAATTTTGGCCGGGCCACATCTGGGAAAAATCGAGCTCGGCTTCAGTATGATTTTGGTCCTAGCGACTTTTTCCATTTTCGAATCGATCCGCGAATTCGCCATGTCGATCAATCGTTCAAGACAGAGGATGGAGATTGAAGGCTTCTCAAAAATACTCATCAACCTCTCCATCACAGTAATTGGAATCCTACTGCTCTCACAAAGCGCCGAACCATTTTCTGTTGCTATGGCCTACATGCTTGGAAGCATTATCGCCACAATCTACATTCTCTGGAGCATCCGTAAAGAATTCAAAGGTCTCAAATGGAAATTCTCCAAAGAAAATTTCAAAGTCATCTACAATTTCTCTTGGCCGATTGTCATTATGGGATTTTTTGGAGTTCTCTTTAGTCTCGACACCATAATGCTCGGACAAATGAAGTCCGCGACCGAGGTCGGCCTCTACACCACCGGTCAGCGAGTCATCACCCTGTCTTCGATGATCCCAGGATTGATCGCCGTATCAATACTCCCAATATTTTCAAAATACGAAAATGATCCGATCCGTGCTGGTGCAATTTTCGAAAAAATTATGAGGGTACTTTTAGCTTTTGGTATTCCGATCGCCGTCGGCGGGATATTTTTTAGCTACGATATTATCGCGCTCATGTTCGGTCCGGAATTTTTAGCTGGAACATTAACTTTACAAATATTAATGGTCTCGATTTTGGCTTCTTTCCCGAACATTATCCTGACCAATTTGATATTTTCCAAAAGCCTCCAAAAAACTTTTATCTTCGTAACTATCTTTGGCGTCTTGCTTGATATCGGACTAAATTTCTGGCTAATCCCGATTTATGGTGCGGCGGGTGCGGCGGCCTCTACAGTACTCGCCGAACTTATCATTATGGGCGCAAACTGGCGCAAGATGAAAAAATTCGTGCCGTTTAGTGTTGTGTCAAAACTTGGTAGAGTAATTCTTGCGACCATCATCATGACTCTTGGCATTGTGGCACTGAACGCAATCGGTATTCATTTTATCCTTGTTATAATACTAGCGATGGGAATTTACGCACTCGCACTTCATCTCTTAAAAGAGCCGATTTTCAAAGAAATACTTTCGCTGCGCAAAGCCAAGTAGTGCAGTATGTGCAATAATATTTTTAATTTATATGAAAATAATAACTATATTTGATCGCAACGAGGATTTTATAAAGATGCAATACGAAAGTATCGTCAAACACGTCAAAGGTAACTACGAATACATCGTTTTTAATAATGCGAAGACCAAAAAGCAAGCTGAGAAAATAAAGGCCTGCTGTGACTCTTTGGGAATAAAATCAATAAGAATTAAAGTACCATTTTCTTGGATGAAAACTCCGTCTCAAATAGCCGGAATCGCCCTGAACAAAGCGCATCGACACATTGCCGATATCGAAGGACCTTTCTTCAAACTCGACAGCGACATGTTTTTCATTGCCGACGTGAACTTGGAGAATCTTTTCGAGATAAACGACCTAGTCTATGTTCCAACTTACGTGCCGATAAAAACTGTCTGGAGTGGGCTCTTCGGCATAAACTTGAAAAAAGTAAAATTTGATTTTGATTACAGACCCGGACTTGTGCCAAATACTGATACCTTTGGCAAAAGTTATTACCTGGTTAAGGACAATATGTATAGCGAAACACTCCTCGGCATGCACAATCTAATAGACATTCAGGATGGGGTCATCGAAACAAATCTAAATGGCTGCTGCTTGATGAAATTCGACCACAGCGGTTTGATCTTTAGAGAGAACAATAATTTCAAAGACGTCGATGTTGTTGAATTGAGAAAGAGATATGAAGAAATTATCGAGATTATGGAAAAATATGGTTTTCCAAAACCATATAATCTTGATTTTATGACCCTGAATGGCGAAAATTTCGTGCTTCATTTCAAATCAAGCAACTGGTGCCCTTGGTATACAGAAAATTACGTTTATTCGAAAAAAGAAGCCATTAAAAGACTCCTGGGAGACACTCCGTCGGCATCCTAAACAAAGGCTTATTTTTCTTGCAAAAATGCTCCTAAATGGGATAATGACGAGCATCAATGGTTATGAGCAAGCTTGTCTGGATAAAAAACCATATCATTAGGGTCCTGCATCTTGTCTTACATGCCTGGATTCCTTTTTATTTCCGCAAGATTTTTGGACTAAAACCAAAGATTCAAACAGAGTTTCAAATGAAGCTCGGTGTTTCTTACAACCTCTTTGACGGCGAGGAACTCATGGAATACTCAATCAAAAGCATCCGTGAAAACGTTGATTTCATCTGTGTCGTATGGCAGAAAATTTCAAATCACGGCGAAACGTGTAATCCTGAAGTTCCAGCACTTCTCGATCGACTTGTAGCCGAAGGCTCGGTTGACAAACTTTATTTGTACGAACCCGACATTGCAAACACCGGCGGAGAAAATGCCTCTATGAACGAAACCAAAAAAAGAAATATCGGTCTGGAACTTTGCCGCGAAGCTGGATGTTCACATCACCTGACGATCGACACGGACGAGTTTTATACTGACGAACAAATGCGATTTATGAAAACTGTGATGGAGTATGGTGATTACGGTACAGGCTACTGTCAGCACCGTCAGTATTACAAAGATTCGATTTATCAAATCAAACACCCAGAGCGTCAGTATGTTGCTACAATTGAAAAAATTATGCCGGAGACAAAATATGTTTACGCTATCCCCTGCGTTGTAGGCATCGATCCAACCAGAAAAACGAACAATGTAAAAGGATTGGGAATGCGCTATAGAATTTTCGCTCGACAAGAATGCGAGATGCACCACTTGTCGTTCGTGAGAAAAGACATCAAGAAAAAGCTTTGGAATCATTCGTCAAAGAGATTTTTTACCGAAGAATCGGTCGACCGAATCGTTGAATATTATAAAAATTGGAAATACCCAGCCAAAGCCATGTGGGCCGGCGAAGCCATGCGTGAAGTGATCGAAGTTCCGCGCCAGTTTGAAATTTATAAAATAGACTAATATGAAATTTTTAAGTATCTGTATTCCAACATACGAAATGGGCGGTCTGGGGACTAAATTTCTGGCCGAATCTTTTGATATTCTAAATAGACAAACATTTAAAGATTTTGAGGTTATTATTTCTGATCATTCCAAAGATTCTTTGATTAAAGATCTCTGTAACAAGTACGCCGACAAACTAGATATCAAATATTTTCAAAATCCAGATAATCGCGGTAATTCTTCTGCTAATCTCAACAACGCGATTAAGCACGCCGATGGCAAACTCATAAAAATCCTTTTCCAGGACGATTTTCTTTTTGATGAAAAATCTCTAGAGAAAACTGTCGCTAATTTTGATTTAGAAAAAGATTTCTGGCTTGCAAGCGCCTGTGAACATTCTCGAGATGGAAAAACACTTGAAAGGTCCTTCTATCCAAAGTACAATCACAAAATTCATCTTGGCAAAAATACTTTAAGCTCTCCTTCGGTAATCACGATCAAAAATGATTCTCCACTCTTTTTTGACGAGAACCTGATTTGGCTCATGGACTGCGATTACTATCGACGATGCTATGAAGCTTTTGGCGAGCCGAGGATTTTAAAAGACATAACCGT
The DNA here is from genome assembly GCA_052033715.1 of Patescibacteria group bacterium. Taxonomy (GTDB): domain Bacteria; phylum Patescibacteriota; class Minisyncoccia; order Phycocordibacterales; family CSBR16-119; genus CAYRQF01. The sequence continues at coordinate 10,765 of JBPOJJ010000002.1, forward strand.
CGTTAACCGCATCGGAAAACACCAGGTAACAAAAGTTTTGGCAACACAAAAAGTAAGGTCCAGGGAATACAAATATATGGTTGGGAAATTTGGCAGAAACCCTGGTCCGGTTATTTTATCAAACGTATCCCTTATAACAGCGGGTAGTGTCAAAATTTCGGAAGCCATCGAAGCTTTGAAAAAAAGCATGCGCGGAATGAAATTTGCCGAGGTTTTATTTTTTACGCACGAAGATTTGGATTTGAAGGAAGACGGTATAAGCGTAATAAAAATCCCGCGCCTCGATTACAAGGGCTATAATGAATTCATTGCCTACAAACTGTCTCGATACATAAAAACAGATTTTGTTCTTGTCGTACAAAATGATGGATATATTCTGCGTCCACAAAAGTGGCAATCAAAATTTTTGGATTACGATTACATCGGAGCACCTTGGCCGCCAAATGTTCATTTCACCAACAGAGGCGTAAATGTTCGGGTTGGCAACGGAGGATTTAGCTTGCGCAGCAAAAAGCTCCTCGATATTTTAAACGAGCTTAATCTTACTTTTACTGACGGCGGCACCGGATACCCCCACGAGGATGGACTTATCTGCAATCATTATCGTCACGAGCTTGAAGACGCCGGTATAAAATTTGCTCCAGTTCACATCGCAGCTGAATTTAGTCATGAAGTTGATTGTAAAGAATCTGTGTATCAGCCTTTCGGCTTCCACGGAAGTAAGCTGGTCCTGCCAAGAATCTTCTGGCCAATAAAAAAGATTCTGCGTAAAATGGGCATACGGATATGATAACTACCGAACTATACAAAGGACAGGGTCTAGGTAACCAATTGTGGTGCTACGTAGTCACTCGAGCTATTGCCAAAAAACGCGGCTTTGATTTTGGTATTGAGTCTCCTCAGAATTTCAAAGGAGGAGATTTTATGCAACTAGATTTCGGTCAAAAACCGATTCGTATTTTAAATACTTATCATGAACGTTCGATGTTCCACCCCATTAACAATGCTGACATCACCTTGCACGACCCGGGGCTATTGCGTGTTTCCGATAACACAAAAATCCTCGGAGTCATGCAAGACGAAAAATATATTTCTGAATACAAAGACGAAATCCGAGAATGGCTTATAATAAAAGACATCGACGTAAGCGATTGCATTGATGAAAATACCTGCGTACTGAATTTTCGCGGGGGCGAATATGCCAGACACCCAGAAATATACCTTCAGAAAAAATATTGGATTGATGCGATAAACAACATGAAAGAATTATTTCCGGGATTAAAATTTATCGTTATAACCGATGACGTGAAAGCTGCTCGAGAAATGTTGCCCGAAATATCTGCATATCACTTTGATATCGCCAAAGACTACACTGTAATCTCAAAAGCTAATTATTTAATCCTTTCCAACTCCAGCTTCGCCTGGTTTCCAGCCTGGTTATCAAAAAATTTAAAATATTGCATCGCGCCAAAATACTGGGGTAGGCACAACATTTCCGACGGTTACTGGAGCGCAGGCTATAATATAACCAGTGGATGGATGTACCAAGACCGCGATGGAAAATTGCAAAATTACGATTCCTGTCTACAAGAGTTTGAAACATATATAAAAAATCACTCAAACTACTTTGCCGAAAACAACGCGACGAGTCGACAACGCCCCAGAAACAACATCGTGTTATTTTTAAAGAAAAAAATTGGAGAAATATTGCCGGAGAGGACAAAAAATTTAATTTTCAAAACCTTTCGAATAAAAAAATAAATTATTAATTAAAATAAAAATATGGAAACAAAAAAAATATTAATAACGGGTGTAGCGGGACTATTTGGTTCACATCTGTCTACCTATCTACTGGATAAAGGATACGAAGTGATCGGAATTGACAATTTATCTGGTGGCTACGATGATTTTGTAGACGAACGATTAAAAAATAGTGCTCGTTTTTACGCCACAGATTTGCTTGATACGGCAACTATAGAAAAAATATTCTCTGAACATAAGCCCGATTTCGTATATCATTTTGCGGCGTATGCGGCTGAAGGACTTTCTCCGTTTATTCGAAATTTTAATTACAAAAATAATCTGATTTGCTCCGTGAATATTATTAATGCCTGTATAAAACACAATGTAAAAAAAATCATATTTACTTCTTCTATGGCGGTTTATGGACACGGCGTACCGCCTTTCAAAGAAGATCAAACGCCCACCCCAGCTGACCCATACGGAATTGCAAAATACGCAGTAGAGATGGATATTATTCAAGCGTGTGAGCAATTCAAACTTAATTATACAATTGTGCGCCCGCACAATGTTATCGGCACCAGACAAAATATTTGGGATAAATATAGAAATGTAATTGGTATATGGATTCGCGAATCACTTCAAAATGGAACGCTTCTCGTCTTTGGAGATGGTGAACAAACGAGAGCCTTTTCGGATATTAAATATTACATGGAGCCTTTTGAAAAATTATTATACAAAGCAGATGGCGAAATTCTAAATCTGGGGGCCGACAAAGAATTCAAATTAAATATGATTGCAGCGCTGGTAAAAAAGGTAGCAAACGAACTTGGATATAATCCTGATATCAAGCACGCCGAACAACGCAACGAAGTAAAAGATGCTTACTGTGATCATGCTAAAGCAAAGGACTTACTCGGATTCAGTGATGCAACCGACATAGAACAAACGGTTCGAGAAATGTTCGTTTGGGCAAAAGCTCAGCCGGCTAGAGAAGTGAAAAGAATGGATTACGAAATTGAAAAAAATATATATAGTTTTTGGAAATAGTGAGAATAAGCGAATAGACGATATGAAATTAGGAAAAATACTACACAAAATAAGAACGCTACTCCGTAGTTTTAAATACGACCTACTTTCGACGACGCAGGAAAAACTAAGCGAAGAAGACATCTCGACTATCCGAGAGTATCGGAAAAATATAAAGATTTATGATATCTTTACTTACAATGGCGAAGCAGATATCCTGGAAATCCACTTGAACGTCCTTTACGAACATGTCGATATGTTCGTAATAATCGAAGCCCCGACAACATTTTCCGGCCAGAAAAAACCTCTCTACTTCGAAGAACAAAAAGAGCGATTCAAACCATTTTTAGATAAAATAAAATATTTTGTAATCGATGATTATCCAAATGATCCGGAAATCTGCGCGTTGGCCGATATAAGCATATCGGTACCCAAAGGCGGTCCAGAACACTGGCGTCGAGAGTTCTACCAGAAAGAAAGTATAAAAAAAGCCCTTACAGAACTGTGCGATGTCGACATTTGCTTCGTCGGCGACGTCGATGAAATATGGGACCCAAAAACTATTGTTGATTACCGAAAGGACGACATCTTTAAGCTTGAACAGACTGTTTACACTTATTTTCTAAACAATCGCTCAAACCAATATTGGGCGGGCACAATTGTCACCAAGTACAAAAACGTAAAAAATTCCTGCTTAAATAACTTACGAAACAAAACAAATACAAAATATACTTATGTGAAGAACGGTGGCTGGCATTTTACCAATATGGGCGGCATAGAAGAAATACGAAGAAAACTAAATGATTCGTACACCGAAGAAAGTTACAATTCGAAAGAAATCCAAGACAATCTGACCAAACGATTCGGAAAAAAAGACTATGTGGGCAGGAGTCATAAATATAAGATCGATGAAAGCGCTCTCCCCGACTACGTGATCAGGCAAAGACAGGCTTACAAAAATCTATTCAAAGAATAGGTTATTTGTGATAATATAGGCCAATTATGACAAAGTCTTTTATCGGTAGATGCGCGAAAGTGATCCGTGAAAAAGGGATCGTGGGCTTTATCAAAAAGATAAACGCCAGGCATTTTGATCCTCTCAAAGTAGTTTTTTATCCATATATTAATTTACGAATTTCGTCCGTAATAAAACAAAAATTCACGGCCGAAAAAGCAGTTAATTTTGTTTTTCATCGCTTCGGAGCATTTTTGAAACCCTACCAATTTAAGTCAGAAATTCTGGCGCTCGCAAAAACGGTTGAAGCTCTTCGTCCAAAGATCGTGCTCGAGGTGGGAACTTCGACTGGCGGAACTTTCTTCATCTGGTCGAGACTGTCGACCCCTGACGCGCATCTGGTTAGTGTCGACTTGCCCGGCGGAGAAAATGACTGGGCTTTTCCTCGTTGGAAAGAACCTTTCTATAAAAAATTCGCTTTGCCTCCGCAAAAAATTAATCTCTTGCGTGGGGATTCCCAGACACAAGAAATGCTTGAAAAAGTAAAAAATATCTTGGTCGGAGAAAAAGTGGATCTGCTTTTCATCGACGCCGATCATAGTTACGAGGGCGTCAAGAAAGATTACGAGCTTTATTCCCCGCTCATGAGAAGCGGAGGCGTCATTGCTTTCCACGACATCGTCAAATTCCCCGACTACACCCAGGTTAAGGTAAAAGACTTTTGGGACGAAGTAAAAGCTGGCAAGAAATTCGAGGAATACATAGAAGATCCGGATCAAAAATGGGGAGGCATCGGCGTAATCTTCGTCGGAGAATAATCAAAAAGATGAAAAAAATCGAGAAAAATTTCTTGGTGATCTCCAGTTACAATAACGATGTAAGCTGGGTGCCGACGTACACGGAAAACTATGTCATTTATGACCGGAGCGATATAGAAGTGCCTCACGAAGGGGTCGATCCTAAAAAACTAATAAAGTCTCCGAACGTTGGCTACAATTTATACGACTACTTCACTTTCATAATCGATAATTACGAAAACCTCCCCGACTGCATTATTTTCGCCAAAGGCAACATCTTCCCTCGCCACCTGAGACAAGAATATTTTGATTCGGTCATGAATAATGATTTTTTCACACCCTTAATAGATCGAAAAATGCACGGGAGGTCTTCTTGGCCGATTTCTTTTTTTGATAAAAAAGATGGGCTTTTCCACGAGTTGAATACAAGTTGGTACACAAAATATTTCAAAACAAAATATTTCAAAAAATATCTTGACTTTTTGAGGTTCTGCTTTAAAAATCAAGTCTGGCAAATATATACTCGGTTCGCCCCAGGAGCAAATTATATAGTTACCAAGGAACATATTCTAAGATTACCGAAAGTTTTTTATGAGAATCTTCGAACTTTTGTTTCTCACACAACCCTACCGGGCGAAGCGCATATCGTCGAGCGCGCACTATATGATATATGGAATAAAGATTATAAAATATCAGAAAAAATGTTAACAAAAATAAAATGACAAGAATTGAAATCATAAACGCCCTTATAAAGAAAAACGGTTACCAAAGTTATTTGGAAATCGGCGTCAATACTCCTGCTCAGCCCGGCTACAGTCATACCAGTATTGAAATTGCCACCAAGCACGGAGTTGACCCGGCGGTCGATACGACTTTCCGAATGACTTCTGATGAATTTTTCGTGCAAAATACGAATACTTACGACATAATTTTTGTCGATGGATTACACATCTTCGATCAAGCGCATCGAGACATCGTAAACAGTCTGAAATTTTTAAATAACAACGGCACGATCGTCGTCCACGACTGTTACCCACGCCGAGAGGTTACTCAACGGCCCGTTCGCGCCTCGAGCGTTTGGCACGGAGATGTCTGGAAAGCTATTCTTAAGCTTCGTACAGAAAATCCCGACATAGAGATCTATACAATCAATGCCGACGAAGGTTGCGCCATCATCCGGAAAGGTCACCAAGAACTCTTCAGGCCAAAATGGAATGGAGATTTTTATACGTACGACTTTTTCAAGAAAAACAAAAAAGAGGTTTTGAATCTCATAAGTGTCAAAGAATTCAAGAAAAAAATAGGCCTTCCTCTGGCTTGGTACGAAAAAATTTTCGGCTAAATTTTCTTGTGAATTCTCAATAGTAATCCCTTTAGACTGGGAGGCACAATGCTAAAAATCGGTAGAAAAATTATTTTTGCCCAGCCCAACAGAAGAGCCGACATATAATTTGGATAAAAAGCCTTATTCTCCTTGGCAAGACGCATATTCTGCCTGAGTCTTAGAATTTTATTCTGAGAATTTACTCCTTTTGTATGGAAAAGATATTTAACAGAATACTCTGGCAAGTTGGCGAATTTGCCTACCCGACCGAGTCGCAACCAAAGATCGTGATCTTCCAGAATCTTTTCGTGTAAATAACCTCCGATTTCTTTGACTATTTTCGTTCTGAATAGGACGCTCGTGTGAATAAAACAATTCATCCGAAGGATCTTTCTTCTTATTTCCGAATCAGTTTTTGGTAATAAATATCGAGTTATTTCTTCGCCATCCTCGTCAACAACAATCGCACCCGTACCAACCAATAAATAATCCGAATGTTTATCTAGTAAAGAAACTTGTTTTTTCAACTTATCCATATCTATCCATTCGTCGTCGGCATCCAGCCTAGCGATGTATTCTCCTTTCGCCAAACCAAGTCCAATATTTAAAGTTTCGGCCAGACCCAAATTTTTGCCGTTTTTTAAATAAATAATTCTTTGATCTTGTGGTACAAGTGATGAAACTATTTGTTCTGTGTTGTCAGTAGAGCAATCGTTTATGACAAGTAATTCGAAGTCGTTAAAGGACTGTCCCAGAGCACTTCGAATTGATTTCTCAATCCATTTGTTACCATTATATACTGGTAACAATATTGTAATTTTCGGATAATTCATGACTATATTTTAATCCAATTTTGTGGAATTCTGTGACTCGTATCAATAGACTTATCACCGAACCAAGCCTTTGGCGCTATAACAATTTTATCAGAATTTTCGGCAAGCCAAGCTGCCCACCAAGAAAAGCTACTGTTAGCGATGATGAAATGTTTACACGATTTCATGAGCTCGAATTGTCCCGACGCACGTTCTCCAGAACATTCTTCGCCAACGAAAGTTGTTGGCCGTCCAAAAGAAATATTTTCTTTGCACCAATTTATGTCATCAGAAAAGACGTAGATGTGTTCGATGTTCGTTTTCTCAGTCAAAAGATTTACGGCCTGAGTGTAGTAGTCTTTGGAAACAACATCATGGAACTTGTTACCAACATAATCACCTCGCCGCACATGCACACATACGGAATTCTGGCTTTCAATTTCCTTTTTCAAAGATTTTATATTTTCTGGAAGTAGATTCTTTAAAAAGAAGTCTTTTCGAATAGTGTCAGCAATCAATTCAAAGTATTTATAACTCTGCCAATAACCATCAATGTAGGCATTCGGACCAAGATCAAGGACTTCTGGATTAAATTTGAAACCCCTTTCTCTGCCCCGCCCACCAAACAAATTTCTACGTAACTTGTTTAAAATTGCGCCAAAAAATCCACCCCCGCAAGACCTATGCCAAAATGGCAATGACCGCTGATCAATGATTCTGGCTTCGACACCAAACAAATCAAGATCGTAGCTACGAAAAGTAAATCCCTTTCTTGGGGTTCGATCTAGCAAATCGTAAATGTCGAGCCCGAGCGTAGTTTTGTTCTTAATAGCCAGAGCGCGACCCAGAGCATACTGAAACATCTGATTACCCATTCCACCAGAAAGCCGTACGATAATCATAAATTAAATTTTATTACCGAAAAGCTCCTCGAACCTATTTAGATAATTTTGTGATTGCACAACTTTCGGATTTATATCGTGGGCCTTTTTATAATATTCATATGATTTTTTGAAATTATCATCATGAAGATAGACTTGGCCATAGGTCCAGTAAACTCGAGGATTATTTGGTGCCAGCTTTTCTGCCCGCTCAAGATATTTCAAAACACGATCAACTTTGTCTTTGGTTATTTCATCTGTGATTGTCATTTCGAAATTCAAAAGTTCTGCAGATACTAGCCACAGTCTGGCATGATTTCCCGCAACACCTTCCAAAGAATCCACAGTATTCAAGAAGTCATGTATTTCTTTTTGGGTAGTTTTGATCATTTCTGGGCTATTCATTATTTTCGAAGCATGTTCACGATAAGCCGACATCATAACAGAAGCTAAGTATCCAACATCTCCGCCATTGCCCATTGGAGAGATTTGTATAAGCTCAGCGAATTTTACTTGTCTGTCAACGCCAACACTAAGCGAACTGATTATCGCCTTCGATTTTTTGAGCGGGTTATGAACGAAGGAAATCCAACAAAAGACAAAGGCGGCGAGGCATAGGGCAACTATTGCAAAATTTTTATTATCCGACGCTCCTTTGCTGCTAGTTGAGCCAGAAGATCCAAAAGCAAGTCCGACAAACAGACCGAACATCACAAATAGCAACGTCCACGTATGGACCATATCAAACAATATTAACGCCTGAAGAATGTAGGCCACAAACATCCCTATAAACAGCCCGAGAGTAATTCGATCAAATATCTTCTTGTGATAAAGATAAATCGGTAGAAATAAAAGTGAAATCAAGAATACTAAATATAATATTCCGCCGACAAATCCTCCAATAACGAATGCCTCTAGAACGGAATTGTGTGGTTTATCTGTCCAAATTTCTGGCACGCCCGGTATTTCTAGAAGTTTTGGATTAAAATGTTTGGTAAATGCTACGACGTAATTCTCAGACCCCCAACCAAAAACCGGTCGATCTTTTATACCATCAACGGCAGCCTCCCAAAAGATAAAACGACTATTTGTTGCGGCTTCAGCGAAGGCGTTATGAACTTTTGAATCCGGGCGTAACAGAGCTGCGCCGATTACTACTCCACCCGCAAGAATTAGTCCAAGTAAAGAAAAGCCCAAAATTTTAATCGTCTGTCTGACGTGGGTTGCAAGATAAATTCCAAATGCCACAATGGCTCCTATCAAAATACCTCCTATGGAACCACGGGCCATGACAGCCACCGGCGAAACAAGAATGGCAATAAGACCAATAGTTATCCAAATTTTGCTTTTACGGTCAGATTTTCCAAGTAGAAATACTGCGCCCAGAAAAAGAGAGAAGATCAGGTAAGCTCCAGAAAAAGATGAGTTACCAAATAAATCTCCGCTATTTGGTCCATCAAAAAGGAACAATGAAGGAATGTTTATAAGGTGCTCGTTAATAAACGTTGAAAGCGCAATAATAATTCCTGAATAAAAGACCGTTCGACAAATCTTGTACAGAAAATCCTTCCCGTGAAATCGGACCAAAGAAGCAATCACGATACCAAAGACCAAACAGTGATAAAGGAATATTAGTCCGGTGGCTCGCTCAAATGTTCCCCAGAAAGCAATGTTCGGTACCGGCGCAAAAATGGCACTAACGGTAAGCGAGACCATTAAAAGCATTGGTAACAGAAGCACGAGAACTTGTTTTCTAGACAATCGATACCGATCGTCTGTAATAGCCAGATAGGCCCAGAGGAAAAATGTAAGCTCGGCAAAGCCCATGAAGAAGAAGCTTTTGGATGAAATAAAAGGATAGAGCCGACCAGAAAACAAAGCCAAGGGTGTAGCAAAAATAGTAAGAAGCGTCAAAAACGACAGGGCTTTCTCGGCAAACGTAGCATCTTTCATACCCCAATTCTACACAAAAATACCTCACGAACAAGGCCCTCGAAGGAGGGCCATGCTCTAAAAAGAACTCGTCAATCTACCACAACCAGTTTGGTTCTCTGACAAGAACCGCTATCAGAAGTAGTGGAAATGACGTAACTGCCTACCGGCAAGTCGATTATGAGCTCACGGAAACCGTGAACTATCGGACGTCCAAAGACATCAAAAATATCCAGCATGGTGGGGGCTCGAGCCCTCAAAACCTCACCACGACGGATTGGATTTGGAAAAAGATTGAAGTCTCCCAAACCCAGAGACACTGAGACAACCTTGAACGTTACCGATTCACCCGCGACATTGGTCTCACGGAGACGATAATAATTCACTTGTCCCATCTTCGGACCATTGTCAACGACACCATAGACTGCTCCAGTGCCAGGAGAGCCCAATGGTAAAATTTCAGCGACCGTTTCCCACTCTTCGCCATCAAAAGATCGCTCAACACCAAAACGATCGACGGCTTCTTCGGATCCGGTCGCCCACGATAAACGAACGCGTCCCACTCCTGCTGCCTCACCAACAAAGTACAGAAGTTCTATCGGCAATATCCCTGGCTCACAGTCTTCCAACAAAAGTGGGTAACCGTTAAAGCTCGGCGTCGGCGAAGGAGTAATCGTCAGATCGACCCAAACGGACGGTGGTTGATCTGTCTGTATCAATCCCGTGTACGGCCCGGAATTAATTACAATCGGCGGCGGAGCCTCGCACGCAGTACCAGTAAAATTACCGGTTACAGGATCAACCGAAGCTAACACCACTCCGCGAACGGAACCATTTAGGCTCGGATACCTCATGTAAGGAACGCGTAGGGTTCCATCCACAAAAGGCTCACAGGCCGGGAACGAATTTGCGGAACTCAGAGCTCGACTCCAAGCCGGATCAAGAGATGCTGTGTCGAGCTTCATAACCAAGACTCTTTGGGAACCAGCCGACATCCTGTTGCAAGCTAAGTACAGATGGCCATCATCGTAGACCAGCTTGCCGTTTTCGAGAGCGCCTCCCGGTGTAGTGTACGACCGAGATTTTACGGTGTCGAAATTATGGTCGAGGACGATTAGTCCCATCGCTCCGGGCCTGGTGGCGGCAAGAACGTATCGCGATCCAGGAATCTCAACGACGCTTGTGAGCATCTCTCTGACGTCTCCTGGGATTCCGTAAGTTCTGTGGAAAAGCTGGTTGCCGTCTGGGTCCAATATCCGAAGCTCGAGGTCGCCGGCAAGTCCACCGTTCGTGATTGGATCATTAAAGGAAAAAAGACTATCGTTCCGAGGAAGGATTCTAGCGTGATCTACCGCACCAAGCGACACAAGTGGCTTCTTCGCCCAAATCAAAACACCAGCCGGAGAAAGTTTGGTGAGGAATTGATCATTCGCCAAAAACCTTTGGCCGGTTACAAATATGTACCCATTGATTGATTCTGTCACGTGTGTTGGGGAAGCGGCTATGTCGAGAAGGCCTGAATTCAGCCAAACAACATCGCCCGTCTGATTGATGCGCGAAATAAAAGCTTCCCCCGACATTTCGCCGACAACAAACAGGTCCCCGGCAGCTGCCAGCGCCATAGATGACATGATTGAAACAGTAAAATACCTGCTCCAGGACATCTGCTGTCCTGAAAAGCGGGCAACCATTCCAAAGTCGCTTCCTACGGGCAGAATTCCGCAGGCGAAGTATTCGTTTGGCGACCCGTTAATCACACTCGAGAGATTGAGCTGTTGGATAGTACTGTTCGGATCTATCAACAACTGCGTCTGACCCGCGAACTGTAAAGGAGCGATCCCTAGCAGGATCACGAGAATCAAGTTCTTCTTCATGGGAGTAGGGTTTTTAGTTTATAAAAATAATACCACAAAAACACAAAAACCCCTTTCGGGGTTTTTGTGTTAGTTACTTTCGCTAAATGCTGTGCACTTAGTTCAATGTAACGTTGCGTCCTGTCTTCAACATATCTGTCAAAGCTGTGTAGCTTAGAGTGTTGGCAGATCGAGTGGTATCAGACGTTGTCGCTGTACCAAACAGGATTGCTGTTCCCTTCATTCCTGAAAGGATTGGGCTTCCGCCATTACCCTTGGCAACGATTGCCTGGATATCGACGTACATAGTATCTCCTTCATTTACTGTGTAGTACTCGTTGTCAGCAGCATCGTTAGTTACTGTGTAAGTACCAGATGGAGTAAATGTGTAAGAAGAGATAGTTACTGAAGCAGCACCTCCAGCATCAGCAGCGATAGTAAAGAATTCTTTCGCAGCTGTTGATTCATCATCACCGTTTAGGTAGAGAGTTCCACCTTCAGCAACAACCTTGACTTTCATAGTCGCAGTCGCTGATGTAGGAGCTGATGAACCGTTGTCGTTAGCAACGACAGAAGATGATACTACTGTGATTTTAGGGAATGTAACGAAGAAGATTTGATTCTTTCCGTTAGCAGCACCTGTAACGTTAGTAACATCGTCACCGTTTTCATCTTCGACATCACCAGCAGTCATTAGGTTAGCGACGTTTGTAGATGTGATAGATGCTGATAGATAGTCTCCTTCAGCAAATGTTCCACCTGTGTCGTTAAGGTCAACAACGATTTCGAAATCAGTGTCTCCTTCTGAGAGATCAAAGTCTGCATCAGAGAAAGTACATGTTCCAGAATCGCAGTCTGAAGAGTTGATAGAATCAACTTCATCTCCGTCAACAACCAAAGTGAATGTCTTAGCAACGCCAGAGACAGTACTTGATTTACCGACAGTAATTTCAACGTCCTGAACATTCATGTCACCACCTGTTACTTCGAACTCACCTTTTAGCAAGGTAACGTTGTTAGTATCGTTAGTGTCATCAACTGCGACAACCTGAGACTCAGGATTGTCAGAAGCTGTAGAGATGTTCAATTCTAGGTCATTTGCAGTTTCAAATGATGCAAATGAGAATGTTCGAACAGCTAGAGTAGGATCTTCTGAGATCAAACCGCCCTGTCCGTCCATCCATCGAACTGAAGTAACATCAAGTGTCCAAGTATCACCGATATCTGGAGTGTCGATGTTCTCCTGTCCTGAGATAGCAACGTAGAAGTTAGCTTTTTCGCCAGCTTCAACGACAGCTGATCCTGTTAGAGAAACAGTCTGAGCGTATCCGTTGTCATCATCAAAGTCTTCAGCGTCAATTGAAGCAACCTTCTCGCTTCCAAACCATACTGTTACTTCATCAGCATACTTGTGGAAATCGTGGTTAGCTGTTCCCTGAGCGAAATCAAGCTTGATAGCTTTGACTCCAAGATCAGAGTTGTCATCAGCTTCGATTGAGAAACCGAGAACCTTTACATTGTTCTGTCCTTCTCCAACCTCTTCATTGTTTGAAGGTGATGATAGAAGTTTGTACTCATCAACTGTTCCAGCTCCTCCAGAAACTGTTGTAGGTCCTGTTGGAGTTGTAGGTGTTGTTGTTGAACATCCAGCGTTGTGGATAGCAAGACCTGTCATAGCGCCGACGATACCGTCAGCTGTTAGGCCTTTTGAAGCCTGGAAAGCTTTGACTTTAGCTTCAGTCATAGGACCAAAGTTTCCGTCAGTTCCAGCTCCAACAACTGCCTGCATAGCAGACACCTGTGATCCTGTTGAACCTCTCTTTAGAGTAACAGTGTGGTTGTAGCAAGCTGTTGTGCTTGTTGAACCTGTCAACGCTGAAAGCTGTGCTTGCAATGAAGCAATCAAAGCCTGTAGCTCTTCCATAGTAGCAGCTTTTGCAACTGGAGCTTTTACTGCAAATGCAGCAACGGCAACCAATACAAACGCGGCCAAAGTTTTCTTAAAGTTTGTACTCATAATTAAATTATCGTTATTAATTCTTCGCGCGCTCTCAACTTTTATTGAAGAGAGTCTGCGAGCGCGGTCGGTATTTAGTTCGACTAACTACGACCGTGACTTTTTTAATCTTTCCAAACTTGCGTCCGGAAAGTTTTGCACAGAAGATTTTAAACTCTTGCTATGCAGACAGACGAACGATTCACTGAATATTTTTGTGCCTTGTGGACAAAAAATAAACAGAGGATCTAAATTGTATCTGCCTTGTCGACATGGCGGATCCACGATCGACGAACAACGTAAAATTTTCGCCAGCTTTTTAAAAAACTGGAAAACATTTTTATATTGTCAACGATCACGTCTCCTAATGTTTGAACGTACCCGCTTTCACGAATACGCCAAATAATTTTACAACCATTTAAGGATTTCGCCCTAAATGGTTTGTGGATAACCTACAAGTTTTGAATCTTATAAATTACCCGACAATCATCTCATATTTGGTCCGAAAACTCAAGCGAGTTCTTGATACAAAGTTCGATGACCTACCGATTATGACGAGGCTACGTAAGGCTTATTACGGAATAATGACTTGACACTACGTATTTTTCTACGTACTACGCACTATTTTCTAATTCCTAAATACTATACCTGCTCCAGCGTCTTTCCCCTGTCCTTTTGATCTTGCCAGCCTGAATAAGAGAAATTAGGTCTCTTTGAACTGTTTTTGGGTTATAGTCGCTGAAATACGAAACGATGTCGTTTATAGAAATGTCCTTTTTCTCTTGAATAAGTTTAAGAATTCGTTCTTCTCTATCGAAACTCTTGGTTTTTACGCTCACACCTAAACTTTTCGGTTGTGATCCTGGGGCAGTATTTCTAAAGGACATTTTTCTATCGGACAATGTCCTTGATGAATGTCCTTTAGAATCTTCCTCTTGGGACGCCTCTTTTATTACTTTTAACTCTTCTTCGTCTAATCGGAAGAAGTCTGACTTCAGTTTGAAATTACCCGCCTCTCCAGCGACAACCTTTAAATCTTGAATATTCGTAAATCCTTCAATGCGCTGTCGGTTACGCAGATCTCCAATGAACTCAACCAAGGCATTTTTCAATATGTTGTAGTTCATGTCTGACATAAACCCGACGGCCACACAGACCTCGATCAAAGACACTAATTCCCACGATTTGGCAATTACCCGCCCTAGATGAAAATAGAGGTCGCCAGTAACGGCATAAGACAATGCTCGTGTATCGGACAAAATAGCCACAGATATGGCTCGGATTTTTTGTCTCATAGGATCACCGTCCTTAATAAAGTCCGTTAGCATATAGAGCGCGGTTGTAATCTTTTCGGCCTTCTTAGAGACAGACATAAACACACCTTCTTTTGGGACACGCCTTATCTTGGACAAATTACTGGAGTTGGAAATTTGTCCATTGGATTGTAATTCATTGTCTCTCATGTCTTTTAATGTGTCCATTATACACTGTCCTTTAGGCCCCGCAATCTTGACGCCTTTGTCCTTTATCTTCCATCTTCCTACGGAGCAAAATGTCTTTTGGAAAAGGCTCGCCGGAGGATTTTTGTTTACAAAAAAAATCCGAGGCGGAAGAAAATTTTTCTCCTCAAAGAAAAATTATTCTGAACTTTTCCAAGAGACATTTTGCGAAGCGCTTTTGCACACCATAAAATAAGGCTCAATCGCAATTCCACATGTTACAATATCTCCATATATGGCGAAAAAAGGCGTAACAAAAAAAGCAAAGGCTCCGAAAGCGAGCGCGGTTGACGATGACTTTGTTTCGATCTTTGGCGTACACATAAAAAGGGAGACAAAGAACGGAATCGTGGCCATTGGATTCTTCGTTCTGGCAATTCTATTTACCCTATCTGGTTTCAATATTGGTGGAGTTGCCGGACACTTTATATACAAAACCCTTTTCAAAGTTCTGGGTGTTGGTTACATCTTATTACCAATTGTTTTCGTACTTCTGGGTACCTCATCTTACAAGTCCGAGAGACCAACATTCGGAACGTCCAACACGATTAGTTCCCTACTCTTCCTGTTCGCCGGACTTGGACTCATTCATATCATCAAGTACGACGCGGCCGGAATTGTCGGACGAGCCTCGGCTTGGCCTTTCGTAAAACTGTTCGATGTTTACTTGGCATTCATACTCTTGCTGGCTCTGTTCGCCATCTCGCTTGTCATTATGTTCGACAAGCGTCCAAGTTGGAGTGGCTTTGTAGCTAGGATCAAGCGATTTTTCGGCCGAGGTGAATCAAGTGAAGAAGAATATTATGAAGAAGTGGCCGAAGAAGAACCAGAGGAAGAAATCGAAGAGCCCGAAACACCTCCAGAGTCTCCACAGCCACAACTTCCACAAGAGACACCCAAAGAAGCTTTTGCCTTGAACGCTGCCTGGAAATCCTCGGGTAAATACATTCCTCCCCCACTCTCACTGCTTCGAAAAAACGAACAAAAGGCTGTCACGGGAGACATTAAGGCCAACTCCAATATCATCAAACGAACACTCCAGAACTTCGGCATCGATGTTGAGATGGATGAAGTAACAGTCGGACCGACAGTTACAAGATTTGCCCTAAAACCAGCTCAGGGTGTCAGACTTTCTCGTATCACCGCACTCCAAAATGAACTCCGTCTAGCGCTGGCCGCACCTTCTATCCGCATACAAGCTCCAATTCCAGGACTCTCTCTGGTCGGTATCGAAGTTCCAAACCAAACAAAGGCTATGGTTGATTTACGCAGTCTTATAGGCGCCAAAGAATTCAAAGAAAGTTCCAAACCTCTTTTAGTGTCTCTTGGTCGCAGCGTGTCAGGTAAAGCCGAATACGCCAACATTGCCAAAATGCCTCACCTTCTCGTTGCTGGAGCAACCGGTGCCGGTAAATCCGTAACAGTCCACACACTTATCACATCCCTTATTTACAGAAACGGTCCAGAAGATTTACGTTTTATAATGATCGATCCAAAACGCGTCGAGCTCACACTTTATAACGGCATTCCGCATCTGCTTACACCGGTCATCACCAATCCAAAAAAAGCTATTCTTGCTTTGAAGTGGGCGATATCTGAAATGGAAAGGCGTTATGATATTTTGGAAGGTCATGCCGTTCGAGATATTGATTCATATCACGAAAAATACAATAAGAAAAAAGAAGAGATGGAATCAATGCCCTACATTTTGATCTTCATCGATGAACTTGCCGACATTATGCAAAGTTATCCTCGTGAACTAGAGTCCGGCATCGTGCGCCTAGCTCAAATGTCTCGCGCTGTTGGTATTCACCTAACACTTTCAACTCAACGTCCATCGGTTAACGTCATTACTGGTCTTATCAAGGCCAACGTTCCAACCAGAATCGCTCTTCAAGTGGCTTCCCAAATTGATTCACGTACAATTCTCGACGCAGCCGGTGCAGAAAAATTGCTTGGTGCTGGCGATATGCTCTATTCTTCTGGTGACATGGCTCAACCGAATCGCATCCAAGGCGCATTTATTTCTGAAAATGAAGTTAAAAGCGTCACTGATTATTTGAAAAACCGCTACAAAGATGAACTGCCTGATGATTTGAACTTGGCCGAAGGCTCAATCAGCGCCGACAAGAGCATCTTTTCTAGTTCCCTGGAAGATGATTCTGATAAAGACGAAATGTTTGAAGAGGCCAAGAGATTGGTGATCGAAGAAAAGAAAGCCTCGACTTCATACATCCAAAGACGTTTAAAGATCGGCTATTCGCGCGCCGCGCGAATATTAGATGAACTCGAAGAAGCTGGCGTAGTAGGCCCAGGAAACGGCGCTAAACCACGTGAAATCCTTATGGATGGTAGTGAGGCCTCAAAAGCAGCTCCTGCCCCCCTCCGACCAAACGCCTCGGTAAGTACCCAAACCTTCCATTCCGTCACACGGGTCCGCGACGATATAGAGGAAGAGGAAATAGAGGAATTAACTGAAGATTCTGAGGAAGAAGAGTATGAACAGGTATTCACAGAAACGCCAATCGAAGAGCAGGAAGAGGTGCTAGAATTAGATCAGGATGTTGGAGCTCCAGAAGAAAGTGAAAAAGTTGAAGAAAACAAAGAATATGACGAGAACGATAAATATTAAAAAATTCCTTGGATTTGGGGTGCTAGCGGGCCTGTTTATTTTTATCGTAGGTTATAGTATTTTCCAGACAAGATCTCTTGCTAAAGGCGTCGATTTGATAGTCAACGGGATAAAAGATGGTGCCGTATTCAATGGCAGCATCCTGACACTTTCCGGCCAAGCCACGCACGCCAGGCACATTATGATCAACGATCGTGAGATTTTGGTCGACAGGGATGATAATTTTTCGGAAGAATTGATTCTATCCCCTGGGCTTAATATAATTACCGTTGAGGCCGAGGATAAATTCGATAAAAAAACTGACGTCACTTATCGAGTTTTTTATAAAGAAAATTCGGCCAAGGCAACAGCCCTTAATAATTAACAAAAAATTTATGGCATTGAAGAAAAAGAAAGACACAGCCGCAAAGACGGTAGGTGTTAAGGAAGTTATAGATGAAACAAATTCCGACAGTGGCCGTGGTGCAACACTTGCCGGCATCGAAAGCACTCTCAAAGCCATTCAGACGAAATTCGGCGAAGGTGCCATAATGAAAATGGGAGACACTCCAAAAGTCGGTGTTGGTGCAGTTTCGACGGGCTCACTTGGACTCGATGCTGCGCTTGGTATTGGCGGATTACCAAAAGGACGCATCATTGAAATTTTTGGCCCGGAATCTTCTGGTAAAACAACTCTTGCCCTACACGTCGTCGCCGAAGCTCAAAAACGTGGTGGTATTTGTGCTTTCATTGACGCCGAACATGCGATGGATCCTGACTACTCGAAAAAGCTCGGTGTTAAAATTGACGAGCTTCTCATCTCTCAACCAGACAACGGCGAACAGGCCCTCGAGATATGCGAATCACTTGTGCGAAGTGGAAAAATCGACGTCGTCGTCATCGACTCAGTCGCTGCGCTCACTCCAAAAGACGAAATCGAGGGAGACATGGGCTCACATCAAGTCGGTAAACAAGCTCGTCTCATGTCTCAAGCTATGAGAAAGCTCACCGCTCTCGTCTCTCGTACCAAAACAATCATCATTTTCATAAACCAAATCCGTATGCAGATCGGCGTGATGTTCGGTAACCCGGAGACAACAACCGGCGGCAAAGCGCTTAAATTCTATTCATCAGTGCGCCTAGATATTCGTCGTATTGCCCAAATCAAAAAAGGCGAAGAAGTTGTCGGTTCTAGGACACGCGTAAAAGTCGTCAAAAACAAAGTCGCCGCGCCATTCAAACAAACCGAATTCGACATCATTTATGGTGAAGGAATCTCGATTGAGGGCGAACTCTTGGCCCTCGGCGAACGCATGGGCATCATCAAGAAATCTGGCGCTTCATACAGTTATGTTCCTGGCGGTAATGAAAAAGATGAAATAAAACTCGGACGCGGTTATGACGCCACTCGCCAATTCCTCCGTGAAAAAGAAAACAAAGACGTTCGAAGTAAACTTTTGAAAGAAGTGATTGCTGGACTGAAAGCCATCTAAACAATAAATCCCCACGTTTGACGCGGGGATTTATTGTCTTACGATCATTTCAACTAATTTATCTACGAGTTTATCTGGATCATCTTCAAACACGACCGGCTGATGACTTCTCGGATATCCTCCCAAGACTTTCTTTATAACCTCATCCTCTTCCCAGTCTCCTCGCAAAACTCCAACTGGTTTGCCGGATTTAAGGGCGAGGTTAAACTCGTGTAACGAATCAAGCTTGCCACAACCAATGATAACAGCATCGGCCGAGCGCGCCAAGAAAATCCCCGCTCCCCCCTGCCCAAATCCCGTATAAACCACCAGGTCGGCATTATCATGATCGAGTCGATAAACCTCCTGGTGCTCTTCTTTACTTGCTGCAGGAGAGAAATATATGACGTTTCCCCCGGCTTCTTTCGCTCCCATGGCCGAGAACATTGGAAATCCATGGTGTGATCCGGTAACCAAAAAGTGTCCCTTTGAAGCGATGGCTTTACCCAACTTTTTTGCTTTTTCCAAAGTCTCCAAACTCGCGCCAGAAGCATCAATCGCGCCAGCAATAGCAATTTTATGTCGCGATTTTTTCATTACGATAATTATACCAGACCCTCAACCTCTCTACGAAGAAAAATCCCTTGTGTAGATTTTACGAAGCTAGAATTCCAATTCCACACTCTGATTTATCTCCGGAGCAATCGCCGTGATTCCTAAGTTGTCCCGAATCTTTTGCGCCAGAAACATCGCCGAACTCGTCTCGCCCATCACCGTGAAAACTTTTTGCAAAGTATCTTTTCCGGTCTCAACAAACTTAACTAAGTGAAACGAATCTTTGTGGCCCGAATAACCCTGAATCATCTCGATTTTGGCTTTTACTTTTACACGTTCGTTTAAAATCATAACTTCGTGCCGGCCTTCTTGGAGAATTCTGCCGAGCGTTCCCGGAACTTGATAACCGGTCAGAAGCAATGTTGCATTTGGATCAGAGAGATAGTTTTTCTCATGATGGAGAATTCTTCCGCCCGTGGACATTCCAGACCCTGCCATGATTATTTTCGGTCCAGCAATTTTCAAAATGTTGATTGAGTCTTGAGTCACCTCAGTCTCGCGAAGGCCTGGAAATTGGAAAATATTATCACCTTGGCTAATCTGCATACGCACGGTTTCTTTGAGTAAATTCAAATGCTTGCGGAATACATCAGTAATCCGAATCGCGAGTGGCGAATCTAGGAATATTTTCATCACCGGGATTTGCTTCGATTCAACAAAATTATTCAGTTCGTAGAGAAATTCCTGTGTACGCTCAAGTGAAAATATCGGCACCATCAGCACGCCCTTTTTCTTGTACGTTTCAAGGATGATTTTCTTGAGATTTTCTTCACGTTCCGCCCGATGCTCGTGGTTCCTATCGCCATATACGGACTCCATAACCAAATATTTCGCCCCCTCGATGCTTTCTGTATCGTTTAAGAGTGGCGATGGTGAATTACCCAAATCTCCCGTAAAAACGATCTTTGAGCCGTTATACGTGATTTCCGTCAGACACGAGCCGAGAATATGCCCAGCGTCTTTGAACATGACTTCCATGTCGCCTCCTAGCGTAAATTTCTCGTGATATTCGCGCGTTTCCCACATCCCTTTTATCTGAGACAGTATTTGTGGCGAGTATATTTTGTTCAGATGAAATTCCGCCCCACTTCGTGAATTAGCCAAAATGTGTGCCGTGTCTTCGAGCATGACCGCCGTCAAATCAGCCGTGGCTGCTGTTCCAATGATTTTACCTTTGAATCCTTCGTAGACAAGCTTCGGAATTCGGCCAATGTGATCCTCGTGGGCATGACTTATGATGAGTACATCAACTTCTGCCGGATCATAAGGAAACGGATCCCAGTTTTCATGCTCGGCCATTTTCTCGCCCTGAATCATTCCACAATCAACGAGTAATTTAAATCCGTCAGGACGTTCTAGTAAAAAGTTCGCGCCAGTAACCCAGCCCGTACCTCCGGCAAAAGTAAGCTTTAATTTTTTAGTTTCCATCCCGCTTTTTTATTAGACTAAGATTTCGAACTTTGTTTAGGAAGTATGTGAGACCCACCAAGCTTCCAAGCGCGCCAAAGAGTAGATCGTCAACGGAGTCCATCGGGTTTGCTAGCAAGTGATCGAGACCGAAAATTCCTTGAACGGAAAACTCCATAACCTCCCACAGACCCGCCGCGGCCAGAAACACCAAGGTATTAAAAACAAATAGGCTTCTTATGTTTCGGTGATTCAAAAATTTCAAATATTTTTCATAAAAAAGCCAAGCGAGGAAGAAACTTCCAACCACGCCACCGACAAAGTGCATCAGACGATCGAAACTAGTGAAGCTCTGATACCAAAAAAAATAGTTGGCAAAAGTATTTACGACAAACAATCCGAAAAGCAAATATGCAAAGCGCCTAAAAATCTTTGATCGTAAATTCATGACTCAATTCTACTAGGCTTTCGACAAAAAGAAAAACCCTTTTTAAAGGGCCTGAAAGAAAAGTTTCTCTTTACGGCTATCCAAGTTATTATCCTAGCTTAATTAAAAACGTGGGTGCAATGTGACGCGAACCACGGCTCGAATCAACTTCTCGCTCCCCTAGGACTAATGTTCTAGATAATACTTTGAAATAACCGTGACTTAATTATAAGCCACGGTTATTCTATTCGCAATATGGACAAAGTTTTATTTTGTTTTAGAAATTGTCAGCGTAGACGAGAGCCTGATCAATCTTGGTATATGAGAAGATTTCATCCTCGGAGAAGAATCTGGCAACTTCTTTTGCACCGTTTTCCACAGAATCAGATGCGTGAACGACGTTTGATTGGATAGACATGGCCAAATCACCCCTTATTGTTCCCGCTGGGGCTTCGTAGGCCTTGGTTGGACCAACAATAATGCGTACTGCGTCCACTGCGCCAATACCCGAAAGCGCCATCACGACGACTGGAGAAGATTTCATAAATGATTTGATACCAGCAAAGAAAGGTTTATCTTTGATGTGGGAGTAGTGATCCTCGAGCAAAACGTCTTCGAGAGTAAGCATCTTTAGGCCATTGATTTTTAAGCCCTTCTTCTCGAATCGGCCAATAATCTCGCCAACCAAATTTCTCTGGATGGCGTCAGGCTTCATAATGATAAGGACTTTTTCGTTTTTCGGATGAGTGTTCATATTTCCTAGTGAGGAGCATTTGCGAGCTTGCTCGCAAAATCTCCGAACGACGGAAATATACGAGACGAGCGGAGCGAGGGCTCTTATATTATTCTTAAATTTTAATAAGCGTAGTTTAGCAGACTTCCGTTCCCCCTTCAAGCGGAGCAAAACATGCCAGAAAAAGTTTTCAAACGCACCCGCAGTCCTGACGCCAAAGCGGAAGGACGTGAGGGGGCGCACCTCTATTTCGACGGGTGTTACTTAGGAGGAATAGGCGCGCTTTTTGAAAACTTTTTCTGGCATGTTTTGCGGAGCTATATTTTCATGAACTTATCCATCACTTCCTTCTCCACTTCATCTCTCGGCCTGCCGAATTTAAGGAATGACAATTCTTTGAGCGAGTCAACGATTTCCGGATTACCTGGTGGCAAGTCTTGAGTTCGAATGTTAAATGGTTTGACTGGTACACCATCAACAAGCATCGAAATGTAGGCGTTTCGATTATCGAGCTTCAATATGTCTTGGACCGTAAACGTCGGTTCGAGACGTTTGACCAAAACCTCGGCATCTTCGGAGCTGATGCGAAAAATTCCCATTGAACCGACGTTTCCGAGAACCGCGTTTCTAATGTCATCAGAGAGCTGTGACAAGTATTGATGTGCAACATTAAGTGAGAGTTTGTATTTGCGAGCTTCGGAGAGGATTGATGAAATTGAGGGTGTGGTGAAGTTCTGGAACTCGTCAATATAGAGATAAAACGGTGGCAAACTTCCGGCTCCGTCAGCACGCGACAGTGCGGCCATCTGGATTTTGCCGACAAGTATGAGACCGAGTAGGTTCGCATTGATATCACCGAGCCTTCCCTTTGACAGGTTCACCAAGAGAATTTTCTTATTATCAATAATCTCGCGGAAATTGAAACTCGATTTCTCCTGCGCAATAATCGGACGCATGATTTCGTTTGAGATAAACGTGTCGAATTTGGACGTGATGTATGGCACAAAGTTCTCAAGACCCTGCTCACCCGTCGTCGCCTCAGCCGTTTTCCAAAACTGGGTGATGATTGGGTTCGTACAATGAGACAATTTCATATCGCGGAATTTCTTGTCCGAAAGCACGCGACCAATTTCAAGCACGGTGTTTCCTGATTCTGGATGGGCCATAACCAATCCAGCGGAATTTTTAAAATATTGTTCGAATAGCGGTCCGCCGGCCGTCTTCATGTCAAAGAGCTGATTAAAAATGCCTAGCAGTTCGTTAATAACGAGAGTTTTCTGTTCTGGACGCTCTGGGTCAAACTCAAGCATATTGAGCGCCATCGGCCGAGAGGTCGAAGCTGGATCAAAGTAGATAACGTCATCAATTCGATGTTTTGGAATATAAGAGAGAATTTTCTGAATATCAGTTCCGTGCGGATCGATATAACAAACCCCATCACCTCGCTCAATATCCTGACGAATCATATTCATGAGAATTCCCGTCTTACCCGTTCCTGTTTGACCGATAACGTAAAAATGTCGCATACGATCAATTTCTTTCAAGAACACGTCGGTATCTACACCACGATAAGAGTTGATACCAATCTGAATACCGTCAGTCCCCATATTGATAGGCACTGCCCCTACACCGGCTTTGGACTCACGAAGTTCTGGTGAGCCAGTCGTACCAACTGGGAAATGCACAAGCGTAGAAAGCTCTTTGAAATTTAGCGGCATAGCGTCGCGCTCGTTTGGCATACGGAAAGAAAATGCATGAAAAAATTGCGTCGTGTCTTTTTCTTGGACCTTGTGAAATCGAACACTGTTAGAGTTCGCCTTGGTAAATTGGGAAAAAGACGACTCAATGTTCGATATTATCTCGGCGGTACGGCCAGCGGATGGCGATGACGCAATGATGCGAATGTTTGCCAAGACGATGGTTGATTTGATTTTTTCAGAAATATTTTCGACGGCTCGATCATCGACGTCTTTGCCCTCATCGGACTTTTCCCTCTCCGCGACTTTCTGACTTTTGAAAAGTGATGTACCGAAATTCTTGAACTCTTGTTTTATATCGTGAAAATCATCAAGCGCGTGTTTCAATTTTTCTCCATGTTTTACTTTGTCCAAGATTTTGGAGAATTTTTTGATATACGTGTCGCCAGCCGGCATAATGACGAACTGTAAAGCGGCTCCTTCGGTTGTCTTGTCGAGCTTGGAAAAGGCGTTCAAAATCGCCCCCATTGGATCGTGGTCAAATTCGTCGTGAGTCTTGAGCGGAAAGACATCATGATCAGAAAGTGTGGCATAAGCACCCGAGGTTACGCCCTTGTCGATAAAAATATTGTAGTCGTTGGTGACTTCGGTCACACGAGCGTTTTTATAAAAAGAAAGAATTTGTTTTTCTAGCAAGCTCTTGCGATCCTTTGGAATTGAAACGTAGAGGATTATTTCCGGTGAATCATGTGAGACAGAAATTTCAATAGTGAAATATTGCTTGAAACGATTTTGCTCACCTGACGCAATCGTCTGCATGCCGGCCAAAAACTGCTCCATGGCCGTGAGGAAATCTTTAAAACTTTTACTCTCACCTTCGAGTGGCGGAAGCGTCACTTCGAAAAGAGCGAGGTTCAATGACTTCCATTCCGGCGTAGTTTCTTTGAGACCCGGAATATTGCCAGAGGTGTGCAAGAACTGAACAAGAAATCGGTGAAAATCATCCTCGACGTGAGGATTTTTCAAGCGCGACACAATTTCCATGGTGTTTTTGATTCCGTGTTCGAGCAACATTCCATACAACTCCTCGATCTGGCTATCGTGCTCTTCGGGCTTGAGCGCGAGAGCTACCGCTTCGGTTTGGGTATCTTCCATGCGGAAATTATCGTGCAAGACTTCGGCCGAGTCAGCTTTCTTGTACGCAGACAATGTCTCATGTGTCGCCTCTTCGCGAGACTTCTCGATATTTTGGCTAGCCAGAGATTGCTCATGCTTGGCGACTTGTTCTCTCAAATACGAAAGCTCCTCTTCGGGAGTTTTAAACTTCGGAGCTTCTCTCGAACCACCAAATTCCATAACAATATTGTATCATGCACCGAAAAAAGTATCTGTAGAAATGAAAGCGCCCCCGCTGTTGGCGGGGGCACTCATCTGCAAAGGGTTCTTCAGTCCATTCGATGGGCTGGATCTTCAACATCTTCTGGAATGAGGAGTTCGGGCCTCAAAGCCTCCGGGATGGTGGGCTTCCAAGACAGCCTGCTACCTGCCATGAGCGGTGTGATGCCACCATAAGATGGTGGAATTTCCCAACCTTCTTCGCCCGCGTATTCAAGCTCGAACGTGTCATCGTTCGGCTCCATTCCGTAGATACGTGCACCGTTCGTGACAGTGAAAGCTTCGAATGCTGGATGGTCAAGCCTCATCATCTGGTCGAAAATATAGACCATCAATGGCCCCATCACTGGCGAACTGAAAACGCCAGGGCATCCGCAACTGCAGAGCTTTGTCGGATCGAGGTGTGGCGCCGAATCGGGTCCAAGATGGAGCTTGTTGTATCCTAGTTCATCGGCACGAAGCACCGCTGTAAGCAATGCTTGTTGATCAACGAATGTCTGCACCGGTGGACGACAGTGATGAAATGGGTTGATGCCAGGATTTCCACCAGCGACCGGCCACTCCAAGACATCGTTACGTGTCATCCAAAGATGCTGCGGGGTAATGCCGCCTGTAATGCACTCCGGCATCTTCAAGACCATTTCTAGTGTGCTCGCGGTAGAAATGTGCTCGATGTTGAAACGCACGCCCGGGAATTTCTCAACAAGTCCCAAGAATGCCTCTTCCATGAACACGCCTTCGCGTGCGTATGTATCGATCTTCTCGCCCGGCTGTTCGCCGTGCAAACAGATGATGAGCTCGCGAGATGCTGCTTTTTCGATCGCAGAGTACATTTCTTGGAATGAATTCCAAGCACTTCCCTTTTCGTTCGAATTGGTCACACCCTCGGGATAGATCTTGACCGAGCGACCACCGAGGCTTTGAAACGCGGCAAGCTCTAGTAGATGAGTGTCTTTCACCAGCTTCATCGCAACACTATGCCTCATCTGTGGTGCCCTTCTGTGAAGTTCGCGCCGGTAATTCTGGGAATCAGTCGCACTGAGAATTGGCGGAGCCGTATTCGGCATCCACACCTCGTGTTGCGCCCACCAAGCAGTGGTCGTTACGGCGGTATGGAAGCGTGGTACAGGCTTTTCGTTGCCAATCACGTTGCGAGCGTGCCCGTGGGTCTGGAAGAACTTACGGAATTTTCGGCGTTCGCCGATTTGCGGTCGTGTGTTCATGCGAAGTTTGGGTGTTGGTTGATGGTTTTGATGAGTTCTTTCATGCGCCATGGACGCGTGATAGCAGCGGTACCGAGTGAAATGCCTTTGACGCATTTCAATTCAGCAAGCTGTTCAATATCCTGGACGGATGTAACTCCGCCCCCGGCAATGATCGGCTTTTTGAAGCCGCTATACTCAGCATGTTGAAGCCACTGCAGTGTCGTTCCGAAGATTGGTTGTCCTGACAGCCCGCCGCCGCCATACTTTTTGAGAGGCGAGCCGTTTGGGAAATAGGTATGTACACCAGCTTCGGAAATGGCGCCGAATGGAAGAGTGTTGAAGCAAACAAGTCCAGCGCAAGCCGGATGTTCTTCGATCGCCTTGGCATCTTCAACGGACGTAAGCTGGTTGATCTTGACCAAGATCGGAACATCCAGGCTCGCAAGAACATCCAGAAGCGGCTTCGCAGCTTTTGCGGTCTTCGCTGTATCATGACCAGTATTAGGACAAGACACGTTCAGCTGTACCGCGAATTTCGTCATAAACCTGGTCTTGTTGACCAGATCTACGAATCCTCGCGCCTGAAATTCCTGCGCAATGGGATCGTCGCCGATCGCCATGAACGAGAGCATGAACGGATCACGTCTACGCTGCCAGTGACCTTGTGCAATTAGGTGCGCAACTCCAGGTCCGCTAAGTCCAACCGAGTTCAGAACAAGGTTGTTAACGAAATCGACGTGGACCGAATCCGGAAACATCTTCTTCAGGCCGATTTGATTCTCGGTCAATTCAGTATTCCCCTTGTTAGGATTGAATGTCGTCGTCTTGGCACAGAACGTCATACCATCGAATGTAAATCCAGGCATGAGTTTGTAGAACGGATGATGGCGGTACTCGGTACCAGCATCACCCCCGAAGAAGCCTTGAACGCCAGAGGCGCCCACGGCAGGACTGAAGTGGATTCCTCCGATATTCATGGTAGGTGGTTGTGTTTAGTTGTTGTAGGATTGAATCCTTTGCAGATTGTAAAAGGACTCGTGTCGAGTGGAGTATATAGGTTTAGATCAGTTTTTGCAAAAGACTATTTTGTGAGCACAATTGGCCCTTTTTCGGTGATGGCGACGGTGTGCTCGAAGTGTGCCGAGAGTTTGCCGTCTTTAGTTATGAACGTGTATTCGTCTTCGGTGACGTAGACATCGCCGGTACCGAGATTGATCATCGGCTCGATAGCGATAACCATGCCCGGAACAAGTCGCTCGCCCGTGTTGGCTCGGCCGAAGTTTGGAATATATGGATCTTCGTGGACACTGTAACCAACACCGTGACCCGAGAGGATTTTAACAATTCCGTAACCCATTGGCTTGATATAACTTTCAACCGCGTGACCAATGTCACCGACACGATTCCCGGGCTTCGCGGCCGCGACCGCGAGCTCAAGAGCTTTCTTTGTAACCTTGATCAATTCTTTGGCTTCTTTGGAAATCTTCCCGACCGGTACAGTAATAGCGCCGTCAGTGATGAGACCCTTGTGCACGAGACCGAGATCAAGCGACACGATGTCGCCGTCTTTTAGAAAAACCTTTTTGTTCGGGATGCCGTGAACGATTTCATCATTGATCGAGACGCATAGAGTCGCTGGATATGGATATGAAATTCCTTCGGGTGTGTAGTTTAGAAATGCTGGTTTATCTCCGCCCTCTTTTACAAGTTTGAATGCCAGATCATCCAGGGCTTTGGTCGAGACTCCCGACTTCGCTTCGGCTGCGACCAATTTCAAAATCTCGGCGTGGCGCTTGCCGCCTTCTCGCATGATTTTTATTTCTTCTTTTGATTTGAGTTTGATCATGAGACAGATTCAACTTTTGAAATGAGATCCGCGTATACTTCTTCGATACTGCGCTCGCCATCTATTTCGAAGAAGTTGTAATCTTTGTTGTCATAGAAATACGAAATAGCTGGAACAACATTCCATTCAAACCACGACAAACGGCTTTTGATGTATTCGTCAGAATCATCTCCACGTCCACGAGCCTTGAGTCGAGCAAAACACCATTCGTCGCTCGTTTTGATATAGATGACCGTTGGCTTCTCTATTTTGTAGAACTTCATTGCGGAATCAAGCACGGGCGCTTCATCCGGACGTCGGCAGAGACCGTCGAGAATGAGGTCGCGCTTGCCATCAAACTTGTTCACCAAATCCATCGTCCAGAGCCAGATCGGCAGAAACACTGGCATAAGGCCACCTTTAGAAAGCACTTCTTTGGTCATCTGGGCAGAATAGTTGGATTGGTCGATAAAATTACGGAATTTCTGTCCGGTTTCAATGTAAATTGGCTCAATACCCTTTTTGTCTTCTAGGTACTTTTTCAGCATGTCAGCCTGGGTTCCCTTGCCTGAGCCAGAACGACCGAAGAATATAAATGTTTGTTGCATAGGGAAAGTATACCAGAATTAAGAAGTAAGTATTAGGAAGTAAGAAAGACGCCTGTAAGCGGAGTAAAAACAAAAAATTTCGTATCTGCGAACCAACCCGGAGCCCGAAGAGGCGTGAGGGGGCGGGCCTCTAATTTCTCCGCGTGCCACTTAGGAGAAATTGGCCCGCATCTCGCAAAGACACGAAATTTTTTGTTTTTATGGAGCGCCTTGTTACTCGGCTACGAATGGTAGAAGTCCCATGATGCGAGCGCGTTTGACGGCGGTCGACAGGTGTTTCTGGTTCTTGGTTGAGAGCTTGGTCTTTTTCTTTGGCATCAAGCGGGCGCTTGAATCAAGAAATTGCTTCAAGATCGCAGTGTCTTTGTAGTCGATATACTTTATGTTGTTTGAAGAAAAATAATCTTGCATGTTTTTGTTAATAATTTTAGTAAGTTTTAGAACGGGATGTCGTCTGGATTTATATCGTCTTCTGGATACTCTATCGTCTCAAGTTCAGGAGCCTTCATTTCTGGTGCGTCTCCTCCGTTGTTGCTTGCTGCTGCCTGACCGCCGCCATAGTTTCCTCCTCCGGATGATCTAGGGCCAAACTGAATCGTGTCAGCAATAATTTCTGTTCGATACTTCTTGCCACCATCGGCATCCCACGAACGAGTCTGCATTCGGCCTTCAACCATGATTGAAGATCCTTTTTTCATGTACTGCTGAACGATCTCGGCTTGGCGTCCGAAGACGACAATGTTGTGGAATTCTGTTGATTCTTTCTTCGCGCCATCCTTGTCTTTCCATGTACGGTTCGTGGCAACGCTAAAGTTGCAAACCTTAATACCTGACGGTAGAGCTTTCATCTCCGGATCTCGAGTTAAATTCCCGATGATCATAGCTTTGTTTAGATACATGTGATTTAGAAGTTAGATGATAATACTCGTCTTATTGTAAGAGACTATTTAACTTCTGGCAATGTCTCACCCGCGGTGTCAATTTCGATCATCTCGTCTATTTTCTTATCGACTTCGGCTGTGTCCATAGGCGCTCCCTCGACGACATCAGACGGTGTTCGGCGAGCCATGCCCTTGTGAGCAAGCTTTGGCACAGCCAAAGTGCTTTCGCGAACAGTTTTGACAATAATGAATCGCAAGACGTTCGGGTTTTTATCCATGAGCTCTTTGAAGCCTTCGATGAGAGATGCTTCTATTTCAAATTTGATCCAACCAAAATATGCTGTGCCGAATTTTCGATTCTTGTTTTCAATGTCCTTACCAAGTTCATAGGCCAGAGTCGTCATGGCTGGATGAGCTTCGGCAATGATTTCGGCGTCTATCTTTGACAATTCTCCCTTAAGCGCAGTCACGACTTTGGAAACTTCGTCTTCAGACAAAGTTGGCAAAATGTGATATCCAAGCTCGTAGATTTGTTTTTTTGATGTTTCTTCCATGTTTTTTCGATTATTTATAATTTGTAAATCATTTTTACCCCACTTCGCCAAGGCTTCGCGGGGCTTTTGCCCGGATTTGGGCAAAAGAAAAACGCATCGTTATCGGACCAAGCGACGCCCCATGTTTTCAGAGGAGTCGAACGAAACGCTTGGGCAATAATAGCACAGGGCCCTAAAAAGTAAAGCCTATATCTTAAAGAGATTTTTAACGTTTTGGAGAATTTGGAGACAGGTTTGTTCTAGGTCGAGACCCTTGATTTCGACAATCTTCTTCACGACTTCTTCCACCATCCACGGTTCGCAGGTTTGTCCTCTATACGGCACAGGCGTCACAAATGGCGCGTCGGTCTCAGTGAGAATTCGATCTATCGGCGCAAGCTTGATGACATCGTCGTAATCTCGAGCAAAAGTAATAACTCCGGTAAACGATAAATAAAATCCTAAATTGAGAAATCGTTGGGCGATTTCTGGAGTCCCGACAAAGAAATGTACGTCTCCACGAATATTTTGATCTCGACGAGACTCGAGAATATCAATGACATCTTCGTACGCATCCATCGTCCCCTTTTGTGGACGGATATGGAGAATGAGCGGGAGATTTTTCTCTATACTCAAATCGATTTGCTTATTAAAAATTTCTTTTTGCTTTTCTTTCGTCGCAACATCACTCGAATCAATTCGGAAATAATCGAGTCCGCATTCACCGATAGCAACAACTTTCTCTCGTCCAGCAAGTTCGCGAAATTTCTCTATATCAAATTCTTTCTTGTCGGCATCAGATGGATGCAGTCCTACGGAAGCGAATAAATTATCGCTTTCTTTGGTAATTTCTACTGCCTGCGCTGAGGTTTCATAATCAACGCCGACGGTAATCGTCCCGACTTGTTTTTCAACGAGTATTTTAATTACTTCGTCTTTCTTCTCTAACAAAGGTGAAAGGTTTAGATGAGAATGGATATCAAAATATTTCATCTTAGTCTTTACGCAAAAATAGTGGAATTTCTGGCTTCTTGTTTTCTTTTATAAACTTTTCAATTTTGGCAGAAGTTTCTGGAATAAATGGTCGAAGAGTCACAGCGATGTTTGCCAAGCGCTTAACACATTCTCTGATAATTTCTTTACCGCTCTCTTCGTCGGTTTTTATGACCGAGAAAGGCTTTGTGTCGTTGATGTATTTATCAAGTTCCGATATTGTTCCACGAATTTTTTCTATTGTCTTCTGAATATCGAAATTTTCAATCACATTAGCATAAGCCGGTATGTCCGTAATTGGTTCAATATATTTTTCAGACAAAGTAAGGATTCGACTCGCTAGATTTCCTAGGCCATTGGCCAAATTTGCGTTGTAACCATCCTTGAAACGAGCAAGTGTAAAAGGACTATCTTCGAAACTCGATACTTCCGTGAGAAGAAACATTCGCAGGGCATCTGTACCATATTCTTTAGCTATTTCTAATGGATCAACGACGTTGCCCAAAGTCTTGGACATTCTGATTCCTCCCTCACCCGTAATGAAACCATTCACCACAATGTTGTGTGAATTTGGCAATTCGGCGGCCAAAAGCATGGCCTGCCAAATAACACCCTGAAATCTAGTGTTGTCTTTGCCGCAGTATTGAACAGGGTTTCCATCTTTCCAATATTTATTAAAGGTCTCAATATCCTCTGGCCACCCTAAAGTTGAGATGTAATTCGAAAGCGCGTCAAACCAAACATACATGACTTGCGAATCATCGCCCGGAACCGGCACACCCCAAGACATTTTTTCTTTCAATCGCGAAATCGAGAAGTCTTCCAGGCCACGAGAAACGAAAGCTTTCATCTCGTTGTAGCGAAATTCCGGAACAATGAAATTTGGATTAGCGTCGTAAAACGCGAGCAGTTTTTCTTGGAGAGCCGAGAGCTTAAAGAAATAATTTTCTTCGTTAATAAGTTCAATTTTAACTCCCGGATGAAGTGGGCATTCACCACCCACTAATTCTGAATCTGTTTTTTCACTTTCACAACCAACACAATATTTTGCTTGGTAAGATTTTTTGTAGATATAACCGTTGTCTGAAACAATGCCCCAAAACTGTTGTGCGGCTTTTATATGATGCTCGTCTGTAGTACGAATGAAGTGCGCCGAACTAGTTATTCCGAAAGCGTCGACTTGGCTTTTGAAAACCTTAAACGCTTCATCGACAAAGATTTGAGGGTCTTTACCAGCGGCAACAGCTTTGGTGTAAATCTTCTGGCCGTGCTCATCTGTTCCGGTATTGAAAAACACGTCGTGTCCTAGAAGTTCCATGTGACGCGCAATCGCATCAGCACGAACAAACTCAAGCGCATGACCCATATGGAGAGGCGCATTAACATAAGGCAAAGTTGTCGTGACATAAACTGGTTTTTTCATATGAATACTAGGCGTTCATGACTCGTTTCTTCTCGAAATCCTTTACGTATTCAAGAATCGTCACCGCCACCGGCACCGCGAGAATAAGTCCCCAAAATCCAGCAAGTTGTACCCCTATCAAAACCGACAAAATAACAACGAGCGGAGAAATCCCCGTCATCTTGTTCATCACGACGGGCGCAATAAAATAACCTTCTATTTGTTGAATGAGTATGTAGAGCGCCGCCACCATTATTGCAAGCGATACTCCTCCCGAAGCGAAGCCGAAAGAGACCGCCGGAATGGCTGCCAAAAATATTCCAAAGGGAATAAGTTCGAACAATCCCGCAAGCACCGCCAAAAGAAGTGCGTGATCAACTTTCAAAAGTGTCAAACCGATGAATGTTAGAACACCGATAACAAGTCCCAAGAAAAGCTGTCCCTGCATCCAGCGAGCAATTTTTGCCTGTGACCTATTCCATAAACCAATGATATATTCTTCGCGCTCAATCGGAGAAAGTATTCGAAGAAATGACTCGATACCGTCGCTTGAAACCGACAAATAGAAAGAAATGACGACGACCAGAACGACGTTGAGCAAGCTTCCAAAGAGCGCCGACAAAGTACTGCCGAATCCGGACGCTACCACTCCTAGGAAACTACTGAAATGATTGATGATTCCTGACAATTGAACACCCTGAGCAATAACCCCCGAGCCTTCGGTCACAGCTAAATCAACTGTTTCGATAGGCACCGCTCCGGGTAAAAGTTTTGAAATGACCGGAATAAGATTTGAGATTTCGGTTAGAAGTATTGGTAGGAAGAAATAGATAAGTCCGGTAATTACCAAGAAAGTCAAAAGATACATAACAGCGATTGAGAGAATTCTGGTGATTCCAAGTCGTCTTTTTAAACTCGCCGCGGCGGTACGAATGAAGCTCGCAAGTACAACGGAAGTCATCACGACAAAAACCAAGCTTTTTAGAGTAAAAAGAAGCCAGGCAACCAGCCCGATTAAAACGACGTTTCTTATCGTCTTGGAACTTATATTGACGTTATAGACTTTTTCGCCCTTGTTTGACATTGATTCTAATATAGCAATTTTCTAGAGCTTTTGCTATTTGAGGTTTTCAGTGAAATAAGTTGCGAGCTCAGAGATTTTTATTCTTTCCTGTAGGGCGGTGTCTCGGAAACGCACGGTGACAGATTCGTCATCGAGAGATTCGAAGTCAATGACGACACAAAAAGGTGTGCCGATCTCATCCTGCTTCTTGTAACGCTTGCCAATATTTCCATTATCGTCCCAGACGACATTTCCAAAAACTTCTTTTAGCTCGGCAAAGACATTCTCGGCCTTGGAAACGAGTTCTGATTTATTCTTCAAAAGTGGAGAGACGCAAATTTTATAAGGCGCGATTTTTGGATGAAGAGCCAAGTATATTCTGATGTCGTCTCCCTCGCCCGATTCACGATAAGCCGATACTAGAAGCGCCAGAATTGTACGATCGAGTCCAAAGGATGGTTCAATGACATGTGGGGTCAAAACTTCTACACCCTCTTCACCCTGGAAACGATATTCAAGTTTTTCACCAGAACTTTCGGAGTGTCGATCAAGATCGTAGCTGCCACGATAAGCAAGGCCGTAGAGTTCTTTCTGACCAAACGGATATTCGAATTCGAAATCAACAGTGCGTGATGAGTAATGGGCTCGATCGCCATCGGGAATTTCGATGTCGTGAACCTTGTTCATGTCGAGTCCGACTGATTCCATCCACTCAAGGATTTCATCTTTCCAATATTCAAAATGTTTGGACCATTCATCCGGACGGACGAAGTATTCTATTTCCATTTGTTCCATTTCACGCAAACGGAAGATAAAATCGCGTGGCGTGATCTCGTTTCGGAAAGCCTTGCCGACCTGAGCGATACCAAATGGAAGTTTCGGCTGCATCGAATCCATCACGTTCTTGAAGTTCACGAAAATTCCTTGAGCGGTTTCAGGACGCAGATACGATGTAGCCGCGGAATCTTCGGCCGCACCGACTTTTGTCTCGAGCATCATATTAAACTGACGAACTTCTCCAAATCCTCCACCACACGATGGGCACTTGTCGGAGTCTAGTTGATCGGCGCGAAATCTTTTGTTACATTTTTTGCATTCGACGAGAGGATCAGAGAAGTGATCGACGTGACCAGTCGCTTGCCAAACTTTTTGGTTCATGAGAATAGCCGCGTTTACCATATGCATATCACGGCGAGAGTGGACGAATTTACGTTTCCAGGATTCGACGACGTTGTCGCGAAGAAGGGCACCCAATGGACCGTAGTCATAGGTTCCGGCCAATCCCCCGTAGATCTCGGACCCAGGAAAAACAAAACCGCGTCTTTTGCACAAAGACGTAATCTTTTGCATCAAGTCATCTTGCTTATTGGATGGTGTCATTCTCTGCATTATAATTACTATCGAGATTTAGTCTAGTCGTGATCGGTTGCATGTTTTTGGTGAGATCGGCATTGGCAAACGCATCCTTGGCCGTCAAGAAAATATTCGTCACAAGATTGACCACTGATCCTGTCTGCGAACTTGCTGGATTTAGTCTAACTTGGAAGTACAAAGTGGTCGGAGCCGCCGAGCCGCTCGAAGCTTCGATGTTTCCGGCATCCCAGATGACTTCGTGACTGGCCGGATCATAAGTAACTTTGGCACTTTGCGGACTCCAATTATCCATCCATTCAACATAGAAAGGCAAAACTCCATGGACTTTGGTATTGGTTAAACGACTAGTACTACCAGAAATGTTCCAAACAACCGTATAGGTCGTCGGAGATCCAGCTTTTGCGGGCAATCCCCCACTATTTGTAAATGGTCCCGAGTAATACAAAGCATTCCCAGTCACGCCACTTGAACTTGAGTACTTAACTTTTTTCCTTATGTAATCGTTAATAGTCTGGAAAGAATTACCAAGGGATGACTGACGTCCTCGGACACTAACATTGATATTTATTTCTGGATTTTTTATATTTGTTCCATTCAAAGACACTGGTTTAAATTTAAAGTCTAGATCACCTCGTTTACCTGGATCGATATTGGCCAAGTCGGGTGTGGTCTGGCTATTCCAAACAATTGACTGATTGGTCGCGTCATAGAACCCTCCACTATTGAGCTGAACAGAGTTTGGATCAAAGGCGTTGCCCGAGAATTTCGCCGTGATTTCGACATCCGTCATTTTTGAATCCAAATTGTTTTCGTAATTTATTTCTGCTTGAGCATACTGACCGGAAAGCGCCGAAACTTCTGGAGCG
The DNA here is from genome assembly GCA_052033715.1 of Patescibacteria group bacterium. Classification (GTDB taxonomy): domain Bacteria; phylum Patescibacteriota; class Minisyncoccia; order Phycocordibacterales; family CSBR16-119; genus CAYRQF01. The sequence continues at coordinate 46,690 of JBPOJJ010000002.1, forward strand.
GTGTTTCCATTGACCGCCAGCCTCAAGTCGAGAAACGGTTTGGCAATCGACAAGATGTAGTCTTGGGAATTAAACTGTGTGCCAATTCTTTGTTCGTTTTCAAGATTGGCTGTTCCGGTCGTAATATTGAAAGCACGTTGTTCTCCAGGATCGGCGACCAAGACACCATGGATGGAAATCACTTTCTCAGCGCCTTTGGCCAAATCTCCCAATGCCCAAATGTTATCAGAAAAAGTTGGCTCTGGTGTAGCCTCTTTAAAATCAAAGCCTGGTGGATAATTCACAACAATCATGACACCTTCCACAGACTTCTCGGTATTTAAACTCGCCGTTACATCAAACTTAAGATCTTGATTCGAATTGGCAACCGTCGGCCCGTCAACGATAAGTGTAATTGGATTTGAAGAAATATTTACGACATAGGGTTTCTGCTTGATGAAAATGGCACTTGAGCCGTGCACACGATACTCGAGTGTAATGTTCACATCTCTAGTTGTTCCCTGTGCGCCAAAAAGTGTTAGCGTTACAAGTTTTTCAACCATTCCACCGGCCGGGATTGTACCGACAGTCGTTCTATCGCTTTGGATTGATTCCCCGCCACCCGAGCCTTTCTGATATTCCAAAATCAAGTCAGCGTATTCAAGCGCAACATTGTTTCTGTTTGAAAATTGGATCTTGAGCGGAAGTTCTTCGCCACCCGATACGAAAGCGTTACCTAAAATATTTATTTCGATATTGTCTGCCGAAACTGTATTTCGTCCACCAAAAAACATGACCGCACCGAATCCCAAAGAAAGAATAAAAAATGCGATGGCTCCGAAAAAAAACTTTCGGAACATTGTGTTTTCGAGAACGTTTTTCCTTCTCTTTATCTGGGCAGGGGCTTCCTTTTTCCATTCCGAAGAAACAAGAGGTTCTTCTTGGTAAACTTCGCCACGCGGACGGAGATTTATGTCTTTGGTTTTTGGGCTATAGAGCTTCTCTTTGAGACGCTCTATATGGCTTTTTTTCTTCGGAGGCATGGATTAAATTGTAACACGAATTAAATTTACAAAAGCTGGGTCGCACGAAGAGAATTGTTTAACTCCTTGATTATAGTTTTCTTCGTAGCTTTAATGCGTTCAACAACACTTTCATTGAACGGACTTTTGACCAAATCGTTTTCACTTTGTTTATCTCCCCAATAACCAAGGATGTGTAGAATTTTTAGCGCGATCAGGGCTTCGATACTTTCCAGATCTTCAATTTTTGGATGCGTAGATGATGTATAGGTATAAGCAGCGACAAGTTCATGAAAAAGTTCTGCCAGTGGTTCACCTTCTGGAGAGAGCTTCCCCACCAACTGCAAACTTCGAATACGCGATGACGTTGTAAGAGACTTCCTAGAATTAAGTTCGTGGATTGGTCTAGCTGAAACAAGTCGCCAATAATTTTTACCCTTCACCAGACTCGCATCTATGTATTTGAAATCTTGGACGAAGAATCGCAGACGCGATTCGACTTTCCTGATACCTGTTGCCTTGGCAGTAATGACACCAAAGTCTTTGGTGAAAAGTCGATATGTTTTATCAGCTTCACCAGAGTTTCTACTGGAGATAACAAATGCTTCGGTATTGTAAATAGTGTGAGACATGTCCCTAATTATACTTTATTTCTACTTTCGTAATGAATTGACACAATTCGTCCATTCATATAGAGTTTCGAACAAACGACCCCCCATGAGATTCGCCACCTTCTTCATAGTACTGGTGACCGCCATCTGCTTCGCTGTCTACCCGGTGTTTGGGAGACACAGCGGCGCTTCTACCAATTGGATGAGGGCTGTAACAGCTGTTTCAACCATCATCATCGTCTTGGCCTTCCAAGCGAAGAACCCCTACGGTCCAATGCCTGCAGGTAAAGAGCTCCTGTTTCTGGTCTTGGCCGGAATTACCGCCGGAATAGGGACCCTCTACTTTGGCAAACTTTACGCCATTGAAACAGTTCAAGGATTGTCTGTGTCGATACCGCTCGTTTCGATACTGACGATTTGCCTAAACGGACTACTATCTAGATTTTTCTTCCACGAACAAATAAGTTGGAGGATGGGTCTTGGCTACCTCCTGGCTTGCGCAGCCATCTGGCTAATCGCTAGCAAGAAGTAGCCCGCACAACATCATTGCAAAGGGGCCGTAAGGCCCCTTTGATGTTTTTATTTTAGAATTCTTCTTCTTTTCCTATTTCGGGTATTTTGTAAGCAATATTGTTTTTTTCGAGAAACGTTGGTGGAATCTTGGAAAGAAATGCCGCACTTTTAATATTCCAGTCATGAACTGGGAAACAGATTCTAGGAGCGAGAGCAATCGCATAATCAATTGAGTCTTTTATCCGCAGCCATGGCGCGAGAACGGGTAGAGCTAAAATGTCTACAGGCTTGCCCGGATTCACAAAAGCATCTCCAGGATAAAACAATTTGTTGTCGAAAAAGTATCCAGTATTTTGAACCATTCCGAAGTCTTCGTAAATTTCTGCGTGCTGATCACCGTGCCCCTCGAGATGAACTCCGGCAAAATCTCCATTTTCACCATCTTCGAGTTTTTGATATTTTATTCCAGCTTCGTCGAGAAGCTTCCCCACTCCCGTATTTGTCACAACGATTGCGGTTGGATTATTCGTGAGAATATTTTTCAATGAATCAACGTGGATATGATCGGCGTGTTCATGAGTAATAACAACCACATCAATATTTCGTTCGAGTTCTTGTTCGGAAATTGTATAAGATCCAGGATCAGTCATAATCCTTTTGCCATTACTTTCTATCACCAAACAACAATGTCCTAACTTTTTTATTTTCATAAAAACATTTTAACAGGCGCTTAAACTATTTGACAAATCCAAATATGTATGCTAGTTTACCACACAAACGAGTTCCCGATGAAATACATCCTCTCCCTTGTAGTCGGCCTCCTTTACGGAGGATGGCCAATCCTCGCCAGCAAATCCGGGGCTAAGCCGTTCTGGATCTCCCTGTCGATATCTCTCATGACGGTCGTAACCATCCTTGTGATGGGAAACAAGAACGTCATGACGAATATCCCGAGCGGTAAGATGCTCTGGGTACTGGTTATCGCAGGGCTGATGAATGGTGTAGCTACGTGGTACTACGGCCGGCTTGTAGGAACGCCTGGCTGGAACGTGTCCACACTGGTATCGATATCAATGATGGCCCTCGTCTTGACATCGACAATTGGTGGAATCGTTTTCGACCACCAACCAGCGACCACGAGTAAGCTCATTGGCATAACCTTGGCGCTACCCGCCATATGGCTCATGTCACGCTGACACAACCCACCCCAAAGCAAAGGGCCCCGTAAGGGGTCCTTCATGCTTTCTAGTTTTTATTTTTCTATTCTTATTTCTTCTCCGCCAAATTTTATTTCCTTTATACCTGCGACTTTTTGGAGTTCGGATTCGAAGCCAGAAATGATTTCTTTGGAAGATTCTGGAATTGTAAGAGTGACTAGATCACTTGGCGACAAATCATTATCTTTTCGAAGACCTTGGACACTGCGGAGAAATTCTCGGAAATCGCCCTCCTTCTTTAATTCGTCAGTGATGTTTGTGTCGAGTGTAATTTCTGATCCAGAAATTATTTCTTTGACGTTTACTTCATCTTTGAGAAGTTCCAAATATTCCCCATCTAACTTTTGATTTATCGTAAGTGTTGCAAGCGGCTGGCGGACTTTGATATTAGCCTTCTGACGTGCTTCAAGTCCAGCGGTTACAAGTTCACGAGTCACTTTCATCGATTCTAAAACTTTTTCATCTATCTTTTTCACTTCGGGCCACGACTCGAGATGAACCGATTCTTTCTCGCCACCCACTTTCTGGTATAAATCTTCGGCGAAAAATGGCGTCATTGGCGCCATAAATTTCGCGAGTTCTGTAAATACGTGTTTGGTTGTCGCGAGAGCGAATTGTTTATCATCTTCGTCATCGCCCTTGAAGCGATCACGCGAACGGCGGATGTACCACGTCGATAAATCATTTACAAAATCACGAAGCGCACGAGCCGGCTCAAATATTTTGAACTCATCAAACTTCTCGGTTCCCTCTCTAACCATCTCGGCAAGTTTGGCCAAGATCCAAGCATCGAGAACGTTCGGACTTTTGTTCGGCTCGAAACCAGATTTCATCTCGCCAACATATGTTTCATAGAATTTATGACAATTTAAAATAAGTGTGAATATTTTGCCATGAAGTTCAGCCACCGTTTTCTCATCGAAGTTTTTCGAATCTCCCGGCTGGTTCACCGAATACATCCACAGACGCAATGTGTCGACGCCGTATTTGTCCATCATCTCCCATGGGTTCACGATGTTGCCAATTGATTTCGACATTTTCTTGCCCTGCGCGTCGAGAATGTGTCCGAGACAAATACAATTTTTATATGACGCGCCCTTGCCCATCAGTACGCCAACCGCAAGAAGCGTATAGAACCATCCACGAGTTTGATCGACGGCTTCGGAGATGAAATCCGCCGGATAGCCCGGACCATCGACATATTCTTTGTTTTCAAACGGATAATGATGTTGTGCAAATGGCATCGAGCCTGAGTCAAACCAGACATCCATCACGTCTTTGACTCGACGATATTCCACACCGTCTTTTTCGAGGACAACATCGTCGATGAATGGACGATGGAGATCAAGTTCTTTTTTAGTCTCGTTGTTTACATAAACCGTATCGACTTCTCCATTATCAATACCGTGAAAAACTCGGATCGCTTCTTCATTGGACAATCCTCGCAATAATTTCAAAGCGATTTCATTTGTTCCTTGGTGAGCAAAACAAAGAATGGTCTTGCCGGAGTATTTTTCCAAGACATCATCAAGAAAATCCTGTACTCGAGCTTCTAGATCCGCCCAACTTTCTCCGTCACCTCCACGCTTCATAACAAAACGATCTTCGGTGGACATATTCTTATAAGCATTTCGCGAAGCTTTTATTGCCGGATCATGCTGTGATTTTTCCTCCCAATCACCGCTTTTTATCTCACCCAGACGCTCGTCGAGCACCATCTCAAATCCTCTTGATTTAGTAAACGCCTCGGCAGTTTCGCGCGCCCTCAAAATAGGCGAAGAGAAAATCACATCCGGCGTAAGATTATTCATCTTTTCAGCGCTCTGTTTGGCTTGTTCTCTGCCAAGGTCAGTCAAGTGATGAAGCTCAAGCGCGCTCGAAGACATTTCGAGAACATTGTGTTCAGCTTGGCCATGACGGACAAAAAGTATTTTTGTAAGTTTTTTCTTGGAATATTTTCGAAGTGTCTCAATCGAATCAACAATGATTTTCTCTCTCTTGTCTTCGGTCTGCCAGATTGGAAGCGGTGTACCCCAATAACGCTCACGAGAAATCGCCCAGTCTTTGATCTCGCGAAGCCACTCACCAAATCGGCCTTCTTTGATGTGAGATGGCTCCCAGTTTATTTTCTCATTCTGTTTTACGAGTTCATCGCGAAGTTCCGACATCCGGATATACCAAGAATCCCGCGCGTAATAAATAAGCGGAGTTTTACATCTCCAGCAATGCGGATATGTGTGTTCGTAATTTTTCTTCCCAAAGAATAATCCCCTTTTGGTCAGATCGTTGATGATGTCTACCGCGACAAGTGGCTTCCCTGCCTCGTCTTTCTCCATAACAAATCGGCCAGCGAGAAATTCCACTCCCGGCAAGAATTTACCATCAAGTCCGACAGTGTGAATCTTTGGAAGTCCCTCACGTGTCGCCAACTCAAAGTCGTCCGCTCCATACATCGGCGCGATGTGTACGATTCCCGTTCCATCTTCGGTTGTGACGAAATCTCCAGCATAGACTTTGAAACTAGCTTCTAGCTTTTCGCTTTTAGCTTCTAGTGGATAAAGAGGTTCGTACTCCATGCCTATCATCTCACTACCTTTGTGTTCTGCAATAATTTCATAAGGCTCCGTGATGATCGAAAGCATCGCTTTGGCGACAACCAATATTTCCTCGCCGACTTTCGCTTCGACATACTCGACATCTTTTCCAACAGCTAATGCGACGTTGCCTGGAAGCGTCCATGGTGTTGTCGTCCAGGCGACGAAATATGCCTTGTCGAATCCTTTGATTGGAAACTTCGCAAAAATCGATAGGTCTTTGACATCTTCATACCCCTGCGCGAGTTCGTGTGACGACAAAGTTGTCCCGCAACGCGCGCACCATGGCAAGACTTTGAAGTCGGCGTACAATAAATTTTTCTTGTTCACTTCTGAAACGATATTCCAAAGTGATTCGATGTAATTTGTATTGAAAGTAAAATACGCATTTTTTTTGTCCACCCAATAACCGATACGATCCGTAAAATCTTCCCAATCTTTGATGTAATCGAAAACGCTTTGCTTACACTCGGCGTTGAATTTCTCGATGCCGTATTCTTCGATATCCTTCTTCGACTTTAGTCCGAGCTTCTTCTCAATCTGAAGTTCAACTGGAAGTCCGTGCGTATCCCAGCCACCCTGGCGGGCGACGTGAAAGCCCTGCATCGTTTTGTAGCGAGGTATGACGTCCTTGAAAGCCCGAGCTTCGAGATGGTGAAGCGCTGGCTTGGCGTTAGCCGTCGGTGGGCCTTCGAAGAAGACGAATTCGCCTTTTGGGGATTCTTTCGAGAGAGATTTATCAAATATTTTGTTTTCTGCCCAGAATTTAAGAACCGCTTCTTCTTTTAGAGCGGCGTCAGACTTCTTGGGCACTCCCTGGTCCTTTTCCATACCTTTGAATTTAACACGAAATCAGGCTTTTAAAAAGTTTGTAAAAATGAAATTTTTGGGTTATAAAGTGGGCAAAGCCCAGGAACATGAACCTCTCCAATATATGGTTTCGTCTGCTTGGCTCATGCGGCCTAGGCAGACGCGCAAAGATGCGCGAAGCAATGAATCATGTCGCGTCGAATTCTCCCACACCTCTTGCGGGGAAGGCCTTGGCCAACTACCTAAGAACGGGGGTCAATCCCGACATGGTGAAGTACAATTTCAGTAGCCGCTGCAAGGGTGACAAGAAACTTGCGGGGATGTTCGAACCACTCTTCAACGAGATGGTAGGAGAACTGGAGGCCTGAGAGGGCCTCCTTTCCTGTTTTTATATTCCGCTAGGTCGGACCTAGCGTAGCGATTTTATGTTTTAAAAATCACATCCTGTCAGGAGATTTAATACCGAGAAGTTGCAAACCGTTTTGAATTACAATTCCGACAGATTTCGCGAGCGCTAGATTGTAACTGGTGTTTTTATTTTCCGGATCAACAAGTTTGGTATTTCCGTACCAAGAGTTAAAAGCTCGAGCAAGTTGTAGAAGATACGTCGCGACGTGATGCGGCGCCCATTCGCTAATTGCGAGCTCGACGACTTCCGGAAATCTGGCGACCAGCTTCTCGACATCGCTTGGTAAATCTTCAACAACCCTCTCGGCTTTTGGCGCAAGACCTACTTGCGAAGCCTTTTCCAACACAGAATTGATGCGCGCATTTGTGTATTGCAAATATGGTCCAGAATCGCCTTCGAACGATAACGATGTTTCAGGATCGAAATTTATATCTTTACCAGCCATCGTGCGAAGGATCGTGAATTTCAAGGCACCAATAGCGACGGCGTCGGCATCCCGCCCCAGATCAACTTCTTCTCCTGATCTATCGGAGACTTCAGTAAGCACCGTTTCAAGAACGTCGGCCGCGGTTGGCACGCCTCCAAGACGACTAGACATTTTCTTGCCCTTGAAACTCATGCGACCATGAGTCTTGTGCAAAGTCTTTTGTTGCCAAGCTTTTTCAATTTTCCCAGCCGCGGCCAAAACGACTTCGTAATAACGCGCCTGCTCCCTGTCGGTTACAAGTATAGAAATGTCGGGACTGTATCTTTCAAATTTGAGCCACAAAAGTCCAATGTCTTTGGCTTCGTACGTCGGATAACCTTCAGCGTTTATAAAGACTCGAGTGTGAAGTCCATCAGCTTCGCCTTTGTAGATAACAGCATTTTCTGATTCTTCGAAAATTCCTCCAAGGTTTTGAAGTACTATTTTTTTACCAACGTCTCCGGCTTCAGATTCATAGACGAAATCGTCGAACGTTGATCCGAGTCTTGCGGTGATATCGAGGAAGTACTGAAGCGTGATGTCTTTGCCGGCGACGTAAGCATCGTATTCAACTCCCGGAGTCTTTTCATAAATCATTTCGGTGATTTCTTTCACCCGACGCACGATTGATGGATTTTCATCGTAGGCTTTGGTGCCTTCAACGTAGCAAGTTCCCAAGAAAGCGAGTCTGTCAGAAAGAGTTGGAAGTTGCTTAAGCTCGGAAACACCATGCTCGAGAAGCGCCCAGACAGCTTTACCAATTCCAAGCGAGACGTCTGATGGATATGACATTTTGGTCACGCGAGCGCCGGACGCGCTGGCGAGTCGTGCAACAGACTCGCCGATAGCGTTGTTCATGACGTGACCGACATGAAATGGTTTGAAAAGATTCGGTGATGAATGTTCAACGAGGATATGTTTGCCTGCGTGAACTTCTGATTTACCAAACTGCGAAGTTTGCGCCAAAATTTTTCCAATTTCTGATTGGAAAAATTTTGGCACCAAGCGAAAGTTTATAAAACCCGCCGCCGTTGTGACAGATTCGACAAGCTCATGCTTATCCATCTTCTCGACGATACTTTCAGCCAGAGCCACAGGATTGGTCTTGGTCACTTTGGCCAAAATCATAGCGACGTTCGTCGAATAATCGCCATGAGAAATCTCCACCGGATGATCAAGGGTTATTTTCTCTAAGTTTATATCTAACTTTTCCAACGCCTCTCTAACGAGGCTTATGATTATTTCTTTTATTTCCATTATTTCTTTTTCAATAGATCGGCGTGTTCGGACTTTAACTTTTCGAGCTTCGGCGCGATCACCAGCTGGCAGTACATTTTGTCCTTGTTCTGTTCGTAATAATCGTGATGATAGTTCTCGGCTGGATAAAATTCAGGAACCAGTATTAGTTCAGTCACAATCTTTTTGTCGTCAGGCAAAAGTTTATTCCGCTCGGCGATAATCTTGGCAGCAATGTCTTTTTGTTCGTGTTCTGTGTAAAAAATTGCCGAACGATATTGATTACCAACATCAGCTCCCTGTCGATCAAGAGTCGTCGGGTCGTGACTATTAAAGAAAACATTTAAAAGTTCTTCTGTTGAAATGGTGTTTGGATCATATTCGACTTTTGCTGCCTCAGCATGGCCCGTATCGCCCTTGCAGACCTGCTCGTACGTCGGATGTTCAACGTGTCCACCAATATACCCAGGGCTAACAGACATTACCCCTCGAAGGCTTTTGAAGACCGCCTCGGTGCACCAGAAACATCCTGCCGCTAGGTATATAGTTTCCATACCCTAATTTTAGCACAAACCCAAGACTAAATCTTGCGACTGTCATATGCCCAATGCAGAAGCGCCTGACGCTGGCGTGGACGACAAAACAAATCTCCGGAGCTACAATTTGCCGCAATCTGCCCCATATGCCGACGAATGGCATGGAAGCGTCGGATCTGTCGAGTATCTTCTTTGGGTAGGCGTCTCCCCATATAGTACCGGCAATACCACTGAAACCACCCTCTCGGGTCGTCTTTAGATATCCAACCATTTTTACGCCAGACAGAAAGGGGCTGACTTGCGTTTATTTTAAACAAATTTATTTTTGGATCACGAGAAGCCTTGGCGAACTTGGCCCGCGTGAACCAGTCTTTCGGAAATTCTTTAGTGCAATCGCGCATATATACTCCGCCAAAAACTCCGAGAGCAAGCATTTGTTTGGGTGTTAGATCTGGTTTGAAATCTGGCGCAAAATTTTTACCCACCGGCTCAACAAGCTCGTATTTATAGCCTTTTTGCATCTTGTCATTGACTGTTACGACTTTCTTTTTCATAAAAATCATTTTAACATTTTCCAGGTAAGTCATGTGTTAGAATACTCTTGTTATAAGTTTAACCAAATTTAATTTACATGAAAGGATTTACTATTTTTATCATCTTGGTCGCCCTTGTCGTTGTCGGATTCTTGGTCTTGCGAAAACCAGCCACCGCACCAACCACAGAAGATCAAATGGTTGATACAAATCTAAGCAACATAAACACAAAAGACGAAAGCGTTGACGGTTCGAAAGAATTTGACGCCTCAGCAAGTTCTGCAACTTGGACTGGATCAAAGAAACTTATTGCCACCTGGATAGACAAAGGGACAATCAAAATCAAATCTGGAAATGCTTTGTTCGATAAAGGGGCACTTGTTGGTGGACTGGTTGTCTTTGATATGAATTCGATCCAAGCGACAACTACGGGTGCTGGTGGTGGACAAGATAAACTGAGTGAAAATTTAAAATCAGATGATTTCTTTTCGGCGGAAAAATTCCCTGAAGCCAAATTTGTTATAACTTCTGCGACACATGAAGCTGGAGATACATACATGTTAACTGGCGATCTAACCATCAAGGGAAAAACTCTACCGACGACATTCCCTGTTGAAGTTGTAACAACAAACGGCAAAGTTACAATCATGGGTAGCGCGACAATTGACCGAACTTTGTATGATGTGCGCTTTGGATCGGACAAATTCTTTCCTGACCTTGGAGACAATGTTATAAACGATGAATTTACACTCGAATTTAAAGCGGTAACTAAATAAAGAAAGCCCAAGAAAAGCCTTAGAAATAGGGCTTTTCTTATACCTGGCTACCATTGACAAGTACCCTATAAATATGGTAGTATGCGGACCGGCATTAGCACCCTGAAAACCGACAACATCACATAGAACCAAACCACACCCAACATGGAAACTCCCACTCCCGCCACTGCGCCTGAGGGTCCGAAACGGACTTTCGGGCAGCGCTTCTTTGATTTCTTCGAGAAGCTTCCGAGCTACATAGCCGCATTCTTCTCAGCCATCCCCGCGTTCCTCTATCCTGCTTTCGCTTGGGTCGCCGGTTGCGACCTTGGCACTGTCAAGACGATGCCCTCGGGTGAGCTGAACAAGAAGGCCTCCCTTGGCCTGGCGATGATCTTCACGATCACCGTAGCAGCTCTGGCTGCCAGCAATGCAGCCGGCATATTCCTTTCTGAGGAGATGCGTTGGCCGTTTGCAATTCTGTGGGCACTATTGATCTTCAGCATCGACCGAATGATCATCGTATCCCTGGACATGCAGAAGGCGGAGGGCAATGGCGGCAAGGGTTTACGTAAAGTCCTGACCGTCGTTTTCCGTTTCATCATCATCTTCTTCATGAGCTATATCACTTCGACTTCGGTCGAGATGATCGTGTTCAAGAAAGAGATCGCCAGCGTGATCACGGAAAAGCGCTACGCGGAAAACAAGAAGATCAACGCGGAAGCTGATTCAGCTGAAGCGGTGGTCGACACCGCCCGGATCGAAGCCACCATGCAAGTGCGCGCAGCACGCCTGGAAGTGGAGCGCTACAGCGCGAAACTGGACTCCGAGATCGACACTCTGCAGAAGGAAATCAAATCGCGACGCGACCTGCTCCAAGAGGAGGTTGCCGGCCGAGTTGGTTCCGGAAAGCAAGGAATGGGCCCAACAGCCAAGGCCATTATGCTCAACATCACTGCGGACTCGACCCGGCTTGCCGTGCTCGAAGCTCGACGTGATTCGGCTATCGCAAATTCAACCGCGATAGGTGAGCTCAATGCAGCGGAGGAATTCGCTGCAAAGGCTGTGGTTCGGCTCGACAAGCGAAGCGCGCTGATCAAGGAAGAACGACTGGCGAAGCTTGCAAAAGTGAGTCACGTCGTCGGTGACGGCTTCATGGACCGCTACCTGGCACTTGGAGAACTCCGAGGAAAGGCATCGTTCATCATGATCGTCGTATTCGTCATCCTGATGTTGATCGAATCCTTACCGGTGATCCTTAAGCTCTCATCTAGCGATGGCCTCTACGAGGAAGCGCTCGGGAAGCAGCTACAGACACACCGAGTACAAGTGTTCAACAAGCAGGAACTCGATCTGGCCACACAAGAAGGTGAGCACCTCGGGAAACTGATCGCAGCCAAAAAGATCATAAACGAGCACCAAGGCGCGATCCTGGACAAGGAAGAGGAATACATGACCGACATTGCCACGAAGAAGCACGATCTGGAAGAGGCCCGTCGCACGATCATCGCAGCCGAGAACGAAACGGCCATGGCGGTCGCCAGCGAGCGGATGAAAGGCTTGACGGCAAGACTTGATCAGACAGCTGCCTTCATCAATGACGCCAATGCGAAGCTTGTCAACACGCCGGAGGAGCCGCAGCCAGTGCGCGCGGCAAAGAAGAACGTCCTGCGTCAACTGCTGGACGAAGTGCAGAAGACGGTGTTGTCGTAAGCAACCACCCTACCATTGGAGAGGGCCCGCACCGCGGGCCCTCTTTTCATTTCAATTATTTTTATGATTATGACGCTAGCGCAATAATCATCAGAAGTGCGCCAACGATGGCCATGTTCTTCTGGAAATTAATTCGCTCCCCCATCTTCATCATCGGATCAGTAATTTTCCAGTATTGGTGCATCATGAAACTTGTTCCGACAAGAAAGGCCACGAGAATCCAGCAACCGAGCGCCAAGCTCATACCAGTAAGTACCGAAGCGCCTCCGATGAAAAGCATCGCGCCACTAACAGCAACAGAAATTTTCGGATGTGGAACTTTCTTTGAGCCAGCATATCCGGCTAAAGATTCGATGTTGGCAAAGTGATTGTAGGCATTGTACAAGAAATATGCTCCCAAAATTATCCGTCCCAAGAAATAAATGTTTTCCATGATTTTAAATTGTTAAGGCTAATGTTCTTATTTTACCACACCCCCACACCTATATTTTGATAGTTCTTCGAACGCGCCTTTGGCGCCATCAAAATATAGGTGTGGGGGCACAAAAAGAAAAAGGGGGCCGAAGCCCCCTTTCGCAAAGCGAAACCAAACGCTACCCGTCGAGATCTCCCACTCCCGCCAAGGCAATAGACTGCAAACCATAGACCCTAGCTCTTAGGATCTTGGCAATGTAGTCAGCAAATGCCTCGTCGTACTCTTGGACAACCTCGAGCACATTCTTGTGAGAGAATTGTGACCCCTCCTGCACTTCCCGAGAATGTCGGCTTTTGTTGGTAACGAGAGACAGAGCAAGGACCCGACAGCCCATATGATGGAGCGCCAAAGCCTCTGGAACAACAGACATCCCAACCACGTCACCATCTCTCGCGTACTTCCTCACTTCCGCGCGAGTTTCGATTTGTGGCCCAGGAACTCCAACCAGAATTGTATTCTGGTTGACCTGAACCGTCAGTCTACGACCAGCTACATCACGAGCAAGTTCCTGGTATTTGAGATCGTAGACCTCTCCGCAATCCAGAAACCTGTCTGGTCCGAAAAGACGAATAGTGTCGACATCTCCCACAAGAGGCGAGACCCCGAGATAACTGCTGATGTGATCGTCGAGGATGCAAACCGAGCCCACTTGGTAATCGGTATTGAGTGCACCAACTGCGTTCGTGAGAATGAACTCAGATACGCCCCATTTGGCCAAGGCTCGCAAATTGGTGACAATGCGATAAGGATCGTAAGCCTCTTCATTGAAGTGTGCCCTTCCTGCCAGCCAGACTACCCTCTCGCCACCAATGACACCAAGGTAGTACTTACTTTGGTGCCCTTCCGTAACTGGTGTCAGAAAGGGTGTTGGTAGTTCGTCAGACTCCACTTCTCCTTCAAAATGACGAAGGAGATTATTCGGTCCCGATGAGCCAGTAATAATGGCAGTTCTGGGAGCGGCTCCAAGGTTTTCTTTGAGCCATTTTACACACTGTTCAACGCTAACGGTATGGTCGTGCAATGCCGTTGTCATGGTGGTGGGTTTAGGTGTTGGTTAGGAACGAACGTTACCGAGAAAGTCTACTCTTCCTCGAGATTTTGTCAAAAGCTAAACGAATTTTTTAGGTATTGGGAATTTCTTCGCCATCTTTTTGATTTCGGCTTTGGCATTACTTAATATCTTTTTATTGTCCTTGTTTCGTAGCACCTCAATCATGATTTCAGCGACTCTGGCACAATCTTTTTCCTTGAATCCTCTCGTAGTAATCGCTGGCGTTCCGAAACGTATTCCTGATGGATCCATTGGTTTCCTAGTATCGTCAGCGATCGCATTCATATTTAAAGTAATGCCGACTTCGTCGAGAACTGTTTGAGCCTCTTTACCCGTAACGCCAAGCGAACCGAAGACATCAGCGAGAATTAGGTGGTTATCAGTTCCCCCGGCAATCATACGAATCTTTTCTCTTTTCAAAACTTTCTCCATCGCTTTGGCGTTTTTCAAAATTTGCTTGGCGTATTTTTTAAAAGACGGTTTGAGGGCTTCGCCAAAAGCCACGGCCTTGGCTGCCTGGATATGAATGTGTGGACCGCCCTGAAGTCCTGGGAAAACCGCCTTATTAATTTTTGAAATAATTTCCTCACTATCGCGAACGAGAATCATGCCTCCGCGCGGACCGCGAAGAGTTTTGTGCGTAGTCGTGGTGATGACATCAAATCCAGCATCAAAAGGATTGCTAAGTGCGCCACCCGCAATAAGTCCGGCGATGTGCGCCATGTCAGCAACGGTAATCGCACCGACCTCACGCGCGATGGCGACAAATTTCTTGTAATCCAGATTTCTCGAATACGCGGAAAATCCAGCGAGAATTATTTTTGGTTTTTCGGCGAGCGCTACGCGGCGAAGTTCGGCATAATCAATCTCGCCAGTACCTATGTTCTTCATCTTGTACCTGACGAAACGAAAAACTTTGGCCGGAAAAGTTACTGGATGACCATGTGTGAGATGTCCGCCATGAGAAAGATCCATACCGAGAACCGTGTCACCAGGTTCGAGGAGTGCTGCGTAGACTGCCATATTCGCCGGCGCACCGGAGAGCGGTTGGACATTAGCGTATTTGCACTTGAAAAGTTTGCAGGCTCGAGCGATAGCGAGATTTTCAACGACGTCAGTAAATTCCTGACCGCCGTAATATCGGCGACCAGGATATCCTTCGGCGTATTTATTGGTCAGAACCGAACCCATCGCTTCAAGCACGGCTTGCGAAACATAGTTTTCAGACGGAATTAGCTCCAAGCCCTCGGCTTGGCGTTTCTCTTCGCCCTTGATGGCATTAAAAACTTCTTTGTCTTGGTTTTGGATGTAGCTTTTTGACATGAAGGAATTTTAGCATAAATCCAGTACAAGCGAGAAAGCCCCTTTTTGAGGGGCTTTCCATGTGAGTGAATAAACAGGAATCAGGCGAACTAGTTCGCCCCAACCCAAGTTCGCTGTTCTCGCATCCTGCTGAGCCACAGTGGATCTGGAGGAATCCATCCGTAAGACAAAGTGATTCCTGTGACAAACAGAGCGAGTACGCACATCTGTCCAAAGCTCATCGGGAAATTGCCACTTGAGCTTGAACCATTATTACGATTACCTCCTCCTCCCCGATACGGAGGCTTCCTTTTGGGTGGCCCCAATATGGAGGTCAATTTAGTGGGCTTTCTGTGTACTGTTGTTCTCCATACACGAACGTTCGAACGTAACTCGGTCGTTGTCATGGTCGCGGGGTTTGAATTGAGGTTACACTAGAATAGCGTTCGTTGTCAATTTAGTTTTCTATATCTCTTTTCTTTGCTCCCCCGGCGATTGTGAGTTCGCCCTTGATCGTATCGTGTGGATCATAATTTTCAAGTTTAACTTTATCCGCGGTGAAATCAATCAATTCTTTGACTGAATCATCTACCGTAAGTGTTGGAAAATTCTTTGGTTCGCGAGAAAGTTGCTCTCGAACTTGATCAAAATGATTTTCGTAAATATGCGCGTCGCCAAATGTGTGAATAAATTCTCCCGGTCTAACACCGAGTATTTTAGCCATAACGACCAAAAGAAGGGCGTAGCTTGCGATATTAAATGGCACACCAAGAAACATATCCGCGCTTCGCTGGTAAAGCTGAAGATGCAATCTGCCGTCTTTGATACTCATCTGATACATATTGTGACAAATGGGAAATCGCGATGCTTCGTCGGGCTTCGCCATAGCATAGAGATATTCCGGATTCCATGAATTTACGATGACATTTCGAGCGTACAGATCCTCACGAAGCTCTTTGAGCGCCCAAGCCAGCTGATCCACACCCCGACCGTCTTTGGCCGGCCAGGCGCGCCACATTTCTCCATAAATACGCTTGAGCTCGCCGTGCTGTTTGGCAAAATTTTCATCGGTTTTTATTTTCTCGACGAATTCTTCTTTGGTCATTTCCGGGAAGCCCTTTTCTTTGTAAATCTTGTACGGATAATCATCCCAAATGTGAACATTGTTATCAACCAGATATTTGATATTCGTCTGACCAGAGAAAAACCAATACAACTCGTGCAAAACACCTTTCCAATAAACTTTTTTTGTCGTAATCATTGGGAAACCCTCTTCAATATCAAACCGGATCTGTCGACCAAAAACACTTTTGGTTACCGCCCCCGTCCCCTCATCGACATTCCTAATACCCGTATCAAGAATTTCTTTTAGTAAATCTAAATATTGATACTCCGGATGTCTTTTTTCCATATTATTTTTTCTTAGGTTTTTTAATCACCTTTTTAGTTCGAAAATGATCTGAGTTTTTGCCATCATAACGACCAACACCATCTTTACCGTGATAAGTCTTGCTAGATTCGGTCGCAAGTTCAGCAAAGATGATTTGAGCGATTTCCATACCAGGACGCAAAATTATCGGCACATTACTAGTGTTTAGAAGTTCAAATGTTGGGAAAAAATGATGCCCGGGATTGAAAAGCATAGCCGTGGTGTGAACAGCGAGACCAATTCTGGCGAGTGAGCTCTTACCAGAGAGAAGTATCAGATGTTTGTGATCAACACCAATAAACTCACGCTGCTTACCAAGAACTGTCTCTCCTGTATGTAGGATAAAAGCGTCACCGTCTTTTATATTCAAGGTCTTAGTCTGGGGATAAATCTTGTTGGCGGGATCAACGGCTGTGGTCGCATGACGATCAACGACTTTAAATTCGTTATCAAGTGTGACGTCATAACTTGCTAGTTGTAATTTTTTATCGGTAAAAGGTTTGATGACGATTTCACCAGTCTTGAGTTTCTTTTTTATATCTACGTCAGATAAAAACATACTTATTCTATGTTAAAGACTTTTTCAGTCCCATAATAATCCGGCCAATGTTCATTGTAATACGCAAACATCCGCTCGATGCGTTCTTGTGGAAGTTCGGCAAGTCCGAAAGATTGCATTTCACCCAAAAGTTTTGCTTTTGTGTCTTCGACACTTTCTCCGTCGCCAATGACAGATTCGAACTCCGTCAGATATCCGTAGCCGGCATTTTTGTCTAGAGTGACGTTCATGTTTGGCAAAACATACTCGATTCTTTGTCTGGACCATTTAGCCTGGTATTGAAATCCAGCTTCCTGTAAAAGTCCATCGAGTTCGCCGAGAGTCAGAGGAACCGCTTCTTCAAACTCCATTCTTGAAACGCCATTCGCGCTCGTGTCGTCACCGATCGATGCTTTGATAACCAAGAGAACTTTGCCGTCGACTTCGCGAGTGCGCACT
This sequence comes from Patescibacteria group bacterium, assembly GCA_052033715.1. Taxonomy (GTDB): domain Bacteria; phylum Patescibacteriota; class Minisyncoccia; order Phycocordibacterales; family CSBR16-119; genus CAYRQF01. The sequence continues at coordinate 64,338 of JBPOJJ010000002.1, forward strand.
GAGAAAGATTTACCCTCCTCGATAATTTCTGCCAAGGTTTTGTTTTGCTCTTCGTTTAAATGAGAAGAGATTTTTTCTTTTAGAACTTGAAAATCGCCGTTTATGAAATAGTGATTGAGTTGAGAGGTGGCCGGCAAGACTTTCGCGTCAGGATATTTGGCAACCAACTTTTCCCGGAAAGCATCGGCGTTCATCTTGTCTCCTAAAAGACATTTGATTTCTATCTCTTTTGATACAGCCATAGTAGGCCAATTATACTCCACCCTTTGGCAAAATCTGCAATTGACATTATGATGGTATTTATATGATTTTCATCGTTTCCTCGATACAAAAGGACAATCTGGGCCTGGGCTTCGAGCAGGACCTTCTTTTCAAGATTCCAGCCGACCTAAAACGCTTCAAGGACCTGACCCTGGGACATCCGGTCATCATGGGCCGCCGGACCTGGGAATCGCTACCAGAGAAATTCCGTCCCCTTCCCGGCCGGACGAATATCGTCGTGTCTTCACAGACTAATAACTTTGAAGGCGCAACAGTTTGTAAGACTTTGGAAGAAGCTATCACGGCGGCGAAACAGCTTGATTCGGATATTGGCATTATCGGCGGCGCTAGGATTTTCACTGAAGCGCTTCCCCACACCGACATCCTATATCTCACCGAAATAGAAGGAGAAAAAGAAGCTGATACATTTTTTCCAGAATTTAAAAATAATTTTGAAGAAATAAATCGAGAAGGACCGTTTGAAACAGATGAAGGTATAAAGTATTGGTTCGTGGATTATAAAAAGAAATAGAAACGAAGAAAGGGCCACCTGTAGGCAGCCCTTCCCAATCCTGGGTCGAAGGTGCGAGTTCTCTAAACCAACCGCCCAAAGATGTCACCCGCCTAGGCAGCGATCGAGATGGTGGGAAGTACCACCACACCGAGTCGCCGTAGCGCTGATGGCTTCAAGGAGTGGGCCAGGAGCCCATCCTCGTCACTCGCAGGATGAAGTCCGTGCAAGTGCAGTGCGAACTTGAGCTTCTTGCGAGATTCCTCGATCTCACGCTGGATCAGTTTCCTTAGCGGAGCTGGGTCTTGCTTCGGTCGGATGAAGACGGTCGTCCCGCTTCGCCCAAATGGCAGTTTCCTTTTTTGGTTCATGTATCATGGTGTCTGTCGTCATATTACATATTATTCCCAAAAAAGCAATACCTCTCCACTCCTCTTCCCCTTGTTAAAGTAAAAATAAAAGTGGCATAAAAAAGACATTACGGAGGAAGCCGGCCCATCAAGGCCGGCTTCCGAGTATAGCGGCCAACTGTTTACAAGTTGGAACGCGCGTCTTTTTTATGCCACTTTTATTTTTACTTACTCACTTCTATTCCCATCGATCGACACTGCCCTTCGATAATCTTCATAGCCTGTTCAACTGAGTTAGCCGAGAGGTCTTTCATCTTCATTTCAGCGATTTCTTGAACCTGGGCTTTGGTTATGCTTCCGGCACGCTTGGTAGCGTTCTTGCTTGAGCCTTTGTCGATTCCAGCCGCTTTGAGGATAAGAGGAGCTGTCATTGGGGTCGAAGTCGTGAACTCGTATGAGCGGTCTTCGAAGACCTTGAGTTTAACAGAGACCTTACCCTTACCCATGAGGTCTTTTGTGCGATCGTTAAATTCAGTCACAAAAGTACCGATCGGGACTCCAGCCTGACCGATAGCAGGACCAATGGGCGGCGCAGGGGTTGCCCGACCGGCCTCTATCTGTAATTTAACGTTTTTTACTACTTTCTTTTTGGTTGCCATAGTGGGTTATAGATTAGCTTAAATCTTTCGAACTTGCAAGAAGTCGAGCTCTACTGGGGTTTCGCGACCGAACATCGAGACCAAAACGTTGATCTTGCCTCTTTCGCGGTCTACTGAGTTGACCTTGCCTTCCAAATCCTTGAAAGGACCATCAGCGATGATAATTGTCTCACCAACAACCATGTCGATGGCATGTTTTGCTCCGTCGTCCTTGCGCATTCGTCCGAGAAGCATGTTGATCTCGTCTGGCGACACAGGAACAGGATTTACTCCAGCTCCAACGAATCCTGTAACGCGAGGGGTGTTGCGAACAACGTACCATGAGTCATCGGTAACGATCATATCGACGAGGACGTATCCAGGATAGATTTTTTCTTCGACCTCGACACGCTTCCCCGCTTTGATCTTGATGTTTTTTTCAGTCGGCACAATCACTTCAAAAATTCGGTCTTGCATACCCAAAGATTCGATGCGCTGTTTCAAATTTCGCATGACAGCGTTTTCGTAGCCAGCATAAGTGTGAATGGCATACCAATTTCTTTCACCTGATAGTTCTTGTTTAGCCATAAATTTAGATTATTTGTTTCAAGATCTTAGCAAACAAAACATCCAAGAATCCTAGATAGTAAGCAACGACGAGAGTTATAACTACGACGGCAATAGTAAACCACATGGTTTGTTCGCGGGTTGGCCATTTGATGAATTTGACTTCACCGACTGAATCTTTGATGTAATTAAAAAATGTTTTCATATTTTCGAGTGTGTTTTAAGGCGTTTTTCCCCTTACTAAAAAACCCCCGCGGGGTCGATTAGAATATACTCCTACCGGCGGAAATTGTCAAATGAGGCTCCGCAAAGCATGTCGTAAATAATTTTTCAAAAAGCGCGCCGATTCCTCCTAAGTAACACCCGTCGGAATAACGCCGCACCCCCTCACGACCCGTTCGACGGGTCTGCGGGTGCGTTTGAAAAAATATTTACAACATGTTTTAATCCGCGGGAAAAATAAAAAAGTTAACGCGAAAGATCTTTTTAAAAATATGTGCAAAACTTTTATCTTTTTGTCGTAAGTTTGTTTATAATTACTTCAGTTAAACTTTTCTCGTATGGTTTCTCAATTAGAAAATAAAATTTCCGTTGCAAAAAAATCTTCTCGCAAAAGAGTGCTGAAGAAAAACGGCGCGACGAAAGAAAAGATTGTCGTGGTTAAAAAGTCTCCAATGACCGTGGATCATTTCGCATCCATTTCCAAAAGCGTCGGACTCTCGGCTGTCATTATGACAGCAATTGTTGTCGCCATTACCCCATCAAGCGCTTGGATACTAGGACCCGTCATCGGCGCCATGTGTATCTTCGGAATCGCGATGGGATATTTCGCAAGTAAATAAAGAGCGTTACGCAAAACATGATTTTATACGTCCGAAGCAAAAGAAAAGACCTTCGTTTAATTGAAGGTCTTTTCTTTTTGACTTGAAGCAGAGAACTATTTCGTCGGCGTTCCTGCTCTTTTCTTGGCGATTTCTTCGGCGACGTTCTTTGGAACGACGTCGTATTTAGCAAATTCCATCGTGAAGTTTCCACGGCCGGCCGTCATTGATCGGAGGTTGTTGATGTAACCAAACATTTCTGAAAGTGGAATCATGGCTTTGATGGCCTGAACCATTCCACGATCTTCGGTTCCTTCGACTAGACCTCGTTTAGAAGCGATGTCGCCGGTAATGTCTCCCATATATGACTGAGGGGCCACAACTTCGACTTTCATGATTGGTTCAAGGATAACAGGATTTGCTTTCTTGGCAGCTTCTTGGAAGGCCATTGAAGCGGCGATTTTGAAGGCGATTTCAGAGGAGTCGACATCGTGGTATGTTCCGTCGTAAAGTTCAACACGAATATCTGTCATCTGGTATCCAGCGACAACTCCGCGAGCCATTCCCTCTTTGATACCTTTCTCAACAGCCGGAATAAATTCGTTCGGGATAACGCCTCCTTTGATTGAGTTAACAAATTCTAGACCGTCTTCGCGTGAAGTATTTTTCGGCAAATCTTCTTCGGCAACTGAGTAATCAAGTGGAGAGATTTTGATTTTGACGTGACCGTATTGACCACGACCTCCAGACTGCTTGATGTATTTGTGTTCGACATCAGCTTCGCCTTTGATCGTTTCGCGAAAGGCAACCTGTGGCGCAGAAGTATTGGCTTCGACAGAGAATTCTCTCTTCATACGATCAACTAGAATTTCCAAGTGAAGTTCACCCATACCGGCGATAATAGTTTCGGCGGTTTCAGGGTCAGATGAAACTCGGAAAGTTGGATCCTCGGCTTGTAGTCGGTTCAGTGCAAGACCCATCTTTTCCTGGTCAGCCTTGGTTTTCGGTTCAATACGCATCGAGATAACCGGTTCTGGCGCGATGATTCTTTCAAGGATGATTGGATTATTTTCGTCGCAGAGGGTGTCTGAAGTAGTTGTGTCCTTAAGACCAACAGCGGCAGCAATCTCTCCGGCGTAAACCGTTTTCACTTCTTCTCGTTCGTTGGCGTGCATACGAAGGATTCGGCCAATACGTTCTTTGGTATTTTTGGTTGCATTATAGACATAAGATCCAGATTCTAGTGTTCCTGAATAAACACGTATAAATGTAAGCTGGCCAACATAAGGATCGGCTTGAAGTTTGAAAGCTAGAGCGGAAAGAGGCGCAGTGTCAGATGGTTCACGAGTGATGGTTTCTCCAGTACTCGGATCAATTCCATGAGTCATTGGGATATCAAGAGGTGACGGCAAGTAATCAATAACACCATCGAGGACAAGCTGCACGCCTTTGTTCTTTAGAGCTGATCCAGCAAAAACCGGGAAGATGTCGTTGTTGATGACGGCTTTTCGAAGCACGGCTTTGAGTTCGTCTATAGCGAAATCAGTTTTACCTTCAAGATATGCTGACATCATCGCCTCGTCGTTTTCAACGATTTTTTCTAGGAGTTCTAAATGAAGTTTCTTGGATTCTTCCATATATTCAGCAGGAATTTCCATCTCGATAATGTCTTTTCCTTTGTCACCTTCAAACTTGTAGGCTTTCATTTTCAAAAGGTCGATGACACCTGCAAACTGATCTTCAAGACCAATTGGGATTTGGATTCGAACTGCTTTTTTGGTTAGACGTGCCAATATACTTTCGTATGAACGCTCATATGATGCGCCTGTTCGGTCTAGCTTGTTGATGAAACAAAGTCTTGGAACATTTCCTTCGTCGGCATAGCGCCAATTTGTTTCTGATTGAGGTTCCACTCCGGCCACGCCGTCGAATACGACAACGGCTCCGTCGAGAACACGAAGAGATCGTTTAACTTCGATAGTAAAATCGATGTGGCCCGGTGTGTCGATGAGATTGAATCGGCATTTCTTCGTATCGTCACCCTTTGGCATGTAGCTTGGAGACCAAAAACATGTTGTAGCCGCAGAAGTAATAGTAATGCCTCGCTCACGTTCTTGCTCCATCCAGTCCATGACAGTGTCTCCTTCGTGAACTTCACCGATTTTGTGAGACATTCCAGTATAGAAAAGCACACGTTCTGAAGTCGTAGTTTTACCGGCGTCGATGTGGGCAATGATTCCGAAATTTCTAACTTTATTTAAAGGATAGTCGCGAGACATAAAAAATATTATTACTAAATTAAATACTTATAAATTCCGAAGCGAAGTTGTTGTTTTTAAAATACATTGCGGAGCCGAAGGCGAGCATAGCAAATTTTTGAAAAAAATTATGCGCGTATTTTAAAAATAATAACGAGCGAAGGATCCTGTTACCACGCAAAGTGAGCAAAAGCCTTGTTGGCTTCGGCCATTTTGTGCGTATCATCGCGCTTCTTGATTGCGAAACCTTCGTTGTTGTAAGCCGCCAATAGTTCATCGGATAGAGCTTTGTCTATAGACACGCCTTTCTTGTCGCGAGCAGCAGTGATGATCCATCGCATTGCAAGCTGAAGTCGGCGTTCAGCGCGAACTTCACGAGGCACTTGGTAGTTGGCGCCTCCGACACGTCGTGAGCGAACTTCCATAACCGGAGAAGCGTTCTTCAAAGCCATGTCAAAAACTTCCAATGGATTTGGATTTCCTGTTTTTTCTTTGATAGCTTCTAGAGTTTTGTAAACAGCTTTCTGAGCAGTGATGCGTTTCCCGTCGAGCATACAATAGTTAATGAATCTCGCGAGTTTCTCGGAGTTGTAGACCTTGTCAGGAGTAACTTGATTTCTATTTGTAACTTTTCGTCTCATATAAATTATTTAGCTTTTGGTTTCTTGGTTCCGTATTTACTTCGAGCATTGCGGCGCTTCTCGACTCCCTGTGCATCCAAGACTCCTCGGACGATAGTGTATCGAACTCCGATCAAGTCTTTAACGCGACCAGAACGAAGCATGACCACAGAGTGTTCTTGCAAGTTGTGTCCTTCACCTGGAATGTAAGCAGTGACTTCCATACCGTTAGTGAGTCGAACGCGGGCAAATTTTCGAAGCGCAGAGTTCGGCTTCTTTGGAGTCATGGTAGAGACCTTGATGCAAACACCTCGTTTGAAAGGAGAATTATAAAATGAAGGACGGTTCTTGATCGTGTTGAATCCACGAGTAAGAGCCAGGTTTTTTGATTTCCTGACTATCTTTGCGCGTGGCTTTTTGATTAGTTGATTTATCGTCGCCATTTAAATAAAAAAGTCTCTAAAAAGACTGGTGGCAATACTTTACTATGGGTCGCTCTAGAATGCAAGCCCCTTTGATACAAAAGCGAAGGGGCCTCCACAAGTGGAGGCCCCATCATCAATCGCTCACAGTCACGCGGCTGGTTGCACCAGTCTTTGTGACGCGTATCACATACATTCCGCTCGATAGTTGGCTTAGGTCAGTATCGAAGCCAGAACCTCTGACAACTTGTCCTGCAAGGCCCAGAATTTCGAATTCCTGTCCGTCCAAGCCTTGGAGTGGCTCGCCTCTTGGAAGAGGATTCGGGTAAAGGAGGAGTTCTCCTTCGACCACGAACTTCACGGGCACAACTTTCGGCTCATCTGTCGACGTGCCGTCTTGGTCCACCTGACGAAGTCGGTAGTAATTCATCCCTGGCTCGGGATGTTCATCAACAGATACGTAGTTGGTCACCACGACACTGTTGCCAGCGCTTGGCACAGAACCAATCTCGGCCCACGTTTGTCCCTCATCGGTTGAACGTAGGATTTCGAAGTGGCTACTGCCCTGTTCGCTCCCAGTGCTCCATCGCAATTCGATCGTCCGATCGATCTGCTCTCCATCAAAGGACAGCATTTCAACCGGCAAGAGTCCTCCACAAGACGTTGTCTGTGGAAGATAATCATCGAAGTTTACGTTGGATACACTGAAGGTCACGTCATCAAACGCAAGCGTTTGTGTCCCGTTACCCATCCAGTAGCCAATGCCCTCGGTTAAGAACCCTGTTGGTTCCTGGCAAGAAATGCCATTCGTGGCGCCGCTACTGTTAAGCGTGGTCAGGATGCTCTGCGCGAGCGGTGAAATCCCCATCTTGAGATCAACCAAACTCACGCCTCCACCGAAACCAACACTAGCACTCCCGATCACCGGGTAGGACAGAGATCCTCCCGTTGTCACCTTTCTCGACCATTGAACAACGAGGTTCTGATCGAGCTTGATGACATACGAGGCTTGGGTACCGATTCCGGTTAGCCCACCCGAAACATAGACATCCTGGCCATCTAGCGTAAGCTCTCCGGCCCAATCGAGGGTGTAACTCGACATGAAGTTCGGTGCCAAAATCACTGCCGTTGTTGGCGATGAAAGTGAGTTCCAATTGATCTTCATCACCGCTCTGTCGGAACCAAAACCACTCATGCCGTTAGCGATCCCAAACAGAACGAAAAGTCCGTTTTGATTGGCTTGGGCATCGATGAACGATTCGTATCCAATGGTTCCCAAATAGCGATGACTGAGCACGCTACCGGTTTGGGTACTGATGATCGTTAGAGAGATGTCTTTGTTACCAAAGGACGCCACACCGTTGTTAAGAGTTACCCCGACAACGATAAGCGAATCCCCCTTCACGTAACCATACCCGAACGACGAGTAGGAGTCAGATGAACGAAGCGCTTGTTTAGTCCAAAGGGGGTTACCCATCGGATCGAGCTTCATCCAAATCTCTCGACTGTTGGCCGAGTTGGTTCTGTTGTGACCGACGACGTACGCGTTGCCCGCGGCATCTGCGGCCACATAGTTCCACCTTTCGGTGGAAACAGTCTCGAACGATTTTGCCCAAGCAGCCGAACCATCTGAATTGAAAGCGGCTACTAAAGCATCGTTCCAGATCTCACCACCGACGACAACCTTGCCGTTGGAGGCGCACGTCACGCTAAGGGCCGAGGAAAAACTTCCGCAGACTTTGGACCACAAGAGACCTCCAAACGGATCGTGACAAGTCACTACCGCCTGACCGCTCTTCTTGCCAGCGTGTACGTAGTTGGGTCCGCGTTTGACCAGCTCCTCAGTGACGATGTCGTCACCAAGATTAGCCGGATCAATCTTGACCTGATGTTGGGCGTTCGCCCGAAAGGCAAACGTCACAAGGACGAAGACGATGAGGTTTCTCATTGGTGAGGGGTTGGTGGAATGTGTGATTGTGAACGTTACAATGAACGTTAGTCCTTTTTATACCATTTTTAGTCTAAAAAGTCAAGGTTTTCCACATGCCCAAAAAGCTTGATTTTTCTCACTTTAATGGCATTATAAGGGCAGAAACAAACACCAACACACCCATGAAAAAGCTACTGCTTCTCCTGGCTGTGTTGGGTGGCTCCTTCACAGTCTTCTCTCAACTCGCCGTTGAGTATCGGTTCGAAACCCCCGTTGGAGTGGGAACGCCCGCTCCCTACTCTGTGAACGGAACCATCCTCGCTAGCGCCAGTAACATGTACTTTGGCCCGGGTCTAACCGGAGCCCAGGGATACACCGCTGGGGCAAATGCCGGTGGTTTTGGATGCAATTGCCAACCAAACGACAGAGGTATCTGGGCTGATAGTTGGGGTACAAACGCTTCAATGGCGGTAAACCTCAATGACCATTTTGGTGTCACCCTCACAGCACTTCCGATTACTGTCGTGTTCATAGATTCCATTAAGTGGATGGAACGACGGAGCGGCACCGGGCCTCAAGCCATCCAACTTCGGACAAGTGCGGATGGATACACTGGTGTAATCTGGAGTGGTACAAACTTCGGCACCAGCTATGTGACACGGTCTGTAACGTCTGGTCTGCCGAGCTTCACTCCGGGGACACCACTCAACATCCGATTCTATGGGTATAACCCGACGGGTCAGACGGGCACACTACGAGTAGATTCTCTGAAGATCTTCGCTCACGTCATCTCCACCCTTCCCGTCGAACTTCTATGGTTTAACGGACGAGTGGTCGGCGAGGACGTAGAGCTCGCGTGGTCAACCGGAAGCGAGTTGAACAACGACCACTTTGACATCGAGCGATCAGCTGATGCGATGAGCTGGTTCGCGATCGGAGAGATCGAAGGCGCTGGCAACAGTAGCACTGTTGTCGACTACGAGTTCCGAGACGACGCACCCTTCCCTGGGACCAACTACTACCACCTCAGGCAGGTTGATCTCGACGGCAGCTACAGCTACTCGCACATCGTGGCGATGACGTTTGTCGAGGATGACGAGTACATCCTGCTCGATGCCTCCGGGAGAACTGTGGAGAAAGATCCTTCAAAAGCACTTGATTTCGCAACACACCCAAGCGGTATGTACTTGCTTCGAAGTGTGAGCGGAAAGACCACGAGAAAGATAATCGTGGTCCACCCCTAACAAGGGAAAGCCCCGCCGATCACTCGGCGGGGCTTTCTTCTTTGATTATTCTTTTTTAAAAACCTCTTCTGTTCCTATTTCTTTTGATACTTCTGATTTTTTAGACTCTGTCGCATTTATAACTGTCGCTGTTTGAGTTTCGCTTTTTGATTCAGTAAAAATTGTTGGTCTATCTGTTTCAACTTCTTTTATCTCGGGCTTTGCGGCGATTGGTCGTCGAAACGGAGGAACCGGTCCTGGCTCTTTGTTTACTGGCGCATCAACAATTACTCTCTTCAGCTGTCGAACAAAGACGTCTTCGACTCCATTTGTGTCACCTGATACAAGATTTGAAGCAGTAGAGACGAAGGCAACATGTGAAGCATCTCCAGAAATTGTTAGATAGTGACCCGATGCGGCATTGGCCTGATTACCAGAAGTGCTGACACTCGCTCTCTGAGTCGAAGAAAGCTCGCGATCATAAATAAAGGCATCAGCCAAATTGTTTGTGTCACCAGTAACAAGATCAGAACGGTCTGAAAAGAAAGCAATAAATCTACCATTGTCTGAGATAGACGGCATTCCCGCCCACGAAGACGTACCAGAAATCACCTTCTCTAATACTTGCGTTACGCTATCATACACAAAAATATCGTCAGTATTTGGAGCATCCCCTGCATACAAATTAGAAGCGGTCGAGGTCATGACAACGTACCTTCCATTTGCTGATATTGACGTCGCAACTGATGAATTATTCCCTTCTGTGCCTTGCGCGTTCTCACTTATTCGCTTAATGGTGTCATTTTGACGATCGTAGATAAACGCATCTGGATAAGTGCTGTTAACGTCTCCCGAAACAAGTCCGGTTTGATTTGAAGTAAATGCAACATAGCGACCATCAGCTGAAATATGAGGAAAATCAGAATGTCCATTAGTTCCCTGCATACCAGCATTGTTAACACTCACTCGTTCTATAATGTCAGTCTGGCGATTGTAGACAAAAACGTCTGCTCCAGAATTGGTATCGCCCGGAACAAGGTTTGAGGCTGTGGACCAAAAAGCAACAAGCTGTCCGTTATCAGAAATTGTTCCTCCGGCCGAGCTTAAATTACCCTCAACGCCTTCGTTGTTGACACTTACTCGTTCAATGATGTCGGTTTGTCGATCATAAACAAAGGTGTCCTGACAACCAAAAGGAGCACAACTATTTGTATCATTTGGAACAAGATTGGAGGCATAAGAAGTTACCACTACATATCTACCGTTGGCAGATATATCTGTTGCAAATGAGTGATCATTGCCCTCCACGCCACTATTGCTTACGCTTACACGTTCGATAGCGTTTGTATTTCTGTCATACACGAAAGCATCCCAAGAATTATTGGTATCGCCCGGAACAAGGTTGTTGGCCATAGAATTGAAAGCGATATATCTACCATCAGTAGAGAGAGATAACATGTGTTGTGAAGTGAGATTTCCCTGTGCGCCGGATGAAGAGATGCTTACCCTCTCGGTCTCAAGGGCAAAAGCCTTTGGAGTAAATACAAAGAAAGCACCGACAATTAAAAAGGCTAGTTTTTGCATAAATTTCATACCCGAATGATAAACTACTTTTACCTATTTGTCAAGGGAAATTTGGCTGCCCCATGACCCTTATTATATAGAGATTTTCTTATTTACATACCCTCCACTCACCCTAAATTCCCCTGTTGTAAGCACCTCTTGATAAGAGTCTTCTCCGGTCTTCTTAGAGACTCTCATATAGTACTCTCCATTTGGTACAAGCATGTAGTATTTTCCAGTTTTACCGACAACAGCATGCGCGACCTCTTTTTGAAGAGCGGCTGAGAAAAGTCGAAGGATTCCAAACGAAAGTGGTGTACCGTCTGAGTCATAAGCTCGGCCAGCTTGTTTGGGTTTAACTCCAAAAATACGAAGAACTAAAATCAGGGCATAGAGAGACAAGACAATGGTGTTTATAACTGAACTGTTTACGAAGAATAACGCTACCGAAGACAAGAGTCCAGCGACGAACAAAGTGTTGGCTATACGAGCAAAGAACAGGTCTCTCTTCGAATAGAACTTCATTAGCTTTTTATTTTCGGCTTTGGCAAATTCGTTCCAATTGAAATTCAAGGCGTCCATTGGGATATTCTTGAAAATTACGCCCTCTTTTTCTTCCAAAGTAACCGGTCCGCCAAAATAGAGGTTGTCGTAGAGATCGTCTTCTGATTTACCAGCAATCTTGGTAGATGGGAAAACGTAGTTGTCTTTTTGGGCCGAGAGAGTGTAAGTACCGGCTTCGGCCAAGAATCCATAACGACCATCGAGGTCAGTAATCGAACTTCCTTGTTCGGCGCCGCTCATGTCATTCAAAGTTACATAGACAGGATCAAGAGGTTGTTTGGTAACAGAGTCATATACTGTTCCCCATGGACGTTTCTTGCGTTTGTAGCCCATAAGTATTGGGATAAGATTCCAGAGACGGATGAGAAGTCCGATGATGAGTCCTGGTTGAAGAAAGTTTAGAATCAGCGTCGGAGCAACGAGACCGACGACACTGACGCCAGTTAAAATTTCTTCGGGAATTTCTTTGACAACACCAGAAAACCCACCGATCACTTCCCCAATAACACCTCCTCCAGGATTATCTCCATAAATACACGACCCGTCATCAGTTTCGGCGTCAGAATTGAAATTCGTAGCCTCTTCGTCGGTGCACCCAAAGAGTACGGCCGTAGTGAGACTACACGACCCGTCATCAATAGTGGCACTAGAATTGAAGTTAGTCGCAATGGAGTTGGTACATCCCGAGATTGGATTCGATGGCCCACCACCTCCCCCTTCTGGATACAGACAGGAGCCATCGTTGTGCTCCGCTAGAGAATTAAAGTTGAGGGCTGACGAGTCCGTACAACCAAATACTCCGTATAGACAAGACCCGTCATCGACGGTTGCGGTTAAATCATAATTTCCTGCGGCAGGATCAGTACAACCAGGAATTGCTCCAGGATCATAAATACAATAATCATCAATAGAGACATTGGCGGTTGGATCAAAATTGCTTGCATCACGATCCGTGCAGCCAAAAATTAAACACGAGCCATCGTCCACAGTAGCACTGGAGTTGTAATTATCGGCAGTGGGGTTGGTACACCCGTAGATTGGTGTTGGTCCACCTCCGCCGGAACAAGGAGCGGTGACAAAAGTCATGTCGTCACCATAATCAGTACCGTCGGCGTTTGTGGCAAAAGCACGATAGTGATATGTTTCTCCGCACTTGAGCGAAGACACATTTGCTGAAAAGTTTCGATTATATTTTTTTACTCCTATGTATATATCATTTTGCGAATCTAGAAGTACTGAAAAATTAGCTTCTGCTCCCGAGATAAATTCCGTCACAAAATCACCCGACGAATCAAGTTTTAGTACGCCACTACTATTCTCGCCTGTTATATACGCACTCCCATCTATGTCAAAAAATATTGAGTATATGCCCTCGTCACCTATGTAATTAACATGCCCTAAAAAGAAATCAGAAATGTACACGCCAGCGGAGTTGAATTTTTGAATACGCCCCGATAATCCACCAGGATAGTCCCCTACATAAATATTACCCGACGAATCCATACCTACACCGTCAGGGTTGGTAAACTGACCATTTCCTGTTCCGACTGTTCCGAATTGGGATTGATACACGCCAGCGGAGTTGAATTTTTGGACACGACTGTTGCCCGAATCTACAACATAAATATTGTCGGCTGAATCAAGAACCATCTCCAAACCAGAAGCACCAAACTGACCGTTACCTGTTCCGACTGTTCCGAACTGTGACTGATACACGCCGGCGGAGTTGAATTTCTGGACACGACTGTTGCCCGAATCGGCGACAAAAATATTTCCCGTTGAGTCTACCTGCAAATCGTAAGCACCATCAAGCTGTCCATCCCCTGTTCCTGCTGAACCGAACTGAAATAGGGAAGCTCCTGAAGAGCTGTATTTCTGTACATAATTATTGAGGGCGCTATAAATATTGCCTGACGAATCCATATCCGCTCCAAATGTGAGATTTGAACCAAAAGTTGTAATGAAGCTAGTGGTTTCGCTAACCGTCTGGCCGTAACTCGAAGTAAAGCCGTACTGAAAACCTCGATCAACGTCAGCAATAGAAACATCGTTTATTATCAAATCAAAACCGTTGAGGGTTGCTGAAGCTGTACTTATATTTGTCGCGGCTTTGGTATCTACGTTTGGACCCTCGCAGGCAGAGGTCGTAAAAGTGTTGTCGGAACCATAGGACGTGCCGTCAGAATTCACTGCATACGCCCTGAAGTGATAAGTGGTGCCACAAGTAAGTCCAGTGATTTCTGTTGGGTCAATAACCGACTGAGCAAATTTTATAATAACGTCATTTGAATTTGTTTCTGAAACATAAATATCGCCAGAATATTCTTCTATGCCAACCGGACTAGCACTAACACCCGATCCAAACTGAGATTGGTAAACTCCAGAAGAGTTGAATTTTTGGATACGCGCATTCCCGTTGTCCGCAACAAAGATATTATCTAACGAATCGACAGCTAAACCATACGCAAAACTAAACTCGCCATTACCGCCACCACTAGTTCCAAACTGGGATTGGTAAACGCCGGCAGAGTTAAATTTTTGGATGCGGTTAAGGTTGCTATCCAAAACAAAAATATTATTTGCGGAGTCCAAGGCAATATCCACCGGAGTATCAAACTCTCCATCCCCGGAACCACTAGTTCCAAACTGGGATTGGTAAACGCCGGCAGAGTTAAATTTTTGGATGCGACTGTTACCGGAATCAACGACAAATATATTCCCTAGTGAATCAACGTCTAGGCGATATGGACTTTGAAATTGACCGTTACCAGAACCATTACTACCAAACTGAGACTGATAGACGGCAGAGGAATTGAATTTTTGGATGCGGTTATTGCCCTGATCAACTACATAAATATTACCAGAGGAATCTATAACAACACCCGTCGGACCACTGAACTGTCCGTTACCAGCTCCAAACAACCCAGCCTGGCAGGACGCGGTGCAGGTTTCGAAAGCCGAAGCACCCGTATCCACACCCCAACCAAACATCATCTGGAAAACACCCGCGGAATTAAATTTTTGGATGCGGTGATTACCAGAGTCGGCAATGTAAATATTGCCAGAAGAATCAAGAGCGACATCATAAGGATTAACAAAATCTGCCGCTGTTCCTATTTCAGAACCAGCGTAGCTCGTTGCTCCTATGATGGAACTTCCATAACCGTTAGTTAATCCATATTCAAAACCAGCTTCAGTAATTATCTCTCCCCCATTATCTGTTATAGATCCATTTAGTTCCGCTGTTGTTTTGGTAATAGTAGAGGCGGACCCAGTAACAACCGTGGGGGTGGCGGCTAAAAGGATTTGGGTATTCTGGAAGACAAAAAGGATGACCAAAACTGCCATCAATGCGAAAAGCGACTGCTTCTTGAAAAGTTTTACCAACCTAAACATGTTTTATAGATTTGTCTGTTTATTATACTAGAAAATTCCCAGAAAAACCTTTCAAAAATACTGTGGAATTTATTTTTCCCAGAGATCTATTTTTATTCATGAAGCAGTATTTTAACCAAACAAAATACACCAACTTTTTATATTGACAAAAACATTTCTCTGTGGTATCGTCTGGCCAGAACCAAAAACCCATGAAGAACCTTCTACTGGCACTAGCGTGCCTAATAACCCCAACCCTGACGCGGGCCCAAGACGCCCTATCGTTCGCAACTATTCCCTGCGACAACGTGACGGCGTCCGACTACATCTGCCTCCAACCCGACATGGTCTCGACGAAGATCGTGCCTTTCTGGATGGGCAGCGGAACACGCACGCTCAAGACGTACTTGAACGGTGCCGAAATCGCTAGCCAGATATTGTCTACAAGTGGTGACACTGTCTGGGCGAACATTCCTGACATCCCGCTCATACCGTGGTCGCCGGGGATCGGATTCGCGCTCTACAACGGTTCCGTGATGAGTGCTCCTGGCATATCTGTGCCTCCCCCGATCGTCTGGAGAAATGGTGTCGACACCATCCTGATGGAGGTGGATGAAGCGGCGACAAACACCACGACGCTTGCGATCACAACACACATCGACGACTTCGAAGAGCCTTACGCTCCCGGAGGACGTGGTTGTCCGGAACACCACCTTATAATGGTGTACCGTGTGGTCAGCGGAGAAGGAGACTTACTCGCGATGCACGTCGTCGACGTGAGCGCTGGAGAGTCCCTCGACTATACATATGTCCATGAGGGTTCGCCAACACAAGTCTGTGTAACGGTACAGCTTCATCATTCGGACGCTGGCGCAGGTCTGGCAAATTTCGACACATGGATCTTGCCAGTTTCCTACCAAACCGAAAGCATTTGCTGGATGATGGGAGAAATCTCCACCGGCGAACTCGAGGTGGTTGGAACGACAGATCGCATGCTGGTCTATCCGAACCCGTGCACCGAAGAAGTATTTCTGAAGTTGTCGGGAGGCGAGACATTCACCGTATTCGCTGTCGACGGACGGATAATTACCTCGGGAACAGGGAGTTCCAATCATCGGATCGACGTAAGCGCCTGGTCTCCAGGTGTCTATCATGTTCGAACCGCTGGAGGAGGAAGCTGTACGCTAGTGCGGCAGTGAAGCTGCGGAGAAACCGAAACGAAGAAGCGCGCCCTGTGGCGCGCTTCTCTTCATTTCAGGGAATTTTAATCTTTTAATTCATCGGGAAGTGAACCAAATCTGTGGCGACTGCGTTTGGATTAGGAAACGAGTACGTTCTGATTTCGGTAGGGCCGACTTGAGCGCCAAGTGTTGAGTTTGTCGCGAGAGCACTTTGGTAGAACCATTTGATTCTAAAAGGCGTCATGCGATACCAGGCACTCGTGGCATCAGGAACATCGATAAGCGCAGACATCTTGGTTCTGACGGTGGCGCCAACCGGAATAGAGAAGGCACTGACTGATGGTGTACTGCCATTCATATATGTTCCGACTGGAGAACTTCTGTAGGCTGTCGAGCCAGGAGGACAAGCAAAACACATCAGGCTTTCGTATCGGCCGATTATGTTTTCCGTGTTGTTTGGAATCGGAACTTCAAGCGGAGTCAGCGCATTGCCCGTAAGTCTCTCGATTCTGGCATAATGCATACTGTCTAGAACATTGTTCGGAGCATTGACTAGTGTGCGCGAATCTATTATGTGAACGATGCTACTACAATTATTTTTTATGTCATAGTACATATCGTAGCCGTAAGTATAGTGGGTGGGAGCAGACCAAATCGAAAGCTGCGCTGAAAGATTGTTGACTAGTGGAGTCACCTGAACACAATTATTTGTACTCAAAACAGTATCTCCAGGCTGAGACCCGCCCTTTGACTGCACAACCTGAGCCACTTGATAATCATTCATATCGAGTATGGCTGCAACTTGCGCGGCACTCAAAATAAATAACAAAGAGAAAAGTCCAAAGACAACTCTTTCAGTAAGTAGATTAGAATTATGTTTCATAATAAATTATATGGTTTATAAAAACTTAATTTAATTATACAAGCCCCCTATCAATAAAGTAAGGATGATTGCGTCTTGGTGTGGATAGACAAACAAAAACACCCCTTGGCCGGTAAGGCCGCTCGGGTGTTTTTGTCTTCTCTTTTTAGACTACCAAGAGATTTTTACTTTGCCGTTCTGACCAGCAGATGAGTTCGTGCTAGTTCCACCAACAAGGTTTGTGTCCGCACCAACACCTCCGGCACTGATATTTCCACCCTGCAAGTTATTTCCTCCAGCATTGGTTGTACCATTTGTTCCCTGAGACATTATTATTCCTGGAAGAGCACTAAAAGGAGCGCTCGAGCCAGGTTGTCCACCTACAGCACCAGGAACAGTTTGGGAATCATTGTCGGTATCTTTCACACCCCCTGCACCACCCGAGGCGTGAGCTATGTTGGTTGGACTACCAGAGATTTTGATATATGAAGTTCCTCCGACCGCACCGTTCGTAACGTCCCCCGCTGAGCCAGACGAGATTCCAGCGACTCCACCCGCGCCAACCCTAACAAGAAGTGTTGTGCCCAGCTGGCTTCGTGGAACATCTGGAATCTTTATATACCCGCCTCCGCCGCCGCCAGAAGCATGTCTGTCGGCAAGGAAACCTGTCTTGACCCCTCCTCCGCCTCCAGCCCCACTCCAAACTTCAATCGTAAAGTTCTGAACACCAGAAGGAAGGGCACTTACCTGGAAAGGAACATCGGTAGAAGACGGAGTGTTAAATTCAACTGAGTCCGCCACCTGACTATTTAGGATTCCCCCGACTTGGACATATCCACTTCCTCCCTGTCCTCCATTTCCGCCGCCCGGCCATTTTGTCCACATATATATAAGAGGATTCACGCCAGCGTCTTGGTTGGTATATGGAGAGGAACCGAATCCGCCGGCCCCGCCGCCGCCGCCATTACCAGGATTACCTTCATAGCCCGGACCACCCGTTCTGTTATTCCAGTGATCTGATGTAACATTATCAGCCCAATCATTTATACCAGGATTACCTCCGGCGCTCGGTGTGGTTGGTAAAATCGATCCAACGGGATTTTCGCCATCTCCACCATAACCGCCGATTGGAGAACCCTGACAATTTTGGATTCCAGAAACAACCGTAAAGCCTCCACAGCCATTTTGACCATCATGGAAAGCGGCAATATTATTATTTGCACCAAGACCACCCAAGAAACCTCCTGTTGTCGTACTTATATTGCTTCCGTTTGGTGTTGCTACGATATCTCCAATACCCCTTTCGCCACCCAAACCTCCAGACTGTGTTTGACCAAGCTGAACAGGATTGCCTAAACTATCAGATATATAATCGATAAAAAGAGATGTTGGTTGTCCAGATAAACCATTCGATGCGAGCTGCGAAGTACTGGAACCGCTTGAAAAGTCTTGTCGCTTTGTACCATTTCCACCATTTCCTCCCTCACCAATATCCCAACTCAAAACATCTCCAGGGGAAACCGAGAAACTTTCGAATGTCTGACAATTTCCAGCTGCCCCGCCCCCTCCAGCTCCACCTCCATGGCCGCTAGCTCCAGCTCCTCCACCGCCTCCTCCTCCACCGCCTCCGCAGAATTTGATATCAACTGTTTGACTAGACTGGAAGATGTAGGTACTCAAAGGACCAGAGTTGTGTTCGGAAGTTCTGAAAATTTCATAGTCTGTGTCGTATGCTGGCTCAACCTGTGAACCTACCGGATTATTCGTAAGCGGAGTATCATTACAATTTACAACTTTCTTCGTTGTCGTGATGTAGCACAAAGGCTTAATTATACCGACGCCTCTTTGATTCGGAGCAGCAGAATTAATGCCGTAGAGATATAGATGTCCAGTATCTTCTATGTACACATCATCCATCAACTGCGATAAGCCTTGATTCTGAAACAGTGCGGTACCGCCCCCTGGATTATGCAAAGTAAGCTGACCAACTGGTTCTGGAAAAAATCCGCCCTGGTTTAATTGATAAGTTAAATTTTCGTTCCAGCCAAAACGTCCTTCGTCATTCATGGCATAAGGAATTCTACCAACGCCAGGATTCATATTTATATTCTTCAACTTGACCGCGTCGGATTCAAATGTAACGGTCTGATATCCGCCATCATCTGGTGAAGCAAAGTTAACATTGCCTGATTTTACATTGACTGTTTGGTAATCTGACGTTTGACCATTGGCGTCCTGGAAACTCACTGTAGGACTGACAACATTTACATTTCCTGATTTTACATTGACTGTTTGGTAATTGGCTATCTGACCGGCACCATCATCAAAGTTTACTGTATTAGAGGCAACACCCAGGATCTGACTACCCACACCTGGCGCCTTGAGATTTACATATCGCGATTGAAAATCAACGGTCTGTGTAAAGTTAGGGCTAGGGTTCTCAACAAAAGTAACTTGGGGAGAATTAACGGTTGTCTGTCCAGTTGTAGCTATACCAATATTAACGCTATTAGTTCCAGAAATATCGGTAATTGGAGATAGGATCGTCGTTTTACCCAAACCGGCCGAACCGACATAGATATTTTTATTAGGTATCCTGGTAAGAGTTGTGGTGCCGTCAGAGTCAAAACCGTGAGTTATCTGGCTTGTAGCTTCCATCGCATTTGAAGCGTTGTACCATGTTGTCTGACCAAAGACACCAACAGGAAGTCCGCTTGGAGTAGTAGTACCATTACCTCCACCAGGACCCGTTATCCAACAGTTACATGTGCTATCCCAGATAAGGGTATCTCCATCATTGGCTGGAACTGGTGTATACCCAACCTTTCCATTAGCATCAATTATAGAGAGAAGTGCTCCTTGGGCGGGCTGATTTCCAGAAATTGTACCGTCCAAAGCTAGGGGTTTGTAGTATAGCTGACCGTTAAGTCTGATTTCCGGTCCGACTGTTCCCTGACTTCCTACAGTGACATTACTCATAAAATAAGATTTGACCCAACTGAGCATCATATTAGGGCCAGGACTACCTCCTAGCATATCGCCAACATCAAAAACCGAGGTCCCTCTGAGTAAAGAACTACTCCGAGAAGTAAGGCCTGGAAGAGATGTATTTGATCCTTCACCGTCTACGGTTAATCTACCACGCTTTGTCTGAGCGAACTCACTTACGTTAATCGGCGAAGGAGTGTTGCCCCCGACCGCAGGCTGAGTCGGCGGAGTCCAGTTCTGAGCAAGAAGCGGAGCCGGGATGGCAAAAACAAAAATGAATGCAACGAGAAAAACTTTTGATAAAAATTGGCGCATGGTTGTTGATAATAAATTAATAAAAGCTTCTTATATAATATCACTTTTGAAGAATTGAGTTTGACAACAAGCATTCACAGTGTGGATAAACGACATAAAAACAAAACACTCTCATCCGAGAGTGTTTTGTTTTTATTAGATTTCTTTATACCCTGGCGGTCTGTTTATACTATTTCCCGCAGAACATTGTGATTGAGGGAAGGTCTGACCATCAACACGCATACAAACTTGGGCTGAGATCCATGTCGTCGGAGCGTTTAACGGATGACACTTGATCTGGAATCTAGTATTTTTGATATCTTGCTCTGATGTCACGTTTAGATCTAAAGTTCCGTAGCCTTGGATATCGAGCCCAAGTGGTAACACATCCCAAACGCTGTTTGCTCCTACTGCGTTGGCGCCGATGTACTGCACCGACTCTCCTAGACACGATCCGTCAACAACGTTTAGAGCTTGCCAACGTAACGTGAGAGGATCTACCCCACCAGACAGAAGAGTTGTATTCCAAGGCGGGATTACTTCTGTTGTTAGGGGGCCGTCAATGTTAGGGTCTTCGATGTGTAGCCAAATAGAAGGTGGTTCAGTTGGAGGATTTATCGGATCGATCATGTTTATCTGATCAAATGCTTCTAAACTTCCACCGGCAACTAGCATACATCTTATACCAAATCTAAATGCTGTTCCCGCCGTTGCAGTAGCGGCCATTGGAACGTTTACGTTAGTCAAAGAAGAGTTTGGATTTACGCGAGGGCCACTCCATCCAGGAAGTGTAGCTGTAGCAGTAAGGCCTCCAGAGACAGTGAAGAATGTTCCCTGACAAGAATTTGGAACAAAAGCAGAAGGATTGTTCGATGTCCATGTGATCGGAGTCAGTGTTGGACCAGCTATATACTGACTTCCAACGTTTGGTTGTCCAACAGTAAATGTGTCTGGATTTACAGTGAGCGAAAGTGTCGGGGTTGGACCATATAAACACCTACCAGGAGAGTTGGCTAAAGGATTGTAGTTTGTAGCGTCTGGATCCATACAGCCGATGATAACTTCACCATAAGTACATCTGCCAGGGGCGTTTGCTAATGGATTGTAATTTGTAGCCCGCGGATCCATACAACCAATGATCCTACAACTTCCATCATCTATGGTAGCCAAAGGATTGTAATTTGTGGCCGCTGGATTAGTACATCCGCGTATCTCGTCAAGAATAATTGTGACATCACAAAACGGACATTCTGGGTTTGTGAAACTTATCCATCCAACAACATCACTTCCCCAGGCCCAACCACTAACAACCCCTGTTACGAGATCTACGCTCACGCCGTAATCAACGCCCGAAAAAGACACGCATCCATCCCATCCGTCATTTGGAAAATCATCTCCTGCTAAAAACTTAGCCCAGCCGACAACCTTGCCGGTTGGAAAAAGAATTTTTGCCGGACCGTCAAATGTTTCGCCTTGATTGGCTTCCCAGCACGACTGGACGTTGTCATCACTAAAATCTAGCCAGCCGTAATTGTTGCTCCAAGCTTGGCCAGTTAATACTCCGCGGACCGGACTATTTTCATCCATGTCAGCCCTCACTCCCCAATTGTTCGAACAATCTTCTGGTGCGCAATTAAACTTGAGCCATCCACCACCACCCTCACTCGAACCCGGATTTTGGATGCCGGTACCCATCCAAGCAAAACCTTGGACAGTCCCCTGAAATCCTATTTGGTCTGGATCAACCTCTGGAATATCTGGTTCTATGGGCGTATTTGGGTCGACGCCGATGGTTCCACCTGCTGGTCCAATCTGAGCAAAAGCAAACGTCGAAAGGCCAAAGAACAGAACAACCAACGAAATTATGGCGAGATTTCTTTTGGAGATTTTATTCTTGAGAGCCAGAAATGACATATAAATTTATCGCGCCTCCTTTATAATCTCGGCTTTTTGTTCTTCTGATAAATCAACCGAAGGAGCTGCTTCAGTCTGAATTTTTTTTCTTACGGCTTCTTTTTGACTGTCCGTGAGCACAGGACCAGAATCTGCCTGTAGTCTTAATTGTTCAACAATCGCGGCTTTTTCCTCGTCTGACAAACGGCCAGAACCCATGTCGATACCTAAATCCTTTTTACGAGCCAGGAGTAAAATTACGACGAGAATTATAACAAGGAGAATAATGAGATTTCGGCGCTTGTGAGATTGTGGTTCCATAATAAAAAAGTTTTATTGGTAATGTGGTTTCATTATATCACCAGACCATAAAAAGAATTTTTTGAAAAAGTTCTATTGTGGATAAAGAAGCTACGCAAAACAAGATTTCAAAATTTTCAAAAAACGCATCTATTCTCTCTAAGTGGCACCCGAGAGAATTACGACGCGTCCCCTCACGACCTCCCTGTGGTCGGTCTGCGGGTGCGTTTGAAAATTTTGAAATCTTGTTTTGTTGCGCTGGAGGAGTGACGTGGCTATACAGACAATCCGGTTAGAATTTCAAATATAAAGTAAATTACCGGCGTAATGTATTGCCACAAGAAAAATACAAAGATCAGAAGGGCAACAAGAGAGTATTTCTCGAAAAATCTCTCAACTTTTAACATTTTATAGCCACCAAGACTGAAAAGTATCTTTGACCCATCGAGTGGCGGAATCGGCATTAGGTTGAAAATCGCCAAAACAATATTCAAAAACACGATAACTCCACAAAGTGGGACGAAGTTGGCCGGAATCAAAATTCCGGCAACAGCCAGCCGAATAATTATGGCAAAAAAAACAGCAATGGCGAGATTAGTCAGGATTCCGGCTGAGGCAACCCAGATCGTCGCAATTTGTCTCTTTGCTGGAGCAAAATTCTCTGGACTATAAGGAACTGGTTTGGCCCAACCGACCAAAAACGGCGCCTGTGTCAAAATCAAAAGAAGTGGCAGAATAATTGAACCATATAAATCAAGGTGTTTTAGAGGGTTGAGGGTCAAACGACCCTGGTACTCGGCTGTATGGTCTCCAAAACGTAAAGCGGCGTAGCCGTGAGCGATCTCATGGATCACTACCGACATTATAAGGACGACGACATAAAAGATTGGGCTAATTTCTTGCATAGTTAATGCTCATATGTTAGCATAACGTTCATGTCAAAAACATGCCCAATTTCCAAAAAGCGTGTAAATGTGGCCGGTGGCTACTCTAACCGTGTTCGTGCTACTCAGTTCAACCCGACAGGCAAGCGTAAGCAGCGACCAAACATGCAGAAAAAGACGATTTACATCCCAGAAATTGGCAAATCTCTTCGTCTCGATCTATCAACTAAGGGCATCAAGACCATCAACAAGCGCGGAGCCTACAAGACACTCAAAAAAGCCGGCGTAATCTAAAACAAAAACACCCCTCACGGGGTGTTTTTGTTTTAGATCGTTTTACAATTCGTCGTCACCCAATTCTGATAAAGTCCCTGCGTAATCGGTCCCCAATACCCGTCGGGTGTGGTTTTTAGAATCATTTGAGCGAGTTTCATACCAGCAACAGACTTTGGTCCGATGATGCCGTCTTCGAGGAGTGGTGGTGTAACCGCCTTCATTTGGTTGACGGATTTTTGAACGCTCAGCGCACCCATGCCACGACTTCCCTGTTTGACGAGCGATGGTGAACCGAAGGCTATGTCACAGATTGTTTCTGAAAGAACTTCTCTTGTGTTTGCTTGGCGAGCTCGGCGAGTGCTTCCACTTGAATTACCAGAGCTTTGTGATTCATCATCTTCCTCTGCAACGATTTCATCTGTTTGAAGACGGGCGAGATATTGTCTTGGAATTGCGTTATAGTTAGTAAAATTACCTCCCAGCACAACCTTGTTATCAGATTGAATTACCATTTTATAACCACCGGGAGGGGGAAACCCTGTACCTTCAATTTCAAAAGTTTCGTCGAGTGAGCCGTCGGTGTTGAGGCGGGCGATGTATTCACTCGGAACTCCATTGTATTCCGTAAAGTTACCTCCAACTATAATTTTATTATCTGACTGAATAGCGCCAGAAGTAATAACATCATCAAACCCTGTACCTTCAATTTCAAAAGTTTCGTCGAGTGAGCCGTCGGTGTTGAGGCGGGCGAGATAATTAGTGGGTGTGCCATTATATTCAGTGAATGAACCTCTGACTATAATTTTATTATCTGACTGGAAAAGGATACCTTGCACAAAATCATCAAACCCCGTACCTTCAATTTCAAAAGTTTCGTCGAGTGAGCCGTCGGTGTTGAGGCGGGCGATGACGGCACGTGCAGTACCGTTATATTCGTTAAATCTACCCATTACCATAATCTTACCGTCTGGCTGTACAGCAACGCCCCCTACCATAGATTCTCCACTGCCGAGCGTACCTCCATCAAACCCAGTTCCATCAAGCTCAAAAGAAGTGTCGAGTGAGCCGTCGGTGTTGAGGCGGGCGATGTATTCACTCGGAACTCCATTGTATTCCGTAAAGTTACCTCCAACTATAATTTTATTATCTGACTGAATAGCGCCAGAAGTAATAACATCTTTATCACTACCGGGAAGGGAAAACCCTGTACCTTCAATTTCAAAAGTTTCATCCAGTGAGCCGTCGGTGTTGAGGCGGGCGAGATGTAAAAATGGAGTACCGTTATATTCAGTAGCACCCGCCCCAATGAGCACGATCTTATTATCAGATTGAATAACCACATCGCTTGAACGATAGTCATCAAACCCTGTACCTTCAATTTCAAAAGTTTCATCCAGTGAGCCGTCGGTGTTGAGGCGGGCAAGATTGTTTACAAAAACATCGCCATATAAACCAAAGCCCCCTATCGCAACAAATTTGCCGTCTGACTGTAAAATTACTTTAATAGGATAATCATCGAACCCAGAAATTGGAATAAAAATATCGGTATCAAGTGAGCCATCGGTGTTGAGGCGGGCAAGGCCAGAACGAAAAGTGGTGTTATAAGCACTAAAATCACCTATCACAATAATCTTGCCATCTGACTGAATAGCGCCAGAAGTAATAACATCATTAAACCCTGTACCTTCAATTTCAAAAGTTTCGTCGAGTGAGCCGTCGGTGTTGAGGCGGGCGATACTAGAGCGGGACGTACCGTTATATTCAGTAAAAGATCCTACTACAATAATCTTGCCATCTACTTGGACAGCAACATCAGCAATTTCGTTATCAAACCCCGTACCTTCAATTTCAAAAGTTTCATCCAGTGAGCCGTCGGTGTTGAGGCGGGCGATAAAGTTTATAGCTATACCGTTATATTCAGTAAAAGATCCAAGAATGATTATTTTACCATCTGACAGAACAATCATGCCGTTAACCACAGAATCGGGCCCATCTCCCGGGTCAAAAGTTTCATCCAGTGAGCCGTCGGTGTTGAGGCGGGCGATACCAGGACGAAGAACATTCTGGTATTGAGAAAAATCTCCTGAAATAATTATTTTACCGTCGGATTGAATAGCACTTTGGTATATGATTCCATCAGTGATAGGGCCCGCTCCAGGATTAAATGTTAGATCCAATGCACCAGGACCTTCTCCCGGAGTAGGGGCAGCAAACACGACTGAAGCAAGCATTACAAAAACCAACGCAACCAAGAAAGGTTTTGTAAAAAGAATTAATATTTTTGATTTATTGAATTGAAAAACACCTAGGGTAACCATGTCTTCATTGTAACATATTTCCTCTATCAAAAAGTAGAAAGCCCCGGCGCATGCCAGGGCTTCCCCATTCTCCCCGTTAAGGGAATTAGGGTACGAACACTCTCATCGTGGCACCACCCTCCTGCTGGAGAACGTATATGCCTGTTGATAAGTGAAGCGTGTATGCTCCGATCAAGTCTTTCATGACTATGTGACCGGAAGTACCGATAACACAATAGGGTTTTGACTCGTCCCAGAGCGAGGCCATGAGAACGGTCACCACCTCAAGACTTTGCCACGATCCGCCGACATCTTTCTCCTGGAGTTCGTAATAGTTCACGGCTCCGAGAATTGGATCTCCGTCAACAAGCTCGTAAGAATACTCTGTAAAAGTCGTACCAGATCCCGGTAAACTTCCAACAACACTCCACGTAACCATGTCCGTCGAACGACGCACTTGGAACGAATCACAGTTTTGTTCGCTAGCTGTCAGCCAACGAAGCATTACTTTGTCTTCACCGAGCTTCTCACCGTCGAAGGATAAGAGCCTGACCGGAAGGGTCGACCAAGTTGGTTTTAATTTCACCAACCAGACATCTACCCCGCCGTTGTTTGGGCTGTTGACATCGACACTATTCGAACTTTGCGTTCTTCCGACGAAAATGTAGCCTCCGTCGGGAGTCGGTTCAAGATCGTGAATCGCGTCAAACTGATTGCCGCCGTAATTCTTAGACCAGAGCGGACTAGTACCGGATGAACTGACCTTACTCATAAAGCAGTCGAGCCCACCGTAGTTTCCTGGGACATCTCCAGAAGGCGCTCCCGTCGAACTACCTGCGAGAATGAAACCACCGTCGAGATCTCTGGCTCCGCACGCCAAGACGTCACTTCCTGTTCCTCCGACACACAACGTCCATTGTGGGATACCGGTACTTCCAACTTGAGTTATCCAAAAGTCGAAACCACCATGGTTACCGACAACGTTGTCGGTTGTGTTTGAGTCATACGTAACTGTCCAACCAAACACCACATAACTTCCGTCAGGGTTCTGCCACACATCACGCAGTATTTCAGTCGACGCGCCACCTAAACACTTCTGCCACTGAAACACTCCGTTTGAGGCGACCTTCACGAGCCACCCATCTTGCTGGTTCGGACCCAACACACTTGGGCTGTGATTACCAAACACAAAACCGTTCGGAAGATTACCACTGACGCCCAGATTTTCAGAATTGGTCTGCCCCGAAACAATGAAGCCTCCGTCGATGGTCTGGATGATATGGAGACCATTTTCAGTACCACTTCCTCCATAGGTCCGAAGCCACAAAGGAACACCTCCTAACGAAGGAAGTTTGGCTACCAAACAATCAAGCCCTCCGTAGAAGGGATTGAGGTTTCCCGAGATTGTCGTCCCACATGAGCCGGCAACAACATAGTTGCCGTCACTTGATTGGACAACTGAATTCAACAGGTCGTATCCCAAACCACCGATTGGTTTCTGCCACTCGATGTTACCGCCAGAATCAACTTTGACAACCCAGCCATCGTAGCTACCACCGCTCCAGCCAGAGACATCACCATTGTTAGGTGAATTTGTCTGGCCACAGGCGATGTACCCCCCGTCAGAAGTTTGCACAACTGAAAAGAAGCGTTCGTCTGAGGATCCACCATAGGCCCTCTGCCACAAGGTATCGCCGAGATTATCCGTCTTAACGAGAAGCGCATCAGGCCAAGGGCCCCCGTGAAAACCGGGGACGTTACTCGTAGTCCAACCCGCGAGAATGAACCCGCCGTCAGTGGTCTGATCGAGCGCGTGACCCTCATCGGTGGATGTTCCGCCGATAAGTTTCTGCCACTCAATCTCAGGTGCTTGCGCAAAGATGTGTGATGAGAAGCATGAAAGCATCCCCATCAACAGAACGAATGCATGTATAAGGGGAAAGTTCGTGCTTTTCATTTTTTCTATTGTGTTTTTGTTTCAAAGGGCGGGCCAGCGAAAAGCTTAGCCTTCGAGGGCAGTCTAGCATTTTTGAAAATTGGAGACAAGATGTGAACTTAAGTCAATCGGGTCTGACTTTGTGCTCTATTTCCGCCAAATATCGACTCCATTACTATGGAATTCAATCGTTCCCTCTTTGGCGGTTTCGAGTATTTCGATATTCTCATTTTCTAAAATATTTAAAACCTCGATGTTTGGATGGCCATAACGATTGTCCGCTCCGGCCGAGATGATGGCGTAGGTTGGATTAACTGTTTCGACGAATGCGCTGCCGGTCGAAGTCTTCGAACCGTGATGTCCCGCTTTCAAAACTGCCGACTTCAAATAGTTTCCATCGGTCGAATCGAGCATTGATTCAACGAGCTTGGGCGCATCTCCTGTGAGTACCACACTCGTGTCACCATAGACGAGTTTGGCCACGATCGACATGTCATTCGTCTCGGTAATTTTGAAATCATCTGCGACTGGATAGAGTACATGCAAATACACGCCGGCTTTTTTATCAAGGACAATAACCATACCGCGCATGCCATACTGCGTCGGAATGCCTTGCTCGCGCGCAAGGCGCAAAAGTTCTCGATATGACGCCGAATCCGAGTCCGCGATCGAGTCAATGAAATTTTTCACATGATAACGCTCCAGCACCAGCGGCAACCCACCGATGTGGTCTTGGTCCGGATGCGTCGCAAGCACGATGTCAATCGTGCGATCAAGAAATCCCATCGTCCGGCCGAGTTCGCGCAGCACGCTCGAGTCTTTGCCGCCATCGACAAGGATCTTGTTGCCGTTCGGGGCCTTGACGAGAATCGCGTCGCCCTGCCCAATGTCGAGAAAATAAATTTTCATAACGTCGTTTGGCTTAATGGAAAGATAAAAAGCCCAAGTGAAAATATTGATGACAAGTAGAATACCAACAAACTGATAAATTTTATTTCCTGATTTCATAAGACTTTGATTCGTGAGCCTGGTAATACTTCCAAAGATACCATCCAGCAAGAGCGTAGAAAATTATGACGAGCACAAGCGGAAAGTGCGTGAGCTTGATCGTCGCAAATGGTAAATGTGAGAACGCTTCGGCAACCCAGATCTCGAATTTCAAAAGCACAAATGCAACCCAGCCAAACGGCATCGAGAGGATGTGCGATGCAAGTCCAATAAGTCCTGATAAGAAACCAAAAAACATCGTCATTGGAATGAGCGGTAAGACCAAAGTATTCGTGATCGGCGCGACGATAGACAGGTTCCCCATTTTATAGAGGATGAACGGCAAGACGAATGCTTGAACGCCAATTGTGGCCGAGACAACTTCGCGCAAGCCAAATCTCTCGGGGATAAATTTGAACCAGCGGGCAAATATGGGCGACACGAATATAAGCCCGAGCGTCGCCATAAACGAGAGTTGAAATGAAATGTCGAAAAATAAGATGTAAGGATTGTGCATTACCATAAGCGCCGCTGCCAAGAGAAGTGCTCGGGTTATATCCGACGTTCGGCCTGTCGCTCGAGCAACAAGCGCAAGGATGGCCATTATGCCGGCACGAACAATTGTGGCCCCAGCGCCTGTCATGATGATAAAAAGCACAATAGCGAATCCACCAAAATAAATACCTGCCGAAACCGACAAGAACGACAACGCCTTGATTAAAGACTCAACAATAATAGTTACGTTGTATCCGGACAGAACGACAATGTGCACGAGCCCGGTATCGACAAACGATTGTTGTAATTTCTCGCCAAGAGATTGCTTGGTTCCGAGCAATAATCCGCCAAGCAAAGCGCTTTCGGGTTCGGGCATAATAGAATTTACAGACCCCAGAAATCTATGCTTAATGGAGAGAATACCCGACTTAAGAGCGCTTCCCTCTCCTCGGCCAACAACTTCAACCCGAGCAAAAGAAATCGCATAAAAAATCGAATCTTTTTTGAGATAACTTTTATAGTCAAATTCTTTACCGATGTCGGTGACAAAATTCTCCGGGGTCTCAAGCTTGCCCTCGACTTTTACGCGATCGCCATATGAATATTTGGGAAAAAGTTCAGTCGAAACAAGTATTCTTTGATTTATTGGGTAAATCTCTTCACGAAAATTCAGTTTATCTGCTGAGACTAATAGCCTTTGGCCAGATTCTCTAACATCGACTTCGGAGCGGACAATTCCTTCAATTGAAACACTTTGACCAACAAAATTATCGAGTTTGTTTTTCGGTTCGTTTGTATCTTTGATATAAAATCGCAATATTCCAATCGAGACGAAGATTAGAAATATGGAAAATAAAAGTATGGTTTTCTTCGGACCAATATTTAAAATCGCTAGCGCAAGGAAGACAATTCCCAGAAGGGCAAAAAATAATACGAGCGAGATTCCGATTAAAAAGATCGAAGAAACAAATACCCCTGTCAAAAATCCAAGGATAATTGAGAGAAATATTTTCTGCGACATTGGATTATTCCAACCAAGATTTTATAATTTTTTCTTCGTCGGCTTTGGAGAATGTTTTTTTGAATCGCGCCTTCTTACCTTTAACTCTGGATTCGCACTCTTTCCAAGTTTTATGAGTTTTGATTTCTCCGTCTACCATCGATAAGTATGAATAAATTTTATCGGTTTTTTGACTGGAGGATTTACCATAGGCAGGAGCGAGATTTTTTATGTCGACAGAATATTCATTGATGTTACCCCTGAAAAGAGTTGGTTTCTTGCCGGCAGCAAATTCAGTAGCGATTGTGTCAACTCGTTCGTTCCCTGCGATTCCTGAATGCCCCTCGACATACTTCCACTCAATTTCAAGATCACGAACCTTGGCAGAAAGTAGCTGCCACAAGTCTTTGTTCAAAACAGATTTTTTATTAGCAGTAAGCCAGCCACGCTCTGCCCAGCCATATACCCATTTAGTAATGCCATTGATGAGATACTGCGAATCAGTAAAAAAAGTTATTTCAGCTTCCGATAAATCTTTTTCGTCTAAAAATTTGAGTGCTTCAATTGCCGCGGTCATTTCCATCCGATTATTCGTCGTTTTAGGATTGTGTCCGCCAAGCTCATTTACACATTTCCCTGTCTTGTCCGCGACAACCGCCGCCCAACCTCCGGGACCAGGATTCCCTAGCGAGCTCCCGTCAGTAAATATCGTAATTTCTTGCATGGACACTATTATAACGCAAAATCCCCTTTCGGGGATTTTGCCTGAATTATTTTATTATTTGACCCTATAAACAATCGAAACGCTGGAGTAAATTCGATTCTGTCCTGTTTCGATAGTTGGAGCTGGGGTATTTGCGCCACCTGCATCCATAGCCATTTCTGCCTTGGCATACATGATTGGTCCGCCATATCCACCTTCGTTAAATGAAACGATGCGTCCAAGTCGAACTCCGAGCTGGTCGGCCAAAATTTTGGCCTTTTCTTTGGCTTCTTTGATCGCTTCTTTGCGAGCTTCTGTCTGAAGAGCGTCCTTGTTCTCAATATCGAAGTTTGGTCCTTGAATATCAGAAACTTTGGCAGTACCGACGGCACCGATAATCTGGCTTACTTTGGCCAAATCGCGAACTTTGACTGTCGTTGTCTGAGTAACCTGATATCCCGTTAGTGTTCCGTTGGAACCTCCGCAACCGAATTGTCCGCAACGATAATCGTACTGCGGATAAGCATTGTAATAAGTTGTCTGGATGTCTTTGGTATCGATGCCGAGCGCTTTCACTGCTTCGATAGCCGCACTTGAATTCTTCTCGACTTCAGCTTGAGCGTCTTTGAGTTCTTTCATGGTGGATGATGCTCCAAATGAAATAGTTGCAATGTCCGGTGCGGCAAAAATCTCGGCATCACCGTCAACAGTGATCGTGTTCTCGGCATTTACATCGGTTGTCTTAAATCCTTTTACTACTTCAATACCAAAGAAAATTGCGATGAGTACTAAAACCAGCGTTGCAACCTTGATTAGATCTTTAAGTGTTTTATCCATATAAGTTGTATGTTTTTTATAATAAATAATCGTTAGCGTACTGGTTCTGACGACAATGCCGGAAGAATATTACTTGGTTCCTCAGATTTACCATTGTTTTTAAGTTTATCGTAAAGAGCGGCCATGGCAATTCCTGATAGCGGTATGGTAAACAATAACCCAACCAACAAAGCCAAGAAGCCTAAAATATTTATGCCCGCCAACACTAAGACAAAGAGGAAAATTCGCCATTTATGACCCTTGGTCATAGAGTAACTTTTCTTGATCGCCTCCCAGAATTTCCAAGATTTCCATGGCATTTTCTTATCTTCCTCAACCAAAATGTAACTTACGAAAGACAACATAATAGCCACTATCACACCTGGAACGATCAGAAGTCCGAGTCCAGCGACGACAAAAATCGTAGCTATAAAAATTCCAACCAGATAGTGCAGTATCTTGGCTCCAGACAAATCGTCAAAAACCTTTCTCCTATCAAATTTACCCCCTTTGGCAATTCTCAGAAACACACTTGTCAGGATAAAAGATGTCAAAATATCAACAACAAAACCAAGGTGGATTTCTCTTCCCAGCGCCCCAACAACATAAATAATGGCCATGAAAGCAATAATCGGCCAAAAGTTCTCTTTGGTTTTAGTCCAGCCAATCTTTATGAGTTCTTTGTTTTTCCAGGTTGTCATTTTTATTGCACACCTTTAGGATTTATAGCCAAAAGCTCAACGTCAAAAACCAAGGTGGCGTTAGCTGGAATAACTCCCGGCACACCCCTTTCACCATAAGCGAATTTGCCAGGAATAACGATTTTTCTAACTTCTCCGACTTTCATACCTTTCATGCCAATTTCCCAACCCTGAATAACTTGTCCCATTCCCAGAGTAAATTGAAATGGAGTTCCTCGATCAACGCTCGAATCAAACTTCTTTCCGTCCAAGAGATATCCTGTGTAATGTACGGATAAAATGTCTCCGTCTCGAGAAACAGCATCACCTGTGCCAGATTTAACTATGGTCATTTTAAGCTCGTCTTCAGACGCTGGTTTTGGAGTAGACGCAACAGAGGTCGTTGAAATTTCACTTTGTGTTGCCACAGACTCTTCCTCTGAGACGACTACCGCGTCAGAAGGAGCAACTGGATTTCTTTTTAATAGAAGAAAGACAACGACCACGGCAACAACTACAATAATTATCGAATACATTAATTTCATATTTAATTACTATTTAATAAAGGTTGAGGCTATTATAGCACCTTCTATTTATTGAGGCCTTCAATGACAGACTTGAGCTCATCGTAGGGCAAAGCTCCAGTAAAAGAAAACTTTTGACCATTTTTGTCAACCAAGACAGTATGCGGTGTTCCATTGAATCCGAGTAAAATCTTATTTTGGGTGAATTCTTGGCGGATTTCTTTTTCGATTTCAGAATCTTTTATACAGACCCCATATTTAGTCGCGTCAATTCCAAAAGTCTGGGCGACTTCTAAATAGTATTCTGTTTTTAGTTTATCTTGATTGGCGAATAATTCATCAGAATATTTCCAGAAAGCCTCTTCGCCACCGATACGCCCAACGCAAGAGCTCGCCACAGCTGCTTCGACATTAAAAATTGGTAAATGTCGATAAATCCATTTGATCTCGCCCTCAGACTCGTCCACGAGTTGCTTGAGTGTCAATTGGAACTGTGCGCAAAAATGACACGAAAAGTCTGCATACTCGATAAGAGTGACCGGTGCGCTTGCCTCCCCTCTCACAAAGTCCTCCTCGCGGACCTCAGCCACGAGATTGAGCTTATCCCCGCCCTCAGCGATAGCCTTCTCCGCCGGCTCTGCGCCTTTCAAGAAAACCGCGGAAGCTATAATTACAGCTCCCAGTACTATCGCTCCAGGAATGTTCAGTCTTGGCTTCGATACAGTTTCGATTTTTATTTCATTATTTTCCATTTTATTTTTTCTTTAAACACTTAACACATTTGCAACCGACTGGTTTTATAAATTCATCAAAATATTCTTCTCCGTAATCATACGAGAGTTCCTCTCCCGCAGCAATGTTTTTGATGGCCATGATCATAATTCTGCCTTTCTTGATCTCAACTTCGCAGTTTGGCCGACAAGAATGGTTTATATACCTGGCGGTATTCCATCTGGGCGAACCATCGATGGTAAATTTATTGTTAATTTCAAACAAGTATTTCCCCGTATGGTCTTCGACTTCTTTGTTCGGCTTTTTTATACCAATATATTCGACAATAAAATCACCTTTCTTGAATAATTTATTCGTGACCAAACCAAACCCGAGCCCCTTGCCCGGTCGAATGATTCGAAAATCTTCGACTCTTTTATTTTTCATTTTCGCCATACGCGAGATTATAACACACAGACAAAAACCCCCTTTCGGGGGTTTTTGTTAGTTCCTGGGAGCGTCAGGATAAAACTTTTCTGGATCTCTCTCGCCAAAACTACTTTCGACAGCTTCTTCAGACTCTAGAATATTTTCTGCCGGATTACTGTTACTTGGATAGTTCGTCTCACCCGTGCTTGACGTTTGGTTATTTTTTATAAAAATATAACCGAGAACAATTAAACCGAGTATTAATATAGCAATTATTGTTTTCATAGATTTATTCTATCATGACTAACAATTTCCATATTCGACCACGATAGCTGTAAATGGTTGAATGGTATATGTCTGCGTTCCGCTCGTTGATTGGCCATTAACTCTACAAGCGTTGGTTATTACTTGAGAGGTTGGAGATATAGTCGCGTTGTAGAAGATCTGCGGTGCCTGAGTTGCGGTGTACGTTCCATCAGTTGAGTTAACGTCTTCGTTTGAACTTGTTTTCCACTGGCCCAAAGTCCAATTGTTTGTTTGACCACTGAAGTTCTTCATCTGTTGAACTTTTGTTGTTCTGTATGGATTGGAATAATAATTGCTGTTTATGGTTCCAAAATCAGCTACCGCGCCTGTGCCATTACTATATGAGTGCAGGAAGTACAGTGGATTTTGATAAGAAGCTATTCCGTATATCTTGTTTCCAGTGACTACGTCATTGTATTGTGGCCAGAAACATGGACTATTTGAGTCGGGTGTAGGACATCCGCCGGAAACAGTTCTATAGTTTGACCAGTCCGCAAAAGCAATTCCTGATCGATTGAAATCGTAAATTATATTGTTTCGTATTTTGTTGTCACGGAACAATGTATTGTGATCAACCCATATACCATCAGTTGCATTTATAGCGATGTTTGAGTCGAGATCAAGATTGATAATAGGGCCTACTGTACCATCTCCAAAGTAGTAGGCCTTGTCTCTTGCTACGTACCCAACGTACAGTATTGGCTGAGAAGCCATGTTTGGAGAACCACCAGTTCCGGCATTTTGACCAGAACCGACACCGATATCTTTGACGATGTTTTTACTGATAGTCAGGCCGTTTGTGTTGTCAAAGGTGATTCCTGCGCCGTCGGTAAGCGTCTTCATCGCTCTTTCAACCAAGTTCTCGGTTATAGTACCCGACCCCGCTGCCCAGATTCCGGCATATCCTGTATCGCGAACAATGTTTCTCCTAGAAACAATATTACTTCCACCACCAATGTGAATTATTCCGGAATGTGTCATTTCTGAACTATACATTCTGTCTTCTACAGTAGAAACCCGTTCGATGACATTGCCCTCTATCAAGTGACCATTGCCTCCCTGAACAGATATACCAGTTACATTTAGATCATGGAGATAATTATTTCTCAAAGTATTTTTGTCAGATTCTGCAACACCATCGATTCCTGAATGGTAAACACCGTGGTAAGCATTTCTTATTTCTAGATTTTCTACTGTTATACCTTTTAGATTTGTTCCACTTTGGCTTCTTAGCCAAACGGCATAACCCGTCTGACCCTCGACGATAAGATTCCTAACTATTATATGTCCGGCGCTCGCGATGTAGACTCCGTCTGATTCAGAGGTCATTTCGACTGTTAAGGTGTTTGGGTTGGCATTGCCTGGGGCCCATAGGTACACAGTATTTGTCGCGGAGTCAAAATACCATTCACCGGCAGTATCAAGTAATGATAATTTATTTCTCAAAATATAACCCCATGCCAGGTTGGTCCATTGTGATCCGTATTTCATGGCAGTGCCGGGAGTCGTGTGGTCATATCTTTGCAAATCTATTCTCGATCCAGAATTTCCAGTTATTTTTCCGATAGAAATAGACCAAGGTGATCCTCTCGTTACAACCTCTCCATTGGTCAATGAATTCGAACCTTGGGCCGAAAGCCATGAATTGTCTGAATCTGTTATGAGATTGGCGCCTCTAGAGTTTGTGAAGTACCATCCTGTGTTTGGCTGACGAGCCTGTGTTTGATAAGCACTGTTTATGAACAGATATTTCGGCGTTGATGCTGGTGCAGAAGAAACTGTCGCTTTCCAGATATTGCCACTGTGTTGTGTCCAGTTTGTGACCAATACGTTACCGGAAATCACTGGCGCCGAACCTGCTCCATAAGCGTCAACTATGATCTTGGATGAGGCGGTACCGGACTTGGTTATCGCTAGACGACCTCTGTGTGATTGCTCCCTCTTGAAACAAATCATTGTTCCAGCGTTGATACTCGACATTGAAGAATTCACCTTACTAATTGTCTTCCAAGGAGTAGAGACTGATGTTCCGTTGTTTGAATCGTTACCACTTACCGCATCTACGTAAAAGATGGTTCCGCCGGAAGGATTTGTACAAGAAGTCGGGTTCGTCGTAAGAGATGGTCCGACAGCGCCATTGATTCCGTTCATCGTCTGCCCACCAGTTGGTGGTGGGGGTGTTGGGTCAGATGAAGTTGTTCCTGTTGTGGCAGATGACCAAGATGTACAGTTTGGAGCAGTAACACCGTCGCATGCTCGGACCTGGTATTCATACGAAGTTCCGGCGACAAGTCCGGTATTTGAAAATGATGTCGCTCCGCCACTATACACTTCTGCGAATGTTCCTGAAGGAAGAGTTCTTCTTTGAAGTTTGTAAGTAATTGGTGTTGTGGCGTCTGTTGCAGTGTTCCAAGATACTGTCAATGAAGTAGTCGTTGGTGAAGCGGTGGCTAAATTTGGTGTTCCGGCAGTCCAAACAGGATTCTCGTTGTCAATCAAGGGAGTGCCCCCGCCCGAGCCATTAACCGCTCTTTGGATTTGTGGAAGTGAAGAATTGTTTGTGTTTACCAGTCTGTAATACGGCGCTGTGGCGTTCGATAGTGTTATGGTCTTGATCCCGAGTTTTCCATTTGGTGCAGTAATGCTTGTTTGACCAGACACATCTGTCCAAGATGTTCCGTTCGTTGAACTTTGCAATTTCCATGTTTCTCCTGGCTTGATGTGGGTTATGTTTATAGCCAAAATGTTATTGGAGAATGTAATCTGTGGATCTTTCCATGGGTTGGCTAGAGGCTCTCCGACGAAGTTTGTATTTCCATTCTTCTCGACAGAAGACCAGTATGATTGGAGAGCGGATGCACCAGTGTAATATTCTCTCCACAATTGTGTTGTTTTGGAAGATTTTCTAGCAACCCCAGATGAACTATCCCATGGCTCTTTTTGTGTGCCAGAACTTGCCGTTGCGCCAGCTTTCAACATTTCTGTTATTGACAGTTGAGCTCCCGTTCCTCCTGAAACTCCGTCTTGAGACAAAAAGCCACTGTTGCTTGTTGCATAATCAACGAGAGCACCTTTTAGGAAATTTAGAGTTGAAATATACGGCGGACAAGCAAGAGCTGTATGGTAGCCCAAAACATCTGTTTTATTTTTCAAGAAACTTGGTTCGTATTGTGAACCACCTATATAACTTTGTGTTGAAGTACAATTTCCTGGACTACCTCCGGCAGCATAATTCGATACCGTAGTGTGTTCCGTTGCTAAATTATTTTGATTGAACAATCCAGCGAGAGTTAGTATATTCGAATGTCTTATCGGCGCTCTATTTGTATCGAATGTTGAAATTGAATAAATCTTACTTGTTGGATGTGTGTTATCAGCCTGTACACCCTGATCTACGAACTGTTTACCTTCGTTATAGTTTCCTGAAGCAAAAGGCAACAAGAAAGCTGGGATGAGGTTATGAGTTTGTCGTGGAGTCAAAAATCCGGAAGAATTTTCAAAATAGGCATTTGTTGGCATGCTGCCAGAACTAAGCAACGCATCACCATCAACATATTGCCCTTTTGCAAATGCTACAACCAGAGAAACACATGGTTCTGTTCCACTGCCGGTATTACAATTAGTGGTAGCGTTTCCAACCATGAAAGGATATCTCCACACAAGCATCGCGCCTTGAATGTCAGGAGAACCAAGACCGGCCGAAGTATATGCAGAAGTTATCTGATTTAGAACATGAGCTCGCATGTTTGTTCCACCGAAACCTGTTTCGAAAGTGCTTCTTAGCATAATCCTGCCATTATTATCCATCGGCGCGTTAAAACTAAGGGTTACTTTGTTTTGCGCAGGAATACCTCTTTGTTGTATATAGTAATCAGCTAGCTGACACGATTGGGAGTATTGTGAATTGCACACAACGGCTATTTGATTTGGATTGAATGACCTTTGTGGAGTTGAAACTATTGGCGCCGAAGATGGAGGTGCGCTTGCAACGCTAAATGTAACACTTACGCTTGATGTCATCGGATTTCCAGCCGTATCTTGGCAGCGAACATATCTTGTATAAGATGTTCCGTCTGTCAAACCAAGGAGCGGATAGTTGTGAGAAGTCGATCCAGAGCCAGTAAAGGTGTTGGTCATGGAAGCGTAAGCAGTATCTGTTGTTGCCCACTTACAAGTTGCAGCTTCATTTGTCGTGGCTGTCATCGTAAATGTTGTTGTACCCGCGGAGAGAACCTGATTATTTGTCGGCGCGGTAATGTTAGCCGTTGGAGGAATTGTGTCAGTTGGTGGTGGAACGTATGAATCAATATTGTTTTCATTGACCCAACCATCAGTACCAGTTGCAAAGTCGACATACCAATAATTGATTCCGCCACTTATCCAAACTGGATTTATAGGTCCAGCCGAGCTGTTGGTTATCACGCCAACTGTACCAGCAACTTGATTTCCGGCATTACCAGAAGCGTCAGGTGTAACCTTGATGCTTGCTGTGGTATTTGTCTCAACCTGGTTACCATTGGCAAAACTAGTTGAGAGTGTTGGAGCACTGACAGCATTTGAAACACCTGAAGTATTTCCAACGTTATCAACCGCGGTAATCGTATAGCTATAAGTTCCTGTTGATGTGACGCTGGTATCAACAAAAGTTGTTTGGTTTCCAACGTTTACTGTTGTGCCAGGATTTCTGGTGACATTGTAGTGATTAACTCCTCCGGCATCTGTCGAAGCTGCCCAAGACAATCTAATCTCTCCTGCCGAACGATATGTTGAGGCTGCAGAAGTTGGATTGGTTGGAGGAGTTAGATCGTCAAAGTTAGACAGGATGAATTGATTAACGACTGGTGTTCCAGCTGCGCCTGTACAAGTGGCGGCGGCATAAGGGGTGACGGTGAGGGTATATGCGCCCAAAATCTGAGTCGATGTTGGCCAAGAAGTATATGTCCCCGAAGCATCGCCATAAAGAGCAAATGGTGAAGAGCTTTCGCACTGAGTATAGGCGGTAAATCCAGACGGCCCAGTTAGATCAAATTTGATACTTGCTGGAGCTGGTGTGCCTGGATTTGCTTTGATTGAGAAAGCTCCGCTAAGTGGTGCATATGTGGCGTTCGCCTGACTTCCAACGTTTAGCTGCTGACCAGAGGCGAGGGTGGACACAACTGTGCCGTTTATTTGAACAACCTGAAGAGAGGAAACGATTGTTGGTATCGCTGTCGTTGTTGCTGTAACTGCAGATGATTGAGCAGAACAATTTTGCGTTGGCGCACTGTCGCAAGCAGAGATGGTGTATGAATAGAGTGTTCCAGCAACCAAATCAAGATCCGTCATCGAAGTGCCTGAGATTGGAGAGCCAATGTAAGTACCATTTCGATAAATTCTATAAGTAACTGGAGAAGAAGCATCTGTCACAGCATTCCAAGACAAAGCAACGGTTGTCGAAGTAACTGCGCCAACAGAAAGCGTTGGTACAGCTGGAGCGGTAGTATCGACTGGAGCGGCCACGCTAAACTCACGACTTACACTTGTCGTCATTGTGTTTCCGACGGTGTCCTGGCAGCGTACGTATCGAGTGTATGATGTTCCGTTAACAAGACCCGTAAGCGACGCGTTGTGGCTAGTAGAACCAGCCCCAGCAAGTGTGTTGATCATGCTTGAGTAGGCAACGTCTGTTGTGTTCCATTTACATGTTGCCGCTTCGTTTGTTGTGACCGACAAGGTTGTGCTTGTCGTACCAGCCGGCAGAACTTGACCCGCGGTTGGAGCAGTAATTGTGGCTGTTGGAGCAGTTGCATCCGACGGCGCTGCTGTCGTACCACTAACTGCGGATGATTGAGCAGAACAATTTGTGGTAATTGCTATATAGCAAGCCTGAACCTTGTAGTAATAAGTTACGTTTGGAGAAAGAGACGAGTTTGTGTAGGTGAGGGCCGTTTGGAGAGTTGAGTTAAGTTGGGAGAAGGATCCGGTGGCTGAAGTTCCTCGGAAAATTTTATATCCGATTGTCTGCCCCGCCGCCCCCGTCGAAGCAGCCCAGCTAACGGTGATTGAATTTTGGGTTGAGGTTGTGGCGAGACCAGACGGAGTTGAAGGCGCGGCAACAGTTGCGGTTGAAGTCGTCCCAGAAACTTGAGAGGTGAGCGATGAAACGTTGCTTGCATCATCACGCGCGCGGAGTCTGTATTTGTAAGTTGTGCCGGGATTTAGGTTTTGGTGAGTAAAAGTGTGAGTTCCAGCAAGGACAGTTCCGACAGGTGTGGTTGTATTAACAGAAGTTGATCCTCCCGCGTTGGCATAAATTACATAATCAAAGACGTTAGCAGAAGACGAAGGAGACCAATTCAACGTAAGTGAGCTTGTTGTCGGAGAAACGACAGTAACACTTGTTGGCGCGGCAACGGCGAGCGTTGTTCCAGCAACCCTGGCGGAAAGCGCCGATTTATTGCCCGCAGCATCCACGGCCTTGATATTGTAGCGATAGGTTCTACTAGAAAGGAGCCCTGAATTTGTATAAGTAGTTGCTGGGGCATTTACAATGGCAAATGGCGTCGTGGTATTAACACTGGTCGCACCACCATTATTTCGATAAATCTCGTACTTTACGACTCCTACATTGTCGGTCGAAGCTGTCCATGAAACACGCAAAGAACTTGATGTGGCCAAACTAATATTTACACCAGTCGGGACCGAGGGCGCAACGATATCGGCAGCTGGGTATGTACAAGAGCCATTGTCGACGGTCGCATTCGGATTGTAGTTTGTGGCCGCAGGATCAGTACAGCCAGGAATAGGTGCTGGGGCAGACACAAAATTCATCCCAACGGCCTGAGTTATAGAATTATAGTCTGTGTTTGTCGTCAGGTCACGGAAAAATACAACGCACTGGAGTTTAAAATTAGAACCAGGAGTTATGCTTGGAAGAGTAACCGTTTTACTATGATTCCCGGCTGTGAGATATTCATTACTTGTAGCTCCGTATTGGTATATTTCAAAAGTACCCACCTGAGCACCATTATTCTGAAACCAAGACCATTGCATTCTTCTTACGACAATGTTAGGGCCCGTGGTGCCGACCGTACAAGTCATGTTCCTGGTTTCTCCAGGATAAAGAGTTGTATTCTGAGCAGGGTCAGTTAGGCTTATTGACCCAACAGCGTTACTAACGCTGGCAACTTGGGCTTTTTGGTTGTCTCCACCAGAGAGCAGAGATCCGAGCGACACAACGAACGCAAGCGCGATGACTAGAAAGAAAGCCTTTTGTAATTTCATACAATAATGGTGATTATAAAATTTTAATGAACTAATTATAAAACAAAGCCCAACAATAAGATATTGTCAAATCAATAAAGTGTTTAAAACTTATGTGTTATTAAATCTTATTTAGTTTAGAAAACTTTTCGAAAATGTCTTCGAGCGAAACGTCGGAGAACTCTTCGCCTCCCTCGTCCGCGACTCGGCCTTCCAATTTAAATTTATTTGATTCGATTTCTTTGTCGCCGATAACCATAATGAATGGAACTTTTTGATTTTTTGCTTCACGGACACTTTTGCCAAGTCCGGCGGTCATAAGTTCGGCGCGAACGCCATTTTCAGTCATTTTTTCGTAAATTCCCTTCGCAAATTCCCCGTGGGTGTCTTCTTTGATTGGAACGATAGCAATTTGAACGGGCGCGAGCCAGAATGGAAAATTACCAGCAAAGTGTTCAATCATAATGGCCAGGAAGCGCTCAAGAGAGCCGGCGATCGCGCGATGAATCATGACAGGAGTCTGTTTGGTGCCGTCTTTGGCTGTATATTCGAGTCCAAACCGTTCTGGCTGGACAAAATCTATCTGGGCGGTTGCAAGCTGGCGCTCACGGCCAAGCGCATCTTTGAACTGAAAGTCTAATTTTGGGCCATAAAATGCCGCTTCGCCGGGCATGCGCTTGGCATCAAGACCGAACTCGTCGGAAATTTCCTGCAGAAAATTCTCAGCCTTGGCCCAATTCTCATCAGTTCCGAGGTATTTCTCTGGAGTCTTTGGGTCGCGGACGGACAAGGATACCCAGAAAGTTTCGCCTTTTTTGTACATACCAAGCGCGCTGTAAAATTCCTCGATGGTTTTGACAATATTTCTAACTTCGTCCTTGATCTGATCTGGCGTACAGAAAATATGCGCATCATCGACGGAGATCGAACGCACGCGGGAAAGCCCGAGCAATTGTCCCGGCTTCTCGTCGCGATACATCATCGTCAGTTCATTGAGGCGGATCGGCAAATCACGATAGCTGTGAGGCACGGCGGCGTAAATCTGAGTGTGGTGTGGACAATTCATCGGTTTGAAGACAAATTCATCTCCGCTTTGCGCGCCACGAACATAGAAAAATTCATCTTTGAATTTGGCGGCGTGGCCCGAAGTCTCGTAGAGGGCAAGTTTGGCGATATGCGGAATGGTAACTTTCTCGTATCCGTATTTTCGAGATATATTCCAAAGGCGATCAGTCAAAGCTTCACGCAATTTGTGTCCACGCGGAGTCCACAGAGGCAATCCCGCGCCGACGAGCTCGGAAAAAGTGAAGAGATTCAGCTCTTTACCAATTTTCCGGTGATCCCGTTCTTTGGCTTCTTCCACGAGTTTCAAATGGGAATCGAGTTCAGACTTGTTTTCAAATGCCAGGCCGTAGACTCGGGTCAACATCTTGTTATTCTCGTCTCCGCGCCAATAAGCACCGGCGAGTTTGTCGAGTTTGAAGGATTCAGTGTCAATTTCTTGGGCTGGATTGTCTAAGTGCCCCCCTCGACACAGATCGGTAAAGCCTCCACAGGTATATAGAGTGATTTTCTCCCCTTTTTCGGCAATTTCCTCAATGAGCTCAAGTTTGTAAGGATTCCCAGCGAAAACACTCTTGGCTTCATCTACCGAAACCTCTCGATGAGTGAATTCTGTCCAGCTCGGGAGGAGCTTTCGCATGACTTTCTCGATCTTCGGCAGATCGGCATCGGTCAAAGGCTTGGAAAATTCCATATCATAGTAAAAGCCGGTATCAATGGCAGGGCCTAAGGTTAATTTCGTATCTGGGTATTGCTCAAGAACGGCCGCCGCCAAAAGGTGGGCCAAAGTATGTCTTTTTTTCGAAATATCGTTTGTTTCCATAGGGTTCTATCGTAGCACAAAGGTGGATTTCCAAAAAGATTACAGTTCCTGGTTCAATCTTTGCAACAACGACTACTTAGTCTTGGAAACTTCCTCGGGCACAGCCAGTGGCTCAATTATCTTTTCCAGTGCAGCGGTGCTTTTTTTG
Organism: Patescibacteria group bacterium; assembly: GCA_052033715.1. Lineage (GTDB taxonomy): Bacteria > Patescibacteriota > Minisyncoccia > Phycocordibacterales > CSBR16-119 > CAYRQF01. The sequence goes on from JBPOJJ010000002.1 coordinate 108,278, forward strand.
AACAAATTAAAAATGATAGCGATGGTCAAAACCGAAAGTGCAAAATTGGTATTGATATAAGCAAGCGGTATGGCGACAAGAGAAAAAATTATCGGAATATTTATACGCATGTGAGCATGGCGACGCTCGGATTCTTTCATTTTTCTATTTTTCAATTCTTTGGAACGATGAGCATATTCTCGCATACCAAAAAGTAAAAGGCCGATGACAAAAATATTCACCGCAAAAACAACCACTGTGACCGGCGAACGCGAGTAAAGTCCCAAAAGGTGGGACGAAAACGGCACCAAGGCAACGAAAAATAAAAATGTTGCTGAAAGGTTCAGGAAATTATGATTGTGAGTTTTTACAAAATCAGTTGCAACAGCGTGGTATCCTCGCCAGTATGTAAACAGTGTGGCAAACGATAATACATATGACAAGAATAACGGCATGGCATCTTTGAGCACTCGGACAATCGCTTCGTCGGAAACGAATCCGAGATCCGGAACCTTGATCTCAAGCACCAAGAGCGTCATGACAATGGCGAAAATCCCGTCGGCTAAAACTGAAAGTCTAGATGAGTCTTGCATACGAATATTGTAATACATTTGCGAGTGACTTTCACCTCTCACCAAATCAAAAAACCGACTCGTGCCGGCTTTTTGATTTCTTATTGCATCGAGTTTATATACGCCCTAGTTTTCTCTCCGAAAAACCCCGTTCCTTTTACGAGACCATAGGGCATCAAGATCTCGGTCTTGTAAGCTTCCTGGAATTTTACGAGCGCGGCAAAAGTGAGCGGTCCGAAGAATTCTGTTTCGGAGCCTGGCGCGCCAGAACCAGTTGCCGCAAGTTTAAATCCGGCACTGTTTAGAAACATCTGGAGTTTTTTGACTTCTAGACTTTTTTGTCCGAGGGCGAGATTCATTTCAAATTTACTAGACGAATTTACCGTCGGGGCTTGAGTTGGGGCTGGGGCTTTGGGGGCGGTTTGTGATTCTGGTTTTTGAACTACTTGGTTAGTCTGATTGGTAATCGGGTAAGACCCAGAAGACTGCACCTGACTTGATTCACTTCCAAACAATCCAAATATTGAAAACGATGATGTCTCGCATGTAACAGTCATCGCGCCAGTATTGGTCGAACAATTATTAAGTGCCTCCCATCCGATACCATCAGTATAGTGATAAATAGTGAGACTATTAGGATCAAGTCCTACAATGTCTTCTTCGGTATAATCGATAGTAATCTCGACCGGCGCGTCAAATTCTTCGTCCAGCTCTGTTTTTTCATCTTCGAACGCTTTCAATGAATATGCTTGCCCAACCCAACTTTTCCCTGACGGAGTAGAAATCTCACTTTGAACTAAACTTTTCTGCAACTTCAAGGCCTCAACCCCAACCTCAGATAGACCACTCTTAAGATTGGCTGGCACAACAGCCTCAAGTCCCTTACCCCTAACCTTTGCTGAAATTGTTGTCCCAGCAAGGGCAGTTGATACCGAAGCTTGGTATGTAACGATTTCTGAATCGCCCTTGCATCCAGTAGTTTTAAAATCTCCGCCCTGACTTTCTGCCAAGTTTGAACTGTCGTCATAAGAAATAACCTTAAACCAGTATCCTGCACAAGAAGTTAAATCTTGGATCTCTATAGAGTGGTCTGTTGTTTTTGCTGCACCAGCGGTAACCTCTCCTTTAAAATCATCTGTTGGTCCATACTCAACAACCGATGTGCCCTTAACGGTTGTAGCCCAATCAATAATTGCTGTTGTGGCTGTTGTGGTTACTATAGGTTCCCCAAATAAAGCTATCGGATCATCCGGACCACCGCCACCGGTTGGAGTTGCCGTGACAGATAAAGACCTCTCACTTTCTGATAAATCAGACAAAGTGGTGATCTCAAAAGTGTACTCAGTATTATTTGTTAGACCAGTAACAGTATATGAAGTCTCAATACTACCAGTATCAACGGAGCTCTCTCCTTCTTTGCTTGCTGAATAATAGACTCGATAACCTGTTATGACTTCAAGTTGTAATCCTGGTTCCTGCCAAGCAAGAGACACTTCCCCGTCTCCAGCGGTTGCCGTTGGTTTCGATGGAGAATCTAAACCAAGCGCAATCTCTGGATATATAACAAACCCCCAGAGAGACGCGAGTCCGGCGACAATTATCATAACCAAAACATGCTTATGAACTGTTTTTAATGAGTTAATTTTTTGCATATAAAGTAACAAAAATTTTATTAGACCACTAATAAACAGATCATAGCACCTTTTCGATTGCGTCAAGGCCACTTGTTCACAGTTTTAAATTCCCTCTCAGTGGAGCAAGACATAAAAAAAATTAATTTTTATATTTTGCGGAACCTTATATGACGCCGTCTTTTTGAGCCTGCCAGAGTTTGAAGTAATATCCGCCCTTGACCAAAAGCTCTTCGTGTCCACCATCTTCGACGATTTTACCTTTATCAAGCACTACGATACGATCCATTTTCTGCACGGTTGAAAGTCTGTGAGCAATGACTAGCGTCGTACGGTCCTTCATCACCTCATCAAAAGCTTTTTGGATCAAGTTTTCGCTGATTGAATCAAGACTTGATGTCGCTTCATCGAGAATGAGTATCGGCGCATCTTTGAGCATGACGCGAGCAATAGCTATGCGCTGGCGCTGTCCACCCGAGAGCTTCACCCCACGCTCGCCAACAAGAGTTTCATAACCTTCTTTGAATTCTTTGATAAATTCATCAGCATGGGCTTTCTTCGAAGCTTCTAAAACTAAGAGTTTCGACGCATTCGGGTTTCCATACATAATATTTTCGCGCAAAGTCCTATGAAAGAGTGCCGGCTCTTGTGGAACATACGAAATATTTCGGCGTAAATCATCCTGGGTGATATTTCGAATATCCTGCCCGTCGATTTTAATCGCACCAGCTTGTACGTCCTCGAACCGCAAAAGTAGATTCGTAATCGTCGTCTTCCCCGAGCCAGAATGTCCTACAAATCCGACTTTCTGCCCAGCTGGAATCTCAAGGCGGAATTTCTTGAAGACATCTTTGCCGTCTTTGTATTCGAATGTGACGTTGTCGAACAAAATATTTCCGTCTTTGATTTTAGACTTCTCTGGCTTCTCAGGATCTTTTATATCAATTGGTGTTTCAAAAATTTCTACCATTTCTTTGGTATCGGAAATTGAATCTTGTAACCCGATGATTGCGTTGCCCATATTCCAGATTGCCATATCAAGTTGAGTAATATACACCTGAACCAACACCACAAATCCAATATCGACAACGCCTTTTGACCACAGGGTTATTACGGCATACATCCCGCCAATCTCAAGAGAGAAAAGCATGATTGACTGGATCACTTTGTGGAAGTTCGAAACATTTCCGGCTTTCCTGCGAAGCTTTTCTTCTTCGTCAGTTTTTGCAAAATAATTTTTTGCTTCACCTTTTGTGAAGGAAAAAACTTTGGCAGTTAAAATATTTGTAACGATGTCTGATAAAAGGCCTGTCGTCCTAGAATTCGCCGCAGCTCGTCTTTCATTGTATGGAATCTTGCGTCGAGCAAAAAAAATAGACAGGGTAGTGTACCCGAGAGACCAAAAAAGAAATATGAAACCCAGGAGACTATTCTTGCTAAACAATACAATCAAAATTCCCGTAATTGAGACGATTGTTAACCAAAAACTAAAAAGTGTGATTTCGGCGAGCGCCGTAAGGGCTCCGGTAAATCTGGAATGTTTAGCCACAATCGATCCTGAAAAATTATCAGCAAAGAATTTCCTGGAATGATTGATTGTAAGATTGAAAGCTCTGTCTGAGAGATCTTTTGTAATTTTTGTCTTGGTGTAAACAAAAGCATAATCAGATATTCGCCAAGCTAAAGAGTTGCCCAGGAGCGCTAGGATCAAAATCAAAAACCAGTGCCAAATTTCTGGAGTGAAACCAGGGACGGAAGCCGAGTAAATTGCATTGATGATGTTTTTATAAACTACTGGCTGAAAAACAGCGCCGAGAAAAATCGCTGTTGTACTAGCGAAAAATACTACGAGGACCTGCCACTTTAATTTAAGTAGCGACGGCCAAAAGTATTTTAGGACCGTCGAAAATTTTACTTTGCTTTTGTGTTTTTCCATGGGACTTAGATTATACCTGACGATCGAGCGTGGCCAACATTTCCCGAAGCAAAGATTATTTTACATTCCAGACAATACTTTTAAAATCCAAATGAGAACTGCCCGAGGGCGAGCAGTGCTCATCTTCGGGCAGGTTGTTACATATTGGCGGCTTCTTCGGCCAAAACCATCTCGCAGTACTTCGCCACGATCTGATTCTTGGCGACTGGACCCGTTGCCGCTTCGTGCGCCTTGAAAAGTTCATCTGGCGTCTCGAACTTCCCGAGCTGCAAAAGTTCGATGAGCTCCTGGTCCTTTGGACATGGAATGTTCCATGCTGCGGCGATCTGTCCGACGCTGAACGGGCCGTTTTTGGCTAATTCCGTCGCTCCATCCCAGTTAGAAATGCTCTTCGCTGGCGGCTTGGTTATGGTACTCATGATGGCGTGGTGTTTTAATGCTATATTACACAAGCCCACGAAAAGAAAAGGCTCAACTTCTCGGATACTTTTTATTTCTTGAAACCCCTTAAATCCACCAGCACTTCCTCGGCATGAGTTTCTGGATTTACTTTCGAATAAATTTTTCTGATTTTCCCTGTCGGATCGATGAGATACGACTTTCGTAATATGCCGATAAATTTTTTGCCGTACATACTTTTCTCACCGAGCGCTTCGTATTTGGCGAGTACTTCCCTTTCGACGTCAGCAAGAATTGGAAAAGGCAGGTCGTATTTTTCTTCGAAGCGTTTATGACTTTTGACTGTGTCGGCACTCACCGCTAGAACTTTGCATTTCAGCTTTTTGAAATTGTGAAAATCATCGCGAATACTACACGCTTCTTTGGTGCAGCCAGGCGTGTCGTCCTTGGGATAAAAATAAAGCAAAACCCAATTACCTGAGTATTCTTTCAAAGAGTGAATTCTACCGTCCTGGTCTGGAAGCTTGAAGTCCTTGGCCTTGGTTCCAATTTTTATCATAGACCCATATTACTACTCTTTTCCCAGCCAGAAAACATCTGATATACTCGGCCCATGGCCACATATGCCCTACTGAGCGTCGTCGTCGTCAGCCTCGTTTCCCTCATCGGGGTTTTTGCCTTGTCTATCAAAGAAGGACGCGTACGCAAATATCTTTTCATCCTTGTATCGCTTGCCGTCGGTGCGCTTTTGGGTGATGCGTTCATCCACCTCGTCCCCGAGGCATTTGAAATCTCTGCTAACACGACCACTACCGCCCTACTCATCATCGGCGGAGTATTAGCGTTTTTCATCATCGAAAAATTCCTGCACTGGCATCATCATGACGATGACACCGCGCATAACCACGTCCATCCGGTCGGCAAGCTTATCCTCATTTCTGACGGCGTACACAATCTTATAGACGGTATCATTATCGGCGCTGCATATTTTGTGAGCATTGAAGTCGGCGTCGCGACGACGATTGCCGTCATCCTCCATGAAATCCCTCAGGAAATCGGCGACTTCGGCGTATTGCTCCATGCTGGATATTCGAAACGAAAAGCTCTCTGGTTCAATTTCCTCTCAGCGCTTTTCGCTATCGTCGGAGTTGTAATCGCGCTTGCTCTTGGTGAAAATTCTGAAACGTTTATTAATTCAATCCTTCCAATTGCGGCCGGTGGATTTATTTACATTGCTCTCTCTGATCTAATTCCCGAACTCAATAAAACAAAATCTGGCAAGCAATCCATCTATCAGATACTCGCGGTTATCGTGGGTGTGCTCGCTATGGTCGCACTCGTCGCTCTCGAGTAATTACCCCAAACAGAAAGACCCACGCCATATGGCGTGGGTCTTTCTGTCAGAGCAGATTATGCTCGTGTGATGTTCTTCGCACTAGGTCCTTTGTCACTTTCAACCAAGTCAAAGTTTAGTGTGTCTCCGACTTTCAAGTCTTCAAAAGCAACACCTTGCAAATCTTTGGCATGAAAGAATAGATCCTTTTCTTCGCCTTCGCGAGCGATGAATCCAAAACCTCTGTCCGTAAGAGTTTTAATTGTTCCAGTCATTTGTTTTTTATATTTTTCTGCAGAAACCCCGACCTCAATTTCTAATGGGAGTATAATAGCACACCCACATAGAAAGTAAACCCCCACACCAATTTTCATAGAATTTTAGAAAATTGGTGTGGGGGTAAAGCTATTTGGGGACAAAGACCCGAGCCAGCCTAATATCCTCAAAAGACATGTCGTTTCCCGCCCTTTTCAACTGACTCTTTATATAAGCGAGTTTTCCCTCACTTTTGGGTACATATTTAGCTACTAGTTCGATATTAGCCTCGGCCGGTCGCAAGTATTCCAGATCAATTTCGGGAAAGTCAGTCGCGATTTGCTCTATGTGATTGATTATGGTGCTCAAGACCAAACCTCGTTCGTCCATAATTTCTTCGATCGACTTTTTCTCCTCGATTAATTTCCGCGTAATCTCAAGAGTTGAAACTTTTTTCTTCGGTCCGCCGAAGCCTTTGGCGGAGGCGACTATCGTTCCCCCGTTTCGTTCAATAAAAGCATTAACGAGTTTCTTGTGTTCGGCGTCCGAGAGCTTACCAAACATTTCGGCGTTCTCATCTGATTCAATTTGCAAACTTTCGTCAAAGGCGAGAATCCGTGGATCCATCGACAAAGATTCAGCATTAAATCCAACAAGTCTCAAGCCCTCGAGTTTGCGCACACGCGACAGCGCCACATAGCCCATGCCGTATGTAAAAGTTTTCGACAAATCAATTTCGGCGTAATCGAGACTCATGCCCTGACTTTTGTGTATGGTTATGGCCCAAGCGAGTCGTAGCGGATACTGGATAATTTCTGCTTTTATTTTTCCTTCTTCGTCAATCTTCCAAGATTCCTGACCGACTTCAATGCGTCGTCCGTCGAGAGTCTCGACAATCGGGTCACCGCTCACTGCAAAATCAACCACGGTTCCCTGTGTGCCATTTACGTATCCTTTCTCAGTATTATTTTTCACAAACATTACTTTGGCGCCGACTTTCAGCCGGAGTTCAAAACTCGCCAAACACGATTTTTTTAAAATCTCGATCAGGTTCGTTCGGCCTTTTGAGTACATGTCGAACTTTTTCTCGGTGCTGGAAATTTTCTGAAGTTCAACTAAATTTATCGTGTCGACGTCGGCATTGTGCGTGTAAAGTCTAGTCGGCATGACGTGTGTTGGCAGTTCGGCGTGTAGACGCTCTTCGATTATTCCAAAGTTTTCTTCGTAGACATTGCCCTCACGGATATTATTTAAAATCTTTGTGTACACGTCGTCTTCTTGGCGATGCTGTTCAGTCAAATAGCACACGGCCGGCTTCATGCGGGCCCAAGCGTCAGAATAAAAAACGAAATCTTTTTTTACTTCATCGGCATCTTGATTATCGTTATCCTCCTGATTCCAGCTTTTGGAAATTGGCGGGAGCTGGAAAAAGTCGCCCGAGAGAATTACCTGCATTCCACCGAAGGCCAACTCATTTCTTTTAAATGCTCTCGCCACGCGCTCGACCATATCGAGCGTTCGCGCATGAAGCATCGAAACTTCATCGATGATTAGAACCTGCGTATCGGCAAAGCGTTTCGCAAGATATGGCTTCTGTGTCAGCGCATCGAGATCGTAGTCGGAAAGTGTGTCACGAATTCCGACACCCGAGAATCCATGGATCGTCATGCCGCCCATATGCGTGGCCGCAATTCCAGTCGAAGCTGTAACCGCAACAGATATGTTGTGATCACGAAGCCACTTGATGTATTGATTTAGGAGATATGTCTTGCCCGAACCAGCCGAACCTGATAAATATACGTTTACGCCTGTTTGCATAATTTTGAGAGCTTCCGCTTGAGTCATATCATTCATTGTAACAAAAGAAGCTCTCGCGAGCTTCTTTTGTTTTTTTATTTTATTTAAACCAACTTGTGAGCCAACCTTTCATCATCTGTATCTCATCTGTCTGGGCCTTTATGATATTGTTCGCAAGATTAATTAATTCCGGCCTTTTGGATTTTTCAAGCACGGCTTCGGCCATGACGACTGCACCCTCATGATGAACAATCATTTCAGACAGGAACGCTTGATCAAACTCATCGCCCTTTTTACCTTCGAGCTCTGACATCATGTCAGTCATCATGGCATCCATGCTCATTGATTCATCATGCATCATCGTGCCGTCTGGCATCATGTGCATACTTCTCTCTCCACCTCGTGTACCCCAAACCAAGTATCCAACCAAAACCCCAAGCACCAACGCAACGACGATATAAATTGTGTTATTTTTATTTTCCATAAATTCTTATTAAATTATTAACTTATAAACAACATTATAATCCCAAGCACCATCATCCCAAAGTCCTCGATCAGGGTAACTTTCGTAAGCGGAACCTTGAGGAACGTCCCCAAACATGCGCACATAAACGGCTCTTTCTTGGTAATCTTTATCGCAACACCGAGTCCGCTAAAACCCATGACTATTACTTCAGCCCACAATAACCCTGTAGACATTGCGCCGACAAGCATAGACAAGCCGAAGAAAAGTTCAATAAACGGGTAGATGTATCCGTAGCCTTTCCACTTCGATGCGAGCAAGTCGTATGTCGAATACCCTTCGGCAAATCCTGGCAGGTCCATAAGTTTAAACATCGCGAACACCAGAAAGAATCCGACCATGAAATATGAGATAGATGACTGCGCCATGACAACTCCAATGTTTGTATCACGAACAGTCAGAACAATCGTCGCCATCAATATCACGCCGACAACAGAGATGAGCGGTAGATAACTTTTCCAAGTTATCGGGCCGAGACCTTGATCTTCGATCGGCGCGACGTTAATTCGCGTCGAACCTTCTGGCGCATGATGGTCGCAATAGTAATGAACTAGGCCGGATGCATCACGCTTGGTGTGTGTTCCCTCCATACTGCAGAGTTCACATTTTCTTTTTAGCATTTCCATATCTGAAGTATATCGTGTTTAACCTTTTCGGGGAAAGGGTGTGAAACGGATAGTCTGTACCTGGATACCCTTACAAAACAAGGCTAAAACACAAAACCCTCGACCAAAGGTTCGAGGGCTTTGTTTTGGGGTGGCTATCGGGAATCGAACCCGAATTGAGAGCTCCACAAGCTCCAGTGTTAACCGTTACACCATAGCCACCATGTTCATCGGTCGAAGCCGACGTCTGCTACCTTATCAATTTCTCCTCCGAAAGTCTATACGTTGGTCGTCGGACCATTCCCGTCCGTTGGATGCTCTTTCTTATAGTTTCGCACCATTTTGCGATCAAGCAACTGACTCGCGACAACAGCGAAACACAACACAAGGCCGTAGAGTATCACAGCAGTTTTGAAAGGAATTGGGATGGATTTGAGAGAGCCTAAAATGAAAATGATGTACCAGGAAGAGATTGAGATGCCGCCGAGCGCGAACGACAGTCGGCGCATAAAACGTACTCCGTTTTTGTCTGAATCTGCAGAATCCGAGAAATCCATCTGGAGCATTTTTGGTGAAACAACCAAGTTCAAGAACACACCATTTATCGTCACCACCGCCACCGCGACAACTTTGGTTAGGAATTTGGGCGAGTCGAGAAGTCTTTCGGACGCTGGCAAGTATAGACCAATTCCGGTTAGGATAATGACCCCGAGCGCGAACCAAATTATATTGGACAAAGTATCCATCATGTCCTTTTCGCCCTCTGAAATCTTGTAGTCTCTTAAAAACCTGAAGAAGAAAATGTCCGTTATCGTCGCTGTTCCAACCCCGACTGCCGCAGCCAATGCGTGCGCAACGATGATAAATGTCCTATATTCGGTCAAGAATCCAACGAGGTCGATCTGACTACCAAAGACAGCCGTGATGAAAATAAACGTTGAAAATCCAGCCGAAAACAGACACCAGGTACACCATTTCTTAAGGACAAAAGCTTGGATGAAAATTAGATAAAGAGAAAAGACAAATGCGCCAATCGTCATGCCCATCATGATGAAAAGGACAGTGTCCGATAGAAGCCACGGGATTAGGACATTAAGGACATAAATCAAAACGACAAGTCCATAATAAAGGATCCCCATTGCCTCAACAGGGACGCCGAGGAATTTGGAATATTTACTGGTCGTCACAACTTCACATTCACCGTTTAAAGGACAGACCATTGGTTGGGCGGTTTTCTTTTTCCAGAAGACGTATCCGGCGACGCTTAGTCCGGCTAAACCAAAAACAATTGGTCCAAAACTAAAAAAAACTTGTTCAAAAATTGTCATGGAAATATTTTAACATATCCAATGGGGACTCTGTCACGCATAAATTTCCTGACGGAAATTTTGCTTAAGCCCGTTTTTTAATTTGTGGTCACAAATAAGGACTCGCTCACGAGTTACTAATTCGCTACGCTTATAAGTACTCGCGAGCCCGCCTCGCAGTCGCTGGGGCGACACGGCTGCGACTTTCTCGTCCTGACAGAGGCCAAGCAGTTGGCCTCTTTCCCGGGCACAAAATAAAAAGACTGGCCAAAGCCAGCTTTCTATTTTGTGCCCGGGACAGGACTCGAACCTGCATGCCTTTCGGCGCTACCACCTCAAGGTAGTAAGTCTACCAGTTTCTCCACCCGGGCATAAACGCTATTCTAATAGATTTTTTATAAATTCTCTACCCTCGCCAGATTTTAGCCACTTTTCTTTTTTTCTGGCTTCCAAACGTATGCAAAATATTCCATAGCTTTTGTCTACCAACCTGCCGGCAGGCAGGTTTCTCCCCCCGGGCTTATGGAAAGATATTATCAGTTTTTTGAAAAAGTGAAAGGTCGCACAGAGATGCGACCTTTCAAAAGAAAACGAACTCAGCCGACGACGAGCCTCTTCAGGTCCAGAGCAGAATTTCCACACAAGTGTTCAGCTGCCCTGACGATCAGGTAGAAGGAAACCCTGAATTCGCCACCCGGATTTGGGGTGCGCTCAAGGCAGAGGAAGCATGTCACTGTCTGATCGTCATCGACACCGAACCTTCGAAAGGTCTCTTCCCGCAACGTCGTCTTGCGCAGTAAAAGATGGTAGTCGACAGAACTGTTCTTCAGATCCCTGAGGAAGGACTTTCCTTCCGAACCCTCAAACAAGGGTACTCCTTGGCTTGGTGGCATGGGTATCAATGCCCTCTCTGGCGTTTTGTTCATCGCGTGCATGGTTTGCTTGTTCGTCATCTTTTATACTCCTTTTGAAAAATAAATCAATAAAAATTTCGAGTTTTTGAGTATAATAGCCGTATGAAAATCATTTCTTGGAACGTAAACGGCATACGCGCGAATTTCAAAAAAGGTGCGTTCGCCGAGATTTTTAAATTAAATCCGAATATTCTGTGCCTCCAAGAAACCAAGGCCGAACCATCACAGCTCACAGAAGAAATCTTGAAGCCCAAAGGTTACACGTCATATTTCTCAAGTTCGAAAATCAAAAAAGGCTACAGCGGTGTGGCAATTTATACGAAAGAAATTCCAGAAAAAGTTACGTATGGAATTGATATGCCCGGTGACGATGATGAGGGCCGTACCGTCACGGCGCATTACACCGACTTTATTCTCATAAACTGCTACTTCCCCAACGGCGGCGGCGCACCGGAACGTCTGGAATACAAACTAGAATTCTACGACGCATTTTTGAAATACGTAAATAAATTAAGGAAGGCCGGGAAGCGCATAATTTTTACTGGTGATGTGAATGTTGCGCACACTGAAATAGATATTGCGAGACCAAAAGAAAATGAAACGCATGTCGGATTCCTCCCCGAAGAACGTGCTTGGGTAGACGAAGTTATCGCTGATGGTTACGTCGACGTGTTTAGGAATGTCAATCCGATGAAGAAAGATGTTTACACATACTGGGATCAGAAGAGCGCCGCACGTGAACGCAACGTCGGTTGGCGTATCGACTACTTCTTTGCTTCATCTTCAATAATAAAAAATATTAAATCTTTCAAAACTCATGCCGACATCTTCGGCTCGGATCATTGTCCGATCTCCATCGAACTTAATATATAAAGTGCAAACAGCCCTCGTTCACGAGGGCTGTTTGCCAAGAGTGGTCTTGGCTACTGCACATAATACCGCACACCTACGCGCCATCCGTCAGTGACCTTGTAGCCGATACGAGCCAATTCGTCGCGCTCTGCTTCTTCGGGCATGACGACAAGTCCTTCGAGCACAACATGCGGAACCGGCTTAAAAGAAATACCGGCGCCGTACCCAGTGAACATCTCCTGAGTCAGCACGACCTCAAGACTTCGCAAGGGCAAGACTTTTTTGGCCGGAACAAGTAGGTGCCCGAGTCGGCCAGTGGCCCTGATGAACGAATGCATGTCGTTCAGTTCGAAAGTATTCGAGATCAGGAATGTCCAATGCTTCTGAGACGTCTGCATGTACGCGCCCCACAAAGGATACGTATCGAACATTTTACTTCGACGAGTAATGAAATTCCCGTCCGAAGCAACATGGCGATAGTATTTGCCACTAGACACTCCGAAGCTCCATCGAAGTGGACGACATGTTACTCCGAGACTGATCCGCGACGAAATGTAGTGCGACGGATAGCCGTCTAGACCCACCAAAACGTAGGGCTCGAAAAGATGATCTCTCTTGGCGGGAAAGTAGAATTGAATTTCCATTTGTCCGCCATACAAACGAGATCTCGATTCCACGTCGCCCAACCGCTTGGTCTGGTTGTCGGTCATGGATTCGGTTCGCGGAATCATGCAATCGAATCGAAGTAACACGATAACGTCGTTAGTCGTGTCCGCGCGGTTTGGGATAAAATCCGAAACCAGGTTCATCGCTAGTTGGGCCGAGGCAGTAAGCCAAGAGATTCCAACAGCAAAAATCAAGCAACACATCGTCTTCATGGCTTGGGGGTTTATGTGTGGTGGAAAGGACTGTTTCTGTCATTTACATTTTACTATATAAAAATAAGCGCTTATAATTAGACCATGCACGATCACGAGAAGAAAAAGTTAGACGAACAACATCCTCTAAACAAAAAGACGGGCAAAGAACTCTACAACTTTGTAAAAAGTATGAAGAGTATTGGTCACGCTTGGCGCGGAATAATTGTATTCCTAAAAACGACAAACAATTTACGTTTCCATATTATGGTCGGCGTCATTGTTGTCTATTTTGGTTTTTATTTTCACATCACCACGACTGAGTGGCTTTTCCTGGTCCTCGCTATCACCATGGTCATCGCAGCCGAATGTTTCAACACCGCTATCGAATTTGACATTGATCTGACCTCCCCCGAATATCACCCTTATGCCAAATACACCAAAGACGTCGCCGCCGGCGCTGTGCTTCTGACCTCTATCGGAGCTGTTGTTGTGGGACTCATCATTTTTATCCCCAAATTCATCCTTTTCTTCTGCTCTTGACTTTTTTACCTGTGCATGTTATTGTTCAACTAAGCAGAACATCTCATGTGGATCATCAAGGAACTGATCGATGGGTTTGCCCGACTGACACCGTCAGACGGAATTACCCTTAGCGTAGCAACGGGCTTACTGGCCACCCTACTGACCTGGGGTATCAATAAGCTCGAGAGCCTGGCAAAGGCTCGTGCATGAAGATCGTTGAACTACGTGGACACAGCGTTTGAAGAGAAGGCACCGGCACACAGTCATGGTGGAATGGGTGGCGGCATGGACAAGACGCAAGTCGCGTCCAGCGCATCTCTTTGATCGAAGGGCCTCGCACGAGCGGGGTCCTTTGTCTTTTTAATAATTATTTAACGTTATAATCTTTTCTGATTTTTTTGACTTCGAGGTCTTCTGCTTCGTCTTTAGCATTCTTCCCTGCTTCACCAAGCTTGCGCAAATGTTCATCAGAAAGTTTTAGAAGTTCTGTGGCTTTATTTTCTAAATATTCTGCCGTATTTAATTTTGGATCTTCGAGAACTTCTTCGAGAAGTGCATGAAGTGTCCAACCAATATGTGGACCGGGTCTTCCCTGCCTGCCGGCAGGCAGGTCCGCCATTTCCATAATTCTATTTCCGTCAATTTTGAGCATGCCGACGTTTATCGGATCACGCATAACTTCTTCGATCATCGATTCAAATTTGCGAAGTCTGTATGGCTCTTCTTTGGGCCTGCCCATTCCGACACGATCACAAATTCGCAGGTCTATAAGATCCCAAACATTGTCTGCACCGACTTTGGCCACAAGTCTCCTGACCGCCGATAGAGTTATCTGATCCGTGTCAGAGAAGAACATGTGGTATCGCACAAGTCGAGTAATTTTGTCAGTCAATTCGTTGCCAAATTTCAATCGCTCGCAAATCTTCTTTGTGATTTTTGCTCCGACAACATCGTGTCCGTAAAACGTATAATCTTCTTTTTCTTTGGACCATTCTCTGGTCGCAGGTTTCCCAATGTCATGAAAAAGCCCAGCCAGGCGAATGTGTACTGGCCATTCTTTGTCCGCGGCGTGTTGCATTGTACGGAGATTGTGTTCCCAAACATCGTAAATGTGTTCACCGTTTTGTTCGACGCCGATTCCAATCTCGAGCTCCGGTGAGATGTATTTCATGATTCCCAATTTCTGCGCCAAAGTAATTCCAATTATTGGTTCGGCCGACATTATCATTTTCAAAAACTCGTCGCGAATGCGTTCGGCTGAAATATTCGCCAGAAGTTCAACGTTTCTATTCATCGCCATCATCGTATCGTGCTCGATGACAAATCCGTGTTGGGTCGAGAAACGCACAGCACGAAGAATGCGTAAGGCGTCTTCTTGGAACCGCTCATCGGCGATACCCACAGCTTTGATCATTTTATCTTTGATGGCTTCGAGCCCGTCGTAGAGATCTACCAGTTCCCCATTCGACGGTCGGTAAGCGATGGCGTTCATGGTAAAGTCGCGACGTTTCAAATCGTCTTCTAGATTTTTGGAAAATTTTACCTCGTCTGGATGACGATTGTCTGAGTAAGTTGATTCGAGTCGATATGGCGTGACCTCAATAACTTTTAGATTTTCATTTTCGGTAATTTTGTTCTCGACACCGACGGTGCCAAATTTATTTTCATAAAAAGTGTCCGGGAAAATCTCCTGGATTTGCTCCGGCGTTGCATTGGTCGTCACATCCCAGTCTTTCGGCGTCTTCCCTGTCAACAAATCGCGAACACACCCGCCGACGATGTAGGCCTCAAAACCAGCCGACTCCAGACCATCAGTCACAATCTTAACTTCCGATGGAATATCGAAATCTTGTTTCATAAGTAACATTCTAGCAAGAAACTCTTAATTTAGACTCTAAATTTGTGCACCCAGAGGGATTCGAACCCCCAATAACGGTTCCGAAGACCGTCGTGATATCCATTTCACCATGGGTGCATCACCTGTGCGAGTAAGGGTCGGTCACAACTCTTTTGCTCCGCAAAAGGTCGCGACCCCGCCTCGCCCGTCGCTATTGCGACATGGCTCTGGCTTTCGATTCCCCACGCGAGACACGCAGGTGTCTCGCTTTCACGCACAAAAAGCTTTTAGCTTTTTGTGCGAGTAAGGGGAATCGAACCCCTGCCGTCTGATTGGCAACCAGACGTTCTACCATTAAACTATACTCGCAATAAACAACACAATATCAATTTTCTCCAACAAATACAAGAAAGCCCGACTCGCGGGCATCCCTGCTAGTCGGGCTCAACCTATTTCCACCGGTATCCAGTTATGCGGTAAAGTCGGTATTTTAGCCTACTTGTTGATTCTAGTTTGGTCGAACCCAGAAGTTCATCAAAAACCTCGGGCTTGACCAGACAATCAACTAAACAAACTGTCTCCCCTGCGCACGTCCAGGTGCGAGAAATCACTTCGGCAACACCTTGTCCAAGGTCACACGCGGAGATCTGGAAATAGTCCCCTTTGCTTATAACCTCGGGCCAGTTCTCTATTTCGACCTCCACATTCTCAGGCCGGTCAACTGTGCGAAAGTTTAGGATTGCTTTCATGTTCTGTGTTTTGCTAAACATTAACATCCGGCGTTTTATATAGCAACTATTGTCCCTTATCCCCCTACCCACATGTTTATCCCCTTTTGTCTTTTAAAATCTAAATACACAAGGTGTTGTAAAATAATGCTTTTTTGACACTGGTCTGTGGATAACCCTGTTTATAACGTTGATAACTAGTAGTTTTTTACCCTAAAAATGTCCTTTATGAATTAAAAACGTTGACTTATAAGGGTTTTTACCATTTCACATGTAACGTTTCATGTGAAACGTATTTAAGGCACGTTTATAAGGGTTTTTAAACATCAAGTTGTTACGCATGTCCTGCCTGCCGGCAGGCAGGAACATTTACTTAGTTTCTGGTATTATGTTATTCATGAAACAATTCACTTCCAAAACCCAGAAGTTGGGTGAAATTGGTGAGAAATTGGCCGTAATGTTTCTCATGAAACATGGATTTCAGGTTTTGGAGACCAATTACACGAAGAAATGTGGGGAAATAGACATTGTGGCCCAAAAGGGTAAAAATTTACACTTTATTGAGGTTAAAAGCGTTTCCCGTGTAACGTTAGACGATGTTTCATCAGAAACGTCTGGCTATAGGCCAGAAGAGAATATGCATCCGAAGAAAGTCGAGAGATTCGTCCGAACGGCTGATTATTACCTTATGGAGAAGAATGTACCTGATACGATCGAATACCAGATCGATCTAGCTCTCGTCTACATAAACCCGATAAAACGCGCAGGGAAGGTAGTCCTTATGGAGCAGGTGGTTTAAAAATTTATTGTTTTTCGAATCTGTTGTGCTAATATAACTTCATTGTTTTACGGGGCGTGGTGTAACGGCTAACATGTCTGTTTTGGGAACAGATGACTCCGGGTTCGAATCCCGGCGCCCCGACAAGGAAGCGAGCGAGCAAACTGCTTTGCTCGCGTCCGGGATTCGAAAGGCTTTTCCGTACGAGCGAAGCGAGGTGGAAAAGCACCCGCGGCGGTAGGCCGAGAATCCATAAGAGCGCCCCGACTCAGGAAATCAGAAAAACAGATTCTCCGGAGCCTAAATGGCTCCGCGACCTGAAAGGAGATGACTTTAGTAATAATAATTGCGGGATTAGTTTATCGGTAAAACAACAGTTTTCCAAACTGTGGTGAGGAGTTCGACTCTCCTATCCCGCACAAAAAATTTGATATACTCTCTTTATGGAAAATGGACCGAAAATCCGAGTCATAGGGAATGCCGACGAGAATCTAAAAAACCAACTAAGGGATGAGATTTTTCAAAACCTCCAACAAAAAGGTGGTTTAAACGCCACTGACCTAGAAAAACTAAAAGGGCTCGAGCAAGAAAAAACAGAAAGGGAGTTGGCTTTAATAGAATTTGCCGATCAAGAAGTTTCACGCCTTATGGAAGAAGCGGGGCTGGAGTCATACAGCATTCCCAGCGACAACTATCATTTGTTGCCTTCTGACTTCTATCAGAAACATTTTGGTAAAAATAATAACGCCACGGCAAAAATACCTCGACAAGGAATTATGTTTGATGCGGATACTTTTCGCGACAAACCAATATTTTTTGGATCTGTCGCGGTTCACGAGACATTACACCTGAAGTCACACCTATCGATGGAATTAAACGAGACTGAAGGGGAACCAGAACAAACACCATACAGAGAAGGAGTAGCGATAAAGGCTCTTCAGCGAGATGGTTTCCATGGAAATTATCATGAACATTTTTCTGGTCTACATGAAGCGATTGTGGCAGAGACACAGAAAAAACTTTTTGATAAAATGTTGAACTTGCCAGAGCTAGCGACTGAAAAAACCTGGCTTGAATCAAAAGAGGCTAAAGATAAGAGGGCGGCTATCGCTAAGAGAAAAAAGTTACCTGAAGACACGATAATTTGGGTAGGAAACAATGAAGACGAAAAAGATTGGGAGATGATATCTTATGTCACACAAAGACAAGTATTAAATTATATCTGCGAAGAAATTTCAAAAGATTTGCCAGAAAAATATCCAACACCAGAGGATGTTTACAAAGAATTTTTAAAAGCACAATTTACAGGACACCTAACTTCCATCGCAAGAATAGTTGAAGGAACTTTTGGGGAAGGAAGTTTTAGGATTCTGGGAGAAATGAAAACGACAAAAACTAGTGGGGAAGAGTATTTGAAGAAGATGAAAGACCTAAGATCGAACAAATAACACAAAAGCCCCTCTTGGGGCTTTTGTGATTTACAGAATTCTCTAAATTGTGACTACTTTACTGCGTCTTTCAAAGCTTTAGAAGCTCTAAACTTTGGCACTTTCTGTGCGGCAACCGCTACAGCTTCGCCCGTTCGAGGATTTCTCGCGGTGCGAGCTTTTCTCATTTTTGCTGAGAAAATTCCGAATCCAGAAACAGAAACCTCGCCGCCTTTTTTCATCTCGCTGGTGATGGCGTCAAAGATTCCATCTACCACTTGTTCGGCCTGAGTTTTGGTGCCGCCAAGCATGCCATGAACATGTTCTACCAATGCTGCTTTATTCATATCGTTTTTAGATTATTAATAATAACCCTCCCGATTAAGATTTGCTCTGAAACCATTATATAACGAGGCTTCGTAAACCGCAATTATAAAGGCTTTTTCAAAATTTGAAGCGCCTTTATAATTGCGGTTTGACTACGCAAAAGAGTGACTAGCGGGCGAATGAGATAGTTCTAGATTCTCTGATGACAATAACCTTGATTTCTCCTGGATATTGGAGTTCTTGCTCGATTGACTTGGCAATGTCTCGAGAAAGCTCGGCGGCGCGTAAATCGGTCGTTTTCTCAGGGTTTACAAAGACTCGAACCTCGCGACCAGCGGCAATGGCGTATGACTTCTCAACGCCGTCAAATGAATTGATGAGAGTTTCGAGTTCTGTCAGGCGTTTCAAATAGTTTTCAGCCGTGTCAGATCGTGCGCCTGGTCGTCCACCAGAGATGGCGTCGGCGGTTTGGACAATGTGTGATTCAACTGATTCGTAAGGGAATTCTTCATGATGAGACTTCATGGCGGTGATGATTCGAACATCTGTGCCAAATTTCTGCAAAATTCTCATGCCGATTTCGACGTGAGTACCCTGAACTTCGTGGGTAAGAGCTTTGCCGATGTCGTGAACGAGGCATCCGGCCTTGGTCACAGCCACATCAGCCCCGAGCTCAGTCGCGATGATTCCGCCGATGTGTGCCATTTCAACCGAATGAGCGAGGACGTTTTGTCCATAACTTGTGCGGAAGTGTAGGCGGCCGAGAATAGCGATAACACGTGGATCAAGATTGAATATTCCACATTCGTAAACAGCTTCTTCGCCTTTTTGTTTGATTATTTTATTTATATCTTCTTTGGCCTTCTCAACCGTTTCTTCGATCTTGGCTGGCTGGATGCGTCCATCTAGAATCAAGTTCTCTAGGGCAATACGAGCAACTTGTCGGCGCACAGGGTCAAAAGAAGAAATTGTAATGACCCCAGGTGTGTCATCAACTATGACCTCAACCCCGGCAGCGTTTTCAAAAGCACGAATGTTTCGGCCTTCTTTCCCAATGATTTTGCCTTTGATTTCGTCGTTAGGAATGGCGACGGTTGTGGCCATCAATTCACCAACGCCGTCATTGGCCAAACGCTGGATCGAAGAGGCGAGGATCTCTCGAGCGCGTAGATCAAGTTTCTCTTTTGTTGTATTTTCCAATTTCTGCATACGAACCAAAGTATCTTCTTCGCTTCGCGCTTCGATCTCACGGAAAAGTTGCTCTCGCGCCTCCTCACGAGTCAGTCCGGAAATTTTCTCAAGTTCTGTTTCTAGGCTTAATTTTTTTTCTTCAATTTCAAGTTTTGTTTTGTTTACTTCTTCAACTTTCTTGTTTAATTCCTCAGTATGCTTTTGAAGCTCGCGATCTTTTACATCAAGACTGTCTTCTTTACGAATCAGACGATCTTCAGATTTTTTCAAATCTTCAAGACGAGTTTTTTCATGATCTTCAACTTCTTTTAGTCTGTCTTCGGCCTTTTTGTTGGCCTCAGTTAAAATCTTCTGCGCCTCCTCCTTGGCTGTGAGCATCTGGTTCTTGATGTCGAGCTCCATCGATCCTTGCTTGGCAAGCGCGACAACCATGCGTAGATAGTATCCGACACCCGCACCCACAAGAAGTCCGATGACTGCAAAAATTATTGTGTTCATGCGATTTTAAAATCGCTTTTTAAAAGCCTGTTTTATGGCCGTTTTTGAGTATCTAGGGGTGATTGTAAACTTCTTAAAAACATATTTTGGTGTAAAACAAACGATTTAAAGCGATTTTTAACTAAAAATTATAAATTTCGGTACTTCCAATATAACAAAAAAGACCCCCTTATGTCCATGAGAATCTTTTTTAAAGAGGTTGTTTGAAAAATATGACGACTCGCCGCGATGGGCCAACACCAGTAGATTCGGAGGCGAGGTCTGGATGCTTGGAAACGAAATCATGAACAATGCGGCGCTCGTAAGCATTCATCGGTTCGAGTTCGATTTTGCTTTTGAAAAATCTGGCGCGTTCAGCCATCATGTGAGCTGTTGTCTTGATTTTGTCGACACGAGCTTTTTGGTAATCGTTGATGTCGATGGTGACACGCGGAGTGTTTTCACCTAAACGCTTCTCGAGCATTCTTTTAATCAAATGATTTAGACTTTGGATTGTTTCTCCGTTTTTACCAATGAGATGGTGTGAATCCGGCGTACCGACAGAAATCCAATAAGACCCCGAATCCGTATCGAGTCGAACGTCTATGTTGTGTAAACCGAAACCCGAGCTTTGAATGAATTCTTCGATCAATTGTTTCAAATCAGATTCCATCATGTTTTAATTCTTGTTTACGATGACAGCCTGTTCTTTTTTGGTCATCTTTTTGTGAATCAAATATTCTTGAATGGTAGTAAAAATATTGTTGACTGACCAGTAAAGAGCGATGGCGGCCGAGATTTGATAGGAGATAATGGCCACAAAAACCGGTAAGAAATATTTCATTTGTTTACTCATCATTTTATTCATGTTGGCTGACATAGAGTTATCGTTTGGATCGGGAACAGGAGTTCTTTGGGCAGAAAAATGAACCTGAAGATATTGAGTAATTCCAGCAATGGCGGCAAAAATGATTGATTTTTGTGTTAGATCTAAAAGTCCAAGAAATGTTAGTTTAATCGTTTGGGGCTCTTGGATAAAACTATATAGAGGCATTGTGTCGAAACTAAACCCTCCCAGAAAAACACGATAAAGCGCCAAGATGATCGGGAGTTGAATTAAAATTGGTAAACATCCGGCGAGTGGAGAAATTTTATGCTCTTTGTAGAGTTCAAATGTTTTAGCAGCTTGAACTTGCTTGTCAGGATACTGTTTCTTGATTTCGCGAAGCTTTGGCTCGAGTTTCTTCATCTCAAATTGACCGCGAATAGCCTTGGCGTGAAGCGGCGCCAGGACAAACTTAACCAAAAGAGTGAGAACGATGATGGCAATACCTACATCGTGCCACGGCACGACATTGACGAGAAATACCAATAAGTTATACAAAGGCTCAACAAAAATCGTCTTAAACATCT
Organism: Patescibacteria group bacterium; assembly: GCA_052033715.1. Lineage (GTDB taxonomy): Bacteria > Patescibacteriota > Minisyncoccia > Phycocordibacterales > CSBR16-119 > CAYRQF01. The sequence continues at coordinate 129,941 of JBPOJJ010000002.1, forward strand.
TTCGATTCTATCTTAAAAGAGGGGAATCTCAAAATTATTTTGGTACTTCATCCACTCCCGACCCTCCCCAAGGATGACAGCGCGAAATTCGTCGGAAAGAAAGCCAAAAACCCTTGAAAAATCCGTGTTTTTGGAAGGCTTCACGCGAATAGTGTGAACAAGTTGGGTAAAACCGGCAATTTACGCCAAGAATACGGAAAAGGGGAGAAAGGGTGTGTTGATAGAGCCAAATCAATGAAATAGCTATATATTTCAACATATTTTCGCCTTTTCTAGGATCGCAATAATATCAGCTTCCGTTTCGGCAAACGTTGCTTTTTCGACACCCTTTTTACCAAAAAGTATTATGTAGTATGGGTTTTTGACCGCTTTGCCGAGCACGGAGTAAGCTCGGCGACGGATTTTGTTCCTAGAAATGGCTGTTTTGGCGACCTTTTTAGCAACCACAACACTAAAATGCGTTGAATTTAAAGGGTTTTTCAGGAATCTGAGCGTGAAAAAAGACGAGTTTAAAAACCCGCCTTTTTTCATTACTTTCTCGAAATCTTCCCGATTCATCCTGTTGGTCTTCGGGATCATGAGAATATTATTTAGCCGACTTAATACGAGGTTTAGAAACGGTTAGTTTCTTGCGTCCTTTGCGGCGTCGAGCAAGCAAAACCTTCTTTCCGGAGGTCGTTTTGGATCGAGCACGAAAGCCGTGAGTTTTGGCTCTTTTTTTCTTTTTTGGATTGTATGTTCGTGACATGTAGGGGAGTATATACTAGACATAAAAATAAATCAATGTCTGGTGCGAAAAAACTTCTATTTAGAACCTGGTTTGTATATAATTTATTCATAAATTTTTTATCCACAGCAATCCACAAGTTGTTAACAATTTTTGAATTATCCACAGTTTCTGAAAATAGATTATAATTCCAAACATTAATCTTTATAAAAATTAAATCATGGTTGATAACAAGCAAATTTGGGAAAGTTGTTTAGACGAGATCGAATCCTCTCTTTCCAGAGCCAATTTTGTCACCTGGTTTAAAAACACCAACCTTTCCAAGCAAGAAAACGGCACCGCCTACATAAGTGTTCCAAATGAATTTGTTAAAGATTGGTTAAACACCAAACACAAGACGACAATATTGGGCCTTCTTAGAAATTACTCTGACGGAATTCGAAGCGTTGAGTTTGTAATTTCCAAACTTTCAAACAAAAAGCCGGAGGGGGACACGGGCGGCGGAGATGGTTTTGTGGTCAACGAACTTCCACTAAAGAATCTCTACGTCGACAAAAAAGATAACTTGAATCCTCGCTACACATTTGACTCTTTTGTGGTTGGCTCTTTTAACGAACTCGCTCACGCCGCCGCTCAATCTATAGTCAAAAATCCAGGACACAACTATAATCCCTTCTTCATCTACGGACCAACGGGCCTTGGTAAGACCCACCTTATCCAGGCGATAGGGAACTCAATAAAAGAAAAGTTCCCAAACAAACAAATTCACTACATTCCTCTCGAGAAATTCGCCATCGATTATGTAAACGCTCTTCGAAACAATAAACCAAACGAATTTAAGCAAAAATACCGCAAATACGATGTCTTGATCATGGACGACGTCCAATTTATCTCTAACAAAGAAAAGACCCAGGAGGAGCTCTTCCACCTTTTCAACACCCTCCACGAAACCCAAAAGCAAATAATCTTCTCCTCGGACAAACACCCAAACCAAATCATCGGCCTTGAAGATCGTCTCAGAACCCGTTTTGGCCAAGGGATGATTGTTGACATAACCGAGCCAGATATTGAATCTAGAACAGCAATTATTCGCTCTAAGCTCGACGAAAACAGCCTGACTTTATCAGACGAGGTGGTTGAGTATATTGCTACGGCCATTTCGGGAAGCGTCCGCGAGCTCGAAGGAAGTTTAAACACAGTAATTTGCCAGATTCAGCTCAAAAAAAGAGACTTGTCGGTTGTGGAGGTTAAAAAGTTGATAAAAAACAACATCAAGCCAGGTAAAAACGTATCGATTCAGAGTGTGGTCAAGACAATTAGTGACTTCTATGAGGTTGAGGAGGAAAACATATATGAAAAGACTCGCCGAAAAGAGATTGTCAAAGCCCGACAGCTTATTATGTACATCCTTCGAGAAGACTTCAATATCTCGTACCCATTAATTGGCCAGAAGCTTGGGGGTAAAGACCACACAACCGTCATCCACTCCTGCCTGAAAATCAAGAACGACCTAAAAGGGGACCAAAAACTTGTTCGAGACCTTGAGCAGATACGAATGATGTTTAAATAGTGTTAATAAGTTCTTTAAAAGTAGGTGGAAATTCTTGTGGAATAAAACTAGTAACTTTCAATAAAAAGCCCTCGCGTTAAAAACCTCGGGGTTGTCGGCGAAAGTTACCTTGTTTTACACACCAGGATTTAGTTGTTTTGTCAGATTTTAAAAGGGCGGATGAGACTTATACACAATATCAACAGGGCTAATAATAATAGTAAATTTTAAAGAGTAATAAAAAAGAAAAACATGAAAATAGAATGTTCGGTGGAAAAACTAAAAGACGCGGTTGGTAAGGCAGACAAGATCGTCGGTAAGACCTCCTCTCTAGAGAGCCTTAGGTCTATCCTCTTTATTGCTTCTGGTAATAGTTTGAAAATCCGTTCGACAAACCTGTCTCTTGGTTTAGAGATCGAGATTCCGGCCAAAATAGAAGTTGAGGGCGAAGTCGTTGTCTCTGGCGAAGTGATAAACAACACATTGATGAATCTTAGTGTTTCGGACAAGACTATACGACTCGAGAAAGTAAACGAAAACCTTTTTTTAAACAACAAGAAAACAGCCATAACAATTAAAAGCATTTCTTCTGAAGATTTTCCAACAATTCCGACGGTCGAAGGAGCTTCTTTTGAAATCGAAACAGAAAAATTCATAGACGGCATAAAGGCGGTATTTTATAGTTCAGCCACAAGCGATATTAAGCCAGAAATTGCCAGTGTATATATATACTCCCAGGAAAACAATATCTTTTTTGTCTCGACCGATTCTTTTCGTTTAGCTGAAAAAAATATTAGGACAAAAAAACCAGCAGAAGTCGAAGGTTTAATAATTCCTTTTAAAAATGTTTTAGAAATTATAAAACTTCTCTCGGACACAAAAGGGGACATGAGGGTTTATTACAACAAGAACCAGATTTCTTTTGTCAGTTCGGGTTTTTATCTAACATCTAGGCTTATCAACGGATCTTTTCCAGACTATCGCCAGATTGTGCCAAAAGAATACAAAACTCGCGCTGTGCTAATCAAGAAAGATTTTATAGAGGCCATCAGGCTCTCTAATGTCTTCTCAGACAAGTTTAATCAGATAAAACTTATCATTGACCCAAAAGCTAAAAAACTCGAGGTCTACGCCCTAAACAAAGATGTAGGTGAAAACAAAACATTTGTTGATGGGGCACTTGAGGGAAACGCTGTTGATATGAATTTAAATTACAAATATGTTCTTGATTGCTTCCAGTCCATAAACGAAGATTCTGTTGTGCTTGAAATGAATGAAGTAAACCGGCCGATGGTCATAAAAGGCAACGGAGATAAGACGTTTTTATACTTAATTATGCCGATGAATCGCTAACATAAAACACATGACAGTAAACATCTCTCAGTTTTTAGATATCTTCAAGCAGGCTATTTCGGGTAACGAAAATTTTAAAGAAACCATTTGCGCCGTTGTGTTGGAAACAATAAAATTCCCAATAGAAAAGGGCGCGATTTCTTTCAAGAACCAAAATATTTACCTTAAAACCGACCCCTATATCAAAACAGAAATAAAATTACACAAAGAAAAAATTTTAGAGAAGCTAAAAATTGCTTTCCCTGGAAAAATAATCAAAGATATTTTTTAAATATCAACGATAAATTCTGCGGTTGCCTCAGCTTTATTGTAGACCTCGTCGCGAAGGATCACTTTTATTTCATTAATATCTCCAATGTTTTCAATGTCTCTGGGGACAAAAGAGAAATTAAACGGTGCAGAATTTTTTGTCGCTAAATAGGTGTCGTTAATAAAGACGTCAACCGAGCGCACGTCGAAGTGGGAGGTGTAATCAATTCGAATATCGACTGATTGGTTGGCGTCGTAAGTTTCGCCAGCTTCAGGGTTCTCGATTAAAACTTCTGGCTGAGTGTTTTCGGTGTGAATGTCGTCGTAGTCGCTTGGAATTTCTGAGTCACCAACTAAATTATATTTACTTTTGTTCTGTTCCCACCAATTCTGTGTCGCGGTTTCCCAGTTCATGTATTGTTGGTTTGTTTGTGGTCCGGGTGCGGCACCTAAAATATCGTCGCGGTCAATCCAATAAAGTGTCGAATGGATATTCCCCGGCACGAGCTCTTTCTTTGTTTCCTCTGGCGTAAGGTCTGTGGCGAGCTTTCCAGAAATCGTGTCAATGAATACCGACTCTCCTCCTTGCCAAACTCCACGCAAAACAGGCTTCAGGCTCAAATCAGTATTGATTTCCGGAGTATTGAAAGAATCGCGAGGGATTTTCTTGAGCGCCACGTCCATGAATTCTCTCCAAAGATGTCCGGAGATTGCCGAACCTTTTTTCATTGGGGTGTTGTCGTTGTTTCCAGACCAGACGCCAACAGTAATATTTGGTGTGTAGCCCATCATCCAAGCATCCTTATTGTTGTTGGTTGTACCGGTCTTGCCAGCCACAGAAACATTTCCAAAATAAGCGAATGAGTTGGCGCCGAAAAGTGGTGTTCTGGCGACGTTGTCAGACAAAACATCAGAAATTTGTCGTGCCACATTTTCTTCCAACACTCTTTGGCCACCCCTAGGTTGAAATTCTTCTAAAACTTTACCCGATGCGTCCTCGACACGCAGCACTGCTTGTGGCTCGTAACGGATACCTTCTGTTGCGAATACTCCATAAGCTGAAGTCATATCAAGCAAGCTAACCTCACCACCTCCCAAGACGAGCGTAAGTCCGTAAGTGTTTGGATCGCGAAGGGTTGTGATTCCCATATTTTTAGCGGTCTTTAAAGAGTCGGCGATTTTAGTTAAATATAGAAGCTGAACTGCCGGCACGTTTCTCGATTGCGCTAGAGCGTTTCTTAGGCTCACTGGCCCAATATAGGCGTTGTCGTAGTTGCTTGGGCTATAACAGTTTTCTTGAGGACCTGTTTTGGCGCGGCCATAGGGATCACAAGTTGATTGAAATTCGGTTGGTACATCAAAAAGTACTGAGTTTGGAGTGAAGCCTTTGGCGAAAGCCGTGGCATAGATAAATGGCTTGAAGGACGAACCTGGTTGGCGTTTAGCTAGGGCAATATTGAACTTACCGTCAATTTCTTTGTCAAAATAATCACGTGATCCTACCATGGTGAGAATTTCTCCGGTGTTTGGGTCGATCGCGACAAGCGAGGCGTTAGATGCGTCCCAGGCTTTGTCGTTTTCCAGGGCGTTTTTCAAAACAATGTCTTCGGCTTTTTCTTGTAGCTCGTAATCTAGGGTCGAAATAACTTTTAGACCCCCAGACTCAACCGCCTGAACGCCGTATTTCTCTTCCAAATAGTCTTTGATATAGAAAACAAAGTGTGGCGCCTTGATGCCAAGTTTGTCTTGGGTTTGAAATTCTACAAGCTCGACTTTGGCCGCGTCGCGTTCTTCCTCGGTAATAAATCCAAGTTTAGCCATTCTGTCTAAAACAAGATTTTTTCTGGCCTCCAGAAGATCGACCTTTGATCCATAAGGAGAATAACGGGTCGGGGCCTGGGGAATGGCTGCCAAATAAGCTGATTCAGCCAAAGTTAGGTCGATTGGTTTTTTGGCAAAAAAGGCCGAGGTTGCTTCGCTAATGCCATAAATACTTCCGCCGTATGGCGCGTCGTTTAGGTAGACTTCTAAAATTTCATCCTTCGTCATTTCCTTGTTGACTTTCAGGGCCAAGAAAATTTCTTTAATTTTACGAGAGATGGCCTTGTCTGTTGTTAAGAGGGAGTTTTTAACAATCTGCTGGGTGATTGTTGATCCGCCTTGAGAGTAAGATCCAGATCGAATGTTGACCAAAATAGCGCGAACAATGGAACGCAAGCTAACACCGCTATTCGTGTAGAAAGTGTCGTCTTCGATGGCGACCGTCGCTTGTGTAATTCTTTCACCCATTTGATCGAATGGAATAAGCGTTCTTTTCTTGTCTTGGTGGATATCATAAAGAACGATTTCTCCGGTCTTGTCATAGATTTTAGTCGAACTGTCGATTCGACGCTCATCAAAAGACTTAAAATCTGGAACCTTGAGTGTGGTTACCCAGATAACAATAATACCCAAAAAAACGACGCCAACGGATCCTCCAACGATCGCAACATTGAGCCAAAAATGCTTGTGGCGGTGAAAGAATTTCTTTAGTTTGTCCATATGGATTTAATACTAGCAGGTTTTTGATTTCCTCCCAAAAGTGATAAAGTATTCTAATGCAGGTAAATAATGACGTGGCAAAGATAGACGAATTACTCTCGCGTGGCGTCGAGGAAATTATTGACGTGAAAGACTTGCGTGAGAAGCTTTTGTCGGGTAAAAAGCTCCGTGTTAAGCTCGGTATTGATCCGACGAGTCCGAATGTTCACCTGGGTCGTTCGATTCCACTTATAAAGCTTCGTGATTTTCAAGATCTTGGGCACCAGATTGTTTTCATTGTCGGAGATTTTACTGGAGTTATTGGCGATACTTCTGACAAAGATTCCGAGCGACCAATGTTGACCGCAAAAACAATCAAAGAAAATCTTAAAGACTACAAAAAACAAATTGGCAAGCTTATCAACGTTAGTAAGGCCGAATTTAAATTCAATAGTAAGTGGTTGAAGAAACTGGACTACTTGGATATTTGCGAACAAGCTAATCTTTTCTCAATCAATCAATTTTCTTCACGCGACAATATTCGCAGGCGACTAGACGAAGGAAAAAGAGTTTCGCTTCGCGAAATGTTGTACCCGCTCATGCAAGGATATGATTCTGTGGCAGTAAAAGCAGACGTTGAGCTTGGTGGGACTGATCAGAAATTCAATCTACTTGCCGGACGTGACTTGCAAAAGCATTTTGGCCAGACTCCGCAGAATATTCTCATGAATCCGCTCGTGGAAGGCTTGGACGGCAGGAAGATGAGTTCTAGTTGGGGTAACACAGTTAATTTTCTTGACGACGCAAATGAGATGTTCGGCAAGATAATGTCGATGAAAGATGAATTCGTTGTTAAGTATTTCGAACTCCTGACCCGTGTGCCGCTTTCACAAATTTCTGAATACCGAAAAGCGCTTGAAAATGGCGAGAACCCGAAAAATATTAAAGTGATTTTGGCCAAAACTATTGTCACAATGTATCACTCACAAAAAGACGCAGATAAAGCAGCAGGGGCCTGGGAAGAAACTTTTTCCAAAGGCGGAATTCCAACAGATGTCGAAGAGGTGAGTGTCGCGAGCGGAACAAAATTAAAAAGTGTTTTGGTAGAAAATAAAATCGTCGAATCAAATTCTGAATTCTCCAGACTTCTGTCTGTGGGTGCGATAAAGAATGCCGAGACCGAAGAAAAGATTATGTCAGATATAGAAATCACAGAGAATCAAATACTTAAAGTCGGGAAGAGGAGGTTTGTAAAAATAATTCTTAAATAAAATCAAAAACCGCCGAGATGGCGGTTTTTGATTTGGCCTAGGCCCACTCGTCTGATTTGTAGTCTTCAAGAGGATTATAGCTGACTTCGTCGTCATCGTCTGCGTCGTCTTCATCTTCGTCATTAGCCAACTCGTCGTCTTCCGGAAGGAAAGTTTCTGGATCGAGCTCTTTGTCAGAGCCGAAATCGTCTTCTAGTTCGCTCGCGAATATTCCTGATGAATATAGATCGTCACTTTGCATCGTTTTAAAAAATTATTTGTTAAGTTATGCATAGTTTTAACAAATCCATTTTTCCTTTGCAAGAGTTTTGAAATTCCACTGTGGATTATGGAATTTAGCAAGTCGTAAGTAGTAAGTTGTAAGTCGGGACGATTACAAACGGGTCGTGGCGAATCCGGTAATGGCGACAGCAATCGCATCCACCTCATCATCTTGTTTGACTGTTTTCGGTAGCTCTATGAGTTTCGAGACCATGGTGTGTACTTGGATTTTTGTCGCTTTGCCATAACCCGTAACGGCATTTTTGATTTGGAGCGGTGTGTATTCCAAAATTTCTAAACCAGCATTTTTGGCCACGAAAATAATTGCACCGCGCGCTTCAGAGACGCCCATGGCTGTTTTTTGATTATTCTCAAAAAATAATTTTTCAATAGCCAACTTTTCCGGTTTGTATTTTTTGATCACCGATTCCACTTCAGCGCCAAGTAAGAAAATGCGTTCGGGGAGGGGGAGTTTCCCAGAAGTTTTGAAGCAGTTCGAATACAAAAGAACTTCTTTTTTATCTCCTTTATTTTTTTCCAAGACCGCGATGCCGATGCGTTCGTAGCCAGGGTCAATGCCAATGATTATCATTCTAATAGTTTACAGGCTTTAGTCACCAGAGGCCAGTTAATATTGACTTTTTGTTTATTTGTGTTATGTTAAGGGCCAACCTGACAAGCACATGAAAAACATCGTATTGGTCGTCCCGCACCCGTTGATATCGGCAACCTTCCAGGATGTTCTTGGGCTCAAGGATCATTGCTTTTTACGGGCAACGACCGCTCAAGAGTTCCGTACGATCGTGGAGCTCTTGGACCCGGCACTGCCTGACTTGGTCGCTATGACAAGCGATGCATCGGATCCCGTGATCAAGGCCGTTGTTGATGGGTGGCCAGCCTTGCACGAGCGCATGGTGATCATGGCTATGGATCCTGCGGTCGCTTTTGACATGGTGCCATTGGTGTCTGTTCCCGTTCTTCCTAGGAGCAATGATCGATACAGCGACTTCTTCAAGAAGTGTCGTGAGATCCTTGGCGAGTAGTAGAACTGCTCGCAAAAGCCGAAGCCCCCATCTCGGGGGCTTCGCTATTTTTATCCCGCGCTTGTATAAACATCTTGGATGTCGTCACGGTCTTCGAGTGCTTCGACGAGAGCCGACAATTTTTCCGAATCTTCTTCGGATAGTTCTGTTTTCATGTTTGCCACCCAGTCGCCTTCGGCACTCTTTGTAAAATTCCAAGCGACTGATCCAACACCACCCAAACTTGTTCCGTGTGTGTCGAGGAGATGTCTAAGTTCCTGACTACTCCTGTTGATGCTGTCGGTAAGTCCGGTCGCGAGAATTCCCACGCCACCTGGTCCATAAAATTCAAAAAGTATTGGTGTCATCTCTGCGCCGTCGGTTTTCTTTATCGCGCGTTCGATGTTTTCACTGGGCATATTTTCCTTTCGCGCTTTTTCAATCGCGGCTTTGAGTCCAGGAGAACCGAGGTTACCACCGGCCTTTTTTGCTTCCATAGAAATTAATTTTGCTAATTTAGAAAAAACCTTCGCTTTTTTGGCGTTATTGTCCGCCATCTTTCCTAGTTTTTTGTGTGTTGATCCCATGTTATTTTTTTATACCCAAGTGTCCGTAAGCTTTGTCTGTGGCCACTCTTCCACGAGGTGTGCGTTCGATAAATCCGAGTTGTAGTAAATACGGTTCGATGACTTCTTCAATCGTCGCTTCTTCTTCGGATGTGGCGGCAGCGAGAGTGCCGAGACCAACTGGTCCGCCGTTGAATTTTTCTATAAGTGCCCGGAGAACACTTCGGTCGGTTTCAAAAAGTCCCATTTCATCGACGCCGAGAAGTTCCAGTGCCTTTTTCACATTTTCTGAATTCATATCTGCCTTGTTAACCTGCGCGTAATCACGAGCGCGTTTTAGGAAATAATTCGCTGTACGAGGAGTGAAACGACTTCGCTTTGCGATTTCTTTGATTGCCTCGGTTTCAGAGTCGACGTTCAATATCTTGCTTGAGCGTGCGAGAATCCTTTCCATTTCTTCATTCGTATAAAATTCAAGCCGATGAATTCCTCCCGAGAATCGTGAACGAAGTGGCGCTGACATCATGGCCGGACGAGTAGTGGCCGCGATGAGGGTAAATGGAGGGAGGTCGAGCTGAATCGTTCTTGCCGACGGACCTTTGCCGATGATGATATCGAGAACGCCAGACTCCATAGCAGGGTAGAGGATTTCCTCGACCATTTTGTTTAGGCGATGTATTTCATCGATGAAGAGGATGTCGCCGGACGAGAGGTTGGTCAGAATTGAAGCCAGGTCACCAACTTTTTCAATTGCGGGGCCGGAAGTAATTTTAATTTGTCGGCCAGATTCTTTGGCGATCAAATGTGCGAGCGTGGTCTTACCAAGTCCAGCCGGTCCATGAAATAAAATATGTTCGGGCGCGTGATTGCGCTCTTCGGCCGCTTGAATCAAGATCTTCAAGTTCTTTTTTATTTTCTCCTGACCGATGTATTCGTCCCATGTGCCAGGGCGGAGTTGGTTGTCGAGAAAGATGTCATTTTCCATAATTTTATTTGGGGGCCGTGTTCCTCCGTAGCTTTATGCGAAGGGGGATTGACAAACGTATTTAAAAATGTTATATATAAGCGCGTTAGGTATAAATTTAAACGTTTATCTCTCACAGTATAGCATTTTTGAAAAATATCGGTTTAGGGGCTTTACAAGAATTTTGAGGGTGTTATATTTATCACCCAAGCAGAAAGAGCCCTTTAACCTCTAAGTAATCGGGCACAGTTCATATGGTTTCAAAGAGGACGTCATGGTTACCACTTCGGTGGAGTTACTGCGACTATCCTTCGCGATTTCATTACTTTTGGTTTTCAATCAAAAGGATTATTTAGAGGTTAAAGGGCTTTTTATTTGCAAAAAAACGAGGAAGTGATAGTTTGAATAACGAACACACCTAACACCACTTTCATGAAACCGTTTAAAGCCATCTCTCGGGTGCTTCTGATACTTACGGCCGCGACCTTCCTTCATAGTCTGGTCCGGCCGGAACACCTAAGCTTCCTGTCCTGGTTGCGCTGGGTGTTCTTGGGCCTCACTATCGTTTTTGCGGTCGTGAACTTCTTGCTCTCTTTGGTCAACAATCCTCAAGAAGATGGACCCCCAGGAGCATGAAGTCCTTTGTCGCCTGAAAGCCTCGGCACTCCCGAGGCTTTCGCGTTTTAGTTTTAATTTTCTTTTGTTGAGATCGGGATTTCATCCTCGGCGTATTCGTAAATGTCGACAACTTTTTTCAATTCTTCGATAGAGGTAACTCCGTTTATGCATTTTACAAATCCATCCTCAACCATATTTAGAATTCCTTGTTTTTCGGAAATTTCTTTGATTTCTTTTTCACTTGGATTCATCGGCATGATATTTTGCAGAGCCTCATCGGCCATGATCGCCTCAAAGACCCCAATGCGGCCTTTATAACCAATACCATTACAAGCAGGACATCCTGGCGCCGTCCAAAGTTCTATTTTTTGTTTTGGGTCGACGTTGTACTCTTTTAATTTTTTTCCAAGTTTGTCGGCGCGGACCAAAGTTTTTCCAATAACGTCTTCCTCTTCCTTGGTTGCTGGTCTTTTGATCTTACATTTAGTACAAAGTTTTCGAGTGAGGCGTTGCGCGATAGCCATTGAGAGCGCTGAAGCAAGAATTTTTGGATTGACTCCGAGGTCGATTAGACGAGGCACGACGCCGGCGGCGTTGTTGGTATGGAGGGTTGAGAATACCATGTGTCCAGTGAGCGAGGCCTCAACGGCAATACGCGCTGTGTCAGAGTCACGGATTTCTCCAACCATCACCACATCAGGATCCTGACGCAGGGCCGAGACAAGTCCCTCGAGGAAGTCGTAACCACGCTCGGGATTGGTTTGTGTCTGGGTTATTCCTTCGAGGTGATATTCAACCGGTTCCTCGATTGTCAGAATTTTAATTTCCGGCGAGTAAATTCGACGCAAGAATGCGTAGAGAGAAGTAGATTTTCCCGAACCTGTCGGGCCAGTGATAAGGATGAGTCCGTTTGGTTTATCAATCTCGCGCGAGATGATCCCGTAAAGTCTTTTGTCGATTCCCATATCCTCAAGATCAACTTGAATTGATTTTGGATTCAAGATTCGCATGACAATACCTTCGCCGAACGCTCCGGGAATGATGCTGGTTCGCATGCTAATTTCTTCACCACTTACGAAAATAGAAAATCTTCCATCTTGAGCTTTGTTGTGTGCTAGTTTTAGACCAGATAGAAGTTTGATGCGCGAATTTATGAATTCAAAAGTTTTGTAATCGATGAATGTGATATTGTGAAGTATTCCATCGAGCCTGATTCTCAAACGCACTTGGCCATCTTCGGGCTCGATATGTACGTCAGAAGCGCCAAGCGCGATTGCGCCCGCAAAAATAATTTCAATAATTTTTGAAACTCGGTGTGTCGTGGTTTCTGCGTTTGTCGCGTCGATCATTGTCTTGATGTCTTCGAGTAACTTAATTTTTTCGGCTGTTTTTAAAAGTGTATCGCCGGAAATATCCAAGCTTCCGGCTTTTATTTTTTCCGCTTGAGAAATTTCTTGGTAGCGATCCCAGGCTTTTTCAAGTGAGGCATGCGAAGCCATAAACCAACTAATTACAAAACCTTTTCTTTTCAAATCGGCTTCGAGTTCAGCCAAACCATCGTGTTCTGGTGCGCGAACGGCGACCAAGAGTTTTTTTCCGGCGATATTAAAGGGTGCGACCTCTAGTTTTCTAGCCAGATCTTCCGGAACAGTCTTGAGGGCGTCGTTTTCTAGGATGACTTTGCTCAAATCCACGTAGGGGACATGATATTTGGTCTCAGCTAGAGTCTTGGCCAAAGCCTCCTCCTCCTGTAAATAGAGAAGTTCGAGCTTTTTATCCTCTTTTTGGTCATCGAATCGGGGCATATTGGTAAACATATTATACGGGAAATTGTCAAAAAACCCTTGTTTTTCCTGTGTATTTAGACCAGGAAAGGGGCGGTTTAAACGCTTGACAAGATTCATGGTATATGCTATGATACACACAAAGGTTCCAGGCTCTTTGCAAAGTGAACCTACAACCAACGAAACAACAACCACAACCCAAATACCCAGAACGACATGAAAAAGCTGTTTTCCCTCCTCGCCATCTTCGTGATGGCCCTGAGCATGAACGCTCAGCAGAACAACGCAACCCTGCTTCAGGGGCAAGCGTACCAGATCATGCAGACCATGGAGCGTGATAGCGTCCCGCAGATGACGATCGGAGTCGGTGGCCTCATCGCCAACGGCCCGGCAGTGTCTCCTCGGACGGTTTCCCCTCCTGCTTCTGCACAACGCCCCGCGGCGAACAATGGTGTTCCCGCGAAAGCCAAAACGACGAAGATCAATGGTGTTGAGGTGTTCGTCACCCCGTACGGCCTGCATCTTCCAGGAGACATGTTCCCTGACCCGAATACAGGCGAGGAACTAGTCGTTGATGATTACGGTAACGTGCTCAAGACCGGCAAGATGTGGAAACAAGCGCCGCTACCTAATCCCAGCAACAACACGGGAAACGCGACAGCTAGTTTGACGGTGGTGCCTTCGATCGGCGATCTCTACGACACGTTGCCTGGCGGCCGCATTGTGGCTATCGGCGATGTGCGCGTGATCGATTCGGCAGGAAGCACTACTCAAGCCGGTTCAGGAACAGCCTCTACTGGTGGCGAATCGAAGTTCAAGAAGATGCAGATCGCACCAAACGAAATCCTCTTCAACGAGGAAACTGGTGAGGTTGCTCTGCTCGATCGTCGCCGTGAGCGCTTGCGCACAAACCGTGGATACGGCGTTGGCACTAGCCCCGAAGAAGATCATCAACCGAATACGTGGCCGAACGCAATGGCTGCGCGGTTCAGTTCGATCGATGGTTCTGGAAGCGCCGCGAGCGGTGGAATGATGCTTGGTGCCGGAGGTGTTGCCTGCGGTCCGACCGTGGTCTACAATCAACGGCCTCGCGCCGTTGCTACTTACGGTGTGCGTGGTGGTGATTGCTGGACTCCTTCGTGGAGGCGGTAGGTTCTGAAATAGCTTGATGGGCGAGAGACTTCAAATCTCGCCCTCATTCCTAAGTTCTTGATTTAAAAATCGAGGATTTAGAGATGAAGATTAAATAATATAAATTATATGAAAAATATTACAAACAAAATAAAACTAATCCCGTTTGCCATATTCGCTTTTGCGTTTTTGTTTGGTGCGCCGCAGTCAACTTTGGCTGCTTGTACCGCAACAGGTGGACCAACCGGATACAATGAATGGCTCCAGAACCAATGGTGGTGTTTGGATGGTTCAAATGACGATGATAATGACGATGACGATAACGACGGGGACAACGACAATCTAAACGTCATTACTCGTTCAGCTATCAATATCGACGAAGATTCTGCGACAATTCGTGGAGAAATCACAGAAATTGATGAAAGCGAGGACTACGTCAGATTCTTCCAGTGGGGAACTTCATCTTCAAATCTAAATCAAACAAGCACAATGTCTGGTACAACAGACAACGAGGGAACATTCTCTATGACCCTCTCTGGACTAAACGATAACGACACTTACTACTATCGTGCTTGTGCGGAAAACGTCGACAATTCAAATGACGACGACTGTGGTTCGACATACTATTTCACAACCGACAACGATAGTTCTGACGATAATGACAACGACAACGACAACGATAACGATAATGACAACGATAACGACGGTGACGTCTTGGGCGCGACAGATGGAGACATCATTACTACAGACGCGACGAATGTTACCGCCACATCTGCGACCCTAAACGGACTTGTTGCAGAAAACGACAGTTCTGAAACAGTTTGGTTCGAATATGGTCCAACCGTAGGTCTTGGATATAGAACAGCAAACAAAACCATCTACGCTCAACAGAGTATTGTCTCAACAACAATCTACGGCCTTACTCCTGGAAAAGCTTATTTCTTCCGATTGGTTTCAGCTGATGGCGAAACAGGCGACTTTAAAGCCTTCATTACAAATTCTGCCACAGTAACTTCTTCGGGAGGCGGTCACACTAGTGGAGGATTAAGTAATTCTGGAAGCTCTAACTCGAACAACAATTCAAACAACAACACAAATACTGGCGAAGTAATATTCGAAACTATCCAGTACTTGAAAGTCGAATTGGTCGCTGCTCACTCAGACGTTCGTCCTGGAGACATAATTCCTTTCGAAGTCGTTTATGAAAACCTAAGCGACAAGAACTTGAAAGACGTTATTGTGGTTGTTGATTTTCCAAAGGAAATGACAGTAACTGATGTTGGTCCAGGTAAACTAATCTCGACTCAGAAGATTGAAGTCAGAATCCCGGTTCTTCCAGCTTACACAAAAGGTAACTTTGGTGTAACAGCGAAGGTTGGCGAAAAAACTCCTGACGAGACTTTCTTGGTCACCGTTGTTAATGCGAACTTCGAACACCCAGTTGAAAAGAACACTCGAATGGAAGTTGTAAACTCTTCAATCATCCGTGTCTCGATGCTTGCTCCAATGCGTGTGAGCCAGGCAGCTGCACTTGGAACTTTGGGAACATTTTTCCCAACTACATTCCTCGGATGGCTAGTGCTTATCACTGTTATCGTTATTCTCATCTACGTCTCTCGTAAACTTTACAAAGAGCGTGAAGAGGAAAAGAAACGAAAGCAGAAAGAGCAAGCCGCCCACCAGCCTCAATTCAAAATAATCGATAGATAAAACAAAACTACCCCAAAAGGGTAGTTTTGTTTTATGTTAAAATGGTCGCATGATTACTAGGGGTCCAGAGGAAACCAAGGAGACGGCCAAGAAGTTTGTGGCAGATTTGGCTGGCTCAAAACTACCAGAACAAGGCGCGACAATCGTCGAGCTGGTGGGGGATTTGGGTGCTGGCAAGACGACTTTTATGGGTGGAGTTGGCGAATTCTTTGGTATAAAAGAAGCAATCATTAGCCCCACTTTTCTAATTCAAAGAAATTACAAAATCGAAGGGAACTTTCCTTGGAAAAACTTGGTTCACCTCGATGCCTATAGAATTGAAAATGGGGATGAACTTCGGGGAATTAATTGGGAAAAATATTCGAGTAATCCGGAAAATTTGATTTTCGTTGAGTGGCCAGAAAATTTACGGACAAGTTTTCCAGCAACAAAAAGAATCGAATTTAAGCATTTAAGCGAAAACGAACGTGAAATCCAAATCTAAAAAAAGAATAGTTTTGCTCGACACTCATGCGATTATTCATCGCGCGTATCATGCCTTACCAGACTTCACGACGTCCTCGGGCGAGCCAACCGGCGCGCTTTATGGGCTGTCGACGATGATTCTTTCGATTATCAAAGACTTAAAACCAGATTACATCCTTGCTTGCTATGACTTGCCGGGTGGAACTTTTCGAAACGAAATGACGGCCACCTACAAAGCCAATCGCAAGAAAGGTGACGACGCTTTGATTGAGCAAATCGTAAAATCTCGCGAAGTCATGGAAGCTTTCGCTATTCCTTGTTACGAGAAAAAGGGTTACGAGGCTGACGACTTGCTCGGCACCATTGCCGAGAAACTAAAGGTCGACAAAGAGCGGGAAATAATTATCGCTTCCGGGGACATGGACACTATGCAGTTGGTGGATAAGGCGCAGGTTAAAATTTTTACTCTTCGAAAAGGTCTCTCTGACACAATTACTTATGACGAAAAAGCTGTCATTGAGCGCTTTGGCTTTGGTCCAAAATTTTTGGCGGACTATAAGGGCCTCCGAGGCGACCCATCAGACAACATTGTTGGTGTTGCTGGAATTGGCGAGAAAACCGCCACAACCCTCATTTCTAAATTCGGTGGAATCGAAAATATTTATAAGAAACTCAAAAAAGGCGATGCAGAATTTAAAGAAGCCGGACTAACTCCGCGCATTATCGAGCTTTTAAAAAACAACGAAGAAGAAGCGCTCTTCTCTAAAACTTTAGCGACCATCGTCCGTGATGCGCCAATCGATTTTACTTTGCCCGAGAAAACTTGGCGAGAAACTATTGATACAAACAAAACCGAAAAAATGTTTCAGAAGTTTGAATTCCGTTCACTCGTTTCACGACTGCGAAACATTTTGGAAATAGAAGAGGTTGTCGTACCAAAGGAACAAAACAACATGGACCCGATAGAACTAAAAAAACTTGGAATTGCGCTTTGGATTCTTGATTCTGAAACAACGACCCCAGATCTCGAAGATATCTTTGCCTATACCAAGACTCGCGATCTGGGTGACGCCAAAAAAGTTCTCTGGAACGATTTACAGAAAAACAAACTCGACAAGGTTTACACTGAAATAGAAGAGCCAATCATCAATGTAATTGAAGAAATGCAGCACTACGGTATCAAGATCGACAAGAAATATTTAGAGAATCTGTCACACAATTATCATAAAACGCTCGAGGGAATCGAAAAAGAAATCTACAAACTTGCCGGTCAAGAATTTAACATCAAGTCACCAAAGCAACTCGGTGAAATTTTGTTTGAAGTACTGCATCTTCCAACGGCTGGAATCAAAAAATCCGCCACTGGTGGCTACTCGACGCAGATCACTGTTCTTGAAAAACTCGAAGACGCTCATCCGATAATAAAGAAAATCATGGAATATCGCGAACTTCAGAAGCTTCTGTCGACTTATATCGACGTCATTCCCGAAATGGTGGCCGA
Source organism: Patescibacteria group bacterium (assembly GCA_052033715.1). GTDB lineage: Bacteria > Patescibacteriota > Minisyncoccia > Phycocordibacterales > CSBR16-119 > CAYRQF01. Next base: position 147,632 of record JBPOJJ010000002.1, read on the forward strand.
GGACGGACGCTTGCATGCGGAATTTTTACAAGCCGGGACAACAACCGGAAGATTTTCTTCGAACAACCCAAACCTTCAAAATATTCCGATCAAGTCTGAACTCGGCAAGGCTATACGCGGAGGATTTGTGGCAGGTGAGGGGAATGTCTTGATGTCATTTGATTACTCTCAGATGGAGCTTCGTTTGGCCGCAATTTTTTCCGGCGACGAGAGTTTGAAAAACATTTTCATTAAAGGTGATGACGTACACACGGCGGTGGCTTCGCGAGTCTTTGGTGTGCCGATGCCAGAAGTTACAAAAGAAATGCGTCGTCATGCCAAAGTTATTAACTTTGGAATTCTTTACGGCATGGGCGTCAACGCTTTGAAGAAAAATCTGGGAAGCTCACATAAAGAAGCGGCGGAGTTTTATGCAGATTACTTCAAACAATTTCAAAGTTTCGAGTCTTATCTCGAAGATACGAAGAATTTTGCCCGAAAGTATGGTTACACCGAAACTTTGTTTGGCCGCCGCCGATATTTCCCGACGATTAACTCGTCTGTGCCGTTCATTCAAAAAATGGCCGAACGCACTGCAATAAATGCACCAATTCAGGGAACCCTGGCCGACATCGTTAAACTCGCCATGCGATTTATCGACGAGAGGTTGAAAAGTGAGGGGTTATCTGACTCGGCGCACTTGATTTTACAGATCCATGACGAGCTTATTTTTGAGGTCCGGGAAGGAGTAGTAGAGAAAGTGGCACCAATAATCAGGGAAGAAATGGAGGGCGTTTTGGAGAAATCCTATATCCACTTCAAAACCGAAGTGCCAATCACAGTCAATTATTCGGCCGGAAAAACTTGGCAAGAGCTATAAGCCCCGACACCAAATATCTCATGGTTTTTTATTATGCCAAAAGATTCGTCCAACCAAACCGGCTTTAGGCGAAGGATTTAAAATATCACGAAATTTATTTCGAAAAAGCAGAATAACGAGATATTTGGTGTGGGGGTAGAAAAGGTCTATAATAGTCTTATGAAAATGAACGAACGTCATCCTAAAGAAAACACTATCTCAAATTTGAGCTCGTATTCGACCATTGTCTTTGGTTTGGCGCTTTTTGTGGCTATTATCTTGGACATCGTTCACCCACTAAAGTTTTTGACTGAACCATTGAATAGATATCTGGGAATCTCTCTAATCGCACTTAGTACGGTTATCATATATTGGGCCGAAAGACTCGGAAAAATATTTTCTGAAAGACGAAAGAAAGGTGAAATCAAAGAAGCAGAACATCTGGCCATGGGTCCATATTTTTGGACCAGGAATCCGAAATATTTGGCCCTTGCGATTTTACTTATCGGCCTCGGTATTACTATAAATTCATTATTCGTTACTCTTTCATCGATCGTCGCTCTCATTATCGTCAATTATTTTCTTCTTTCCAAGGAAGAAGAGCTTATGGAAACTCGTCATGGCGAGATTTACCATGAATACAAAAAGAAAGTAAGGAAGTGGTTATAAAATGATCTACGTTTTTTTAGGAGACGATTCAGATAAAAAATTAAAAGCGCGTGAAGAGGTTTTGAAAAATTTCCCCGAAAGAGAAGTCTTTTTTCTAAACGAAGGTAATTTTTCTCGAGACCAATTTCAAAATTTCCTTGCAGGGAGCGATTTGTTTGCCAAAAAATACGTCATCGTTCTCGGCTCTTTGATCTCGAGCGATGTTTCTGATTTTGTCTTGGACAAAGCCAGGCAGATGCAAGAATCCGAAAATATTTTTATAATTCTCGAGACAGAAATCCTAAAAGCCTCAAGCGAAATTTTAAAAAAAGTTGCCAAAGATTGGAAAACTTTTGATTTACCAAAAACGACAGAGACTAAGTTTAATATTTTCTCCATCACTGATGCTTTCGGCGCACGAGACAAGAAAAACACCTGGGTTTTGATGCAAAAGGCTTTGCAAGAGGGAATTGCTGCCGAAGAAATTTTGAATATCTTGATCTGGCAGACCAAAAATCTATTGTTTGTTGTTGGGGGGGAAGACATGAAAAGTACGAGCTTAAGTCCTTTTGTTTACAACAAATCTAAAAATTATTCCAAAAATTACAAACCAGAAGAACTCAAAGATATTTCGCGACAACTTGTAACGATGTTTCATGAAAGTCATTTGGGACTAGAGCTTGAGCCAAATCTAGAAAAATTCTTATTAAAAACTCTATAAAAGACAAATGGCTCATTACTCGAGTTTCGTCCGCGGGACAAAAACCAAGTAATGAGCCAATTGTTCAGCCAAGGGCTGATAGAAAAGAGCTGTGTGCCGTAGGAAACGACACCAAACGTCAACAAAGAACTCGGTATCTCGTAATCGGGACTAAGCGATTTGTGTTTCTTGGAACACCGTTTTATGCCATGCGACCCATTTAACGTTGCGTTAAATATTTTTTTCTAGAACCTACATGGTTCGAATGTTGGGTTGGCACTGAACGTTTCGCTTGTTTAAATTCTATTACCAAATGTCCTTTATGCAAAGGAGATAAAGGACATTCTGTGGATAAAGGACATTTCGCAAATCGTGTTTAGAAAAAGACACGCGTTCCCTCCTGTAAACGGCGAGCCGCTAAGACTCAGAAAGTCGGCCATCAAGCCGACTTTCTTCCGTATTGTCTTTTTCTAAACATGCTTTGCTCCGTTGGTGGCTAGGAGGGGGTGGAGAATCTTCGTTTGTTGAGGGTCATTAGGATTATGACTACGAAGAAGGCTAGAGACATGACAGGGATATCGACAAAGCCGAAAACTTTGACGTAATTTTGGAGACACGACACGCCGATAACGTCGCAGGCCAAGACGTCTTTACCCAAAAACTTCTCAATATTGTGCCAAAGTGCGATAAGTCCACCAATGATCGATAAAACTAGGGCGTAATCCCAGATTTCTGTGGCTTTACGCTTCATAAGGGCGACAAAGGACATTATGGCAATCGGATACATAAGAATTCTCTGGTACCAACAGAGCGGGCAAGGTACAAATCCGATGAATTGGTAGGTCAAACTTCCGGCCATGCCAGCCAAAGAGATCAAAAACACCAACAGGAGTCCCTTTTTAGCCATCCAGGCGTAAATTGGACCCCTGTCTTTGGTAAACAGGCCAATAAGAAGCACTAAAGAAATAGCCAGAGACAGGATTGTCCCTATAGCAAAGATAAAATTGACGGTGTTAATGATATCGGCGTTCATGTTTTTATTCTGTTACGGCCTCGGATGTGCCGCCAATGTCGGTTGATTCAGGGACTTCTTCACCTGCTGGGAGGGCACAACTGGTTTTTTCTGCCAAGCCTTCAAGGGAAATGACTCCAGTCTGTCTGGTTCCGTCAGCAAAGTCCCATGTTGGATAGCTTTTTATCTCGGCACTGACGCAGACTTCTGTTACGCCCTTGGAGTCAGGGGTAGAACATTCAACATAAGGCAAATATTTTACAGCTGTACCAAAAAGTTTTTTCTGGTCACCGCAGTGAGGACACCAGAAAGCACCATAGAATGTCGCACCTTTTTCTCCCAAACAGGCAGCAAAACCGTCGAGCGGATTTGGCTTATTGCTAGCCTTTTGGAGTAAGACCAAGGCAACGACAACGGCAGCAACGATGATTCCGATAGAGATGATGGTTTGTTTGTTCATTTAAATTAAAGGTTAAAAGTTGATATGGACACATTTTATGTGTTTAGTGGTATTTTTGCAATGAGACTATATATTGGTGCCCTCGCTAGGGATCGAACCTAGGACCTTCTCCTTAAAAGGGAGCTGCTCTACCAGCTGAGCTACAAGGGCATGCGTTAAAAAATAACATACTTGCGGGCTAGGGTCAATTCATTTAGTATCACTGTTATGAGGACCGAGACAATTCTCATTCTCGATAATATCCGAAGCACTCATAACGTGGGCTCGATTTTCCGTACGGCTGATGCGGCGGGAGTAACTAAAATATATTTGGTTGGCACGACACCAGATCCGATTGACCGATTCGGTCGAGCACAGAGCGATATTGCTAAAACTGCACTTGGAGCTGAAAAAAGTATTTCCTGGGAACATGCCGATACTGCTTTGGAAATCTTGGCCAAGCATCCAGATTATTTTAAAGTCGCTCTTGAGCAATCAGAAAATTCTACTGACTACAAAAATATTTCACCAAAGGAAAAGAGCTTGATAATCCTTGGCGCTGAGGTTACAGGACTAACAAAAGATATTTTAGATAAATGTGACGCCGTGGCCGAGATACCAATGGCGGGAGGGAAGGAGTCACTCAATGTGTCTGTTGCAACTGGAGTGTTCTTGTTTCGATTTCTTAATAAATAATCTGTCCATCGCCACTGCGTTTTGGTTGGTCGTTCGGGGTCGGGATTGTGCCGGTAGGAGTTTTGCTTTCATCACGCCAGCTTTGGTTTTGGTTGGTATATTTTTGTCCAACTTTCACTTCACCAAGTCCTTGTTCTTCGGCTCTTTGTGGTCCACCTCCCGAAACCCACAATATGAAAAAGATTGCGAGTAGCCCAACAAACCACCAAATATCACTTCCGCCCCCGCCGCTTTTCTTTTCTGCCATAATTTTTTAATTATTTTTCTAACGGTTGATGGGCGGAACAGTAGTGTGCCGAACGTCCGCCAACCACACGCCTCATTATAACACCCCTGCAACCCCTCCGTTCGCACGGAAGCCCTGTTTTTCTGTAGACATGATGTTTATTCTGGAATTTACCAGGTAAGCCATAAATATTGCGATAGTCAGATGTCGAATCTCCGCCAAAATCTATGCCACGTTTGAGAAGCGGTTTCATGGAGTTGTACATCTTTTTGAACTTTATCTCGGGAATACTTTTGACTCGTTCCTCGGGATGAATGTCGGATTCCCAGAGCATTTCGTCAGAGTAGATATTTCCAATGCCGGCGATGAGTGTTTGGTCCATGAGAACATTCTTGATCCGGCCACTTCCGCGTTTCATGAGTCGTGATTTGAAAGTTGGATAATCCATTTTTGGGTCCAGTGCATCCATACCGACGTCTTTCAAATGTTTCGTATTTGAGGATTCTTTGGTTTCAAACATCGTGACTTTGCCAAACTTTCTCGAGTCGCAGAAGGCCAGAGAATATCCGTTATTCAGTTTGAAGAGAACTCGGATGAAACGGTTATACGGATCTTGGAGAGCCGTGTCGTCGGCCCACCAAGGCCATGCATGACCCGCTAGGCCGTCAGAATCTTTCCCATCCCTGTATTTGCCGTACATCAAATGTCCGGTCATTTTCATATGAATCAAAATCGTTTTTGATTCAGCCAAATGTATCAAAATATTTTTCCCGCGACGTTCGGCTCGCAAAATTTTTTTGCCAATGATTTCTTTCTTGAACCTGTTCCAAAACTCTAGGTTTTTGATCTCGTCTTTTCTTGCGTGCGACTTTTTTGGAAGGGAAGACCAAACATCAACAATTTTTAAACCCCGAACAGTTTCATTGAGGCCTCTTACAGTAGTTTCGACTTCTGGTAATTCGGGCATGGGTTGATTATAGTGACACGCGCTCTGAATGTAAAACTGATATATTTATATTATGAGTAATGCAAAATGGTTGGAGAAAGTTGTAGATTACCGCACCGTTTACGGACTGGGTGTGGTAAAAGAAATAATCTCGCAGAAGATCAAATACCAATTTGATATTATAAAATCTAAAAAATTAGCGAAAGCTTATATTAATAAAATCAAGACAGAAAAAGACTCAAAAACCCTACTTCTTATTGAGGCTAGAGCCGCTAAACAATTCTGGAAAATATTTGGAGGGCAGATCAACGGAAAGACTTTTTGGTTTTCACGGAACCTTCACCATGACGATGTGGTAAATAAATTACTTGATGTCGGGTATCATTTTCTGGTTCAAAAGGTGGCAAAAATTTTTGAAGAGCATGATGTGCCGTATGAAATCGGGTTTTTGCATAAGGCCCAGTCAAAAAATGCAAAACCTCTCGTGTACGATTTCATAGAATGGTTGCGGCCCATAATTGTTGACGCGACACTGCTTAAGTTTTTACACAGGAAAAAGAAGTTGTTTGAGCATTTGGACAAAAAATCAATCCCGCATTTCATATTTGAGATAAAGAAGTCATGTAAAAAATCTTTTTATCACAAACATCTCAAGTATTGCGTCACTTTGGATTATTGGATAAGTCTGAATGTTCTGGCGATGAGATCTGCGGTAACTGAAAATAGGAGGCCGAAGTTTTATTTCCCGAGTCTTCGCCATGAAACAAGATGCAGAAAACCGCCCGAAGGCGGTTCGCAATAGTTGGAAGATATACAATAAAGTGTCCTCTGTCACCATATTCCTTGGAAGGAGGTCTAGATCGGCTTCGAAAATAGAAATCAATTCTCCGTCTTGTACCCTACCACCTGGTTCCTTGGAAGGAGGTCTAGATCGGCAGGCAAAGAGTATTATTAGCTAAATGAGGTACCCTACCACCTGGTTCCTTGGAAGGAGGTCTAGATCCAGAGCTTCCTCCAAAAGGGGTGGTTTTCAACGACTAACCCGAAGGTCAATCGGCTTCATCTCACCGCGTATTTCAGCGTCTATTGCGGCCCGGGTACGGGGCATAGGCTAACTCCCATTGAGCGCCCTGCTTGTATATTTTTTGAGAAAAATACCTTTTTCCGCCAGAAAAGCGGGGTAGTTTTCTCACCTGTGTCGAGGAACTTAATTACCCATACTATACAGGAATGTAGCTTTTTGTCAATTTGACGGATATAGTATACTATGTTAGTATCAAAAACGAAAACTAAGCTCACCACAACTACATACACGATGAAAAAGGAAAAACCTTTTGCCCGGAAGGCGGTTAAAACCACCTTGCGCGGGCTTTCGAGCGAGACAATCAATGAAATTCTTGAGGTGTCGCGGTACGCTGGACTCCTGTGGAATCTGGCCTGGGAACACTGCGAGAAATTGCTTCACCCAGATACACCAGAAGAGGAGAAGAAGCCTATCACGGCTTTCACTTTAAACGACTGGTTGACGAAGATGCGTCAAGCCGGTGTAGAAGTTGCCGTTGTCGCATCTGTTCCAAAGAATCCCAATCCAGACAATATTTTGGATGAGCTAAGAGAGTTTTGTTTGGGAGCAGATGATCCTCCGGATGGATTCAGGCTATTCAGCAAGGAGCTGAGTTCACACATTAACCCAGAGGAAATGTCATCCGACCTCTCTCGCGAGGTTCTGCGGAAACTCGCCGGCTCGTATCAGTCTTTCTTTAATCTCAAGAAGAAGAAAGACTACCGAGCGCGGACTCCACAGAAGTGGCAAATCGGGGACTTTCAGACATTGTCGTGGTCCTCGAGCGCGCTCAAGCTCGCCGAAGAAAATGGCGTCTGGAGTTTCGTTGTGCCGACCATGCATGGGAAGAGGATTCGATTGCCTCTCGACGAATACCTTGTAAGAGAGATCGTTGTCAAAAAGCGTCGTGTTGCACAGGTAACGCTTTCAAGACATTCTGATCTTGCAAAAGGTGAATTCACCTTGAGCGCCGTCTACCAATACGACAAGCCCGCCGTCGCCGAACATCCGCGTATTGTTCGCGCGATTGATCTTGGGGCTGGAGATATCGCCATCTGTGATTCGACAGGCTATGCTTCGGTGATACCTGCTCGTCGTCCGGACAAGTTCTTGATGGCTCGGATTCACGAAGTTGAGCCACGGATCAAGTCTGCTGTTGAGGGATCACGTCGATGGAAGAGACGTAGCGAAGCTCGTCGCAAGATGCATGGCAAACATCGCTACCAGAAGACTGACTACCAGCGTAAGCTGGCTCATACACTGGTGACGACAGGTGGTGTTGAGGCGATCGTCATTGGTGAAGCAAAAGTTCGTCTCGGACTCGCGAAAAGTTCCGGTACGAAGAAGCAACACCGAGGAAGCCAGAACACTGGGTATCTCGATCGGCTCTCGACGTATATCGAACAGAAATGTGTCGAGTACGGCGTTCGGTTTGTGAAGCTCCCAGACCCAGTCCGTCAGGGCGACTTGCGTGATCCGAAGATGAAACTTGGCGCAGCCAAGCTCCTGCTTCGGCAGGGATGTGAGAAGCTCGGCGTGCCAGTTCCAGACGACGTTGTTATCCGAAAGTTCATCGTGCCACAAGGCAAAGGCACCCCGCCAAAGCGCAAACAGGCGGCGTGACCAACTACAGTTCTTGCGAAAAACCCGTCTCATATGAGGCGGGTTTTTGCTATCTACTAAGAATCTTTAAACCTCGAACTGTTTCGTTCAGGCCTCTTACGGTAGTTTCTACTTCGGGTAATTCGGGCATGGGTTGATTATATTGACGGGAAATTAAAAAGCAAAGAAGATGGACCGGAGTCCATCTTCTCTTACCCCTGATTGAGGGTGCGCCTTGAAATGCGAGAGCTATTCGAATTTGCACATGGCTGGTGAACGTCTTAGAGTTCGGTATAATTTTACTTTATGGCTGTAAAATAATCAAGTTATCTCCCCAAAATTTTCAGTGCTTCTTTGACGCGGATATCATTAAACAATTTTCCACACGGCTTTGAAAAGTTTGCGTAAATTGTCGGCCATCGTTCGGTCATGAATCTCGATTAGATAATGCGGGCGCTCTTTGGTCATGATCATCAAAATATAATCTCCAGCAACAACATGAGTGGCGGTAAAATCTGAACTGTCTTTCCAATATTTTACGTTTCTCTGATATTTATAAGGTTTCTTGGACACAACTTCAGTTTCAATCGGCTTTTCATTGGTGAGGAGATTCAAAATTATGTCTTTGGAGAAACTATTCCAGAAATGATCCGCCCAATCTTGATAATTTTCTAGTAACGTATGGTCTTGGAAACCCCACCAGGTATTGTCAGAGTCCATCACACTTCTTGCCCAAGTCAGAGACTCATTTATCAAAAAATCCTTTAAACCGTCTTCTTCAATGAAACGTATTTTGGGTACAGAATATTTTCCCTTCTTTGGAAGTTTGCTTAGTTCGGAAATAATTTCAGGCACTTCTTGTTTTATCTTCCTAATGTTTAACTCTTTAATATTTACAAAACTCTCCAAAGATTTGGTGCCCAGCGACACTAAGTATTTTGCTTTACCCGCTCGATCTTCAGCGAGCAGACCTTTTTTCGCGAGCTCCTTGGCTACGCTATACACGGTAGGACGATTAATACCGGTTAGGGAAGAAACCTTGGCGGGTAGGATTTTCTGGTATTCAAGTACACAAAGATAGACAGAGGCTTCTTTGTCGGTCAGTCCAATTTGTTTAAGTTTATCTGAAATCATATGGCCAATTTATCAAAACGTTGATCTGTTGTCAAATTTGTTCCAACACTATTTTATCCTTTAAAACAAGAATTTTTAGTTAAAATACCGCTCATAGTTCATTTTTATTTTGACAGATATTGAAACTTATTGTAATCTGCTATGCAAAACTTAATCAAATGAAAACCAAAGGAAGTTCAGTGGAGTCGAGTGTTCGCTCATTTCCTGTACACCTTCTCGTATCTTGTCTGACCGAGAGGTGGTTGGGGTATTACGACTCAACAGGTAGTGAATGGCTAGAAATGATAGTTCACGTTATGGGGTGCAAAGAAGACGCCCCGGAGAATATTCGATCATTGAGAGCTATGGTGGGTAATGGGATCTGTGCCCAGATTATCAGGGGCATTTACCCTGAATTTGCGAGCGAGGTCTTAGCGTTAAAATATCTACCTACTGACTATCCTAGCTCTAAAAAGCTGGAAGATAAGCTCGCTAAGAAGTATGGACGGGAATTGAAATTGCCTGGAGGGAAGTAAAGTGCGCGGGAAGACCCCGGATTTACCGGGGTCTTTACTATCTCCCTAAAATTTTCAGCGCTTCTTTTATTCGCGCATTTGTGCCGACGATTTCGGCGGGGATTTCTTTGGCGGCATTACGCGCGTCGTTGAGTGAGTAGCCGAGAGATTGCAAAGCTTCGAGGATGTCTGACTCGCCACGCAAACTCCCCGTCTCGTCTTTGTGGCCGAGGGCTGAAAGTTTGTCTCGGAGTTCTACCACTATTTTTTCCGCGGTCTTTCTGCCGATTCCAGAAACTTTGGTTAGATACGATGTGTCGCCGGAGCCGATGGCCTTCTTGATTGTTTCCATTGGCGCGATTGAAAGTATGGAGAGAGCGCTTCGTGGGCCAATTCCAGAAACGGATAGTAGTAATTCAAAAAAGTTTTTCTCATCAATCGTTTCAAAGCCAAACAAATCCATGGCATTCTCGCGCACGGCGAGATATGTCCATAATTCGATCGATGAACCGACGGCGGGTGACTTGGCCAGAAGATCAGTTGAGACGAATAGTTGGTAGCCAACGCCGCCCGTGTTTACCACGAGATATTTGTCAGATTTTTGGGTGATTTGGCCGATTATTTGGGCGATCATTTTTACATTATAGCAGAGAGTTTGGGTTTGCCTTTTCCTAAAAAGCTGTTATTATGAGCCCAAGTTCCGAAGCCCGTGTCGCGGGTCAAGAACAAACTTCTAAAAAATTTAATCTTTAAAGACACTAAAACATGCCAATTACAGATGGAGCAAAAAAGGCCCTTCGAGTCTCTCGCCGCAAGCGCGTTTGGAACGATGCTCGCCGCAAGACTGCCAAAGAATCAATCAAGGCTGTCGCCAAACTTGTAAAAGACGACAAGAAAGCTGACGCCAAGAAAATGTTGTCCACGGCTTACAAAGCTATCGACAAAGCTGTTAAGCGCGGAGTTATGAACAAAAACGCCGCCGCTCGCCGAAAATCCCGACTCTCAAAGATGACCAAATAATAACCAATCAAAAATCCCCCGACTGGGGGATTTTTGATTAGTGTTTTGCGGCTCGAGCAGCTTCTTCCTGTAATTGTTTAAATTTAGCTTCAGCTTTCTGGCAATTTATTTTCAGAACACCGATTCTTGAATTCATGCCACTCACTTCTTTTTCAAGGTCAGATCTTTTCTGAGAAGCGCTCTTCAATTCGGCTTCTTTTTTCTTGATCTCGTTTTCGATATTTTTCTCATCCGACTCTGCCTTACGAAGACTCTCTTCCTTTTTCTTGATATCGCTCTTGAGGGCTTCGAGTTCTTGAGTATCTTTCTTCAACTCAGCTTCCGCTGTGACCAATGAATCTGACATGATTTTTGACTTAAATGCTAATGAGGCAATTATAGCTTATTTTTTGAGGTGCTTTGGAATTGATTACGAAAATATTTTTTCTTACCACGCATAGTCTTTCGGAACAAAGAAATATTTCTTGAATTTTTTCTTCCATTTTTCCGCCTCTTTTTTGTTTTTCATCAGAACCAATTTTGTTTTATAATTCTTTTCAGTCAAATCTCTCAATTCTGCGAGGGCTTTTGGTGTCATCACTTCGTTTTCTTGAAAAATAGCATCCAGTTTTTCACCAAAACTTTTTTCTGTTGTGACGAGAAATACATAATCTCCCACAACGTTTACGTACAAGTTTTTACCAGCACCTATATCAATACCAGTTCCTATTTCTAGAAGACCTTTGCTCCATTCTTTTTGAAATTTTTTGTCTAGTGGAGTGTTTCCGCCCATTATCCAAAAGACTTTCCCTTTGCCATGATCATATCCGTTAACAAAATTCTGTAAGAAAAATTCCTCAGAATGAGTACGGGTGTAGATAAGCCATTCATGTGGATGATATATAAGGATTGGTGTGTTTGAGGTGGCATTATCAAAAACAACGTTTCCACTATGTGCCCAGTAGATGCCCATAAGGTTGGGGTTTTTGAATTTATACGTAATTTTGTCACCGTCTTGCATGTCGAGGATGTTGAGGGTGTCAGATTGAATATGTTTATCAATAAAGTCGCGCATTCTTTTAAGCCATATTCTGTTTAGGGTGTAGATTGGCCCGTCCTTATGGATAATTTCTTCTTTTTTGAGATCGCGCAATATTCTATAAAAGCTTTCTTTTGACGGAGGATTATCTTGTTCGCCAAGTTTCCCTAGAAGCGAAGGCCCACTTAGAGGATTTTGGTGCAGTATTTCTACTATTTTTTCTTCAATTTTGTTGTGCTTAGTGCCGAAAATCATAGGGATATTATACTATTAGTGTCAAAAAATAACACTAATTTAGTAAGATACTACATTAATTTTACATAGTCAATAGAGTGGTGTAAGGTTATTCCAGAGTTTGGGGTTTGTTGGTCTCGGCCGAACCAACAAGACCAAACCATGAACCCTAAAAAAGAAGTGCTCGTCTTTGGAGTTAGTCTCTACAACTCCTATTTCACAGAAGATCGCATGACCAGGATGCTGCAGCATGTTGCTAGCCCAAATACTAAGATCTACTTTGTAATAGTTGATCTACCGGTTGCTCACAATCTCCGGGCTATTGGCAAGGACGACTCTTACATCCAAAAGAAGATCCGGCAGCACGGTAACAACATCGCCAATCGATGCAAGCGTGCCATCGAAACTTCTGGAGTAGGGGCTACCCTTATGAATTGGGGAGTCATTGCTTCCTCCGAGGTGTACAACGTTGGTGTTCGGCGGTTTCGAATGCTCTATGAGCAAGATGCCGAGTTTCGTCTTGAGGCTAGGAAGGTAACATCAGGTGTTTTGTTCAACAAGCTCGGAGTTCGAGCTAGCGAACAACAGATAGATGTTGCTGTATCATTCGTTCTCGAAGAACTGGCTTTCTTCTGGTGGGGCGATGAGATCCTGGGAGAGGACAACCTGGTCAATGCCTACCACAGTGAGATGCAGATCCTAAGCGAGCTGATCGCAGGAGCATACAACATCGAAGTCAGGCCCAGTATTTCGCACAGGGTGATTTCGGTAGAGTAACCAAAACCACACAGGAGTGAGAAGCGTTTACGAAAGTGAGCGCTTCTTTCTTTTTTGTTTTTGTGGTCACCCATAAATTCCCTGACGGGAATTTTGCGCGACCCCGCCTCGCGGTTTTTGCCTTCTGCTTCGCAGAAACAAAAACAGCACTCCGGCCAGCACAAAAGCACAAAAACTTGGCACAGGCCAAGTCTTTGTGTCTTTTGTGCTCCCGGTAGGACGCTTCGCTATCTCACACCTGGGAAACCCACGGTTTTCCCAAACCTTCCTCCGCGGGAAAACAAGTGTTTTCCCGACCCCTTTCCTGTTCGATTCCTACCGGAATCAAAACTCATTACATTCGTTTGTGCTCCCGGTAGGAATCGAACCTACATCACGAACTCCGCAAGCTCGTGTCCTATCCATTGAACGACGGGAGCAATAGACTCCTTAGAATCCAAGCCGCTCCATAATAAGGTGTCCCCACGGTTCTTGCAAGGGTTCTTCGGGCACGATGTCAGAGAGGATATCGTAAATATTTTCAGCTTGTTCGTCGGTTTCGTATGGCAAAGTAAGTATTGGCACGAACATCCTTTCAGATCTGAGCATCAATTTTTTATCGGTCTCGTCGAATTCGTTCATCCAAAATGCATGTATTGTCTCGAAAGGATAAAAAACTTTTTCATAAATAATTCCGCCCTCGGTGATAGCATATGTTACACGCTTTGGTTTGATTGTGCCGAAAAACACCACGGCTATTGAGGCCAGGATGATGAAAACCCCGAACAAAAAGTTCCCGTAGATAAAAGACGCGACTGATCCGGCAAGCGCAATGATGCCGAGCGCCCAAAACCAATCGGTCTTTAACGCACGGTCTTTATACTCGAAAGCCTCCCAAGAATAGATTGTTTCTCCAGTGATTTTTGGATTCATAGAGTTGTCCAAATTATATCACCTTTGTGGATTTCATCAGTCTTTGGAATAATGATGGTTGTGAAAAAAGATTCTAAAAACTATTGCCAGGATTGTGGCAATGCTCAAGTTCATCATGGGGCTGAGAAAATGACCAATATTTTGACCAGCAGTATGGATCCGATGATAAAACCGATTGATCGGATTTGGCGACATGTCGAGCCCGTTATTCGACCAACGCTAAATACGAAAATTTTGCCAAGACTTTTTAAATTTCTAGCGAAAGTCGGGCTTGGCAAAATTACTCACGAACCAGACTCGGGAAGTACTGGCCGAGCACGGTGCTTTTGGAATGAGTGCAACAAACGCGGAATAAAAATCTCAGAATTTCGTTTGCTTGGTCGCGGACGAGAACTTTTCATGGCCGAATACGAGGGTCAAACGCTTGCCTTTGACGGCTTGCCTAGGCCCGGGGTGCGGAAAACCTCGGCACTTTATTGGATGGACAACAAGGCCAAGATGCGCGAAGAATTTTCCAAAGCCGGAATTCCGGTCGCGCAGGGCGGAAGATATTTCTGGTGGTGGAAAGCCAAACGTGATTTTAAAAAGTTGACCAAGCCTGTAATCATCAAACCCCATCAGGGCTCTCGAAGTCGTCACACCACGACACACATCGAAACTCTCGAGCAACTTCGAGTGGCGTTTAAAAAAGCTAAACAACTCAGTCCTTATGTGATTATGGAAGAAGAGCATACCGGATTTGTTTATCGCGGAACCCTTATCGGTGAAAAAGTTGTCGGAGTGCTCCGTCGCGAACCACCGTGTGTTGTCGGCGATGGCGTACACAGTGTTTTCGAACTAATCGAAATAGAAAATCAAAATCCCATGCGTGACGAAAACATTTTTCACAAAATTGTTTTGGGTGACGAGGCTGCGACAGAACTTGATCGACAAAGTCTTGTGCTCGCTGATGTTCCAGAAAAGGGTAGGGTCGTGATGTTTTCACAGAAGTCATCTCGCGGGCTTGGCGGGGGAGCAACTGACGTGACCGATATAATACACCCGGACAATTTAGAAATTTTGAATAAGATTGCCCAGGTTTTACAGGATCCATTGGTTGGCGTTGATTTCATGATTGCCGATATTGAAAAATCTTGGCGCGACCAGAAACGCGCTGGCGTCATTGAATGTAACTCAATGCCGTTTATCGATCTGCATCTTTTCCCGCTTCGCGGTGAGGTTCGGGACACTGCCGCTGTTTTGTGCGATCTTGTTTTTCCTACTTCAAAAACTCACCAATCATCGAAATAAAATCCTCGCGACGTGATTCAAAACCAATTTCGTTGAAGTGATCAACCGGTGCATCCTCAGGAGTTTTCTCATAATGTCCGCGCACTTCTTTGTCTTTGTAAACACGAATATGATACTGAAAGCCTGGATTATTCTTGTCGAGTTTTCTCATGCCGAGGATTTCGTCCGGATCGACAAAGGCCATTTTCTCGGTAAAGAATTCTAGGCTTTTTATTTTGCTTGCAAACTCTTCGAGAGAAACAGAATCTTTCAAAAACCCCAAGGCGAAATCCTGGCGCCCCTTTGGCGCCTTGATGAAATCCATTCCGACGAACAGTGATCGAATCGCCGGGAAAATTGGTTTCACAAAGAAAAATAAGAATTGTTTCGGAGTTTGGATGTTTTTCATTGGAGGTTTTGATATTTTAACATGACTCGTTGTTTGGTATAAAAGGCTTATACCTTGCGCGCAACCCCGCTCCGAAATATACTAGAGTCATGGATGTATTAGCATTTTCGGGTTTCCCGATAGGAAATAAATTTGTCTTTATCGTACTCGTCGCTTGGACGATGGTTTGGAAGGGTCTGGCGCTTTGGAAAGCCGGACGCAAGAACGACATGCTTTGGTTTGTTATTCTGTTCTTGATAAGCACTGTCGGAATTTTGGATATCATCTACTATTACCACATTTCGAAGAGGCAGAAGAAAGAAAAATCAGCAGAACAATAAGATGGTTGGAAAAGAGCAAGAAGTTATATCGTTTTTGGTAAAGCAATATGGTCCCAAAGCCATATTGCTTTTTGGCTCTAGGATGTAAGGTGTAGCGCAAGAAAACAGTGACTGGGATGTTTTTGTTATCGAGGCTAGTAGGGGTAAAGAAAGAGATTCTGATTTGGTTACTACTCCTGATGGAGACTTGCTTGATATTGCTTTCAAAGATTTTCCGCCAGAAGGTGAACCTCTTACGACAGCCATAAAACCTCTTTGGCCAGTCAAGGTACTTTTTGATGAATCTGGTGGTGTTTTGGATAAGGTTTTAAAAATAAACGAGGAGGCGCTCAAACAAGGACCGCTGTTTCTTTATAAGAAGGGGATTCTGCGACGATACGCGATATTATTGCGTCGACAAAGCAAAATAGAAAAACACAAAGAAGACAAAGAATTCCAATTAATTTTTTCGGCAGATGTTATGGAGTTGCCTATTCGGTTATGGTTTGAGTTACAAAACGAATGGGCTCTCCCGGCCGATAAAGCTATCGTTATTATGGAAGAGAAAGACCCGGAATTTAGAAAAGTTTTAGGTGATTTATGTGAAGACGATACAGTGAAAAGAATCAGGGCCTCTCAACAGCTTATAGAAAAGATAAAAAACATGCTCCAGAAAGCCTTTTGAATATTTGATTTATTTGCGGAGGCGGTGAGATTCGAACTCACGGACCCCGTAAAGAGTCTCCTGTTTTCAAGACAGGTGCCTTCAACCACTCAGCCACACCTCCTTCTCCGCAATGGTGCTAGTCTATAGAAAAACGTTTCTAAATTCAAGCCCCGGAAGCATTTTGATAAGAATTCTGCTATCCTTGATTCATGCGAATATTGGGCCTAGATTATGGAACAAAAAATATCGGCGTGGCCGTCTCTGATGAGGGTGCGGGCTTTGCTTTTCCGCGAGGGGTTTTGCCGAACAATGATAAAATATTGAAAGCCCTGGCGAGCCTTATTCATGAAGAAGGTATAAGCTCGATCGTCCTTGGTGATCCGGGCGAGAACAGAATCAATTCGGAGGTTAGGAAATTCAGAGAAGATTTGGAGAAACATTTTGGTCTAGAAGTTTTCATGGAAAAAGAATTTATGACCTCGGCCCACGTTTCGCAGTTTGGTGGAGCAAAGCCCGTTGCTCGAAAGACTAAAAAAGAAGTGTCTGCCAAAAGAGACGATTCAGCTGCCGCATTAATACTTCAAAGATTTTTAGATAGAAAATAATTTTATGGAAGAAGAAATAAAAAACGAAGTTGTGAAGCCGAAGAGCAATCAGATTTCTTATGCTGATTTTAAAAAAGTTGAAATGAAAGTCGGAAAAATAATTTCTGGCGAGATCGTTGAAGGAGCGGACAAACTTTATAAATTCATGGTGGATCTCGGGGAAGAAAATCCTCGCCAAATCCTTTCGGCCATTCGTGAGTATTATCCGAACGTGGAAGATCTCGTTGGCAAGAAATTGGTGTTTGTTTCAAATCTAGAGCCTCGTGTCATCCGTGGTTTCGAATCACAAGGAATGGTTGTGGCCGTCGACGGACTAAATGGTGAACCGGTATTTCTGGTCCCAGAGTCAGACGTCAATCCAGGAAGTAAGGCGAGATAGGTATGCTCTTAAAGGATTTCTTTAAAAAAGAAAAGCTCAAAGAATGGTTTGTCGCGCACGTCGACAGTCCGAAAGCGGCTATTGCTCTGGGTGTGATTTCTTTTCTCGAAGCAATATTCTTTCCGATCCCGCCAGACTTCATCTTGATTGCAATTTTGGCTACGAACAAAGCCAAGCGATGGGCTTATTACTCTCTCATCACTTCAGTCTTCTCTGTTCTAGGAGGTATGGTTAGTTATTTCATCGGCTATCTTTTCTTCGATACACTCGGCGCCAAAATCATCGAACTTTATAATTTCCAAGAATGGTTCGACCGGACAAAGATTGTGTTCGAGCAACACGCTTTCTGGTCCGTTCTGGTTGCGGCTATTACGCCAATTCCAGACAAGCTCTTCAATCTTTTGGCCGGACTTTTCAAGATTAGCCCAGTAGTCTTCTTTATCGCTTATGTAATCGCTCGGTCGGCTCGATTTTTCACCGTTGGATTCTTGATGAAGATTTTCGGTGTAAGGATTGCTCGGATAATTTATCGACATCTTGGAATTTTCCTCTGGATTGCGTTGGCTGTCATTGTTGCCGCTGTTCTCGTACTTTACATCAAGTAGACAACTAGCTAAGTTTTGAAAGTGTTACAATAGGATCATGTTCGGTATATTCGGCCAATCAAAAAGGGTTACTGGCATCGACATCAAGTCTGATTGCATCAGGTTTCTCGAACTCGAGACCAAAAATGGAATCGATCGTATCACCGCTTATGGGGAGGTGACTTTTGACGGCGTGGAGCCAGATGACTACACGCTTATCAAATATTTCCGTGACATCAAGAAAAATCTCAAAAGCAGAATCATAAATGTGGCGATTCCGGTTGGGTCAGACGACAAGAAATGTTTTGAAATTTTAAAATCTGCTGGTTTAAAACCTACCAAGGTAATTTCTCCTGCCAAGCCGCTCGAGTTTGCACTTATCCCAGAAAATGCCGACACGAATTTTCTATTGGTTGATACGGAGAAGTCCGAAACAAATTATCTGATATTTGCCCCGAATATCGATCCAAAATTTTACACGAGCGATCCAGCTAATCACTCCATAATTTCAAATCTCAATCGACTTTATATTGATTGGTATGATCGACACAAGGAGCGTGTTCACCACGTCATGATCTGTGGCGCTAGAGCGGGGGACCAAGAGTTTCTTGATTATGTTTCTCGCGAGACGAAAATCCCAATCACGCAGGCAAATATTTTCGTAAACTTGAAATTGGATCAATCAAACGTGCCGGTCATTAACAAAAATGACTCATATAAATATGCGGTCGCAATGGGCCTGGCGATGAGTTAAAAATTTAGTGTCCTCCCGGCAGGAATCGAACCTACATCAAGACCTTAGAAGAGTCCTGTTCTATCCATTGAACTACGGGAGGGATATGAACTGCATATTATCATAAAATTTAGCCAGTCTCTACGTCTTTGCTTTTGACTAGATTAGATGTTAAATTAGCAAGTGTTTAGCGCTCTTAGCTCAGTTGGTAGAGCAATCCGTTTACACCGGAAAGGTCGGGGGTTCGAGTCCCTCAGGGCGCACCGAGCGAAGCGAGGAAGACCTAGCATTGTCCCTGCGGACAATGCGTGAGGGACTCGAAAGCCGGAGTCATGTCGCGAAAGCGACAGGCGAGGCGGGGTCGCGAAAATTTTCTGAAAGAAAATTATTTGTGACCGAGACTAAATAATTTAGCCCTCAGGGCACACATGAAAAATTTCGAATCAAGAGCAATTCTAAGATCATCACACGAAGGCGGTCCGAGACGATTGTCGGAAACGACACTTTCGAATTTGGAAATTTTGGTTAGGAAAGAGGTAGACCCTATTGACCCAGAAGATATAGCAGAATCCATAGGGATTTCAGAAGAAGAAGTTCAAAAAGACCAGGAATATCTGAGGACAACAAAAGATAAAATAAACCGTTCAAATGAACTTGCCAGAGCCATAAAAGAAAAAAGATCTGAACTTTCTGGCGTCGAAGACAAAGAGATTTTAAATTATTATGAAAGACTCGGGCACGTCTTTGAAGGATTTCTGTATACCCATATCGGCGAAAGTAAAATTTTCAAAGACGTCATTCTTCACAAAACATCGGAATACGATGATGTGAAAAATGGGGTAGATTTTATCGCTGAATACAAGAATCCTAATGACCCGAGCGCGTATGTGGCCTTGGCCATGGATGCCTCGTTTTCTATGTCACCGGCATTGATCGGTAAAAAGATGGACAAAAGCTTACTTGATATCAAACACCAACATTTGTCCGAAGTGAAATATTTTCAATTTGATGAACGTACATCAGAAGCCAAACTAGGGATTCCGAGGGTAGTTGTTGGGGCTGACGAAGATCGCGTTCGAGCATTACTTCAGTCATGGGACCTCAATGCCTCATCAGGTAAACAAATAACCTCATTTGAAGAAAATCCTGTTTGGACAGTAATGGCTATACAAATCACAGAGCAATTAAAAATGTTTATTCAAGAAGCCCAATCTCACGGTCAGACTCTCTTGGCTTCGGTGTGCGGAGTGTACCTGAAAGCTCTCGAGATTTCTTTGCGCTTGAACAAGGACTTAGTCGACAAGCATCAACAGTTCATTGCAAAGGATGGAACTTCAATTGCTATAAAAACTTTTTGTGAACGATCAGAATTAGATCGTCGAGCTAGCCAAAGACTCGCTGCAGAATTAGCCCAGACAAGGAAAGACGATTCTATTTTTAATGAAGCTATTGGTAGATAAACTGCATAATGACCCCTGAAATCATCTACGAAAATAACGACTACATCGTCATCAACAAGCCCGCCGGTTTGGTTGTTCATGCTGATGGCAAAACGACAGAATCGACGCTCGTCGATTGGATCATGGAAAACTACCCCGAAATCGAAAACGTCGGCGAACCACTCGTTCTCGTTAGCAAAGGCGGGGGAGAAACGACGATCAAGCGCCCTGGCATTGTTCACCGCCTCGACCGTGAGACTTCCGGCGTCATGATTATTGCCAAAACGCCTGAATCATTTGAGTTTTTTAAAAACGCCTTCAAAAATCGCGACGTCCAGAAGTCATATACCGCGATCGTCTGGGGCAATGTCAAAGAAGACGAGGAAACCATAGACGCGCCAATTGCTCGTTCGAAAAGCGATTTCCGTAAATGGTCGGCTCAGCGCGGTCGTCGTGGTCAGGAGAGAACAGCCGTAACCGACCACAAAGTTCTATCGCGATTTACTGAGGGCAACGATAAATTCACCATCTTGGAACTTAAGCCTAAAACCGGTCGAACACACCAGATCCGCGTGCACATGAAATATATGAATCATCCGATCATTTGCGACTCTTTGTATGCCGAAGGCAAGCCTTCGGTCCTTGGTTTTACTCGTACAGCCCTACACTCCAGAAAAATCACCTTTACTGACCCAGATGGGACAGAGCAGGCCTTTGAGGCTCCGTATCCGGACGATTTCCTCGAGGTTCTTGCGAAACTTTAATCGGTGTGCTAAAGTTCCTCCTATCTATATGACAAAAACAGCTATAAAACTTTCCCCGGTCTCGACTGATTCCATCAAGAAACTCGACATCCGCTCTGGCGATACTGTTCGTGTTTCTTTGAAGATCCAGGAAAAAGGCAAGACTCGTATCCAGGCCTATGAAGGATTGGTCCTAGCCAGGAAGCATGGCTCAGAAATGGGTTCGACTATCACTGTTCGCAAAGTCTCTCACGGAGTTGGAGTCGAAAGAATTTTCCCACTACACTCTCCATCTATTGATAAGATAGAACTCGTAAAGCGTGCAAAGGCTCGCCGATCAAAGCTTTACTTCCTCAAGGACAAGACAAACAAAGAAGTCAGAAAGAAACTCAAGGCCTTCGGCCTCCCAGCCTCAGAAAAGTTCGTCGTAGCAGAAGAAGAAATGGAAAATGAAGTTGTAGAAGAAAAGAAAGACGAAACTCCTAAAGCTGAATAAAGGGTGCTTCGCAAATACCTCCTCCAAAAGGCACAGAATAATCCGCTCCTTCAAAAGGACGGATTTTCTTCTGCCTCAGATTTTTTTGTAAACAAAAATCTTCCGGCAAGTCCTTTTGGAGGAGATATTTGGCTACGCTAAGAGGGAAATGGATATGGAAAAGCCCCGGCATGCCGGGGCTTTTCTCGTTTTTGCCTGGGCGTTACCAGGACAAAACAAGGAGTGCGGTGCCGGCGTAACTGATCACAGTCACCACGGACCAAAAGAAAACGGTGTCGAGATGACCCTCAATACTTGTGAGGATTTCGCCAACGGTGCGAGTATTGTTCATGTTGTTCTGGGATTTCTGTCTGATATAATATCAGAAATCTAAGTTTTTGTCAATAGATCCGTAATATTTCAATATCTTGGAATCACTCCTCGTGCGTTCGCTTGACCACCTGTAATACAATTTGTTACAATCGCCACATGAGACAAATAGTAAACATTTCGCTTCCGCCGGCTTTGGCCAAAGAAGTTGAGACAGAAGTCAAAAATGGCAACTATGCTTCCAAAAGCGAATTTTTTCGTGATCTTTTGCGCGCTTGGCGTCGAGCGGAACTTGCGAAGGAGCTCAAGGCCAGTCAGCGAGAAATTGCGCGAGGCAAGGGAAAAGTTTTACGCTCGCTTCGAGATCTAAGATAAATCAATGAAGATCATTTATACGTCAAAATTTGCTCGAGCGTATAAGAAACTTCCCGAAGACATAAAAATCATAGCGGAAAAGAAAGAAAAGGTTTTTCGCAAGAATCCGCATGACACCCGGCTCAAGACACACAAATTAAAAGGTGACTTGGGAGATTTGTGGTCTTTTTCTGTAAGTTATCAAATCCGCATCATCTTTGAATTCGCAGACAATGACATTGTTTATTTCCACACAGTAGGACAGCACGATATTTACGATTAAAAATAAAACTCCTGCATCTGAATAATAAAAATGGAAAAGCCCCGAGTCGGGGCTTTTCTGTTGAAAGGGCGGTTGCGTCAGAGTGTCTGACGTTCATCAACGGAGACGATGAGATGGTCGGACAGGAGCAAGGATTTGATCCTGTCATTACACCTCAGACTTACTCGTGATCCGACGGAAAGGTCGTTCCATCCGAGATAGGTCTGCCACCGATGGCGGTTCAGTTTGACGATGGTCTTGCCGTCGGTGATACGCAGCTTTACGACGTAAGCATCACCAAGGGAAGCGGTGTCCAGACTGGTCACGGTCCATGTTGCGTCTTTCGCGACAATGTCCCGTGCTTCCTCATGTACCGCCGCGGAGACCCTGCGGAATCGCGCCTGGTCTTTGCTGTTTGCTTCAGTGATCCAAATGGAAAACGTTGCGATGATGGCGATGAAGCCGAGGGTAAGCAACACGATTCGCTTGCCGAGCTGGTCTTGGCTGATGTTCTTCATGGTTTCAAGGTTTGTTTATATGATAGCACAAAATGGTTTGATTGTCAAGCTAAAAACCCTTGTAAGGTAAGGCTACTTCTTCCTTTTGCTATGAAACTCCTTATGAACTTGCCGTAGCTGGGTATCGGTGACGTGGGTATACCCATGCACCAACATTTAACCCAAACGTTCAGTAACCCTTTTGATTAATTGTGCCCTTGCCCGACCGCGATATTTTAGAGACTTCTCGCGCTTTCTTGCGTTAGACTCAAGTTTATATGCCTCGTAATAAATCAGATCGAGAGGCCTTCGCGGTCGAGTAGAAAAGACTTTGCCATCCGAGTGCTCTTTGAATCTTTTCTTCAGATCGTTTGTCGAGCCTACATAATATTTCAAGTCTTTTCTACTTTGTAACAGATACACGTAAAACATAAATGTTGGTGCGTTATTTTTAGAGCCATCAGTTCTTTCGGCTGTGGAACTTTTTGTGGATTTCTCTGAGTTGTTTGTCTGTGGTATGGGTGTAGATCTGGGTCGTGGCGATATTGGCGTGGCCGAGCATCATTTGGACGGAGCGGATGTCAGCGCCGTTTTGGAGTAGGTCGGTGGCGTAGCTGTGGCGCAGGGTGTGGGGCGTAACTTTTTTCGAAATTCCAGCGAGAATCGCGTATTTTTTTACAAGTCTTTCGATCGAGCGGGGAGTCAGGCGCATTTCACCCTTGGCGTTTTTATTTTTCCCGAATTGGACGAACATGGCATCATCCATGTCTTTACGTGCTTTCAGATACGTTTTGATTGCAGACTTCGCTTCTTCGGACAGAAACACCACACGGACTTTTTCACCTTTTCCACGAATGGAGAATTCGTCTTTGGTTAGATCGAGATCGCGGTTTAGGCTCGCAAGTTCAGAGAGACGCAAACCAGTAGAGAAAAATAATTCAAGAATCGCTTTGTCGCGAAGCGCAGAGAGTTCGGCGCCCTTGGGGGCAGAGAGAAGTCGTTCGAGTTCGGTATGAGAGATGAGGTCGAGGCTTCGCTGGGCAGTTTTTGCGAGTTCAATTTTATCTGGCGACATCGTGCTCACTCCACGCTTCATCATGTATTTCAAGAAACTTCGAAGCGCGATGAGGTGGTAGTTCTGAGTATTTTTCTTCATGCTTGCCGCGACTTGACCGCGAACTTTTTGGCCTTCTTGGCGATTGAGGAATAGACGGAACTCGCGGAGTTTATTTTCATCAATATCGCCTACACTTTTTAATTTAGCGAATTCAAAAAATTTCGATAAATAATGATCGTAATTTCGAACAGTCTTCAAAGATAAGCCCTTTTCGATTTCGATGTATTCCAGGAACTGAGTTTTGGCTTCGGATATTTCCATGAATTCATTATATCAAAATAGCGTCGCAAAATAATTTGACTTTTATGTTTTTAGATAATATGCTGTCTTTAGTGTGGTTTTGGTGAATTGGCGGCTGATACCTGGCCGGATCCGGGCTCGCTCTGGTGTACAGACGTGAGACCCGGATCCTGGTCAGGGTCCGCAAGTTCTTTTGAAGGAAAGTGAAGAAATCCTTATAAACTTCACCTGCCCCTATGGGGAAGAACACTCGGCTCCGCAAGTGCGGAGTTTTGTCGTTTTTACTTGACAAATCAAGGTCTTTTATGCTACTATAATCCAGCAAGTCTGAAGTCATTTTGGCTTGCAATTATTTTTTTATATAGTAATATCCCGAGTATGTTAACTACAGCCAAAAAAGCCAAAGTTATAAAGAAAGCTCAGCTCCACGATACGGACACGGGTTCTTCTCATGCTCAAATCGCTATCCTTTCTGAAAGAATCAAAGAACTTTCAGACCATTTGAAAAAGCACAAGAAAGATAACCATTCTCGCCGAGGCCTAATCAAGCTCGTTGCGAAACGCCGAAATCATTTGAAATTCCTAGAGCGACACGACAAAGCCGCTTTCGAGACTATCTCAAAGGACCTTAAGCTAACAGCTTAGTTTTCTCCACTCGGGGTACAATATATAGAGAATCTTTTTAATAATTTACTAGTTATTTAAACTAGTCCTTAGTAATTTTTTATGTCTACAATTAAACACAAAGAGCAGCGAGCCGCTGTTTTTATCGACGCGCAGAATCTTTATCACACAGCCAAGAATCTATTCGGCCACAAAGTTAACTTCGGCAAGATTGTCGAAGACGCCGTTGCCGGACGCAAACTCGTTCGCGCAATCGCATATGTCATTGCAAGCGAGTCGGGCGAAGAACAAGGCTTCTTTGAAGCCTTGAACAAGGCTGGCATCGAAACCAAGGTCAAAGACCTGCAAGTTTTTTCCGGTGGCGCCAAGAAGGCTGACTGGGATGTCGGACTTGCTGTCGACGCCATCACCATGGCACCAAAAGTCGACGCCGTCATACTTCTGTCTGGTGACGGAGACTTTATCCCGATGGTCAAATACCTCCAGATTCATTCTGGTATACAAGTCGAAGTCGCATCATTTGGCCGATCAAGTTCTCAGAAACTTGTCGAAGCCTGTGATAACTTTATGGACTTGGCCGATCACCCAGAAAAATATCTCATTGGTTTCCGACACCGCGTCAAACGCGGACCGGGTCGGGGAGGGGTCAAGAAATCTGCTGAAAAGCCTGAGGGTGGCGTGACGATAAGTCCGGCGATTCCAAAGTAAAAGGCGTTCCGCAAGACCGTTTTTAAAAAGGCACACGTTCTTGCTTGCTAGACAGCAAGACGCTCCCTCTCGAAAAAGCCTACCCTTCAAAAGGCGGGCTTTTTCTTGCGAGAGTCCTTTTAATGAGCGGCTTTGCTTTGCTTAAAAGAGTAAAAAGACCAGATCCTTGCGCTACTGCTCGCTTGTGAATATACTTGGAATATTAAAAGTTTAACCGCTTTTTCCTGGGCAGATAGGATTGAAGAACCCTTCAATACTAAAGCCTGGGCAAAAGTTTACCCGCCTTGGGCGGGCCATAATAATGAAAGAAAAGAAATACACTTTGGAGTTGGGCGGACACAATATTGTCGCGACTTTTTCGGATTTTGCTGATCAGTCAAATGCCGTTTTCATGTCATGCAATGACACAATTGTTTTGGTGACGGCGGTGATGTCAAAGGAAAAAGCAACGACCGATTATTTCAACCTCACCGTTGATTATCTCGAGAAGTTTTATGCCTCCGGCAAAATCGGCGGCGGACGATTCATGAAGAGAGAGGGCAAGCCGACTGACGAAGCAATTCTCGCTGGACGTGTCATCGACCGAACCATTCGACCGCTTTTTGACCAAACGATGGAATACGGCGTGCAGGTTATTGCGACCGTGCTCTCGATGGACGATTCGATCGATCCAGGAATTCTTGCAGTTAATGGCGCGTCCCTTGTACTCGCCGCCTCCGAAGTTCCGTGGAATGGACCGATTGGCGCAGTTCGCCTTGCTGAATTTGAAGGCAAAGTCTTACTTAACTCTTCACAAAAAACTCGTAAGGAGGGTTTTGATTACGACCTCATCGTCTGTGGCAAAGACGGCCGTGTGAACATGGTGGAAGCGATTGCGTACCAAATTCCTGAGGAAATTATTGCAGCAGGACTCGCCAAAGCAACGACAGAAATTACCAAACTCGAAAATTGGCAGAAGGAGATTGTAAAAGAAATTGGGAAGACTAAACGTGTTATCGAGAAAGAATCTATCTCAGCCGAAGCACTTGCGTTGTTCAATGACAAGATTGCCGGAACTTTGAAAGATTATGTTATGACAGGTACTCCCGGCAAAGAAAAGATGGAAGAAATCAAAGGCATTTGGAAAGCAGCCTTGAAAGAAAAATTCCCTGACGCTAAATCCTACAAAAAAGAATTCGAATATTTCGACGAAGCGATTAATCAGATCATTCATGATGAAGCAGTGCAGAACGATAAACGTGCTGATGGACGACGCATGAATGAAGTTCGCGAACTTTTTTCTCAGGCTGGCGGATTCTCCAAACGACTTCACGGAACAGGAATTTTCTATCGCGGAGGAACGCATATCCTCACAGCCCTAACACTCGGCGGACCGGAAGACATGCAACTCGTCGACGGTATGGAGGTCGAAGAAGATAAACGTTTCATGCATCACTACAACTTCCCACCGTACTCCGTTGGTGAAACTGGTCGTGCTGGATTTGTAAATCGTCGAGAAGTTGGACATGGTGCTTTGGCTGAAAAAGCGCTCGAAGTCGTACTCCCGAACAAAGAGGATTTCCCTTATACAATTCGTCTTGTCTCCGAGGCACTTGCTTCAAATGGTTCCACATCTCAAGCCTCAATTTGTGCTTCAACATTGGCTCTCATGGATGGTGGAGTTCCTATCAAAGCTCCGGTTGCGGGAATTGCTATGGGTCTCATGTACAAAGACGAAGCAAACTATAAAGTCCTAACTGATATTCAGGGTCCGGAAGATCATCACGGTGATATGGATTTCAAAGCCGCTGGAACCGAAAAGGGGATTACGGCGATTCAGCTCGACGTCAAAGTCGAGGGGGTGAGTTTGAAAATTCTTTCTGAAGCTTTGGCTCAGTCCAAAGACGCGCGAATGCAAATTCTCGAAGTCATAAAGAAAGCCATTCCTGAGCCGCGAAAAGAAATCTCACCATTTGCACCAAAGATCGTTGTGACAAAAATCGCGCCGACGAAAATCGGACTAGTGATTGGCGGTGGAGGTAAAACGATAAACGAAATTCGTGAGAAGACCGGCACCGAAATCACGATCGAAGACGATGGAACAGTCTATATTACCGGTCTCGCCGATGGTCCAGAACGAGCCAAGAAGATCATCGAAGACATGGTTTTTGAGTGGCCGATGAATTCGGTTACAAGTGGTGAAGTTGTCAGCATGAAAGAGTTCGGAGCCTTCGTAAAACTCATGAATGGTCAGGAAGGCATGGTGCATATTTCTGAAATCGCGGATTTCCGCGTCGACAAAGTCGAAGATTATCTCAAGGCTGGACAAATCGTCCCGGTCAAAGTCATTAAAATCGAAAACGGCAAACTAGGACTTTCGATTAAACAGGCCGAGAAAGATTTCATCAAGAAGAGCTCCGCGTAATATAAATTTTTCTCGTCTTTGCGAGATACGCGCCAATTTCCCCTAAGTAGCACGCGGGGAAATTAGAGGCGCGTACCCTCACGTCCTTCCGATTGCGATCGTCAGGACTCCGGGAGGTTCGCAGACAAGAAAAATTTATATTACGCTCCGTTCGGGGGCATTTCACTAAAAGCTATAAGCTAATCACTATAAGCTTTGGTATAATTCTATTTATGGAAGACGATGCCAAGATAACAGGAGAGGCTTTAGAAAAAGCCGATAAAAATTTAAACACGCCGACAAAAATATCGTCCCCTAAAATCGAGGGCAACGTTCGTACATACGCGACAGACATTGCCGAGACGATGAAGCGCGAGAAAGGCTCCGTCATAAAAATCGCTCTGGCCGAACAAGAACGTCGGAACGAATTCAAGAAAAAACTAGATCCAACCGCCACAAAAAACGTCATTGTCATGATGCTTGGCTTCGTCTTGATCGTTGGTGGCATAATGATTTTCATTTATTCTGTAATCAACCACGATGCTCCGGTTGAGGTGACTCGCACGAACGTTGTTTTTCCGAGTCTGATTTTCACCGAAAACCAAGTTCAAATAGACATGACCGAGCTCAATCGCACCGAACTTTTCAGGGCTATCCATGCCCAAGCCGATAATCAGACCCTTATACCTGGGACAATAAATAATCTTTACATCTCTTACAAAACATCTTTTGGACAAACCACCGTGCCCTCGACACTTTTTCTGACCAAACTTGGAATCGAAGTCCCAGAAACATTTTTCCAAAATCTTGACCCTCAATTCATGCTCGGGGTTTATAGCAAACAACCAACCAATAATCAGTTCGTGATTTTCAAGATAAAAGATTTTAACGAAACTTTTTTGGCCATGCGTGATTTTGAGACGACAATGCTTTCATCGTTCTTGAAATTATTCCGTATAGATACCAAAACGGACGGCAAAGATATTTTTAACAAACCTTTTGAGTCTGTAACATTGTTTAATAAAGAAGCTCGCGTGCTTAAAGATTCGACAGGTAAAGTACTGCTCTCATATGTTTTCCTTGACCCGAAGACGATCATGATCACAACCGAGACCGACGCTGTTCAGGAGGTTGTTAAGAGATTGAATCTTCAAACACTAAAGTAGCGCTCCGCAGAATAAAGTTTTGCGATTTGCGGAGCGCTATTCTTGTTTCGGGCGATATTGTAAAGCTTCCAAAACGTGTTTCGTTTCAATCAAGTCGCTTCCTTCTAGATCGGCGATGGTGCGAGCGAGTTTAACCACTCGATGATATGCACGAGCCGAGAGGTCTAGACGTTTGGCCGTGTCGTTTAAAATATTTTTGACTTCTGGTTTTAACTCGATAAGCTTGTCGATATCTTTGACCCCCATTTCGGCATTTGTTTTGCCACGTGAGCCCTTGAGTCTTTTTTCTTGGATCTGTCGGGCCTTGAGAACACGTTTCTTGATCGTGGAACTTTCTTCGCCCTCTTTTTGTTTGTTCCCGAGTTTATCGTAATCAATATTCAAAACATTAACCCACATGTCAATGCGATCGAGAATTGGTCCGGAAATCTTTTTTTGATAACGAACAATTTCCGCGGCGGAAGCGTTTGGGGGCGGGGGATTCATGGCGGCAACCAGGATAAAATTTGTCGGATATGTAGCCGAGCCACGAGCGCGTGAAATATTCACGACGCGGTCTTCAAGCGGCTGACGCAGTGATTCCAAAACACGCCGATCAAACTCAGGAAATTCATCAAGAAAGAGAACGCCTTTGTGGGCGAGAGTGACTTCGCCGGGCTTGGGGTATGTGCCGCCGCCGATAACCGAGACGTAACTTGAAGTTGAGTGCGGGGAACGGAAAGGAGTGGCCGTCACGAGTGAGTTTTCCAGAATTCCGGCAATGCTGTGAATTGCTGTGACCTCTAAAATATCTTCCTTAGAAAGTGGTGGGAGAATAGAGGTGAAGGCTCTCGCGAGCATGGTTTTCCCAGTCCCTGGTGGGCCATACATGGCGATGTTGTGGCCGCCAGCTGCGGCAATTTCCATTCCGCGCTTAGCGAGTTCTTGACCGCGCACGTCGGAAAAGTCGATTGCATGTTTCGGTTCCTCATAAACAATTTCCGTGGGGCTTTGGCATTCTAAATAGAAATCTTTTTTGTCGTCCAAATGTTCCACAACCTGGATTAAATTCTTGACTGGGTAGATCGTGATTCCTTCAATTAACGCAGCCTCTCTGGCATTTGGCTCAGGTAAGAAAATTTCTTCGAAACCTAGATCTTTAGCAGATTTTACAAGTGACAGTATTCCTTTGACCGCTTTAAGCTCGCCGTTAAGGGCCAATTCTCCGAGGAAAATTTTACCTTCGGGGTCAAACTTTATTTCATCGTTTGAGAGCATGTAACCAAGAGCGATAGCGAGATCAAAATATGAGCCCTCTTTTTTCACATTAGCGGGCGATAGGGAGACGACGATTTTTTGATTGGATTGCTTCGGAGATTTGAGACCGGAATTTTTTATAGCTGAACCAACTCGGTCGCGAGCTTCGTCAACCGCTTTGTCGGCCAATCCAACAATAGCGAAATTATGCAGGCCACGTGAAATATCTGTCTCAACTGTAATGAGCTGGCCATCCAAAATATTTATTTGAGCAGAGTAGACTCTTGAGAAAGACATTAGGTAAAAGAGGGACTCTAGGTCGTGGTCTGATTGTAACACAAGATATTGTGTTTAGTTGTATGGGTAAATGTCGAAGGATTCGTCTAAAGGCTTACCATTTAAAAATATCTCTGCTTCAATAGGGCTACAAAAACTATTATTGTCTTCAGGTAGATTATATTTTCTCCTCCAATCAATAACTGTTGAAAGTCCTCCTGTGTCGCAAGTATAAAATAATCTTCTGCTTTTTGCCCATTCTGGAATTTCTACAGTTACGTATTTATCGATAAGATTTGTCTTTGCCCACTGAATAAATTCAGGCACTTTGGTAATCTCATACATTTGAGGTGTGACGACAACGCCCTGCTCTAGAAATAAAAACATCGCAGGGTTGCTTTCACCATGACCTTCATATACATGTAATACTTTTCTTGGAACTTTAAAATATTCTTCAACTAATTTATATGCGTGATCTGCACTAGCCTCGTACTCTTCTTTTTCTTGTTGTTTCTCTATTGCGTGTTCTAGGCTGGTTTGTTGATAGTATAAAGGAGAGATATATTTTTCGACGATGCGTAAAGAAAGAAACGGAAAAGCGTAGAAACCAAAGATAAGAAGTAGAACAGATAGCATATGAATTTTCTTTCTTAGAAGAAAATTACCAGCCAAAACCAAACTTATAATCGAGAGAGGAAAAAATAAAAGTGCGTAAGGCAAGAAAGCGAAATTCCAATCATTGAATCTCCCGGCCGCATTAGAGCGTCCCGCGGTAAAGGAAAAAATAATGATAAGTAAAATGAGAATAATAGAGATTGCAATTTCCCCCTTTTGCAGAGATTTTTTATCCATCAGTTTATTTTGATTTGTCTCCGGATTTAATACCGAGTCTTTCTTTTGTTTTTCAGAGAATATTAGTATTAGGCCCTGAACAACCAAAAATAATTTTATTGCTCGAAGGACGACAAAGATAATTGTTCCTAGAGAAGAACCCGATTCAACTATTTGATACGTAAGAAAATCAACTGCCGTCGCGGGAAAGACAAAACCGATTACGAGGAACCAGATGCCTTTTTTCTGTTTGGAGGTCATTTTATAAATTTATCCCATGTGTTGTTTGCAGGTCCTGGCGGCGGGGTTGGCCATCAGGCGATCTTCTTCTATCATCTCGCCCGAAGACTCGCATTTGCCATAACTTCCGTCGTTTCTTTCTATTTTTCCCAAAGCATCATTGATATCTTTTAACCTTAGCTCTAGTTCCGCCAAAGTGTTAGCACGAGTTGCGAAATCTTCATCACGATCACCCATATTGTTTGGATCGGCTTCTTCGCCGCCCTCTTCTCCAACAGCACCCCAATCACCGGTTGCGGGATCTTTTATACCAAGTCCTGACAACTCTTGTTCAATAGTTGCGCGTTCTTCCTGTAACTTTGATTTGAAAATATTTGTATCCATAAATTTATTTTAACACCTAGAATATTTACAGCAAAATCTACTACAAAGCGTAGCAAAACATAATTTTATAAAACTATGTTTTGCGGAGCGCTAATACATCTTTTCTAGAATGGATATTCCGCTCAAGCCAGTTTTACCTGTACGGATTTCTATATGAAGATGTGGACCAGTAGATCTTCCTGTTGAACCCATAAGACCAATTTGTTGACCTTTTTTCACGGTTTGTCCAGAAACAACATCAACTTTTGAAAGATGGGCATATAGAGTTTGTGTGCCGTTGTTATGTTGAATGATTACCATTTTTCCATATCCTCCGTTCCAACCTTCTGGTTTGGCGGACAAGACTTTTCCATCAGCCATTGCCCAGATAGGCGTTCCCGTTTTGTTGCCAATATCTATGGCTCCATATCTGTCATGGTGTCCTTGGGTTTTTATACCTATCGTAGGTTTTCCATAATATCCAGAGGGTGTTTCTTTTGATGTCGTAGAGCCAGAAGCAGGCTTGGTCGTTTTTGAAGGCGTCGGGGTAGAAACTTCACCGTTTGGAATAATGATTTCTGATCCAATCTCAAGAGAAGTGTCTTCTTCTATGCCGTTAAAAAGACTGATTTCACGAGCGTCACCAGAGAATTTTTTAGCAATTCCTGGTATGGTGTCGCCTTTAACTACTTTGTATTTAACTCCAGAAATAGGAAGGATAAGTAGTTCCTGGCCAGGTTTGATCGTGCCTTTGACATCGATATCGTTTGCCCATCGGATGGTGTTTGGTGAGACTTCAAACATCTCGGCGATTGTTCCAATTGTGTCTCCATCTCGAACGGTATAGACACTAATGTCTTTCGGCCCGTCTAGGTCGATCGCATCAGGATGTGCATCTGTAATTGGACTAACGTCAGCCACAAGCGCACCGTCTTCGGTCAGGATTTCGTCAACTCCGCCGACACCGCCTTTTGGAAGCGGGCGTTCTTTAGAATTGAGCAAGGCTAGGGTTTGAGAATTATAAAAATTAGCTGATGGAGAATAGAGAGTCTCTCGGCCGGATTTGACCGGATCAGAATACCCGAGAACCGGCAAAACAAAGAAAGCAAATACGGGGGCGATGGTCGCCAAGGACAAAAGAGCTCTTTTATTAAAAAGCGTAGAAATAAGGGTTTTTTTGATCGTACTCCCGATTCGCTGCATAGGAGAGTTAGGATCTTGTGTAGAGTTTTTTATAAGCCTATTTGAAATCTTCGTCTTACGTAGGTGGCGGGTCAAGGTCTGGCGCTCTGTCTAGTTATAAAACAAAAATTTGGGTAGTGGATCTGATGTTTTGGGATTTACCCGAGACATCAGAAGTTACCCGTTGCCTTATGCTAACCGATTCAAAAAGGGGAGTCAACGCAAATGTGGATAACCCCGAAACCTTGACGACAAGTAAAGAAATGTGGTCTGGTGGGGTTATTTTAAAAGGCTTTTGTGCTACAATATTTGGCATGACATTGGAATCAAAATCTCCAGGAAATCGGGATTCAGGCTCCTCTTCGGTTGATCGTCGAATAATGAGAGTTGTTCGAGACAGTGCGACCGACGCCAATTTTGAAGTCTTGGAACCAAACGGAGTTTCTAGGGAAAAAAGAAAAACTGAATTAATGGGAATGGGGCGCCAGGATCTCCAGCGGGCAGCACAGATTTTACCTCTAAAAGATAGACTGGCTTCAAAAAATGATTTGGTAAAAAGAATCCTAGATGCCGAAATGGGCTCTTCTGATATAAAAGAGACCTCATCGCCTCAAGAAGAAGAAGTGAAAGATTCCGAACCTCAGGTTAATGACCAAGCCGAAAGAGCCCTAGAAGAAGCCACTCTTCGTGAAAAAATAAAAGCAAATTTTCCAAACGCCGATTCTCCTAAACCAGCCAGCGTGTCTATAGAAAGAAAACGAATAGTTTATGGCGGCGAGCTTTTGAGTAAAGATCCCGCTTACTATTACTCTCGTCGGGGTATGGGTGACCTTGCACCAAAGGAAGATTTAAAAACGGAATTGGCATCTAAGGCGGCATTGAGGGAGTCAAAAACTGTTCCATCTGCTAAGTCTGTAAAACCAGAAGTGGTTCCGATAACTGTTAATCCAGCAGATCGACCAAAGCTTATTACCAAGGAACAGCTCGGCCGAAAGCCGGAAGTAATAAGTGATGAAGCTGCGCAGATAGAAAATATTGCTCAGAAATTATTTAAGAATGAATTACTAACTAGTTCGGAAGAGAGATTTAAAGACGATCATCCGGAAGTGCTTAAACGGCTTAGAGAATTTCTTCAGGGTACACATCCAGAAGAATTTGAACGACCCGAAGCGGCCGTTGCCAAACCTGTTCAAGCTGAGGCAGAAGCAGTTTTGGGAAAGAATTTGCCAGCCGTAGCTAATTCTACCGAGGTCGCTACAACCGGCGCGCCCAAAAAAGGCGTTGATGAACTGGTTGGTTTCCACTTAGGAAAACTTGGGATAAAGCCAGAAGAAATTTTGCAGCAATTTCCAGAATTTTTAAATCTTTCAAAAAACCAGCAGATATACACTATAAAAAAGCTTGAACAGAAAGCCAATCGCGATTTGGATAGGGAGTCTACTTCCAAGCTCGATGAAAATGATAAAGCTAATAAAAAGGGAGGCTGGTTTGGCCGTGTTGGTCGCTCTCTCACCAAAGGTTCCCGTCTATCAATGCTTCGATCAAAGATGGATGGTGAGAACAAGGCGGGCGGTTTGGGTTCATATAAAGAACGACTTCAAGATCTCACAGCTCTTGTAGAGCGCCGTGGAATTTCAATCGAACCTGGCGAGGGCGGCCAGATGGTTTTGCAATTCCTTGCTCATGAGGCCAACGAGGATCCTAAGCGCGCAAAATTAATTGAAGATTTCAACCTCAAGGCTTCCAAGGTTGCTGATGTTCCGTATGACTGGACAGTTGATCACGCAACACCAGCCTTGAAAGCCCAATACAAATTGATTCAAAGATCTTTTGAGAAAGCTCGCCAGGCACTTGTTGCTTATGAATCTAAAACTGTGGCAGAAGAGAAGTTGGGAGAAAAGCTTCTCGAGATAAATAATGTTGATTCTGAGATTGAAATGAGTCAGTTCCTAAACCATAACACTGGTATTGTCGGTAAAGTTAATCAATTCATAAAAAATAATAGATATCTCGAAGGAAAAATCGGTATGGCTATTGGTATGGGTGCCCGAGAGTTGGGTAAAAATGCGATAGTCTTTGGCGGCGGGATTGTGGCGGCTGCGGTTACCGGTGGATTTACAAGCTGGTTTAGGAAGAGGGCAGAACTCCGCAAGCTCGAAGAAGATCAACGTGCCGGAATTAATATTGGGGAAGAGAAAGGCAAGACCGTTAAAAAATCAATCGATATTGTCAATTACACTAAGAAAATAAATCAACTGACTGAACACGCCGCGAAAGCTACTGGTGATGCCAAACAAAGAACTCTCGAGACTCTTCAGACGCGAATTGCTATTGTTCAAGATCGAATCAAAAATCTCGGAGTCGTTAACTTTGGCGGCGGACGCAACGAACTCGTTAATCAGTATGAATTTACTAGGGCGATAAAAGAAGCCAATCGTGTTTTGATGGAGGCCACACCTGTCCCAGATCAAGTTGCATCAGATGTTTACGATCGTTTTGATAAGAAATATTTGCAGGACGAAGAAAAATCAGCTGAACGAAAGAAACAATTAATTAAAGCTTTCGAGCGGGGCGCGCTTATTGGCGGGGGAGCTTCTGTTCTTGGATATGTCGGAATGGATCTTGCTTTACACAAAGGAGAGGGTGTTGCCGCGGCCTGGCGAGACGTTGAGAGTCATGTTTACGCGGCCAACGAATATATGTCAGGTGGCTTTGATCCAGAAAATGTTCCACTGGATAAAACAGATGCCGTTCGTACTATTAATCCAACCCCCGCAACCGCCGGTCAATCTGTAAATTTCCCTGGAAATATTCCACGACCAGATAGTTTGCCGTACGGCGCTGATCAAATCGTCATTCCACCACCAACGCCCGTTGCCGAGTCTTTTGTTGGTGCGCGTGGGGCAATTGGCGCGATCAAAGATTTGCAGCGCGCTTTGATAGACCAATATGGTGGAAACATGCCAGAGAATCTAAAAAGTTTTGTTGATGCGAATCCTGATAGACTTGCGATTAAGTGGAATATGTTCAAACCAGAGTTTAGGGATGAAAGTATCGCCTTGCCCAGAGGAACTAAATTCCTCGCTCTTCCAGATGGAAACATTTCTTTGAAGTTGCCCGATGGAAAATTCCTTGGAATAACTAACCCCACCGAAAATATGAAGTTTGATTACTTTGATTCAGGGGCTAGAGCTGCTGCACCGACTGTTCCAAACAATCTTGATCAAAATATTGTTCAATCGTCAGGTCTTAATCCTGGGAACACAGGAGAAGGCTTAGCTGGCGGTGCTTCGGAACTTAACTCTGTCGACAATTCTCAGGATTTGGCTGGTGCTGCGGAAAATGCTGTTCCGAGGGAAGGATATACTTTTGAAAAGGCAAAGAACGCTTTCGAGGGTCTCGGTTTCCGACACGAAGCCGTTCCTGGCGGAGACATTTTCTCAGCCGAAGTTGCTACTGATGCCGCGGCTGGTCCACAAATGGTAGAAGGCTACACCAATATTGATGGCCTCAATGTTGATACCAAAGAATTAAAAGGCACAGTTGATTTCTTGTATGACAGTAAAGGACAAATAAAAGGGCTTGATTTGCCCAAGCTTCAAGTCGCTGACGTTGCGCGATTTCGGGCGACCCCAGAGCAGTTTATCGGAGGAGATCACCATGCCCCGGAGCGTTTTGAGTTAACCAAGAAACTGTTGACGGTACGCTCAGAGGTAGAAACATACTTGAATTATCGCCGAATCATGGAGATCAAAAGCCTAAATCCTGGCAGCGATGAATACCGGTTCCTAAACAGCGAATCCAATAGACTTTGGACAGCAATCCAAAAGAAAGTCGAATACCAGTTCACCCCACAATATTCCGGATTTAATGCTAATCCGATAGAGAACACTGCTCCAGTGGTGGAAGTTCCTCCAGGCGGAGTTCCAACGCCCGCCGAAACTATAATCACTCCTCCTGAAGCAGGATCTTCTGCTAACGAAGGAATTTTAGGAACCGAAACAGATCAGCCTGAAATCGTTAGGACAAATAGGGATGTTATACCTGCGGATAGTATTTTACTTAAAGAAGACTTTGCTTCTCAATATGGTGGAGTCGAAAGGGTAGACAAAAACGTTATCTTCTTCAAAGACGGTCATGTCGGTTTCTATGCTGAAAGTATGAAACAGGGAGTTGCGGAGAGATCTGCCAGAACTTTGGCATCTGCCAATGCTGAAAATCTAGGAATAAATATGAATCGTCCGCCTGTGCCAGTAGCTACGCAAGTGCCTGGAGGTCCAGTTCGATACTTGTCTATCTACGAAAAAGTTAAATAGTTTCTGTGCTATATTAGTCTTTCATGGACTACCTTTCGGGACTAAATGAACGACAAAAAGAAGCCGTTTTGCACAAAGACGGACCGCTTTTGATCGTAGCTGGTGCTGGAGCAGGTAAAACAAAAACCATCACGCACCGAATTGCGTATCTGATCGAGACTGGTGTCACTCCTGAGTCAATTCTCGCTGTTACTTTCACCAACAAAGCCGCCAAAGAAATGAGAGAAAGAGTCGAAAGTCTTGTGGATTTTCTTCCAGGTGGATATCGACCGACAATCTGTACCTTTCATTCTCTCGGCGTAAAAATTTTAAAAGAAAACGCTTCCGTCGTTGGATTAAGTCGATTTTTTACAATTCTCGACGACGGTGACTCGATGTCACTTATCAAAGAGTCGATGAAAGAACTTGGTATCGATCCGAAAGCGACGGCTCCGCGCGCTATCAAAAGTGTCATTTCAAAAAACAAAAATAATTTTATCTCGCCAGATGAGTTTGCCGCGACAATTCGTTCGCATGTGGGCCAAACCACGCTTGCGATTTGGAGAAAATACGAGACGAAAAAGGCCGAAGAGGGGGCGCTTGATTTTGACGATCTCTTGTTAAAAACAGTTTTGCTTTTCGACGCCAATCCAGAAATCCTGAAAGGCTACCAAGAGCGTTTCCGCTATATTCACATCGACGAGTACCAAGACACGAACAAAGTTCAGTATCTTCTGACCAAAATGCTCGCCGAGAAATACAAAAACATTTGCGTTGTTGGTGACTCAGATCAAAATATTTATAGCTGGCGTGGGGCGGATATCGTCAATATTTTGAATTTCGAAGAAGATTATCCGACAGCCAAAGTGGTTTTGCTCGAAGAAAATTATCGTTCGACAAAAAACATTTTAGGCGTGGCGAACGCCATCATCAAGAAAAATACTCAAAGGAAAGAAAAAAATCTTTTTACACAGAATCAAGACGGAGAATTGATTTCTATTTTCGAAGCCTACAACGATCGAATCGAAGCCGAATTCGTGGCGGACAAAATCGTTGAGATGATTGACCAGGGGACGAAGCCCGAAGATGTAGCCGTCCTTTATCGCGCCAATTTCCAATCACGCATCATCGAAGAATCGATGCTTCGTTACAGTATTCCGTATCAAGTCCTTGGCGTAAAATTCTTTGATCGCAAAGAAGTCAAAGACACTCTCTCATATTTGCGACTGTCACTAAATCGTGATTCAATGTCGGACCTGAAGCGAGCGATTGGATATCCGAAACGTGGAATTGGGGCTACGACGGTTGATAAAATTGTTGCCGGGCAGTCTGGAGATCTCCCAGCCAAAACGCTTGTGAAAGTAAATGCTTTTTATGAAGTTCTGGAGAAAATCAAAGATTATGCCGAAAATCATCTACCGTCAGAGACCATTAAATTCCTGATCAAAGCTTCGGGAATTGAGTCAGAACTCTTGAAATCAAATCTTGAGGAAGACCTGGAAAGACTCGAAAACATCAAAGAGCTTGTAACTTTTGCGAGTAAATATGACGAACTTGTAGGTATCGAAGGCATCGAGAAACTTCTCGAAGAATCAGCGCTTGTCTCTGACCAAGATTCTCTCGATCCGGCCATCCAGGCTCGCAAGGAAAAGAACAAAAAAGGCGTAAAGCTCATGACCGTCCACGCTTCCAAGGGCCTGGAATTCGAGTATGTTTTTATCGTGGGCTTGGAATCTGAACTTTTCCCGCACACACGAGCCGACGACACTGATCTCGACGTGGAAGAAGAACGTCGACTTTTCTACGTGGCTGTTACACGAGCCAAGAAAAAACTTTTTCTAAGTTATGCGACGCTGCGCATGCTTTATGGCGAGACGAAATTACAATCGCCATCGACATTTATTTATGACGTGCCAGAAGAATTGGTTTGGAGAGAGGAGAGAAGTTCGAGCGGGCTTGGCGAGAATGTTTTCTACCTAGATTAGCGCTCCGCAAACACCTCTTTTATTTTTCCTTCAAAATGCGCGCCGCAGTCTCCCTCCGAGCACTCGGGAGACCAAGGATTACCAGCTTTTGTTGGCGCGCACCCTACGGGGGATGTTGTAGGAAAAATAAAAGAGGTGTTTGCTTCGCTTGGAGGTTTTTTGCGGGTTCGTTCCAAAAATCTTTCTGAGATGTTTTGCTCCGCTGGAAGAGAATATAAAGAGGTGTATAATCGAGACCATGCCAAAGAAATCTCTTGGACAAAATTTTCTTAAGTCTACAAAGGCAATATCAGATATTGTTGCGGCTGGGAGAATTTCTTCAAAAGACACCATTTTGGAAATTGGTCCAGGGAGGGGGGCGCTTACGGAAAAGCTTTTGGAGACGGGTGCGAAAGTCGTAGCTGTCGAGGCTGACGGTGAGCTTCTCCCGACACTTCAAGAAAAATTCTCAGTAGATATTGAACAAGGAAAACTCGAATTGGTTCATGCCGACATACTTAAAACTTCCGCTCGTAAATTAAAACTCAAAAATTATAAAATTATCGCCAATATTCCTTATTACATCACCGGGGCAATTATCCGGAAGTTTTTAGAAGAAGACATTCAGCCAGAGCTCATGGTGCTCTTGGTTCAGAAAGAGGTGGCCGAGAGAATCGTGACGCGTGACGGCAAGCAAAGTATTTTGTCGATGTCCGTCCAAGCCTACGGTGAACCAAAAATGATTGGCAAAGTTGCGGCCAGGTACTTTACTCCGGCACCAAAAGTTGATTCGGCTATAATCCTGGTCGACAAAATTTCCAAGGAAAAATTCAAAAATATTTCCGAAAAGGACTTTTTTGAGGTAATTAAGACTGCTTTCGGCCAGAAAAGGAAGACCCTGATGAAGAATTTGTCCCAAGGGTTCTCTAAAAGTCTTGATTTTAAAGGTGTTTTTCTAAAAATTGGCCTGCCTGAAAAGATTCGAGCCGAAGACGTGTCTCTTGGCGCCATGTTCGCTTTGGCTCAAGAAATATTCCCCAAACAATAAAAAATAAATGAGGTATAATTAACTTTATGAAAAAGATATTAGTTTTAGTTGCCCTGTTTTTAGTTCTGCCCACCTTTGCTTACGCTATTTCTCTAGGGATGCCTTTCGGAGGTCGCGTCACAGTAATTCACACGCCAACAAACGTTGTCTGTTCAAGTGATATTGAGGCCAGTCCTTTTACCATAATGCCGGTTGGCTCTTCTAGTTCTGGGCCGTGGTCTAAAACATTTGGGAAAATAAATATCGGATTGATCGTACCAAGTGCCTGGATCCTGGGTAAATATATGCCCGCAGAGGAGTGTATGCAATACAACGCAGTAGAAGCCAATCCTTATCCGACATCCCAGACCAATTTTTACGGCACATCTATCCCGAAAGGAATATAGTTAACCTTAATTTGTTGAATGAACAAATATTTACCAAGCAAGAAGTTCGCAAAATTCTTTGGCGCCATTGTCGGAGTCATTGTTCTGGTGTTTTTGATCTCTGGAGTTTTTCCCAACGAGAAAACTTTTGTGGCGAAAGGAGGCGAAGCTTCCGTAACTTCGTCCGATGAGCTGCCTAGTCCGTACGAACAAGATTCTGACGACGACGGAGTTTTTGATTGGGAAGAAGGTTTATGGGGAACTGATCCTTATAAGAAAGATTCCAATGACGACGGAGTTTCGGATCTCGATGAAATTTCTTCAAGACGAGATGACATTAAAGGAGAGGAAGATACCTCAGAAGATTCATCGGATGAAAATCTAAATCAAACGGAGCTTTTTGCTCGACAACTTTTATCAACTGCGTCTTTGGCCAGTCAGCAGGGAGGCCTCTCTGACGCTTCCATTGATAATTTTTCGAAATCTTTAAGCAACAGTATTATCGGTTTCTCTATTCCAGACCAGTATACTCTCGCCGACATCAAGATGGCTGCGGTTTTGCCGGGGACTTATAAAGCCTCTATAACCAAAGCTTTCCAGGAATATCTCACTGCTAATATTTCTGAACTTGGTTTGATTGAAAGATTGATTGCTGGAGATATCACGGCAGAAGCTGATGCAGATGAACTTATAAAAATTTATGGCAAACTCTCTACTGATTTGTTAAAAGTCGAGGCTCCGTACCCGGTTGCCGGAACACATTTGGCGATGATTAATAGCGCCACCAAACTCTCAGCGGTCTTTATTAATTTGAAAAATGTTGGAACCGATCCGTTAGCCGCTGTTGCTGGGCTCAAGAGTTATCAGAAATATTCCGAAGAAATTGAGCTCGCGGCCACAAGACTCACAGATTATTTTAGGGCGAGTGGTGTATAATTCACTTAGTTTATGGTCTCAAGGAAATTTGGAAAAATAGGAGCAGCCTTGATGATAATTTCGCTTTTTAGTGAAACTTTTCTTGTGTTTTCGCCAAAGACTGCACTTGCTCAGTCTTCAGGTGGTAGTAGTGGGGGAAGTGTTCAAAGTGGATTTAACGCCGGAGGACTTCTTGGCGGCGCTGCCGGATCAGCTGTGGCTTGTACCAATCTTGCTGGGAAACTCAATGAGCTTATTTCGGGCACGACCTCGGTCTCGACCGTACCCACAAACGACCCATCAAACGACTTGCGAGAAAACTGTTTAAAGAAAATCACCAAAGACCTGGTTAACAAGATTTTGGACAAAATAACTCTTTCCACTGTTGACTGGATTAATAGCGGATTTAGTAATGGTGGTCCTTTGTGGATTCAGGATCCGGGACAATTCTTTGGCGACATCGCGCGCAAGGAAATAAACTCTGTTACCGGATGGTATTCGAACAATCCTTTGACTTATCCTTTTGGCAAAATGGTTATGACGCAGGTTTTGATCAGCTTGCAAAGACAAGCTCAACAGAATTTACAATTTTCCCTAAATCAAGTTTTGGCTCATGGTACTTATGAAGATTTTCAAGTCAATTTTAATGTCGGCGGTT
>JBPOJJ010000009.1:0-16001 GCA_052033715.1 Patescibacteria group bacterium
AAGTCAAAGTACTGTCACTTTTGTCACTTTTTGAAGCGCACGAGACGCGTCGATTTGATATAATGAAATTCAACCAACCGACCTTACAGGTCTTGTTCGACTTTGGTTCTAACACGACATCCTCCGCACAAAGAAATTCAAGTTCGCAACCTAAAAAATTTTGTTACAATATAAGTGTGAAAAAACAGCTTGAACAGTTTGACAGAAGCGTAATATTATTTTTCCGAAAATACAGCAACGGATTCGCCCGTTTCTCGCTTTTTGTTATTTATGGCTGGTTTGGAATTCTAAAGGTTTTTGAACTAAGTCCAGCAGGACCATTGGTAGAGGCACTGCAAGGGGCTACATTTTGGAGTTCAATTCCGCCGGAACAGTTTTTGGTCTGGTTCGGAGTATTTGAAGTTTTACTAGGAGTATTTGCGCTTATACCGAAACTTGAACGTATCACATTCTTGTTGATCGGCTTCCATCTCATAACGACGATCATGCCTCTATTCATGCTTCCAGATATTGCCTGGGATGGATTTTTGGTTCCAAGCCTAATCGGCCAATACATTATTAAAAATCTAGCGCTGCTATCTCTTGGTCTTGTTTTATTTGCCAGACTAAAGCCAATGACCCAAACCCACAAAATAATCGCCCAGGAAGACTCGAAAAGATAATTCTTTAATTAAAACAGTTCCAGCCAGCACAACCCGAAGGTCATGCTGGCTGGTAGAAGCCGTCTATCCGGCGTAGTGCGAAACAACAGCTGCTGCCGCTGAAATGCACAGGAGCGCTGTGAACACCCATCGATTCATGATCGTGTCGATCACGAAGGCGGCGAAGTCGGTTATCATGGTCACCATGGCGGAAGGAGTTTTCTCTAATCTACCCCCAAAATCTCTCCCGGTCAAGATTTACCCATTTACCCCTTCCCCCTTGCTTTCCCTAGGGGAAAATAGTGTATAATTGGGAGCGTTAGTAATTTATCAATTTATTTAACGAAAATATGCCAGCAAAAAAAGCGAACTCAGCGTTTATGAAGCCAATGACGATCTCTGCTGAACTAGCAGCCGTCGTCGGAAAAGGTCCAATGCCTCGTTCCGAAGTCGTCAAAGCTCTATGGGTTTACATCAAGAAGAATAATCTTCAAGACCCTAAGAACAAGAGAAATATCAACGCTGACGCCAATCTCCAAGCCGTTTTCGGTGGAAAGAAAGTAGTCAACATGTTTGAGATGACAAAGCTTGTCTCAAAACATCTCTCCTAATCTTTTAGGTAGAAATCAAAAATCCCTCTCTCACGAGGGATTTTTGATTTTCTCTCTTTATTTACGTTTAGATGTGACCCATGAGCCCTCCCCCATCTCGAGTACCTACTGAATTTGAGACAAATTCACCGTTCTCGTCAACTCTTGCAAGTTTACCACTACCGATAATCTCAAGATAACGCATGGCTTGTTCTTCGCCCTTCTTATCCAAAGCTCTTTGATAGTTCTCGGCAAACTGTTCAGCTCCGCGAATCTTACTCAAACCTTTTCGTAAATTTTGAAATCTTTCTGCCTCATCGCTATCAAAAAACTTTTTCCATTTTGCGCGACTATCTAGTTCGGCCTTACTCATCGAATCAATATTTGAAGCAATGGCCGAGAAATCTATGGGAGCAGACTCTGTTTTTGCTCCTGCTGGCATTTTATCGCCTATTTCTTGCCTAAGAACATCTGCTTTAATAATATCAGCATCTTCTCTTGCCGATGGAGAACCTTTGACTGCTCTCTCAATTGTTACGCCTCCCCGAGGGTCAGATGTTCTCTCTGCCTCCAATTCAACAACATCTTTTTCTAAAGCTTCTACTTTTGGTGGTCTGTCCATTTTCATAAAATCAAAATTAAATTAACCTCTTTGTAAACTGCCCAGATTATACCAAAATCCGGATTTTTCCACAAAAGGCATTTGGGCTATAATCAAAATATGAAAACCTCGGTTCTGGTAATCGCCCATAACGAAGAACGCCACATCGATGAATGCATCTATTCGCTGATGGCCCAGACCGAGAAGCCAAACGAGATAGTCCTGGTCCTCCACAACTCGACCGATCGGACCGAAGAGA
Organism: Patescibacteria group bacterium; assembly: GCA_052033715.1. Classification (GTDB taxonomy): domain Bacteria; phylum Patescibacteriota; class Minisyncoccia; order Phycocordibacterales; family CSBR16-119; genus CAYRQF01. Next base: position 2,092 of record JBPOJJ010000009.1, read on the forward strand.
TTGCCAGCCGTTACGCCATCACCATCATCCCCTGCCAAGGACCAAAAGGCATCGTCTACGCCCGTATCGAAGGATTGAAACATGTTTCTGGCGACATGATTCTGTGTCTCGACGGAGATTCTCAAGCCTCACCAAACTGGATAGAAGTCATGAGCAGAACTCTGGCCCGCAACGAAAACATCCTGGTCGGTTCCTGGATCAAATTCAAAGGCACGTTCTACGGCTGGATAAACAATCTCTACAACCGCGGACGCTGTGTAGCCGAGCGCGAGAATGTGGCGAGATGGATCTGGGGCCCGAGCTTCGCCTTCTGGGGCCGCGACAAGGAATTCGTCCGAGAGATCCTGGAGAAAAGCGTGGCACTTTCAGAACAATTAGAGCTTTCGCGAAATCCCGATGATCTGTGGCTTGCGCTCTACATGTCCAAACGCGGTAATCTAGAAGTTACGAACGAAACTCACGTTATTTTAAATACAAAAGAAAGAAGCAACCGTTCAGCTATCGCTCGCAATCTAGAGAATATCCAAAACGGTGACAAGATGGAGCGGTATTTTAGAGAATCAATCTAAAGTCCCGTAGAAAAAATTTCGTTTAAGACTTTTTTGGTCTTTGCTCCAGCGACCCCATCGGCTTTCAACTCGTAAGCACTTTGGAAATTTTTGATGGCGCCGTTTGTACAAGGACCGAGCAGGCCATCAAACTTACACTTCGTAAGACTTTTAGGCGGGAAGAATCCGAGCTCTTTCAAACCAAACTGAAGGGCCAAAACATCATTGGTTGGTTTCTTTGATTTCGCCAAACTTTTGGCATCCCAAAAATAAAGTAGATTCTTCAAATTCTGCGAACCGTTTAAATAGTCGTACACTCCCCTGGTTGTAGCTCGAGCCATGACGAAACTCGATAGGTCAAAAAGCTCTGGCACCAAGTGTGGTTCGTAAATGTAAGAATATTCAACGAGCACACTTGGAATTTCGAGTGTCCTGTTGGATCCAAGCGCAATCAAGTGAAAATCCGGGATGACTCCCCCGAGATCGGCCTTGGCTGCTTCGAGCGGCATATTGCTGGTTGGGAAAGTTTGGTTCATCCGCGCGCCAATAGCCGCACCCAAGATATCGCCGTCTTTATGGTTCGGAAGATTTTCATCCGGCACGTAAACCACAAACCCGGAAAAATCTCCAACGGCTCCCGAAGCATGCGCCGTGTCGTCGTTGAAGTGAATATTTAAAATAAGATCGAAATCGTTTTCCCCCGCCCACTTGTTTACGCCGTAGAGTTGATACGCCACTGTCGGCTGCGCGTCTGCATGAGGAACCTGGACATCGAGATCAAAATCTTCTTCGGCTTTTAGTCTAGCTGTCTCTTTTTTGCGAGTTTCAATAAAACGATTGATGGATTTCTCGTTTTCGTCAAAATATTCTTGGATGACTGGAATATAGCTTGCCTGCGCAGGCAGGCTATTCGCGTCACGAGTAACCGTCACGTCAAGAAGTGGATCCCGCATAAGCTCAATTTTTATTTTCTCGGCGAGTTTCAGGTTTATCTCCTGCTCACTGACACCACGAAAATATGCGCCAGAATATTTCTTGTCATGTCCTGGGATAATGAGAATTTTTACAGTTTGTCCTGATTGATATTTTTCGGGTCCGTTTTGAGGCGGAGTTTGCGCCAAAGAAAGTCTCGGGACGAGACTTATAAAAATTGTGAAGATTAATATCCCAAACTTCATAAGTTCATCATATCACAGGAGTAAATTTGTAAATTTAGGATTTAAGCGGAAGGTGAACGGTAAACAAGCTTCCTTTATCTAAACCTTTCGAAGAAGCACTTATTGAACCTTTGTGCGCCTGAACAATTTTCTTGGCCAGATACAGTCCAAGTCCTGAACCGCCCTGAGATGCTTTACCCGCCGCGCCGCGTAAAAATTTGTCGAAGATTTGTGAGAGTTCATCTTTGGAAATTCCCGGACCAGTATCTCTGACTTCTATAACGGCATCTTTATCAGATTTTTTGAAAGTAATATCAATAGAACCTTCTTTGGTGTATTTGATCGCGTTATCGATCAGGTTAACGAAAACTTGCCGAAGCTTATTCTGATCAGCTTCGATAAAACACGCGGTGTTATCGCCATGAAAACTTAGTTTCAGATCTTTGGCCTCGGCTGACCGGCGAAATTCTTCGACCAGGCGACCAACGAAGTCATGCACGTCAAACTCTTCGAACTTCATGACCATGCCTCCTTGCTCTATTTTGGAAATGTCGAGCAAGTCGTTGACAGTACTAATGAGGTCGTCGGTCGTCTCGAGGAGGTGATCAACCGTTTCTTTGGAGAAATTTTCTTTGAGCGAACTCAAGCCCCACTTGATAGACGTAAGCGGGCTTCGCAACTGGTGAGTGGCTAGCGAGAGAAATTCATTTTTCTTGGCGTCGATATTTATAAGGTTTGTATTTAGTTTTTCAAGCCGGTTTTTCTGACGGTGTTCGGCGCGAGCTTTTTTCATGAGCAAAAGTCCAATCGCAATCATGACAAAAAGCGTAGCCAGTAAAACGAAATTTATGATGAAAGCCATGTGATAATTTTAACACATAAACGGTTTGCGCGGATTTTAAAAACAGGTAGAATTATAGACATGAAAAAAGTTTTAATTATAGAAGACGACTCTTTCCTTCAGGGATTGGCAGCCAACAAACTCACCAAGAGCGATTTCGATGTTACAACCGCCAAAAATGGCGAAGCGGCCATGACCGAACTCGCCAAGGATCATTTTGACTGCATATTGCTCGACCTTATGCTTCCAGACATCTCGGGCTTTGATATTTTAAAAAACCTTAAAACTTCTCACAGCAAAACTCCAGTCATCGTCTTTTCGAACCTCTCTGACGACAAAGATATCAAGAAAGCCATGGAACTCGGCGCCGAAGAATACCTCATCAAATCGAACTTCACGCTCGAAGAACTCGTCGAAAAAGTAAAAAAGGAGGTCTAGTAAAAACCAAAAGGTAAAATTTCCTCACCCTGCGGAAGCGTGTCTGCGCACTTAAGTCCTCGGGATTTAGAAATTTTACCTTTTGGTTTTTACTTTTTGACTTGATAAAGGATTGCTTTTTTTCTGGCTGGGTGTAAACTCATCTGCAAATCCCATTTCGCCATGACGAATACAGCAGAAGGCAAAGTGATAGACAAGTCCGGTGCAGAGGACGAGGAAATCTCGACCAGAGTACTGGCCCCGCTACTGGACCATTTGACCAGCGCAGACCTCGACAGCGTTCCAGAAGACGACGTCCGAAACGCCCTAGGCGAGAAACAGGTGGTCGCAGGACTGCACGTGAAGGAATTCTTCGACCTCGCAGGTAACCTAGTGGGCGTATCGTACTGCGACCCTTACTCACGGCGAGAATGCCACCGAGGACGGATGGCCCTACAACGACATTAAGCACACAACCACCATCATTTGAAGGCCGCCGGACAACCCGGGGGCCTTCAACTTTTTTATGGTAAAATTTCCGCATGAATTTATCCGACAAGATTGAGAGCCATTTCCGTCTTTCACCAGACCAGAAAAAAGCTCTGTCTCGTCTCGGACTCCAAACTATCGAGGATTTACTTTTCTACTTCCCTACTCGTTACAGTGACATAAGCGAGATCAAACTCATCCGCGATCTCGTCGTTGGTGACGTCGCCACTGTTTACGGTGAGATAAATAAACTCAAAGTCAAAAAAGCTTTTCGTAGCAAAATGCCAATGGCTGAGGGTATCATCGACGATGGCTCGGGACGCCTCAAAGTCACATGGTTCAACCAAGCATATATCGGCAAAATGCTTCATGATGGACAAAAAATTTCCCTGACCGGTAAAATTAGCGAAAGTAAATACGGTATGTCGATGAGTAATCCCGAATATGCCCCGACTGCGGGACTTCCGATCGACATGCACAATACGCTCTTTGCTGGCAAAAGCGAGGAAGAATTTTCATATCCAATTTATCCTGAAACTCGCGGAATCACTTCTAAATGGATATATCACACCGTGCAGAAAATTGTCGGAAGTGGAATTATAAAAAGTTTGGAAGAATATATTCCCGAAGAAATTTTAGAAAAATATCACTTGCCGAAACTTTCGACGGCGCTGGTATGGATCCATATGCCGAAGAACAAAAAGGATGCCGAGTCTTCCAGAAAGCGCTTTGCTTTCGAAGAAGTGTTTATGATTCAGCTCGAGAAAGCTCGCGAACGTGAAGAGAACCGCGAGAAGAAATCTTTCAAGATCAAAGTGGATAAAAAAGACATTGCGGATTTCACCAACCGATTCCCTTTCGAAATGACCACCGGACAAAAATCCGCTATCGATGATGTATTCGCAGATTTCCAAAAAGAATACCCGATGTCTCGGCTTCTCGAAGGCGATGTTGGCTCTGGTAAAACTGCCGTGGCTGCGACCGCGGCGTATGCGACGATTGTAAATCGCCCCGACGGCAAGTCATTTGGCAATCTCCAAGTCGCCTATATGGCGCCGACGGAAATCTTGGCCAATCAACATTTCGAATCTTTTATCAAATATTTCACCCACACAGGAATTCAAGTCGGTCTCATTACCGGCTCAGGTTGTAAGAAATTCCCATCCAAAACAGCCCAAATGCGTGCACTGCATAGCTCGGGAGGAGCGACGCAGTGGACAGATATTTCCAAAGCTCAGTTACTAAAGTGGGTCGCAAACGGCGAGATTCCGATCCTCATCGGTACTCACGCCCTCATTTACAAAGCCGTGAAGTTCAAACACCTGGCGCTCACTATTGTCGACGAACAGCATAGATTCGGCACGAAACAGCGTGGAAAGCTTGCCAAGAAAGAAGATTTCGCTCCGCACTTCCTTTCGATGACGGCGACACCTATTCCCCGAACTCTCGCACTCACGATCTACGGCGACCTCGACCTAACACTTCTCGACGAAATGCCGGCGGGCCGAAAAAAAGTCATTACCGAAATAATCACGCCTGACAAACGTGACGAAACTTACGCATTTATCAAAACTGAAATGGCGGCTGGTCGACAGCTCTACGTCATCTGTCCCCGCATCGACGAACCAGATCCGGACAAAGAATTCGCACTGCAAGCCAAGTCTGTGAAAGCTGAGGCTGAGAGATTAAAAAGAAATGTTTTTCCAGACAAGACGATCAGCATCCTCCATAGCAAAATGACTACGTCGGAAAAAGAATCAATCATGGAAGAATTTTCTCTCGGCAAGATCGACATCCTCTGCGCTACATCCGTCATCGAAGTCGGCGTAAACGTCCCAAACGCAACGCTCATCATCATCGAAGGCGCAGAAAGATTTGGTTTGGCGCAATTACATCAACTACGAGGACGTGTTATTCGTTCGAACCATCAGGCGTATTGTTTCGTCATGCCAAATAGTGAGAGTAAGAAAAGTGTCGATAGATTGAAGGCTTTGAAAACTGCCAAAAATGGATTTGAATTATCAGAACTAGATCTTAAACTTCGCGGTTCCGGTGATCTCGCCGGCATGAAACAATGGGGCGTGACCGACCTCGGTATGGAGGCAATCAAGAATATGAAAATGGTTGAAGCGGCGCGCAAAGAAGCACAGGAAATAATCGCCAAAAATCTCCTGCCCAAATTCCCTACCCTAGAAACCGAATTCCTAAAACGAGAAAAGAAAATTCATTTCGAGTAAAAATTAAACTCTGGCTTTCTCTATTTTTACTTTTATTTTTGTAATTTTTTCAATTGGACTAACTAGGTCAGCCACAATAAGCCCTTCTTCGATTCTTACGTTTTTATAAAGATGTTTTTGATTCTCTAGATGAAATAATATATTTCTTGAATCTCTTTGGATAGTGTCCATAAACGCCCTATCTGAAACAAACCTTACCGCGTCTTCAGAAAAATCAATTATGTAGTCTTCGTGGGATCCGCCCACAAGATTAGCTAAATCTCTCTTTAAAAGATTTAATTTATCTTCCAGGGTTTCTATTTTTGCGCCTCCTCCAAGTTGTTCTTTCATAATGTCCACCCTCCACGACTCGAACGTGGGACCCTCGAGGTATAAGCTCGATGCTCTAACCAACTGAGCTAAGGGTGGTTGGTCGCCCCATTATGCATTTTTAATGAGGCGTTTTCAAGCCACTATTTCTTCAGGTCTTTCTTCTCGACATCCGTCATTTCTGGCTTCGGGTCGCCGGACTTTTTGTTGTCAGGTAGAACCTTTGGTTCGATGCCGAATTTTTTAATAAGTTCGTTGTATTCTTTCTGTTCCAAAGTTTCCTTCTCGATGAGAGCATTCGCAATAGCGTCAAGCACTTCACGCTTCTCGCCCAAGACTTTTTCGGCAACTTTGAGACTATCATCAATGATTTTTTTGACTTCAGAGTCGATCGTCATGTTCATTTGGTCAGAATATTCTTTCTCGCCAAATCCGCGTCCAAACATGACTTCGCTATCGTGTCCTTCAAGCGCGATCGGACCAATGGCGTCAGACATTCCCCACTTCGTGACCATCGCTCGTGCAAGTCTCGTTGAAACTTGCAAATCCGATGATGGCCCAGTCGTCACGTCGCCGAAAATCAATTTCTCGGCCACATATCCGCCAAGTGACATTGCGATATCGTCCAAGAATTCTTTCCTGGTCTGGAGTTTACGTTCTTCGAGTGGAAGCTTCATGGTGAAACCACCGGCGCGTCCACGCGAAACAATCGTAACCTTGTGTACCGGATCAGCATCAGGCAGAACAGAGGCGACAAGCGCGTGACCAGCTTCGTGATACGCCGTAATTTTCTTTTCTTTCGGAGTAAGCAAGTGACTCTTTCTCTCTGGACCGATGAGGACTTTCTCGATCGAGCTCAAGACGTCTTCTTGGATAACTTTTTTGCGATCTGCTCGTGCAGCACGGATAGCAGCCTCGTTCATAAGCGACGCCAAGTCAGCACCAGAAAATCCTGGGGTGCGTTCGGCCACAACCTTCAAATCGATGTCGGTTTCCAGAGGTTTTTTCCTCGAGTGAATTTTCAAAATTTCTTCACGATCACGTCTATCAGGCAAATCTACCATCACCCGACGATCAAATCTTCCCGGACGCAAAAGTGCTGGATCGAGGACGTCAGAACGGTTCGTCGCTGCCATAACAATCACTTTCTGGTTCTGTTCGAAGCCGTCCATTTCTGTAAGTATCTGGTTCAATGTTTGTTCGCGCTCGTCATTTCCCCCACCAAAGCCACTTCCGCGCTTTCGTCCCACAGCATCAATCTCATCTATAAACACAATGGCTGGTGCAGCCTTCTTCGCCATTTTAAAAAGGTCCCTGACGCGTGATGCACCAACACCGACAAACATCTCAACAAAGTCAGAACCAGAGAGGTGGAAAAAAGGCACGTTCGCTTCCCCCGCCACTGCCCGCGCGAGCAAAGTTTTACCTGTTCCCGGTGCACCCTCTAGCAAAACGCCTTTTGGAATTGAAGCGCCGATATCGATAAACTTTTTCGGATTCTTCAAGAAGTCGACAATTTCTTCGAGTTCGGTTTTGGCTTCACGCACACCAGCCACATCTTTGAAAGTTACACGATTGTTCTTGTCGTCCGGATCAGTGAGTTTGGCTTTTGACTGCCCGAAAGAAAATGCTTGCATGCCGGCACCCTTGGCTTGTCGCGAGAGAAACCAGAAGAAAAGCAAAATGAAAATTACCGGGATTAAGAATGGCAACAAATTACCAAGCCAGAATAAAAATCCGGATTCGTTTTTGATTTCGATATTTGATCGACTCAAGTCTTCGGCTGACACACCATAGTTCGATAAAGTTTCAGTAAGAGATGCTTCCAGTTCCTTTTTTGATTCGAGCACGGTCCCCGCCTCATCGTTTAAAGTGATGTGGAGCTTTTCACCCTCTACAAGAATATTTCTGACACCACCCTCTTTGATCTTCTCCGACAACACTGAGAGGGATACGCTCTCAGACTTCGGCTTGTCAGAAGAAAATAGCGAAAAAATCGCCATGATTGTAAGCAAAATCAGGAAAACACTCCAAAGCTTCGACATGAAGCCCGAATCTTTTTTGTTCTTGTTTTTATTTTTCTTGTTGTCTTTCAAAATTTCCATATTTTTTAGGGTTTTGGATAAAACGTCCCGCCATTATACAATAAAAACCTATGCCGGGAAAGATAGAAATATTGCTAAAAAATAAGAAATTTGGGCTTAGTTACGAAATCGTTGAGAAATACGAAGCGGGAATTTCCCTGCGCGGATTTGAGGTCAAATCTCTAAAGAATCACGAGGGCTCTATAAGTGAATCCTATGTCTCTATCAAAGACGGCGAGGCCTTCTTGGTCGCGGCTCATATCCCCGCCTACCAGCCAAAAAACACCCCGGACGGCTTCGATCCGAATCAGACCAGGAAACTGCTCTTATCGAAGAAAGAGATTGCCGAACTCGCCCAAAAAATGAAACAATCTAACTTGACAGTAGTGCCACTTTCAATGTATAATAATGGCAAGAAAATTAAGCTTGAAATTGCTTTGGCGCGTGGTAAGAAAAAATTTGACCACCGTCTTAGTATAAAGAAAAAGGACATTGAAAGAGATCTGGGCCGTCGATTGAAAAACTAAACTCACCAAAAATTCCAGGAATTTTCAGGTGAGTAAACGGCTCTCCCCTTTTGTAGATTTCTATTTGAAGTCTCTAAAACGGGGGTGCTAGTTTCGACAATTGATACCTTTCATATAACGCATGTCGAGCTGTGGGAACTCGTAAATAGCCCACAAACCCTTAGATGCAAAATCTAAAGGAATAGTAAGCCCGTTTGCGAAAGCTTTTGGCCTTACTCCAGCTTTCGCGTAAGCCAGGGCTGGTGTCGCGAATCTTGACTTCCGATAAGGATTTCGCGGCATAATAAATTCGGAATAAGCATGTGGCCTGCTCGCCCACGTGACGAAAATTTAGAGCTCGGCTTCTGTCTGTTTTGGTTGTTCTATAGGGCTTAGGCTTAACACAAAAAACATCCTACACATGTAGACCTTATGTGAAAAATTAATTGCACGCGGTTTCAATACCGTCACCTCCACAATTTAGCAAAAGGCCCCACTCGGGGCCTTTTGCTTTTGGTGGTAAAATTAAAGTATTAAAAGTTAACAAAAAATTTATGATCGAAGTAAATTGGTTAGCGATAATTGTTTGTGGAGTTGCAGCCATGGTCGTCGGCATGATTTGGCACAGTAAAGCCATGTTTGGAAATACTTACATGAAGGCCATCGGCGGGGATCCAAATATGCCAAAAGAAAAAATGGCTGAGATTCAGAAGAAGATGTGGCAGCTTTATATTACGCAGTTTGTCTTGGTGCTGTTGCAGGTTTGGGTGCTCTGGTATTACATCGTCGGCGCAATTCAGGTCATGTCACCTATTTCGAATGCCTTCTGGATTTGGTTCGGATTCGTCCTGCCAACAGTCGCTGGTCAATGGATGTGGAGCGCGCGTCCTCGCGCGTGGGCCTGGAAAGGATTCCTCATCTCGGCCGGATACAACCTCGTCCTCTTCGTCGCCTTCGCGCTTATACTAGGAGCTTGGATGTAAAAACATTAAAAGCAGCCAAAGAAATCAAAGGTTCTAAGTTCTGTATTCCCCCACCCTCGTTCTATGAATTGAATATGCGAGTCCGCCGAGTTCATTGGTAATGCTTCGCACGTATGTTCCAGACGAGCAATTAATTTTGAATTTTGCGATTTGGAATTTCTCTGGAGCATTTTCTAAAATGTTTTTCCAAGACTCTCGGATTTCGTCCTGGCGAAAATCGCCTTTGACTAAGTCTATTCTTTCTAAAATTTCTTTCCGCAGAATTTCTTTTTCGATTTCTCTTTCCTCCAACATTTCAATACTAAAAATTTCAATTTCCTTTGTCGGTGGTTCAAAATCTATTCCATCACGAGCCAGTTGAAAAGTTCGCGACGAATACGCCGGATATTCCTGAATTCTCTTTCCCAAAAACTTTTCCAAATCTATTCCTACATTCGTACGAACGTTAGAATAGTTTTCTTGTGGAATTCCGAGGATGTCGTAGGTGTCGGATTGGATGCCGAGCAGAACTTCGAAAATGTATTCTTTGTCGAGACCAAGATATTCGTCTTTTTTCTTGCATTCCTCTCCCACGAGCGCAATCAAAAGTCCCTCAGCCATTGGATCCAGCCGTCCGGCGTATGTCATTTTCTCGTTCGCGTATTCTGGATTGGAAGCCCGAAAACGCTCGAGGCATGCGAGAGGCGTTTCGCCCAGATTTTTGTAAAGTTTTAAAACTTTTTCCATTCGTTCAATCTACTAGTTTTCCTCCAAAAGAGAAAGCCCTAGATTACTCCAGGACGTTCTGCACGATGGGCTTCTTCAACCGAAGCATTAACACGTTTTATTGCCTCTCTATCCTCATCAGAGTCGAGAAGGTGTCCGTGAAATACCTCAGTATTTTCGCCTGTCCGGCGATACTCTGTAACAGGCGTTCTGCCGGTTTGGTCTTTTGACTTACCGACGATTAGTGTGGTCTCGTACCAAGGCCTTAGGTGTCCCATAGATGAGCTTTTTTGAAATTATACATATACGCAAGATTAAAACCAGTATTCGATTTAGCCACTTCCCTTTTTCCCAAAATAAGCTAGAATACGGGACATGTTAACTTACAGCGAAATCCGCCAAAACAAAGTCATTATGTACGAAGGCGAGCCTTGGCTTGTAGTGGGCGCCCACGTTTTCAGGAAGCAACAGCGAAAACCGGTGAATGCGACCAAACTAAAAAACCTCATTTCTGGAAGAATGGTCGAGACGACATTTCACGTTTCGGACAAAGTCGAAGAAGCCGACATGGGCAAGCGAACCATCAAGTTCCTCTTCCAGAAAAAGGATGAGCTTTGCTTCGTCGATCCGAAGAATCCTGCCGACCGCATGTTTCTCTCTCCTGACCTGATTGGAGATCAATTGAAATTCCTACGAGAAAATGTTGAAGCAACGGCAAGCATCTTTACCAACGATGATGACGAAGAACAGATCATCGCTGTCGAACTCCCAGTCAAAATGGCCTTCGAAGTCAAAGACGCTCCTCCGTCGATCAAAGGCGATACAGCGACTGGCGGAAACAAAATCGTGACTTTGGAAAACGGCGCCAAGCTCGACGTTCCCCTATTCGTCGAAGCTGGAGACAAAATAATCGTGAACACTGAAACTGGAGAATACGTCGAAAGATACAAAGATAGTTTTGATGCGTAAAATTAGAAAGTAAAAATATAATGGCGAAGGGCCGAAGAATCTGACGATCCTTCGGCCCTTAGTAGCTTCGGCTTACGCCGAAATCAGCTGTACGTAACGAGGTGCGTACCCTCTTTCGTCCGTTGGACCTGGAAGATGTTGCCCTTTGGACACATATAGCATGCATGGTCCTTTTCCACCCGGATAAGGGTGAGCTTCTCCAGCGCCTCCTCAGAGAAAGGGGTACGCTCGTTGATCGTATGCTTGTAAGAACTGGCTTCCGTGTTCGTGGTGGATGACTGTTTGACTAACATGGAAAGTGGAGTTGACCCACACAATAACACACCGAAGTCCTGTCCGCAACCCCAAAAGTGGAAACGCAGAAGCCCCCGGAATCATCCGGGGGCTTTGCAAGAGTCGGTAGTTGAAGGTGCTTGTGTCGGCTGGAGATCTAAACACCCATATGCAGGAGCGCTCCGCCCGCGACACACTGGATTACCTCTTTGCGGTCAGGGCCCGTAGAAACCATGGTCACGGGAACTCCGACCGCATCTTGTATGAGATGGATATAGGTCTTGATCTGGGACGGCAAGTCATGACCCGTTCCCAACTCACCCCATCCAGGCAGTACCGTGTACATAGGCTCGACGCCGGTTGTGATATCGTAAGGCATTCGATCTGTGAGTTTGCCATCGACACGGTAGTGAGTGCAAACCTTCACGTGGTCATGTCCACTCAAGACATCGGCCTTCATCATCGCGAGCTCGGTGATACCATTCACCATTACCGCATAACGAAGCGCCGGGAGATCAAGCCAACCACAACGACGCGGACGTCCTGTGGTGCTGCCGAACTCGTTGCCTTTCTGACGGATCTGCTCGCCGACTTTGTCTTCCAATTCCGTCGGGAACGGACCGCTGCCAACTCGTGTGCAGTACGCCTTGAAGATGCCAGTAACATTCCCGATCCTGTTTGGAGGAACACCGAGTCCGGTGCAAGCTCCAGCAGATATCGTGTTGCTGCTCGTGACAAAGGGATAAGTCCCAAAGTCGATATCAAGCAGTGTGCCCTGGGCGCCTTCGGCAAGCACTCGCTTGCCGTTGTTCATGGCGTCGCTCAGATAATGCTCGCAGTCCACCATCTTGAATTCACGCAATTGCTCCACCGCGTCCAGCCATTCTTGGGCAACCTCGTGGGTTACGCCAGTTTGACCATAAAGCGAGAGCAATCGTTCATGTTTCCGAACAAGCGTTGCATAACGCTTGTCGAAGTCAGTGAAGGAAAGGTCGCCTAACCGCAGACCGTTACGTCCGGTCTTATCCATGTAGGCTGGACCTATGCCCTTCAGGGTACTGCCGATCTTGGCAGTCCCCTTTTCTGCTTCACTTGCAGCATCGAGTGCGCGGTGGTTTGGCAATATCAAGTGCGCGCGACGTGACAGAAGTAATACTTCATGTACGTCCACGCCGGCGGCTTCCAACATCTTCACTTCCTTCATGAAAATCACTGGATCCACCACCACGCCATTGCCCACCAAGTTCACGGTACCTTCGCGGAAGATACCGCTCGGAATTGTATGCAGCACATATTTGTGTCCTTCGAAGACAAGGGTGTGACCAGCGTTTGGTCCACCTTGAAAGCGGGCGATCACGTCGTAACGCGGCGCCCTCACGTCAATGACTTTGCCTTTTCCCTCATCGCCCCACTGGGCGCCAAGGAGAACATCCATGTTTGTGTGTCCCATTCGTAGGGGGTTTTGGTTTTTATTTCAATTTTTAAAGCCCAGGAAATCCCAGGCTTTGCAATCCTCGACAAATTTATAGGAATTTTGACCTACTGTCAATTGAAAGCAAAAGCCCCCTCCTACAAGGAGTGGGGCTTCCGCGTTAGCGGTGAAGAACTGCGTCATACGGATACAGGGAGACCAAGCCTACCCGAGATTCGGGCCACGAAAGCTGGAAAGTCTTCCCATCTGTAAGTGTTCTCGAGTACGAGGTCGAAGTTGTGCGCCTGAGCAATTTCCGAAGGCGCTTTGGCAATTCGCTCTTCGATGTTGGTCTGGGTGTTGCCTATTTCACGCGCCTTTAGGTTGGCAGCGAGAAGTTCGATCGTTTTGGGCACGATCATCACTGAGAGAGCCCTGTCGCCAAAGGCCCTCTTCAGGTTCTGGCCCCCAACGACACCGATCTCGAACAAGCAAGTCTTGCCCTCGCTCTTGATCCTCTCGATTTCGGACTTGAGGGTGCCATAGAACAACTTACTCCCAGGATAGACCTCTTGCCACTCGACGAATTCATCGTGGTGGATACGCTCCTGGAAATCCTCTTGGCTGATGAAGTAGTAGTCTTCCCCAAAGACCTCGTCGGGCCTTTTCTTACGAGTGGTAGCGGAAACCGAGAAGGAAAACTGATCGGGATACAACCGCATCAGTTCCCTTACTGTTGTTCCCTTACCGGCCCCAGAAGGAGCGGAGATAATGAGAGCTTCGTATTTCAACATGGCTGGTGGTTGGTTCTGGTTTCCACAATTTTTACCACACATGCAGCAAAAAGAAAAGCGCCCCGAGAATACGGGGCGCTTTTGTACCTTCTCACTTTCCAGTTCCAACTTCTAAAAGCTTGGTCTTGTCTCATGGAGACCTGGCCTTCGTCGTTCTTCAAGATATCCAGGATAAGGGACACAACGA
>JBPOJJ010000004.1:0-52671 GCA_052033715.1 Patescibacteria group bacterium
CGCAAAATAATATGTTCACAGTATTATTCGTTATCTTAAAACTTCTCGGCTTTATCGGGTTTTCCTGGTGGTGGATTTTGCTCACGCTTGTGTTGGATAGATTAATTTTGAGAAGGAGAAAATAATATGAAAATCTACATCGCGTCCGATCATGCCGGATTTGAAATGAAAAAAGTTTTGGTGAGTCATTTGGAATTGATGGGTCATGTTGTTACAGACAAAGGACCAGACCACATGGATCCAACTGACGATTACCCAGATTTTGTCGCGCTTGTCGCCGAAGCTGTAACTGGGGGTGAGGCGGATTTTGGGATTGTCCTCGGCGGCTCTGGTACAGGCGAAGCGATAGAAGCCAACAGACTTTTTGGTGTCCGGGCGGCGGTTTACTATGGGGGCAATGAAGAAATTATAAAACTTGCTCGTGAACATAATGATGCAAATATTCTCTCACTCGGCGCCAGATTTATATCTCTAGATGAGGCGAAAAAAGTCGTTGATTTATTCCTCGAGACGAAATTTTCTGGCGATGAAAGACACAAAAGACGAATTTTGAAATTGGATAATTAATTTATGGACCTACAGAGGCTACACACAATCGCCAATCGTCTTGTCGAGCCAAAGAAAGGAATTTTGGCTGCTGATGAGAGCAATCACACGTGCAATGCGCGTTTTTCGGCGTTAGGAATTCCTGAAACCGAAGAAGCGCGTCAGACGTGGCGTGAATTATTGATCACTACCCCTGATCTCGAACACTTCATCACCGGCGTTATTCTCTATGATGAGACAATTCGACAATCGACAAAGAAAGGTATCCCATTTCCAAAATATTTGGAGAAAAAGGGAATTTTGGTTGGGATCAAGGTTGATGAAGGTCTCGTTGAATTACCGGGTTCTCCCGAAGAAACTGTGACTCAGGGACTAAACGGTTTACCGGGAAGATTGGCCGAATACAAATCCATGGGTGCCTCGTTCGCCAAGTGGCGCGCGGCTTTTAAAATCGGTTCTGGTATTCCGACCGATATTGCCATACGAGAAAACTGCGAAATACTCGCTCGTTATGCCAAATGCTGCCAAGATGAAGGAATTGTACCGATGGTAGAACCAGAAGTAATGCTTGATGGCGAACATAGTATCGAAAAGTCAAAGATGGTAATAGAGCGAGTGCTCAAAGTTTTATTCGAAGAACTAACAAAACATTTTGTTAATCCAAAAGGTTTGATACTCAAAACGAGCATGGTCATCTCAGGAAGCAAGGCGCCGATTCGGGCTGATGCCAAAACCGTCGCCAAGTTTACGACCGAAACTCTCGTAGCTAACGTTCCAAGAGACGTTGCGGGCGTGGTATTTCTCTCGGGCGGACAAACTCCAGACGAGGCGACAAATAATCTGCGTGAAATCGCCAAACTGGAACCATTGCCGTGGCAGATCGCTTTCTCTTATTCTCGAGCCTTGCAAAACGATGCACTGGTCACATGGGCCGGAAATCCGGACAAGTTCAAAGAAGCCCAACTTGTTTTCTTGGCTCGTCTAGAATCCAATAGTCTCGCAGACCAAGGTCTCTAAAATGCTATAATAAATTCATGGAAATAATCCCGGCCATCATGCCGAAGAGTTTTGCTGATATTGGAGAACACGTCGAACGTGTTAGTAATTTTGTCTCCGGTGTTCAATTAGATTTGATGGATGGAGAGTTTGTTGAAGCCAAATCTTGGCCGTTTTTTGATAAAGACAAGCAAAGCATTCGTGAACTTATGGACGGGGAAATCCGTTTACCGTTTTCTGACAAGGTGAAATATGAATTTGATTTGATGGTTCGAACTCCAGAAACTGATTTGAAAAAATACGTGAAGCTTGGTGCGAGTCGGCTCATCATTCATGCCAATTCAATCGATAATAGGGAATTATTCTTGGAAGAGATTGAAAGATTGGGAATAGAGTGGGGAATTGCTTTTTTGACTACTGACAATTTGGTTGATTCTCGGGATTTGATCATGCGAGCAAACTTCGTCCAGCTTATGGGAATAGGAAATATTGGCTATCAAGGACAACCATTTGATCCGAGAGTTCTTGATCAGGCTCGAAACATTCGAGAAATGAAGCCCGATGCTATAATTAGTATCGACGGAGGCGTAAATCTAGATACTGCCCGAGAACTGGCACTTGCCGGCGCAACACGCCTCGTCTCCGGTTCCACAATATTCGGCGCCAATGCTCCAGAAGTGGCAATCGAAGATTTAAGAAGAATTTCAAATGTCTAATTTAAATCCCTTAAAAGAAAAAAAGTTGTTGATCAAGGCTAACGAAATTCGGGCTAGCATTATCGATATGCTCGAGGACGCCGGCTCAGGACACACAGCTGGGCCCTTGGATATGACCGACGTTTTCACGGCGTTTTATTTTCATATTCTCAATCACGACCCCAAAAATCCTGAATGGTCGGAGCGTGACAGACTCATCCTCTCAAACGGCCACATCGTGCCTGTCAGATACTCCACGATGGCGCATGCTGGATATTTTCCGCTCAAAGAACTCTCGACACTTAGAAAATTTGGCTCACGCCTCCAGGGCCACCCGGAGCGCGAGAAGTTGCCGGGGCTTGAAAATACTTCTGGGCCACTGGGTTCAGGAATTTCTCAGTCAGCCGGGTACGCCTACGCTGCCAGGATGGACGGCAAAAAATTCCGTACGTATTGTTTTATCTCAGACGGCGAACTCGATGCCGGAAATAGTTGGGAAGGCATTATGTTTGCTGGCGCTAATAAACTTTCGAATCTGACAGTGGTAATTGATCGCAACAATATTCAAATAAACGGAATGACGGAAGATATTATGCCTCTCGAGCCATTAGCCGATAAATGGCGAGCGTTTAATTGGCATGTTTTGGAAATTGATGGGCACAATATGGAAGCGATCATCGACGCTGTCGAGGAAGCCAAGGCGATCGTCGAGAAGCCGACAGTGATCATCGCTCACACTATTGCCGGTAAAGGCATCAAGGAAATCGAATACGATTACAAATGGCATGGAACTCCGCCAAACAAAGAACAGGAACAGAAATGGTTGAAGGAATTGCGAACAATGAAGGGTAAAATAGAAGGAGGACATTTGGATTAGCAAGTAGGAAGTAGTAAGTCGTAAGTAGCACGAAAATGATAAATGAAAACTCAAAACTAAATGACAAAGTGTTCTCGAAAGATGTCGAGATGATTCCGACGAGGGATGGTTTTGGTCATGGATTGGTAGAAGCGGGAGAGATGGATGAGCGGATTGTTGCAGTGTGTGCGGACTTGGCCGAATCTACTCGTGCGCACTGGTTCAAAGAAAAGTTTCCGAAAAGATATGTCGAAGTTGGTGTAGCCGAGCAAAACCTCGCAACCGTCGCTTCCGGTATGGCGAATTACGGCAAGATTCCATTCATCATGTCGTATGCAACATTTTCACCAGGCAGGAACAACGAACAGATTAGAACAACCATTGCCATCAATAACGTTCCAGTGAAAATTGTCGGATGTCACGCCGGGGTCTCGGTTGGCCCTGACGGTGCAACTCACCAAGCCCTCGAGGATATCGGCCTCATGCGGATGATTCCTCGCATGACAGTAATTAATCCATGCGACTCCGAAGAAGCTCGCAAAGCAACTTTGGCCGCCGCCAAACACGATGGTCCGGTATATATCAGACTCGGACGCGAAAAAACTCCAGTCATCACGACCAAAAACACGCCGTTTGAGATAGGCAAAGCCGAAATAATGTGGAAGTCCAAAGATCCAGTCGTGGCAATTGTCTCAACTGGCGCGCTAACTCATAACGCACTTGTGGCCGCCAAAGAATTGGCAGAAGAAGGAACTCAAACTGTTGTCGTGAATCTCGCGACTATCAAGCCGCTCGATATGAAAATGATTGAGTACATCGGCACTATCGGCCGAGTTGTGACAGTGGAGGAACACCAAATCCACGGCGGAATGGGAAGTGCTGTTGCTGAAGCTCTGTCTGCAACGAAACCATGTTTTATAGAATTCATCGGCGTCCACGACCAATTCGGCCAATCAGGAAAACCGGACGAACTTATCGCTTATTATGGAATGGATGTGAGTCACATCAAACTCGCCGTAAAAGAAGTTTTGAAGAGACGTTAGTTTAGATTTGGACTTGAAGTAGGAATGGTTTCTATCGAAATCAATGTGTCCGTAAGCTCTTCTATTTTTTGCTTTAGTTCTTGGGAGTCACTGTCTTCTCTTTCGATTAATCTCGAAAGGCTCTGCGTTGTATTCAAAAGATGAGCGTAGATATCGTCCCTTCTTTTGTAGTCTTGGGTGTTTTCCAAACTTCTTCCCAGTCTTTCAACTCGGTCTCTAAGATTGTTGATTTTTGCAGTAAAAATAGGATCTTTGTTGTTTTGCAAATATTGATTTTCTTCTATTTCTTTCTTTAATTTATTTATCTTATTCCAGAGAGTGTCGTCAGTATGTTCGAGTTTTTTACTTAGTAAAGGATTTTCTGTAAGCTCTTCAATATCCGCCGCATTATTTAGTCTCGCTGTGTAATCGTCTAGACTAGGTTCTTTTTCTAACGATGCAAAATCTATATGTTCATCAATTTTTTTATCCTCCTTAAAATTCTTTGGTCTAAATTTTTCAAAAAATCCCATATTATATTTTCCTAGGTTTATAATCCTCCGGTGCGTTTTTTAAGTATTCTTCCAATTGTTCTCGAGTTAAAAGTCCTTTTTGAGCTCCTACATATTGTACTACGTTCATGGAGTTGATCGGCGCCCAAGTTAGAGCCTCTTCGAGAGACTTGCCAAGGGCCAAAGCGCTCGTAAATGTCGAAGCAAAAGCGTCTCCAGCACCTGTTCTCGAGACTGGTGGCTTTGGATCAGGGTAAATCGGCATGAACCAGGCGTTAGTACCGTCTGATGCATAAGCACCTTTGGGCCCGTCTGTGATACAAACGATTTTTGGACCTAGTTCGTGAATCTTGCCCATCAAAACTTTCACATCAGTTTCTTTGGAATCGAGAATTCTCTGCGACTCCTCGATATTACAAACAAATATTTCAGTTCGAGCGTAAATTCTCGCGAGTCTCTCTGTGCCAAGTTTCATCTGGAATGTTCCCGGTTGGAAAGTTAATTTCACTTCCGGATTCGCTTCCAGGTAATCTGCGATCTCGTCATGAAATTTCTCCGTGTGGGCCGCGATAGAGGAAAGATAGATCCAAGCAGGCGTAGTTTCGAGATTTGGGAATTTACAAGTAAAAGGTTCATGTTTGACGAGAATCGTGCGATCGGCACCGTATTTCAATACATAGTGATAATTCGTCTTAACACCGTCTTCAGTTTGGACAAAAGATGTATCGATGTTATTTCCTCGTAAGGTTTCGAGACAATCCTTGCCGTTCTGGTCATTTCCAACACTCGCAACCAGGGCCGAAGAAAGTCCGAGTCGCGCGGCAGAAGTCGCGGCATTCGGACTATTGCCAACAGCGTTTACCACCGTGACATCTTTGTAAGGGATCTTGTCGGCGAATTTCATGCTAATCGTACAGTTCGCATCATTGATATCGCAATGTACATTTGCATCCTCAAGTTCGATAAAAGCATCAATTGTAATATCTCCGACAGCCAAAAAATCTAGTTTTTTCATAGAATTATTATATTTCCTAGCAAGGATGTCTGCAAGGCAATATCTCTGCATAATATCCAAGCGACGGAAATATACGGGCGAGCGAGAATATGCGATGCTCTTATAGCAAAGAAACCTTGCTCCAAAACCAATTGACACGCTCGGATTTCAGCAGTACACTATTTTCCTGTTCTTTAAACGCGTAAAGACCACCAAAACCACTAACCAACCATGGGCAAGACATTCGGTTTCAGGGGCGGAGAAAGGAATAAGCGCAACAGCAAACAGTTCCGATCTTCCAACAAGGGCAAAGGGATGGGGCCGCAGGAGAAAGGCTCGCACAAATTCCAAGGTTCCGGTAGGACCGACTTCAGTAACATCCTGGGCGATCTGCCACGAGACCGTCGAAAATAGTCCCGGGCGTGGAAATTGGTCTTCGTGACCGCCAAAGGACCAACTCTCGGGTTGGTCCTTCGGTTTTTTAGACTAAATGAGTCTGTTTGCTATACTTATGCTTATGAGCGAACAACAACCTGGTAAAAATCCACACTTAAAAATTGTGCCAAAGGAGCCAAGTAACCCGGAAGAACTCCGACGTCAAATGCAACAAGAGTCGGAAACTGAAATGGGGCCAACGTTTCGTATTACCCCCTACAATATTGACAATATTACTTTTGACGATAATCCAGAAACAGATAACGCCATTAAAATTACCACGCTTGAACGGATGTTAGTCAATGAAGGCTTCGACGGTCCAGAAGAGCACGACATTGCAAAAAAACTTATCGAGCTTAAAAATCGTAAATTTTAAATGCTCAAGAACGAAATCAAAACTTTCTTCAAGGGCGATGTCGAAGATTCTTCGGATACTTTAGAGCGCTATAGTCACGACTACAGTATTTTTGAAGTTAAACCTGAACTTGTTGTTTTCCCAAAAGACGCGGAGGATATCAAAAATCTTGTTAAGTTTTTAAATAAAAAAAGGGAAGAGGAAGGCTACGTTTATCTTTCTTTGACTCCTCGCGGTGCTGGCACAGACATGACTGGCGGACCGCTAAATGATTCTATTATTATGGACACGTCGCGATACATGGGCGGCGTTTTGGAAATAAAGAAACAAAAACTTGGCAAACAAAAGTCTCCGACAGGACATGATTTTGAAATAAGCGGCCTGGCACGAGCATTGCCCGGAACTTTCTATCGAGATTTTGAAAAAGAAACCCTGAAAGGGGGTCTAATCATGCCTTGTTATCCAGCCTCACGGGAACTCGCCACAATTGGCGGAATGGTCGCGAACAACGGGGCGGGGGAGAAGACTCTCAAATACGGTCAGAACAAAGATTTTGTAAAATCTCTCAAAGTTGTTTTGGACGACGGGGAAGAATACGTAATTGAGCCACTATCGCGTGCCGCACTCGAAGCCATAATTTTGGAGAAGAATCGCTTGGCCGAGATTTATCAAAAAACTTGGGAACTGATCAAGAGAAATCTCGATGAAATCCGCGCCGCCAAGCCCAAGACGACCAAGAACTCTTCAGGCTACATGCTTTGGGATGTGTGGGATGTTGGTAATGAAATTTTCAATCCAATACCGATGTTCGTCGGTGCCCAGGGAACAACCGGGATTATCACCGAAATTACTTACAAACTAGTTGAGAGAGAGACCGATTCGACCCTTCTTGTCGTTTTTTTGAAAGATTTAAAAACTATTCCGGCTTTGACCAAGGCATTACTCGAAAATGATATCGAAACTCTAGAAATCTACGACGATCACACGCTTAAGTTTGCTGTAAAATTTTTCAAAAGCTTTTTAAAAGAAAAGGGTGTTTGGGGTTCGATCAAATACGCTTGGCAATTCTTACCAGAATTCCTCATGGTGCTATCTGGCGGTATGCCCAAAATTATTATTTTGGCTGAATTTGTCTCAAACGACACCTCTGGAATTGCCAGGGAAGCGCGAGTGGCTCAAGACAAGATTGCCAGATTCCATTTGAGAACTCGATTAACAAAAACTCCACAAGAGCGCGACAAATATTTTGCCATCCGACGCGATAGTTTCAAATTACTTTCAGATCACTCAAAGGGTCTTCGTACAGCGCCGTTTATTGACGACATTGTTGTACCGGTTGATAAATTGCCCGAGTATTGGCCAGAACTTACGGCCGTTCTAGACGAACACAACATTCTCTATACGATTGCGGGACACTTAGGTAATGGTAATTTGCACGTTATACCTTTGATGGATTTTAATGATTCAAAAACCAAGGATTATATTGTTGAAATCTCCAATAAAATTTATCCGCTCGTTCGAAAATATGGTGGCTCAATGACCGCCGAGCATAACGACGGGCTTGTCCGCACGCCTTTCGTTGAAATAATGTTTGGGCAAAAGATCGTTCAAATTTTCCGAGAATTCAAAGACATCGTCGATCCACACAAGATGTTTAACCCGAAGAAAAAAGTTGGCGCAACCCTTGAAGACTTTTCAAATCACATAATTCGTCCGAAAAAATAAAACTTTTCCAAGACAAGCCGTCATGCTCTTGTCTTGCAACATCTTTCGAATATCGTGAGCAATTATTTTACTCCCGCATCCTCACTTATTGTAATAAAATTTTCTCTGATCCGTCTAAGTTTATGTAGGGAGAAAATTCTATGAACCACGAAGAAAACATAAAACTTCATAAAGCTGAAAAGGTCATGTCGACAGTACTAATTATTGCCCTGTCTTGCGTTTTGGTCGTCTTTTCTATATAATCCTGCCGTATGACAACACTGAATGCTAAATTACGCGATAACGCGACCAAGACCCACCTTATAAGAGAAAACGGTGAAATCCCGGCTGTTTTTTATGGATTTAAGAAGGACGCGACGTCTCTCGTCGTAAATTCTATTGATTTTATAAAGGTCTTCCGAGAAGCTGGCGAAACGAGCACGATCAAACTCGATACTCCGTCTGGTTCATTTGACGCCCTTATTCACGAAGTTCAGTACGATCCAATCACAAACCGAGCCATTCACGTAGATTTCCTATCAGTCGACATGACTAAAGAAATTGAGGTGGACGTACCTTTCGAATTCGTTGGGGAGGCTCCAGCCGTCAAGGCTGGTGGAATTTTAGTCAAAGTTATGCACGAAGTTAAAGTTTCAGCCCTGCCAAGCAAAATTCCTCACTCTGTTACCATCGATGTCTCTAGTTTAGAAACAGAAGAATCTCACATCACCCTAAAGGATATTAAATTCCCAGAAGGAGTTAAGGTCCTAGAAGATATGGAAGCGGTGGTTGCCTCAATTACTGTGGCCAAAGAAGAAGTCGAGGTTGCTCCAGTTGACCTTTCAACTATCGAGGTAGAGGCTAAGGGCAAGAAAGAAGAAGAGGTATCGGGCGAAGAAGCGAAATAGAAGTGGTCACTTCGGCAAAATTCTTTCTTTTCTTCCCTCCAACCTAGCCTCGCCAGACAGTCAGAAAATAAAAATTTTACTGAGGCTTAAAAAAGAAAAAGGTATGAACTTTTTTTTAAAAAATAAAAAAAATATCGCAAGCAAAAGCATTATCCTTTCGGGGTTAATGCTTTTGTCTGTTTTGGGGGGACTTCGTGTTGAAGCGGCGGCCTGCGACGGAAACATCGAGGGTAAATCCGATGCCGAACTGAAGATTATTCTAGCTGAGTGTGAAAAGGAAATTGCCGCTCAGCAAGTCGTCCTTGATGGTCAGAAAACTAAGTCAAAGACTCTTCAAAATGAAATTACCACTCTTCAGGCCAATATCGACGCTGCCAAAAAGCGTATAAATCAGAAAAATACAGTCATCAAGACACTCGGAAACGATATTAAGTCCAAGAACGAGACAATCGGGGTCTTAAATACTCATATTGATAAAGGTAGAGAATCTCTAGCCCAACTCATACGTCGGACAAACGAAATTGATAATGTTAGTTTTATAAACGCAGTTCTGACGGCAAAAAGCATTTCAGACTTCTATTCTGACGTTGATACTTATGCGTCTGTGAAAAAGTCGGTGAAAGAGTCTGTGGACGGTATCAAGACAGACAAAAAGAAGACCGAGGAGGTTAAACAAGAACTCGAGATTAAACAGAACGAACAGATTGACGCAAAAGCTGAAATCGAACGTCAAAAATCTCTCGTAGAGAAGAGCCAGAAGGATCAAAAAGTTTTACTAAACATTAGTAAAAATAAAGAAGCCGAATATCAGAAAGTTCTGGCCGATCGAAAGGCCAAGGCTGCTACTGTTCGCGCTGCACTCTTTCGACTTCGAGATCAGGGGGCAATTCCTTTCGGCGACGCTTACGAATACGCTAAGATTGCTGGTGAAAAAACCGGAGTAAGGCCAGCGTTTATTTTGGCGATTCTAAAACAAGAATCTAACCTAGGAGCCAATGTGGGTTCTTGTGTTATTACCGATCTTTCAAGTGGTCAAACCAAAGGAGTAAATTCTGGAACAGTTTTTTCCAACGGAATCCATCCGACTCGAGATCTTCCAACCCTTCAAACGGTTCTAAAAGAATTAGGCCGAGACCCACTCCAGACTCGCGTCTCTTGTCCGATTCTTGGTGTTCCGGGTTACGGTGGAGCTATGGGGCCAGCCCAGTTCATTCCTTCGACATGGAAAATGCTAGCCACTCGAATTGGGGCAGCAGTGGGCAAAAGTACTCCTGATCCATGGAATCCCGGCGATGCCATCATGGCCAATGCCATTTACGTTAGCGATCTCGGTGCCAAGGCTCAAACCTTTACTGCCGAGAAAAACGCCGCTTGTCGATATTATTCTGGCCGTTCTTGTGATGCCGTCGGAGTTAAAAATGCCTTTTATGGTAACGCCGTAATGAGTTTGGCAACCCAAATTCAGAAAGATATCGATATCATTCAATCTGCTGAATAGGGTCTTGATTGTACGTAATCTTTATGCTAATATCGCTTCTATGAAAAAAGACATTCATCCGCAAAACTACAGAAAAGTTATTTTCGAAGACGTCTCTAATGGCGCCCAGTTTTTGATTGGTTCAGTCATCGCGACAACCGAAAAAGGTAAGTGGGAAGACGGCAAAGAATACGACCTCTACAAAGTTGAAATTTCTTCTGCTTCTCATCCGTTTTACACAGGAAAGGAGACCGTTCTCGACACTGCCGGTCGTGTCGACAAGTTCAAAAAGCGAGCTGCCGCTGGTGGTAAGAAGGTCAAATAAATACTCTAAAACAAAAGCGCTTATGGGAAGCGTTTTTGTTTTGGTAAAATAAAGCCATGAAATATTCGCTCGAAGAAATAAAAAGTAACTACAAGACGGCCTATCTGGGAACCCAACTAGACACTCTTTCGGCTGCCGAAAAAGAAGCTAATGATATGCTCTCGAATGATCCGAGCATGAAAGAGCTAGCCGAAGAAGAACTGAGGCGTCTTGCTCGGGAACGAGCGGTAATCGAGGAACAAATCGAGAGAATTCTAAAGGCCGAAAAAGAAGAAGAGAAATTTCCAAACGAAGTCGTGCTAGAAGTTCGAGCAGGAGCTGGTGGAGACGAAGCTGCGCTTTTTGCCAGACAATTGGCCGAGATGTACCAAAGATACTGTGACAAAGTCGGTTGGACTTGGAAGAAAGATTATGAGTCTATAAACGATATCGGTGGCTATAAAGAAGCATCTTTTGAGATTCATGGTAAGGATGTTTACAAACGTCTACGATTTGAAACCGGTGTTCATCGCGTTCAGCGAATTCCAGCGACCGAAAAACAGGGGAGGATTCACACCTCGACGGCCTCAGTAGCCATCCTGCCGCTTTTCAAGAAAACGACAATTATTATTCCGGACTCAGATCTAGAAGTTGAAACTTCCCGCGCTGGTGGCGCTGGAGGCCAAAACGTCAACAAGGTTGAATCCGCAGTTCGCATTATTCACAAACCAACGGGTATTGATGTGCGTTCGACAGTGGAGCGCAGTCAGTTAGCCAACCGCGAGCGCGCCATGACTCTACTAAAATCACGTCTTCAGCAAATGAAAGACGAGGAAGAGGCTCGGAAGTATTCAGCCGATCGTTCAGCGCAAATTGGTACAGGAGACCGTTCAGAGAAAATTCGTACATATAATTTCCCCCAAGACCGTATTACGGATCACCGTATCAAGGAATCTTGGTCAAATATTCCGCTTATCTTAAATGGGGCTATTGAAAATGTCCTGGATACTGTCGCCGAAAGGATGGAAAACGGTGCAGTCGGAGAAGCAGAAGGGGACGACGAATAAAATTTTTAGAAAGAAATTTTTGAATATCTTTCCACCCCAAACTGATCTTTCAGGGCTTCTATGTTTGGTGACAAAGATTTAATTTTCTCAGTTTGTTCTGGTTCGTGTTCTATATATAGAATTCCTCCTGGATTTAAATGTTTTGGTGCTTCGAGAATTATTTTTTCGATGATTTCCATGCCGTCTGTTCCTCCGAAGAGAGCAATCTCTGGTTCGTGAGTTTTTACGCTATTCTGGATCCTCTCGGAAAGCTTCGGATCGATGTACGGCGGATTGGTGAGAATCATGTCGTATTTCTCTGTAATATTTTCAAAAAGATCTCCTCCAAATATATTTGTCCGATTCAAATCAATTTCGTTCTCTAAAATATTTTTATAGATAGTTTTGTGATGAATTTTATCTATTTCAACAAAGTCGACAACTGCTTCTGGAATTGCTTTCAACACAGCAACACCGATACATCCAGAGCCAGCGCAGAGATCGAGAACTTTTGGTTCGCGAATATTTTTCGACTTTAATTCTGAAGTAGCCTTTTCCACCCAATATTCCGTTTCGGGGCGGGGGATTAGGGGTCTCGAATCAAGCCATATTTTTGTATTGAGAAAGGGCGTCCAACCGATGACGTACGCCAGAGGCACTCCCGATTTGAGTAGAGATAGATCGGTTTCAAATTCTTCAGTTTTTATACCGGCGTATTTATCCTCTAGAAGCCAGGCTATTTCTTTTTCCATAGATGCTAGAATCTTACACGTTATTGAATTCTCGGCAATCTTCTGGTATATTACAGCACATTGCGCGTGTAGTTCAGTGGTAGAACGCTGTCCTGATAAGACAGAGGTCGTAGGTTCGATTCCTACCACGCGCACCCCCTGGAGTTTGGAATTATTTTTTAGTGTATAATACTACAAGCTCTTGTCTGGGCTTTTTGCGTTTTATGGAAGAAAAAGAACAAGAAAAAAACTTTAAACATACCCCTGAATATCAGAAGATCACTGATAAGGTTTTTCGCGCATCTCTTCTAAATATTCCGATTCTGGCTATCCCGGCCTTTGGCGCGTTATTTCTAGGGAAATTTCTAGACAACAAATTTGAAACGGGCAAGACGATAACTCTCATACTCCTGCTTCTCGCTATCGTGTTTTCTTGGATACTTATACTTCGAAAGAACAAGAAAATAAATCAGGAGTTTAAGAAGATCAGAGAAAATGGGCAATAATTTTTATGGAGGGAATTTTAAGTTTTAAAAGAGATATATCTACCGTCGGACCGTCAACGATTTTTAATATCGGCAATTTTCCTGTGGCCAATTCCACAATTTTTATACTGCTTATAATTCTCATCGTTCTAATTTTTTCATATTTTCTTTTTAGGAACAAAAGTCTCGTTCCGACAAAAGCACAGGCCTTTTTTGAGATAGTGTACGAAGCTGTTGCCGCACAAATCCGAACCATCGCAGGTAGTGACTATCACGTCAACCGGGTTTTCCCAATCATAGCTTCGATATTCATATTCGTAGGAGTTTCAAATTACCTCGGTATGGTTCCGGGACTATCGAGCATCACGTTTGACGGAGAATCGCTTTTTAGAACGGCGACAGGGGACTTCAACACCACATTTGGCCTAGCCTTTGGCTCGATTGTGGTTCTCCATATCATTTCGATTAAAGATTTTGGTATTTGGGGCCACCTCGGTAAATTCATACCGATAAAACAGCTCAGAAAAGATCTTAAAATGGGGGCCTTGAGTCCGATCTACATTTTCGTTACAATACTGATTGCTTGTCTTGATATTGTAGGAGAGTTTGCAAAGGTAATATCAATCTCACTTCGTCTCTTTGGCAACCTGTATGCCGGAGAGGTGATGACAACAATCCTGATAGGAATATTCGCTTTCGTGTTACCATCCTTCTGGATAGCCTTTGGGCTCCTAGGGTCTCTTATCCAGACCATAGTTTTTGGTTCATTGATCACGGTGTTTTATATGCAGGCTGCCGGCCCAGAACCCGGTAAACAAAGTTAGTTTATAAGTTATTAATTAATAAAAAATATTATGGAAGCAGAAGCAGCAAAATACATTGCGAAAGGGCTAATTATCCTATCCATGCTTGGAACAGCGATCGGAGAAGGAATTGTGGCAGGAAAGGCACTGGAAGCTATCGGTAGAAACCCGAGCGTAAGTGATTCTATCTTTTCCAAGATGATCGTCGGAATGGCCATCTGTGAATCAACAGCTATTTACGCGTTGGTCGCATTTTTCATTGTCTAAA
The DNA here is from genome assembly GCA_052033715.1 of Patescibacteria group bacterium. GTDB lineage: Bacteria > Patescibacteriota > Minisyncoccia > Phycocordibacterales > CSBR16-119 > CAYRQF01. The sequence goes on from JBPOJJ010000004.1 coordinate 14,138, forward strand.
TAAATATTAATTATGGATGTTTTGGGAAAACTTGGTTTTGATTGGAAAGTCGCGCTTGCGAACCTGGTTAACTTCCTAATTATTTATTACCTTCTTCGAAATGTCGTTTTCAAGAAATTGGGCGCGGCTATCAAAGAACGCCGAGAGAAAATCCAAACTGGACTCGACGACGCTGAAAAAGCCAAAACGGCTCTCATGATGGCCAATCACGAAAAAGAACGCATCATCGGCGAGGGCCACCAGGAGTCGAAAGGGTTGTTACTCGAAGCCGAATCAAAGAAGGAGGCTATCGTTGAATCAGCCAAGATTGAGGCTGAGGCTGAGGCGCGCAAAATGAGAGAGTCGGCCATCAAAGAAATCGAGATTCTTCGAGAACACCAGAAGAACGAGATCAAGAAAAAGTCCGTTGACTTAATTATTTCTGGCATCGAAAATGTTTTGAAGGAAAAAATAAATCCGAAAAAAACCGAAGACATTATTGGTGGATTAATCAAATAATTATGCTAGTTGCTTCAAAACAACTAGCCAACGCTCTGATATCATCGCTCGAAGAAGGTGCGGAAGTAGAGCCTTTGATAAAAAATTTTAAAGCCTTTGTTACTAAAAACCGTCTAACAGCCCTTGTGCCAAATGTCATAAAAAATCTAGAGAGGATGTCGGTCGAAGTTGATAGAAAAAACACTGCGCTGATTCGAGTCTCTCACGAAACGAAAGACGCTACGATCAAACTTATTGAAAAATTCATCGACAAGCAAAAGTCCGACCAGAGTAAAGTAGAAGTGGACGAATCACTTATCGGAGGGTTCAGGGTAAATTACAGGGGTCGGGTGTTTGATGGAAGTGTCAAAAATTATTTAAAAGAGCTCCGAGCTAACTTAATGAAATAATATGAAAGAAGTTGATCAATTAGTTGCTAGTCTAAAATCAAAAATTGAAGGGGTGTCTCTGAAAGTTTCTTCCGAAGAAGTCGGAACGGTTGTTTCTGTTTCAGATGGTATTGCGCGCATAGCCGGACTTCCGACGGCTCAAGCCTCGGAGCTTCTTTCGTTTGAATCTGGCGCCACCGGCCTTGCTCTCAACCTCGAAGAAGATTTCATTGGAGCCATTATCTTGGGCGAATTCAAGGGCGTCAAAGAGGGTGAGTCAGTCACGAGGACCAAAGAAATCCTTTCTATTCCAATAGGTAAGGGGATAGTCGGTCGTGTGGTCAACGCTCTCGGTGTTGCTATCGATGGCAAGGGAGATATCAAAACAGAAAAGAAAGTTTTGGTAGAAAAGGTAGCTCCGGGTGTTATGACTCGTGAGCCAGTTAACCAACCACTTCAAACCGGTATAAAAGCAATAGATGCCATGATTCCAATCGGCCGCGGTCAGCGTGAACTTATTATCGGCGATCGTCAGACCGGTAAAACCGCAATTGCTATCGATACAATTTTGAACCAGGCAGGTGAAAACATTATCTGCATATACGTCGCCATCGGCCAGAAACAGTCCAAAGTCGCTCGACTCGTATCGCGACTAGCTGAAGCCGGAGCGATGGATTACACTATCGTTGTTTCTGCGCCAGCGTCCGACTCTCCAGCCATGCTTTATCTAGCGCCTTATACCGGAGTCGCCATTGCCGAATATTTTATGGACAAGGGCCAAGACGTTCTCATCGTTTACGATGATCTTTCTAAACATGCCGTCGCATATCGTGAAATCTCACTTTTGCTTCGACGTCCGCCGGGCCGCGAGGCGTATCCGGGAGACGTTTTCTATTTGCACTCAAGACTTCTCGAACGCGCTTGCCGCAGAAATGAAAAGTCAGGCGGCGGATCAATCACCGCGCTTCCAATCATCGAAACTCAGGGCGGTGACGTGTCTGGTTATATTCCGACAAACGTTATTTCGATTACGGACGGACAGATTTTCCTCGAAACAAGTCTCTTCTTCAAGGGTGTTCGTCCTGCAATCAACGCCGGACTATCAGTGTCGCGAGTCGGTGGATCAGCTCAGATAAAATCCATGAAGAAAAACGCTGGAACATTGAAACTTGCCATGGCACAGTATCGCGAACTTGAATCTTTCGCCCAGTTTGACTCAGACCTCGATCCAGAGACGAAAAAAGTCATTGAGCGTGGTAAGAGAGTGACGGAACTTCTCAAACAAGGACAATATTCACCGCTTCCAGTCGCGATGCAGGTTGTCTCGATTGTCGCTATCAACTCCGGATTATTCGATGCCTACGAAGTGTCAGAAATTTCGAGCGTTGAAAAAGAACTTCATCAATATATGAAATCGTCTCAGGCCAAACTTTTAGAATCCATTAAAAATGATTGGAATGACGACATCAAAGCCGAACTCACAAAGGCACTAGAAAGTTTCAAGAAGAGTAATACAAAGAAAAAATAATTTATGGGAGCAGATACCAAAGCCATTAGGCAAAAAATGAAATCGATCGGGAATATCAAGAAAATCACCAAAACAATGGAGATGGTATCGGTCGCGAAAATGAAAAAGGGAACTGAGATGGCCAACCGTGGACGCGCATATTCCAAATACGCCCTCGAGCTCGTTTCTCATATTGCCGCCATGCCAGAGATCACACATCCGCTTTTGGCGCGCGAAGCCCTAGAGGGTCGCGAACTTGTCATCGTTATCTCATCGAACAAAGGCTTAGCCGGATCCTACAACACAAATATTTCCAAAGCTTTGTCTTTGTATACAAAAAATAAATCTGAAAATATCGACTGCATAACCCTCGGTAAGCAATCAGAAAAGTCAGCTCGCCGAAATAAGCTCAACATCGTAGCAAGTTTCATCACTTTCTCCGAGAAAAGCTCGTCCGATGAATTTCTAGTAATCCGTGACATGATTGTCGAAAAATATCTAAGCGGTGAATACGTCAAAGTCTCCATCCTTTTTACTGAATTTAAAAACGCCACAACTTACAAGCCATATCTAATGCAACTTCTCCCCGTCGCGCCGGAAGTTTACAAAAACGTCTTGCTCGAAGAAGAAGCCGGAACGTTCAAAGAAGAAAAGCTGGTTGATTACAAATTTGAACCAAGTGAAGGGGAAGTTTTAGCCCAAATTATCCCGCAAATTATCGCCACCGCCATTTATCATTCGTTCGTCGAATCGGTCGCTTCTGAACACTCTGCCCGAATGTTTGCGATGAAAAACGCGAACGACAATGCCGGCGAAATCCTTGATGACCTGACCCTCTTTTATAACCAAGCCCGCCAATCCGCCATCACCCAAGAGATTTCAGAAATTGTCGGAGGTGCAGCTGCCTTAAGTTAACATTATCAGTATTAGAAATCATTTATGAACACAGGAAAAATAACAAAAATAATGGGACCAGTCGTCGACGTAAGTTTCGAGGGAAAGGATCTCCCAAAAATCTACGACGCTCTTGAGGTTGCAAGGGAAGGCAAAAAGCTCGTCCTCGAAGTCTCACAGCACTTGGGCCTTAACGAAGTCCGTACCATTGCCATGGATACAACTGACGGACTCTTCCGTGGCCAAGAAGTCGCTGCGACCGGTGGTCCAATTTCCGTTCCTGTCGGTCCAGAAGTTCTCGGCCGCATGTTTGATGTCACTGGTAACGCAATCGATGAAAAAGCCGATCCAAAGACAAAAAAGCGTTATCCAATCCACCGAGAAGCTCCAACATTTAAAGAGCAGTCCCAAAAAACTGAAATCCTAGAAACTGGTATCAAAGTTATCGACCTCATCTGTCCGTTCCTAAAAGGCGGAAAGGTTGGACTCTTTGGCGGCGCCGGAGTCGGTAAGACTGTCGTCATCCAGGAACTCATTCACAACATTGCTTCCGAGCACGGAGGATACTCGATATTCGCGGGTGTCGGAGAACGAAGCCGCGAAGGTAACGACCTCTACCGAGAAATGGAAGAGTCTGGCGTTCTCGATAAAACTTCGCTTGTGTTCGGTCAGATGAACGAATCACCTGGCGCTCGTGCTCGTGTGGCTTTGTCAGCTCTCGCCATGGCCGAATATTTCCGCGACGAAGAAGGCCGTGACTTGCTCCTATTTATCGACAACATCTTCCGCTTCACACAGGCCGGCTCGGAAGTTTCCGCACTCCTCGGACGTATTCCATCAGCGGTGGGATATCAGCCAACACTCGCATCAGAAATGGGAAATCTCCAAGAACGAATTACATCAACAGACAAAGGCTCGATCACGTCCGTTCAGGCGGTGTTCGTGCCAGCGGACGACCTTACTGACCCAGCTCCAGCGGCGACGTTCGCTCACCTCGACTCAACTGTCGTTCTCTCACGTCCGCTTTCTGAGCTTGGAATTTATCCGGCTGTTGATCCCCTGGACTCCAGCTCGACAATTCTCGATCCCAACATCATTGGCGCTGAGCATTACGAAGTTGCTAGAAATGTCCAGAAAGTTCTCCAGCGCTACAAAGACCTCCAAGATATCATCGCCATTCTCGGAATGGATGAACTTTCTGATGATGACAAACAAACAGTTTCTCGCGCACGAAAGATTCAGAAATTCCTGTCCCAGCCATTCTTTGTCGCCGAACAGTTTACTGGTGCGCCAGGAACTTATGTTCCACTCAAAGAAACGATCAAAGGCTTCAAAGAAATTTTGGAAGGCAAGCATGACTCGATAGGGGAACAGTCCTTCTATATGAAAGGTACGATTGAAGATGTCGAGAAAGCTGCGCTAAAAGAAAAATAAGAAATGGCCGACAAGACTTTAGAAATTAAAATTGTGACACCGGACAAAGTCGTTTACGACTCTTTTGGCGTAACGTCTATCACTATCCCGACAATGGACGGCGAAATCACGGTTCTGCCCAACCACATCCCACTAATCACACCAATCAAGACCGGCGAGGCGCATATTTTGAAAGACGGCGTGACGCTCGGCTTTGCCGTCTCTGGTGGAGTGCTTGAAATTCGCGAGGGTAACACTATCGTAATACTCGCTGAGCGCGGAGAGCTCGCACATGACATCGACGTCGCTCGCGCGGAGGATGCATACGAACGAGCCAAGCTTGCAATGAAAATGGAAATGGATGTTGCTGATGTCGACTTTGCGAAATTCCAAGGTCTCATGGAAAAAGAATTAAACCGAATCAATATTGGGAAGAAGTGGAGGAGATAAAATTGGTAGCGAAAAAAGCCCGGGTGACCGGGCTTTCCTGCTTTCGGCGGATGTTCTAGTCCTTGGTGTCATAAATCACCTTAATGGCTATGCCACTGACCAACGACCAGATTCCTACGATTAGGATGTATTGGTCGTGTTCAATGAGACCAAGGAGGCAAACGAACGTCCCTGCGAGAGAAAGAAGTGTCGCTAGGAATTGAAAGAAGTTCTTCATCTGAGGTTTTCTTTTTTTGTATTTATACTAGACAAACCTTTAAAAGTCAAGTACTATAAACTTTATGAAAAACGGCATTTTATACGTTATAGCCACTCCTATCGGAAATCTGGGGGATATGACCATCCGAGCCATAGAAACGCTTAAAAGCGTAGATTTGGTGCTCTGTGAGGACACCAGAGTGACCAAACACCTCCTAAAACACTATGAAATCGAGGCTGCTACCATGAGCTACCACGCCAACAGCACGATCCAAAAACATGACAAAATTATCGAACTTTTACGTGAAGGAAAAAATCTAGCCCTGGTCTCGGACGCCGGCACACCGACCATTTCTGATCCCGGGGTAATGCTCATCCAAATTATTAAAAAAGAATTACCAGACGTTAAAGTTATTGCAATTCCTGGAGCCTCGGCTCTGACTGCCGCGCTATCGATCTCTGGAATCCCAAGCCCACAATTTACGTTCTACGGATTCCTGCCGCACAAGAAGGGCAGGGAAACAATCTTTAAAGAAATCTCTGTAAGCGAACGAACTTCTGTCTTCTACGAATCACCTCATCGTATCGAAAAGACTCTTGAGTCGCTAAACAAACACCTACCGGAGACGAAGAAGGTCGTCCTGGCTCGAGAACTGACAAAACTTTTTGAAGAAATCGTCGAGGGATCGGCGACCGAAGTCCTAAACTATTTCAAATCCAATCCGGACAAAGTCCGAGGTGAGTTCGTCGTCATAATTTCCTAAAAGTTTCCCACAGGTTCACGTTTTTGTCCTTTCGGCGCTATACTAAGGGTATTAAAAGATAGCGAATTCCGAAATCATGAGCCGAGAAAAGATACTTTTTTTGATTGCGATATTGATGATTGTTTTGCCGCATTTGGGACTGACAAACTTGATGGAGCAGATAACTTTCTTCGTTCTCGGACTGATAGTCATTATTTTTGCTTACGGAATTTACTTTGAAAGGAGAAGTAAGGAGACGAAGCCAGTCGCTACGCCGACCAGAAAATCTCAAGCACCAGTTCATCGTGAGCCAAGCTTCCGACCAATCGCTCAGAATGAAGAAACGAACGGTTTCAAGATCGTAAAGAAAGATTCACCAAAAATCGAAGAAAATAATTTCCATATTTAAAATGCCAGGGAAACATCACATAACAATCGTCGCCATCGGCATTTTTGTTGTGGTGGGAATTTATTTTTACGCGCCGTACAAAGACCAAGTCCAAAACGTCAAAGCCGAAGACTCTTTTGTCGACGGCGCCAGCATAAAACTTCCTGACGATTATGTTCGTGTTACTCATATCAAGACTCCGCAGCCAATGAAAGCTATTTATATGACTTCGTGGGTTGCTGGGACCCCATCGCTTCGCCAAAAAGTGATAAAAATAATTGATGAAACAGAAGTGAACGCGGTGGTAATAGATATCAAAGACGATACGGGCAAGGTATCTTTTTTGATTGAAAACGAGCCATTTGCATCGCTTGGTTCTTCGGAAAGTCGTATTTCAGACATAAGAGAATTGATATCTGAGCTTCATTCAAAAAATATTTACGTTATCGGAAGAATCTCGACCTTCCAAGATCCTTATTTGATAAAAAAATGGCCCGAGGAGGCGGTTAAAACAGCCTCTGATAAAAATGTTTTGTGGCGTGATCGCAAAGGTATAGGCTGGTTCGACGCTGGTTCAGAAAAAGTCTGGGGTTATGTAACGACTCTCGCTCGTGAATCATACAATGTCGGCTTCGACGAAATAAACTTTGATTATATTCGTTTTCCATCAGACGGTAACATGAAAGATATTTATTTCCCATACAGTGAAGGTAAATCGAAATCTGACACTCTGGAATCTTTCTTTAAGCACATCGATCAAGAATTTCGTAAGTCTGAAAATCCGATTCCTATCTCCGCAGATTTATTCGGTATGGTTACTACCAACACTGACGACCTGGGTATAGGCCAAGTTCTAGAACGCGCCGCACCATATGTCGACTTCATCTATCCAATGGTCTATCCATCTCATTTTCCTGATACCTGGAACGGTTACGGCAATCCAGCTGAAAAACCTTATGAGGTTATCAAGATCACAATGGATTCAGCGGTAAATAAATTAAAGGCGATAGGCGAAGACCCTGACAAGATTCGTCCGTGGCTTCAGGACTTCAATCTGGGAGCAACTTACACCGCTGAGATGGTCCAAGCGCAGATCAAGGCAACTTATGATGCCGGACTTACTTCTTGGCTCATCTGGGATCCGCGCAACATCTATTCTAAAGGCGCGTTTTTACCAGAAGGAGTTTAAATGTTAAAATCTTAATATGCAAACCAGAAAAATATTTCTTTCAGTTTTGGCTTTGGCGATAACCCTTGGAATCGGATTTTGGGTGGGGGCCAAAAGTAACATCGTTTCAAGCGGCGCCCTCGGCGCCAGCGCGGCTTCTTATGTGCCAACAGATTTGGCTGCGGAAAATATCGACATGGAACAATTCTGGGAGGCTTGGCGGATTATCGACTCTCGACACCCGGACGGAAAAACAATCACGAGCGAGGAAAAACTTTGGGGAGCCATCGATGGTTTAGCTGGATCGCTCGACGATCCCTACACCACATTCCTTCCGCCAAAAGAAAATGAAAATCTAAATATTGATTTATCTGGAGAATTTTCAGGTGTCGGTATGGAAGTCGGCATGAAGAACGATAACCTTATCGTCATTGCACCACTCAAAGATTCACCAGCCGAAAAAGCTGGGATTGAATCCGGTGATGTAATTCTAAAAATTGATGACGCAACTGTGGCCGGACTAAGTGTTGATCAGGCCGTCGAAAAGATCCGTGGCGAAAAGGGGACAACAGTGATCATTACTATTGCTCGGAAAGGTTTAACTGAGGCTAAAGACATCAGTATTACTCGAGAGATAATTAAAATTCCGGTTATTGAAACCGAATATCTGGAGAAAGACAAAGTTTTTGTAATCAGATTTTTCCAGTTCGGCGAAAATTCCAATCGTGAGTTTGAAAAAGCTCTAGAAGAATTCCGCGACTCTGACTCCAAACACCTGATAGTTGATCTTCGTAATAATCCAGGCGGGTATCTATCTTCAGCAATTAACATCACGAGCTGGTTTTTGCCAGAAGGTAAAGTAATCGTAAGTGAACAATCACGCGACGAGAAGTACAACAAGACTTACGAAAGCTATGGCCACTTCCTAAGTGGAACCTACAAAATGGTAATCCTGGTAAATGGTGGCTCGGCCTCAGCGTCCGAGATCATGGCCGGAGCTCTCCAAGAACATGGTGTGGCCAAGCTCGTCGGAACCCAAACTTTCGGCAAAGGTTCAGTCCAGGAATTGGTACCAATGAAAGGGAAAACTGCCCTTAAGATGACGGTCGCCAAATGGTACACTCCGAAAGGACTTTCTATCTCCAAACAAGGCTTGAAACCTGACGTGGTGGTGGAATTTGACGAAGCAAAGTATCTAAAAGATAAAACCGATACCCAGTTGCAAAAGGCCATAGAAACGGTAAAATCGCTGTAATGAATCCGGTAGTAGAAAATGGCATTAAAGGATTCTCAGAAATTTAAAGAAAGCAAAGCAGATGGGGTTTGATAAATTTTAATTAGAAGTGACACAGCTCCTTAAGAGCGATGCCATTTTTCACTAACCGGATGAAAGTCATATTTTTGCAGAACGTCAAAAAGGTTGGTCAGAAAGACCAGATCAAAGAGATTAATAGTGGCTATGCCATGAACTTTCTCATTCCACAGAAACTCGCCGTTGAAGCAACTCCGACCATGATCAAAAACCTCGAGAAAAAGCTTGCCGAGAAAGCTAGTGGGATAGAGAAGGGAACGGCTCAATTTCGAGAAACGGTAGGGAAGTTGGAGGGCTTTACCCTGGTTATAAAAAAGAAAGCCAACGCCGAAGGACATTTGTTTTCGTCCGTCACACTCAAAGATATCGTGACGACTCTCCAATCACAAAATTTTAATCTTCATGATAAAGATTTGGATTTACGCAGTCCGATCAAGGTGATAGGGAAGTTGAATATTCCAATCAAAAATACTGACAAGCTTCTTTCAATCGATATCCAGCCAGAATAGCAAAAGACCCCGAAACGGGGTCTTTTGCATTTTAAGCGATTATTTTGAGGGAACGATGTGAACTATTTTCTTGGAAACTGTTCGGTTATCAAATCCGGTTTTGCGAGTTCGGCCGAGTTTTACTGTGCCACTAACGAGAGCGTGGATAGTGTGATCCTTGCCCATATCAGTGTTCTGTCCTGGCATAAAATCAGTTCCTCGTTGTCGTACGATAATAGAGCCCGCATTGGCTTTCTGGCCATCTGCGATCTTTACCCCTAGGTATTTAGGGTTTGAATCTCTTAAATTTCTAGCTGTTCCGCCGGCTTTTCTATGTGCCATATTTGTATATGAATAAACGTTTTAAAGAGCCCACATTATAGGATATTCCGGGGGAAAATGCAATGGCCTACTCGGCCATCTTCGATATGGTAGAATGAGACTATGAAAAAACTACCTTGGGTCATGGTTATCGTGCTTTTGGGGGTAATCGGGTTTATGGCTTTTGGGTCTAAAAAGGATACGGTCGTAGAAGACGATAGAGGTACTCCGGTGGCGCCCATTTTAGATGAAGTACCTCAAAGTTCCGGCCATATATTTGATGGGGAAGAAGAAAAAGCTATAACTGAGTCTAACCAGTATCTGAAAGTTGACGCCAAGTATCCGGCGTTTGAAAATAAGGATATTAGTGAAATTGTCGAGGATTTCGTCCAGACACAACTTGCACAGTTCAAGTCTGAAACTAATATAGATGACATGTCACAGTCCGAAAAAGACTTCCTGTTCCAGAATGGTTCCAAATATGAATTCAGTACGACGTACAAAATTTATGAGACTGAAAATCTCTCGACGGTTTTGTTTTCTATCTCGACATATACCGGTGGGGCACACAACAGTTTGGTTCTCCGAAGCCTTAATTTCAATGACCAGGGTAAGACAATAACCATTGGGGATTTGTTCCAGCCAGAATCCAATTATCTATCGGAGCTCTCGACTCTTTCGAGAACCAAACTCAAAGCAAGCCTCAAAGATAATTCCGCTGAATGGTTTACCGACGGCACAACACCAATCACGTCAAACTTCGAAACGTTCTATCTGACCGACGAAAACATACTTCATATAGTATTCCAACCATACCAAGTCGCGGCGTGGGTCGCTGGCGCGCCAGAAATAACTATTGATATCAAAACTGAATTGAAGGATGTTATAAGTTCAGATTTTGTAAATGAATAGGTTTAAAAATATCGACAAAAAATCTCTTGCCCTCATTGCCATAATTATTTTGACCTCTACGGCGTCTTTTGGGCTAGGTAGACTATCAATAATTGAGCAAGTTCGCGCCAAAGATGACGTAGAGATCATAATACCGAGACTTTCTAATCTAAAAGTCGATGAATCGAAGTTCAAATATTTGGCATCTAAAAGCGGGACGAAATATTATCCAATGGGCTGTAAATCGGCAAATCGCATAAAACCTGAAAATCGAGTTTATTTTAATACAGTAGATGAAGCAGAGGAGAGCGGTCTAACTTTGGCGTCCGGGTGCTAGAAACAGGGGATAAAAGTAGAAAAATACTAAAATTATTATTTGTTGAAGTTTGACCAAATTTGCCGAGGGAAGTGCAATCTCTCTTATAGAACCACGTCGCACAATATATCTTTTACGACGCTTGGCTCTAAGGAGGACTTCCCTATAAACAACTAAGAATTTAAGGGGTTGATCCGAAATTTTATCTACATCCCTACTCTGGGCTCCTGGGTTAATATAAGTCGAGTCTGACTTCATCTCGAAATCTATATCCTCCCCCTATTCCTATTCTCCACATCTCTACTTTCAGTTATTGACTTATCTTACGCAAACCGTAAAGTTGGTCTCAAAAGGTACACTCATGGTAAAACAATCAGCTCAGAAAGACTGGCTGATCTTGCCAGTCCACAACCATCCGACACTCAACCGTTGGACGAGAAAGAAGCTTCTTCGACGCAAGCTGATGACCGTTGGAGATGTAGTGAAGATCTGCCTGACCAAGGATGGGTACTTCATACCGATCCGATCTCGCGGTTTCGGCACTGCAATCAATTACGATATCGCCAAGCTTCTGTACCGCACTGGTTTTCTTACCAAGGACAAGCTTGCGAAAGTAAGCACTCCGGACTGGGTTCTTCGCAAGCCAACCGATAAAGAAATCGGTGCGGCGGGTAAGAAACTCATTTCAAAGTTCACGTGGTCTGAAGCAGCGCACATCGTCATCAAGCACACCTGCAACATCGGCAACAGAGGTTTACCATGCACTCCCCGACTCAGAACGTGGAAAGGAATCACTGTGGGTGATGTGGTGAAGCGATTCATCAGGATGAACAATGAAGGGAAACCGTACTTTTGGAGAACAGGACATCTCGGTTCCCATTGGTACTCCCGAGACGAAGCACTTATTGACGCCCTCCAAGAATGTTTGCCGGAGATCGAAAGATTTCTATACGACAACCATTTTCTGGAGACTACCACAAAGCCCGAAAAGGAAGAGCCTTAGCGGGCTTTTCCTTTATATTGACACCCCACATTCTATAACGTATAAATAAACCGAATTCGGTCATTAGCGACCAGTCCCTTCCCACAAAACAAAACCCCCTTCACATGAAAAAGTTCCTCATCGCATTCTTGATCTTGGCTGGAGCCGTGGTCATGATACTTACTTTCTTCAACGCCGCCAATGCGTTTGCATTAGAGGGAGCAGGCGATGACGTGCAACGCATTCCGAAAGTCTACGCACTCATGGCGACTACGCTCGCTTGCCTTGGATGGATAACAGCTAAAGGGACATGGTCTCGCTTGGCAGTATTACTCGCCATCGCCATAGTGGCCATGGCGCCCATCAAAATGTCCTGGAGATTCTATCCAAAAAACGATGGTGGCATCTCCCTACTAGATTGGATGACCATCGCCAACTCTTTGGCTGGAGCACTCCTCGGCATCGCTACCTACTACGTGATAAAGTACTTATTCGCGAAGGACGCGAAGAACTGTTCAGCCGTGATGGACTAAGAACATACCACGACAACGTGGAAGCCCCGGCGCGATGCCGGGGCTCCTTCTTTTTAAAAAGGAAATTCTGCGACGATTTTGTATTCTTGAACAGGCGGTTCAAAGTCTGGAGAACCTTCGTCAAATTCTTGTTTCATTACGAGATATGAATTCTCTCCTTTTGTAATTTTAAAAACAAAACCGAATCCCGCGCCGTAGCATTGAACATTTTTCGTACCGGCCAAGCTATCCGTTTCAACATCCGGCAACTCATTACAACTTCCGTGTGACACCTGGATTAATTTGCTCGTCACTTCCCCGCTAGAATATTTTGCATCGAGCAAAACATTCGTATTTGGATTACCGTCACCGTTTAATGTCTCGGCCTTTTTAAATCTCCATGTAAAAAAGTTGGCACTCCCATCGAAACAATCGGCGCCGGAGCCTCGGCCTGCTTTTCGTTATAAATGTAATTATTCAACGCGTAAAAACCGACAATAAGCACACCGATAACAACAATCACGATAAGAAGGTTTTTTATATTCATAAATTTATTTAACCACAAATCGATTTTGGACGGCCAAGATTGCCAAAACAAGAATGTAAACGATGTGATCATCGATGATTGGATTATTCTCTGGCGGAAACAATGCCAAATACATAAGGAGCATCAAAATAATTCCGGCGATACTTGCCCATGTACGATACTGGCGGAAAAGCAGTCCTAGCCCGATTCCCAAAAGACCAATCATAAAAAGCCAGTCTACGATGGGCTTCCCCGCCAAGCTTTGAAAAAATGAAGCAAAAGGACCATGCGTCCCATGGAGCAGAAACCCGCTCGTCGGCGACCCGCCACGAATCCAGGCGCTGGTGGACGTTGTTGCAAATCCCAGACCGAATGTTTTATCAGCAAAAGCCCAGAGGAAGATGAAGGCCATGATGACTCGAAGACTGGTTAAAAGTTTCTGAAAATTCATATCTGAATTTTAATTCTTCGCGTTGTAGTTATCAATCAGGCCTGGTACCGTCGGCCAATCCTCGAGATTGGGATTCGTAAAGTCTGTCGGCGTCTGACCATCACGCAGACGTTCCATGTTTCGAGCAAAAGTTTCCCAGAGGATACCAACGATGAGTTCTTCCCAAAGCCACCTAGCGGGCTGTGCCAGATAAGTGTTCCAAAAACCAACGGCCCCGGTCGAGACGTAAGAAACATTTTCTTGCACACCGTCGTTTTCAACGACGTCATGCTGAACGGATACGCCCATGAGTCCGAGCGCCACAAGTATAAGCACGATAACAAACAGAGTTTTAATCATGGCTTAATAATAACAAATTCATTTAATCGCACCTTCAGTTCTCAACAGTTTCTCTTTGGCCGCTTCTCCGCCCCGATTATAGTTACCAATTCGTCCGTCAGAGCGAATCACCCGATGACACGGCACATCTGATCGAAAATTCTGCGCCATGACCGTACCAACCACACGCGAAGCGCCCGGGTTGCCGGCTTTGGTTGCAACTTGTTTGTATGTCATCGTCTTCCCTCTCGGGATTTTGCGCACAACGTCTAGAACTTTTTCGATAAAAGTCTTCTTCATTTATTTAAACATCACATCGGTCGCTTGTGGTAGATAATCAAGTGGATTTAGATAGAACGAATTCGCCACAACCGGCGTCGTGTAATTCTTGCCCGGACATCCGGCCGAGGCCCATGTCGTCACAGAAACGGCTTGCGCCGGCATCACGCCGACGTGAAGGTGCGGAGCGGTTGAATATCCAGTATTCCCGCTGTAAGCGATCAGATCGCCAGTTTTGACCCTTTGACCGGTCTTTACAAGCGTTTGAGAAAGGTGAAAATACGTACTCGCTAGTCCGTTATCGTATTTCAAAAGTACCCAGATGCCCGTCGAAGCCTTTGGACAGACAGTATCAGTATTGCCCGCACCCAAAACCACTCCGTCCGCCATAGCCAAAACTTTGTCAGAATTCGCACGGAAATCTACCCCGGCATGACGACCCTTGAATGGTCCGGTTCGATATGAATAAAGTCGATAAGAGCTTTCGGTTAGACCGAATCCTTGTGTTATCAAGACGTGTTCAAGCGGCCATGCCAAAATTCCATGTTTAGGTTTTGGATATTCCGCCGAGCCACTATCAAAGTTTAGTTTGGCCTCGAGAGCTGCCAAATCAGACTCGAACTGCGCTTGAAGTTTCTTTTTTTCCTCAACAATTTTTTTATAAGCCGCCTCTTGGCTTTTGGTTTGATTTAAAAGAACGGTCTTGTCTTTCTTGTTTGCCTCAACAACTTTTTGCTGAACAACAACCTCTACTTTATATTCTTCCAAATCTTGTTTTTTGACCTCTCGATCTTTTTTATCTTTGTCCAACCTTTCCGTTTCCGTCATGAGACCGTAAATACTCTCGCCTATTTTTTTATTCAGATTTCGATTTTCTTCAGTTACATTCAATGCTTCTGTCATCGATCCTTCGGCCAAAACAAGCATGACAAAAGGTCTGGTGTCAGCTTCATTTAACTCTTTAATATTTTGACCAATAGCGACTTTCAAATTATCGATTCTCTGCAAACGATCAGAAATGTTTTGATTTAGATTTTTGATATTACTTTCGACGACACCGATTTTGGATTGGGTCAGTTTAACTTCTGTTCCAAGTTTCTTGCCGGTCAGATCAAGCTCTTTGACTGTTTTATCCAAAGTATTTTTCTCGGCGCTAATAGCGTCGAGCTTGGCCTGATCTTGTCGAAGTTGTTCGTCGAGTTCAGCTTTGGCGCGGGCCTTGGCTTCGAGCTCGGCCTGGATGTCAGAAGAAGTTTGAGCGAAAACATTTGTCGTGCCAATAGCAAAAAAACAAATTATTACCACTAAAAAGATTTTAGTCAGAAACTGCCTCATCTCCATATAATACATCATTTTTACCGCCTTTTCTGTGGGTAAAAATTAGGCATATTTTAATACTTGACATATGCAGTGTATTGTGGTACTCTATACACATAAAGCACCCAACGCCATGAAAAAGCACCTCATCCTCTTCGCCGGCACGATCATCCTGTTCCTCGCTTCCTGCGCCTCCAGCATGGGTACCCACCACCGCGCCGGTTCCGACCGGAACCCCAGCGCCTCCCAGAACCCCCGGAGCCCCTGCTACTACAAGCGCTGATCACCGACAAGGTGACGAAGAGCATCTAGGCCATCCTCCAAGGGTGGCCTAGTCTTTTTTATTTAAAATTATTGGAGTTTATTTACGGCAACATCGATTCTTCTCAGGGTTTCCTCTTTTCCAAAAATATAAGCCAAAGCAAAAGGGTCCGGAGATTTATCTTTGCCCGAAAGTGCGAAACGAATTGGCCACAACACATCGCCTTTGCCATTCGCTTCAACATAGTCCCAAATCGCAGATTTGATTGATTCCATGGAACTAAAATCAGCATTCGAAAGAAGTTGTTTGGCTTTTTCTAGGTGAATTAATGTTTTTTCTTTGTCAGACTTTTTCCAAATCAGATTTTCTGGTGAATACTCTCCCAACGTTTTATAAAATCCAAATTCCGCTTCGTCCTGGAGATCCGCGAACTTATTAATGCGTTCAATCAACGCATCCTTGGCGCGAACAATCATGTCCTCTGGCCAATCTAGGAATTTCTCTATTTCAGAAATCAAAACATCTTCTGGCATTTTCTTGATGTACTCCTTGTTGTACCAATTCAACTTCTCGATATTGAAAACTCCACCAGATTTCTGAACTTTTTCAAGTGAGAATTCTTTGACCAGTTCATCAAGCGTAAAGAGTTCTTGTTCGGTACCAGGATTCCAGCCGAGGAACGCCAGGAAGTTCAAAACCGCTTCCGGCAAATACCCCATGTCACGAAAATCGAGTAGTGCCGTGGCACCATGACGTTTAGACATCTTGGTCTTATCCGGGGCCAAAACAAGCGGTATATGGGCATAAATCGGCCTCTGGAAGCCCAAAGCCTCGAGAATAAGAATTTGCCGGGGCGTGTTTGAAAGATGTTCCTGAGCACGGATAACATGACTTACTTCCATAAAGCCATCGTCTACGACAACTGTCAGATGATATAGTGGGGTTTGTAGATCTTTGGCAATGACGAAATCTTTGAGATCGGTGGTGTCGAACTCAATCTCACCCAAAACCACATCAGTGAACTTAATTTTTATATTTGGATTTTTGAAACGAATCACTTCCCCACGTTTCCCCTCCTCGGCAACTTCCTGAGATACATAAGCGGCACCAGAATCGAGAAGCTTTTTTAATTGCTCTTTGTAAATTTCAGTACGCTCAGACTGTCGATAAAACTCGTCGTATTTGAGTCCGAGCCATTTAAATGATTCGATTATATTTTCTTCAAATTCTAGTTTAGATCTTTCTTTGTCTGTGTCTTCGATACGCAAGATAAATTTACCATCGTGTTTTCTAGAAAATAAATATGAAAAAAGCGCAGTTCTGGCAGAACCGATATGAAATTTCCCTGTCGGGGACGGCGCCATTCTCGTGATTACATTATTCATGAGACAATCCAATATTTATTATTTCCTGCGCAACCTTATCTTCAGCGTCTGGAAAAACAAATTCTTTGGTCGCTTCACTCATTGATTTCATGATCTCCGAATTTGCAAAAAGTCGATCAATTTCTTCGATCAAGACATGTGGCTTAAGATTCGACTCCTCGATGACGAGACATGCTCCTGTTCGAGCATAATTGAAAGCGTTGTTTCTCTGGTGATCGCCGTTGGTTTTAGTAATTGGTACGATAATCGATGGTATGCCCCATGAGGCAATTTCAGAAATCGAATTAGCTCCGGCGCGCGACACGACGAGTCCCGCCACTCCGGCACACATCCGAATCGCGAGTTTGTTGAGATAAGGATATGGATAATAATTTTGTTTTTGTTCAGATTCCTTGAGTACCAAGTCAGAAATCGTTTTGACTTCTTCAAAATTTTTCACTCCTGTCTGATGAATTACTTGATAGCGTGTGACAAGTTCTGGCAGAGCGTCGAGCACGGTATTGTTTATAAATTTGGCGCCCTGAGATCCACCGAGAATAAACACCACCGGAAAAGCAGACCTCAATTTCAAATATTCAAACGCGCCCTCTTTCAAAGGTGTACGAACTTCTTTGCGAACAATGTGTCCGACAAAAGCTGTCTTGTCAGCCGGAAAATGTTCTATCGCCTCTTTAAACGAAATAGCAATTTTACTAGCCCACTTCCCCGCCATTTTATTGGCGCGACCCGGGACTGAATCAGACTCATGAATAATTAGTGGGATATTCAAAACTCGCGCGGCAATAGTAACTGGAACGGCTGGATAACCGCCTTTGGAGAAAACTACGTCTGGAAAAATTCGGTAGAGCATAAAAATTGCTCGAATAGTTGCGAAGAAGGTTTTGAAAACGTCAAAGAAATTCTGAATCGAAAAATAAACTCGTTGCTTGCCAGTTTCAAGTTTGGTGAATTGGATGTGGTTATCGTCGAGCGCGCGTTGATCGTATGGCGTATCGGAAATATAAAAAAGTTCCATGTCGAGAATCTTTTGCTCGACCGCCATTTCGTTTAATTTTTCAGCGACAGCAACGATCGGATAGAAATGTCCCCCAGTTCCTCCTCCCGTAAATAAAACTTTCATAATTCCTAGTGAGGAGCATTTGCAAGCTTGCTTGTATGATATCCGAACGACGGAATTATACGAGACGAGCGAAGCGAGTGCTCTTATAATTTATAATTTATCTGTTTTGTAATTGATATCTAGAAACATTAAGCACAATTCCAGTAGCTGCCATGGCAATCATAAGCGCCGTTCCTCCGTGACTAACGAAAACGAGAGGCACGCCCGTAAGTGGGAAAAGCCCTGTAATAGAGGCGATGTTTAGGAAGGATTGGGCCAGAAGTAGTATAACAATTCCAGCGACCATTAGTCTACCGAAAGAATCCGGCGCTCGATAAGCAATTCGAAGTCCTCTAAGACCGAAAAGTAGGTACAAAATAACGAAGGCAAAAGTCCCAATCAATCCAAACTCTTCTCCAATAACGGCAAAAATTGAGTCTCCTTGTGGTTCTGGTAGATAAGTAAATTTCTGAACGCTTTGTCCCAGGCCTCGTCCAAAAACTCCCCCTGATCCAATAGCGATAATCGAATGATCGAGCTGGTACGACGAACCAAGTCTATCGTGCGCCGGATTAATAAAAGTTTTAACACGAGCGAGCAAGTACGATTTTGAAAAAACTAAAACACCGAACATCAGCACGGCGACCAAGAACCCATAAAAGAAATATTTCCAAGAGATTCCCGAGAGCAATAACATCGAAGCTCCAGCTGCAGCCATCAGGATGATACTTTTGGTGTCGGGTTGTTGCAAAAGTATGGCGGCAATAACGCCGAGCATTATAACAAGCGGCAACGCACCGTACTTCACTTCTTTGGCTCGCGCTTTGACCCAGGACAACCAACCTGCGAAATATATGACAAATGCGATTTTCAAAAATTCTACCGGTTGGAAAGAAATCGGTCCGAGTGAAATCCAACGACGCGCACCACCGTGCTCAAAACTAATCGCTGGAACAAAAACCAAGAGCGTGAGAAGTATGGAGGCGAGAAAAAGAAAAAAAGCGTATTTACGCCAGACTTTGTAATCAATCCGCGAAAACCAATACATCAAAAATCCACCGAGTCCGAGTCCGATCGTTTGTGAAATCATCATGCTCCAGAACTTGGAAGAACTTCTGGCGAGAACTCCAAAAGAGGCAGAGATGAAACTCACATATCCGAGAACCAAAAGGATGATGATGGTATAAAGAAAAAACTTGTCGACTTTTCCGAGCGATGACATGAGTAGATTATACTACAGTAGCGCTACAATGACCCCGACGACGGCAAACATGAGAGATAGAATCCAGTACCTCATGGTTATTTTTTCACGAGACCAGCCGAGAGCTTCAAAATGATGATGGAGCGGTGCTATGCGGAATACTTTGCCAGAAGGCCCACGTAATTTTTTCGAAATGATTTGAATGAAGGAAGATGCCGAAGTTATGACAAGCGGAAATCCGATAATCGGAAGTATAAGCACCGTATCAGTCAAAAATACTATGACAACAAGAGCAAACATGAGTCCGAGCATCCCCGTTTCCCCCATCCAAAACCTGGCTGGCGGGATATTGAACCATAGAAAGGCCAGAATCGCCCCAGAAATGACGAGCGAAAAAGCTGCAATGTCGATTTGATTTTGGAAATATGCGATAGCTGAAAGTGCGGCGAAAATTATCGCCATCACCCCCCCTGCAAGTCCATCAATACCATCGATTACGCCAGACGAGAACGTCGACAAAAATATAAAAATAAAAAACGGGATAAACCAAATTCCTAGAAACGCATAGTGATGAGTCATTGGCAACATCACATAATCCACTCCGAGTTTGAAATAAAACCACGATGCGAAGACAAATCCCGCCACCGTCACGAAACTTATCATATAAGATCTCGGAAAACCGTTTACAAAAATTCCTTTTTTGACATAAATCGTCATTAAATCATTTATGAGTCCAAAGACTGCGCCGACGAGGAGTGCCACAAACGGCAAGTAAGTCTGATTCTTACTAACGAAGTTTAATTTAGTTGTGACATAGGTTGGATGAAATTTCGCAACCAATAGAAGCAAGAGAGTGGACAGAACAACCGACACCCAGATAATGAGTCCGCCGACTCTGGGCGTTCGTGTCTCGGCGTCGTGAGTGCCAAGCGCCTTGAAAGCTGGAGACATCGTATCATTTTTAGTCTCGCCGTCGACATTACGTGCAACCTTCTTCCACATTTTATACTTGTAAAAAATACCCGTAAAAATAGGCGTAATTAAAATACCGATTATAAACGTCAGAACTACTGGTAAAGAAATTTTTATCAGATCGAGTATCATAAATTATTTTGAGTTTGGACAACTGCGCCAGTTAGAGTTTTCATATCAGTGAAGCGGTCATCATAGGTCGACCCCATAACTATTATAATGCGCGTTGATTTGAAATCAGGTGTTGTGGCCACGACCAAGTTTCCACCAGAAATTGTAGTAAATCCTGTTTTGGACGCTGTAATGTTGGGAATTTCTTCAACAACAGTGTTGGTGTTATCGATGTTGTGAACTTTATTAAGAGATGAAACAGTTGCGATCTTGTTATTTGTAATAGAAAAAATTTCTGGATAAGTTTTTACCGCATAAGCAAAAAGTTTAGCTATGTCGCGAGCTGATCCATAAGCACCATTTTCTGTGTCAGTTATATCGAGCCCAGATTCATTTTTAAAAACCAGACTCTTCAATCCTAGCTCCGATGCTCGTATATTCATTTGAGAGACAAAAACCTGGATCGGGTCTGTTGTTTCAGGATTTATAATTTTGCCAGTTCCAAGCGCGAGTTCATGCACCGCGTCGTTCGAAGAAACAAATAACGCAAATTTCAAAAGCTCGTCTCTTGTCCATTTTTCGTTTAACAAAAGCCCGTGATCGGCGGATTGACCCAGAGACTCTTTGGAAATTTGGAAGACCTTATCAGGTGGCGCGTTCTCCATCACGACAATCGCACTCATGACTTTTGCCAGAGACGCTAGCGGCATAACACTTTCCGCATTTTTCTTATAAACAAAATTATTTTCATCTGCATCATAAATAGCAAAAGACCTGGCTTCAAGCGCCAAATTTAAAAAAGGTTTAATGCTGTCTTCGTAAGCAATAATTTCTTTCTCGGCAATATCGTTTGCAAGAATTTCTTGGTTTATCGCGCGGCCATAGAAAAAACTAACGATTCCTAAAAATATCATTATAGCGATTATTTGTTTTTCCGAATCTTTTAAATTAATTTTCATTTTCATCTTGAGGTTGGCCGGATAGTTTCGTTTCGAGGGTTTTTTGGATTACTTCGAATTGCGGCAGATCCTTAACACTCGAAACTCCCAGGTATGATAGCAACTCTAGGGACGGCCTGTAAACATACATCCTGGCGTCAGATTTGTGCGTAATTCGCTCGACAAGCCCACGAATTTCCAGGTTACGTAAAATATATCCAGAATTTACTCCACGGATAAAGTTTATCTCGCTTCGGGTCACAGAATCTTTGTAGAGAATTATAGAGAGGGTCTCGAGAGCGGCTTTGGATAAATCTTTGTTCAGTTCTTCTTTACGCAATTCTTCGAAGAACTGTGACATCTCTGGCGAGGTGCCAAGCATAATTTTGTCGCCGTGACGTACAAGAGTCACCCCGCGGCCAGCCAAAGATTTTTCAAGTAACTCAAGCGCCGGTGGAACTTCGGCCGGATCAATGCGCATCGCAACAGCGATTTCCCACTCGGTCTGAGGTTCGCCCTTCCAAAACAAAAAAGATTCGATTTTTGATTCTAATTCCATTAAATTATTTTCTCTAGATTAATATCCTGGAAGTCCCCTTCCTGTTCGGCGTGCATAAATCCGTTACGCACCAATTCTAACATGGCCAGGAACGATACAATAACGCCGACTTTGCGCTCCTTGCCCTCGCCAGGGATACTCGAAGAAATTTCTTTGAAACTCATTTTGAGTTTGGAGGTGACGCGTTCGATGACATCATTGATCGTATCTTCAAGACTGCGAATTTTCATGACGGCGACTTCGGGTTTGACTGGTTCTGGCTCAGGAATCGCTTGGATGACATCCTGCATGTTCGAAAACATGGATTGTAAAGTTATAGCCTGGTCTGGAGTAAAAACTTTCATCTCGATTTTAGTTTCGAGACGCGGAAAAATAATTTGTTTACCAAATTGCTCTGCGATCTCAACACCGATGTCTTTGATGATTTTATAAAGTTCGAGTCGACGCTCCAAAGCCGAGATGTCTTGTTCCTCGTCGGCAGATAATTCCATGTTTGGAATAAGCGATCGAGATTTGATCAGAATCAAAGTGGCAGCTATAGAAATAAAAGAAGCGTATGAATCCAAATCTGTTTTCGGCAGACTTTTGACATACGTGATGAAATCATCCGTAATTGAGGCAAGCGAAATTTCATTGATGAAAAGTTTACGCTTTTCTATGAGACCCAAAAGAATCTCAAGGGGCCCCTCAAAATTGAGTGTTTTTACTTGATAAGAAGTTTCGGTCATTGTGGATATTTTAACACAAAAACGACTCTCTTATAGAGTAAATTGTCCGTCCTGATAAATTATTTTTTCTTTGCCGCCAGGTAGATATGCCGTCACTGTTCTGTCTGTTGTGGAAATTATATCCGTATGAACTGATGAGTCATTGTAACCGAGTTTGTCCCAAGTTGCTTTTGAAACTTTCGATGGATCACCTTTGTAACAATCGTGATAGGATTTTCCAAGCGCGAGATGAGTGTTACCAAAACGTCCGCCAATATTTTCATCGTACAAAGTCTCAGCCATAAATTTCGTGATTTCGGAAAATCGTCTATCGGTCAGAGAATATTCACCCACCTTGTCGGCATTTTTTGTCGCAATCATTTCTTTGAGCACGTTGTGATTTTTTGTCGCAAAACTTTTGACGACTTTGCCATCTTTAAACCACAGCTCTATGCCGGTAATAAGGTTGCCGTAAATATAGAGCGGCTGATTGAATTTGATCCAGCCTTCAGTTCCCCGCCAATCAGGACTGGTGAAAATTTCAAAACTCGGTACGTTGTGACCGGTACCTCCCACCCATTTACTCTTTGGTGATAGTTTTATCCATAGATCAGCGTCAGCTCCGACAACATGTAATTTCTCGATCGACAGATCGTTCAACTTCTTCACTGAACTCTGAATCATTTGTGAAGTCGCGCGCCATTTCTTCTTGGGATCTGGATAATTCAAGTAACAGGCTTTTATGATTTGATCCCAGTATTCTTTCAAAGTCATTTGAGCTTCTTTGGCCATAGCTTCTGTTCCATAGAGAGCAAGCGTCCAAGTAAATTTACCGGCGCTCTCTTTCTTGCTACGCAAATCAAAGACGAATTTCGTGGCTTCTCCACGAGCCATAATCTTCTTTGGATCAACGCCTTCCAGAGGATTTTTCATCGATTCGCTTATGACAAATATCTGATGATCAATGTCTTTGACCATACCCACCATCGCGTTTTTGTTTACGTATTTGATTTGCTCATCGCTCGCTAGATTGTAAAACTCTTTGGAGAAATTAAATTCTTTAGTAGCGTCGGGAAGAAAAAACATTACCGGATTACCACCTGATCTCAGAACGGCATTGTGAATTTCAAATAGTAGTGGCTTGGTAGATTCTTCGCCGATAATTCTAACCGTTTCGCCTTTCTTTATCCCCTCTTTGGTGCCAAGAGCAAAATTAACCAACACATCCGCGTACTTTTCGAGAATTTTTTTAGAAGGTTTATAGATTTTTTTCATATTTCTTGGTGGGGATATATTAGTTTAATGGCAACTCACCCCTTAGACCCGCCCAGAAATTTCTAGCCCGCTCAAGGATGTCTGAATTTCTTTTAAAATGTTCTTCGTGGGCCTTTTCTACGGTTGTTCTTAATCGTGCGCTTATTTCTTCGAAACGTAGTTCTCCTGTTTTTCGCACTCCATCGATTCTATCCGCTAGATTTGTTTTTGTTTCTAGCACATGAGCTCTTTTGAGTTCACTGATTATATTCTCAAGAAAAAATACTCTCTCAACGTAAATACCATACAATTTCTCATGGAGCTCTTTTATCTTTCCTTCCGGAACACCGTTGTCGGCTAAGGTATCCAGAATTGATTTCATTTCGTCATGCTCAGGCGTGTAATATTTTTCAACCCTGTCAGATTGACCATCCAGTGTTTCCATTACATTTTTGTGTAAACGATCCATAAAATCGCGCTGTTCAGCAAACGCCTGATCAATCATGTCTTTGTCTACAAATTCTCTTGCCCCCATAGCGGCCGACTGTTCTTCGGCAACTTTATCTAAATCTTTTTTATAAACCTCCAAAGAATTATCCAGATCGACTATGAATTTTTGGTACGATTCTTCTTGGCCTTCGAATCTGAAACGATTGTCCGTTAGAATTTCAATAAACTTGGCTTTGATTTCCTCACCACCCTTTTTGAGCTCTTTGAGCCAGCCAGTTGGGTCTTGTTCTGGATTATTAGGCACTGATTCATTCATACAAATTAATTATTTCTTAACGATGTTAATACTTAACTCCGCCAACTGTTTGTCAGAAACCTGTGACGGTGATTGCATCATTGGATCCCTGCCCTCGCGAGTCTTTGGGAAAGCGATAACTTCACGGATGTTTGGTTCGTTTTGCAAGATCATCATCAAGCGATCAAAGCCCCAAGCAATTCCTCCGTGCGGTGGCGTTCCGGAGGCAAGCGCGCGAAGCATGTGGCCATAATCAGTTTCGATTTTCTCCGGCGTGTAGCCGAGAATTCCCAAAATATTTTTCAAAATTTCTGGATCATGCGCGCGGATAGATCCGCCACCAATTTCGTAACCATTTAGGACAATGTCATATTGCGCCGCCAAAACGTCGGCAATATTTTCTTTGTTTATTACGTTCGGCAAATACTCTGGTTTACAGAGTGAAAACGGGTTGTGAGTAAACGTCCACTCACCCTCCGCCTGCGGATTGTCAGATTTGTCGGTTCGTTCAAAGAATGGAAAATCCACGACCCAGCAGAACGCGAGCAAATCTTTATCTTCCTTGTCTTCACGAATATCTGGTCGATCTGATCCGTATTTTTCCATCGCTTCCTTATAAGGAATTCTCGGGAAAGGAATTGATTGAATTTTCTTTTCCGGATAAAGTTCTGTGACAATTTTAATGAGGAGATTTTCTGTTACCGACATCACGTCATCCTCTTCGACAAAAGACATTTCCATATCGAGCTGAGTAAATTCTGGCTGTCGATCACCGCGAAGATCTTCATCCCGCATACAACGCGCGAATTGATAATACCGCTCAATTCCTCCAGCCATCAAAAGCTGCTTGTATTGCTGAGGTGATTGTGGAAGCGCATAAAAGTTTCCTGGATAGATTCGAGACGGCACGACGTAATCGCGGGCGCCTTCGGGGGTTGATTTAGTGAAAATGGGAGTTTCAACTTCGATAAAATTTTGTCCATCTAAATTCTGTCGAACAAAATTTTGAACTCTGTGTCGCATACGCAAATTTTTATGAAGTCTCTCGGAACGAATATCAATGTAACGATTTGTCAGTCGTGATTCTTCGTTGATCTCACGAGTGTCAGAAAGAATATCAAACGGCGGAGTTTCAGCCTTGTTCAAAACTTCCATGCCGAGTACTTCAAGCTCAATGTCGCCATTTAGAACACCGGCTTTGATATTTTTCTCCGGTCGGCCATTTACTTTACCAGTAACAGCGACAACCCACTCAGAACGAGTTTCTTTGGCTGTATCCATGGCAGCAGATCCTGGTAGGACCACGCCCTGAACGACACCAGTAGCGTCACGAAAATCGAAGAAAATCATTTTTCCCTGGTCTCGGCGAATCTGAATCCAGCCTTTTATAACGACCTCTTCCCCTGCGCGACCCGAAAGATCACGAATATAAGTTCTTGATTGCATAAAGAGTATTTTAGTATAAAAACGTTTTTTTTTCAACGAAAAAGGCCCGGTGTCCGGGCCCTCTTCTCAACGTTGTGGTGCTAATGATCATAAGGGAAGGTCTGCCGATGACGAGGCTTCCGATTTCCAAAACCCTTACCTCGTGGACTCTTACGCCTCGGATCTTTTCGATCTCTGTCACGCGCCTTCCTTTCAGCAAAGGCATATGCGCGCATTTCTTCCGACAGACCGCTATCGATACTTGCGGTTGGACCTTTCGCGCGTCCATGCAGGGCGTCGTTGAGGCAGGCGTACATCAAACCCTTACCGCCACGGCCCGGCACAATATGCATGAACTGACGACACTCGGGATCCGGACAAGGTTCCGAACCCTGGACCACCTGCTTGCACTTCTTGGCCAACATTAACAGGTTGTCTGTGAAGTTCTTGGTGCGACGCAGCACTTTGCCCCAATAAGCAACGTAATTGTCACTATTGCGTACAATGAGGACGAATCCGTTGTCATGCTCCTTGTAGCTGTTCGTAGCCTTCACGAAGCTGGTCCAGACCCTTACCGTATAGAGGTTAAGGGTGTACCGAAAACCCTCCTCTCGTCCAGGGTCCACGGACTTGGACACGAGACCATATCGGTATCGGTCGGCCCGGCTCTCCCTTGGCAGAATAGGCAGGAATTCCTCCGCGACCATGCTTTTTTCCAGACAAAGGAAGTCCTGCGCGTCTGGCTTTGTCTTGGGTGCAGTTTTCGTCTCCACTGTTCTCTCTTTTTTCGTTTAACGTTAAGTTGCTCTGCGAAGTATAAAAACAGAATTTGGACCAAAAGTAAAGACCGGCGCAAAACGCCGGTCTCCACTCTTCCAAAGAACGCTGTCGATCAGGCGGCCCAATTCAGTGGTATCCGTCGATCGACCAAGGTGGGGTTCTCTGCTCGGCAGAGTATCTCCCAAAGGTCAACGAACTCGTCGTCTTCGTGCCAGTCTCGCCGGTCACGCAGGATCTGCCACCCAGACCATATCGAAGCGATGGTTCGGATGTCCTGATAGCCACGCTCACAGAGCAAAGTAGCTACGTGGTCGGCGCATTGGTCCAAACCGTTCAGGCCGGACATCTTGCCGAAGCCTTGCCTCACATATACGGTTGCGAAGCGGATTGTGAGTTCGCCCACATCTTTTCCGTCACGTATCAGAGGCTTTCCTTGGTCGATCAAGGACTTCCTCCGTTCGACGAAGGCGTCGAGGATACGGTTCAGTGGTCCTGTCGCAGAAATGGGTATTGTCGGAAGTTCCTGGTTACTGGTCATGGTGAAGAGGTTTGTCCATAAAATAACACAACTCACTTCCCTGGTCAAACCCTCAAAAACAAAGAGGGCCCCGGCAAATGCCAGGGCCCCTTTTCTTCGCTACCCATCTCATGGATGGGCCGTGCATGCCTAGTTGCCTAGGCTTCCACCTCAATGCCGTTCTGCTCGAGAACGGTCTCGGCGGACTTCACCTCGGAGGCCATGTAATTGGCGACCGCGCGGTAGTGGCTCTCGAGCGCCTGCCAGGTCGTGGCGGCATTGCGAGTGCCGATCGCGTAGTAGACCTCCTCGCTGATCTCCTTCTTCTCGTCGGAGATGTCGAGGAAGGCCTCGAGCTGGTCCACGTTGGTCATCGGGATGCGCCCACCTTGGATGGCCTTGCTCAAGGCGTCGGTGATGTTGTGGCTCACCGTCTTGTCCTCGAGACCGTCCGTCATGCGCTCCAGTTCAGTGAAGACCACATGGATCGTGCTGTCCTTCGGCAGCTTGACCAGGTCCTCCGTCGTGGTTGCCGTGATAGCCTCCACCAGATTGGTCGGCAGGCCGGTCTTCGGGTACATCAGGAGGTTCTTCATGAGCTGGTCATCGAAGGCCTTCACTTTGATGCCCTTGCTCTTCAGCTCTTCCGCCAACCGCTTCGATCCGCGGATCACCAGGCCCTTGTCGCTTGCGCGCTTGATCTGGTCGATCGCGTTCTCGGAGAGGCTCACGCCGAGCACCAGGAGGTTCATACCGACGAACTTCACATTACCTACGCTTGCTTTCTTCCGCATTGGAACTGTTGTTTTTGGGCCTTTGTTTGGTAGGGCCCGAGGTTTAGGATAATAGCACGGTTTAAAAACCTGTCAAGCAAAAATCCCCAGAACCTAATCTGGGGATTTTTGCTCTAAATTACGCCTTTACTTTCTTTGGTTTCTTCTTCTCCTTCCTTTCTCTATGGTCTCCTTTTCCCATACAATTTATTTACTAAATTAATAATTAATCCATTGCCTCGTCACCACAATCCGTATCCGTCAGATTCGGTGCAAAAGAAAGTTTGGTCGGATCTGCATAAACCCATCGCCCCTCCGCGTCTTCTTTCATCTCGCCAAATCCGACAGCCGCGTTACCCTCGCCGAATTTGATGATGAGTTGCTCAGTGTTTGTCATGCCCTCGCCAGAAGTTTCCCACCAGGCGTTAATCGTTCGTCCCATTGCGTACGGATCAACAGCGCTAACGGTTCCCTTGAAAATACCCGTCTTTTTATCCTTCTCGGCTGGCAACCAGTTGAACTCGCCGATTACGTTTGGTCCACGCAGATCCATGCTGAGTTGCGCTTTATCACCTGCTTCGGTATTCCAGATGAAGCAAAGTTGTATAGCATTCACATTTGGATCTTCGACAATTGAATTATCGTACTCTCCCGGCATTTGTTGCTCCTCTTTGGCTGGTCGATATATCCAAATCACGGCCAATATCGCGATAATGATGAATCCCAAAATTACTTGCCAAACTTTTGTTGTATTTGTTTCCACGATTTTATTTTAACACATTATAAGGACAACCCAACGAAGCTTGGAATAAAATTGTTTTTATGTAAAATATCTCCGAACAGCTCACGAATCACAACCAAAACCGCAACGCCATGCCTAGCAACTTGATGGATTTACTGATACCGGCGATCTTCGTCCTGGGATATGCCGCTATCGCCTTTGAGCATCCACTCCGGATAAACAAGGCCGCCTCTGCTCTACTGACAGGATTCTTGGTGTGGACATTCTGCGCCATCAACATGGGGGGCGAACTTGCCTCCAAACACCTGGTAGAACACATGGGCGACATTTCAAGCATCCTGTTCTTCTTGCTGGGTGCCATGACTATAGTAGAGATGATCGACGTTCATGACGGTTTTCAGGTTCTTACTGACCGGACCAACGTCCGAAACAAGATCAAGCTCTACTGGTTTGTCGGCCTTGTCACCTTTTTCCTCTCAGCGGTGCTAGACAACATGACCACGGCAATCGTCATGTCAGCACTGCTTCGAAAGCTGATCAAGAATAAAGAGGATCTGTGGAAACTGGCCGGCGTAGTCATCCTCGCGGCAAACGCTGGTGGTGCTTGGTCACCGATTGGTGACGTGACCACCATCATGCTGTGGATCGGTGGACAGGTAAGCACGTGGAACATCATCCTGAAGCTTCTCTTGCCAAGCCTGGCCTGCCTAGTCGTACCGCTCTTGTGGTTGACCGCCACATCCCGAGGCAACCTTGAGCTAAACGCAAAAGAAGCGAGCGGGTTGAATAAGAACGGACTCAGTAAACGAGAAAAGTACCTAGTGCTTTCTCTCGGACTCGGAGCCCTACTTTTCGTGCCGGTGTTCAAGTCGTACACTGATCTGCCGCCGTTTGTTGGACTACTTGGTGGTTTGGGAATCATGTGGATCACCACGGAACTACTCCACCAACGTCATCCCAACTTTAGCGAAACCCGCCACCAGTTAGTGGTTACCTCGATCTTGCGGAGAGTGGACGTTCCGAGCGTCATCTTCTTCCTAGGAATCCTCATGGCTGTTGCCGGACTAGAAACCGCCGGATATCTCGAGAGCCTAGCAAGTTTCCTCGATAGCCGGATCGACAACGTCTATGCGGTCAATGTTCTGATTGGTGGTTTATCGGCCGTCGTAGACAATGTTCCGCTCGTCGCAGCATCTATGGGAATGTACCCTCTCGATGTTTACCCGACAGACCACATCTTTTGGGAGCTTTTGGCGCTCTGTGCTGGAACAGGTGGAAGCATGCTCATTATTGGTTCAGCTGCTGGTGTCGCCGTTATGGGCATCTTGGGGATTGACTTCGTGTGGTACATGAAGAAAATCGGACCCCTGGCTATCCTTGGCTACTTGGCTGGGATCGCGACATTTTGGTTGATGAACTGACGAACCTGCTGAAAAGCAACGGGCCCGCACTGGAAAGTGCGGGCCCGAGCTATTTTAAATATATTAAATTTTTATTCTTTTTAAATCAGGATATTTTATTTTACGCTCTGGCGTATAAAACCACCACGGAGTTTTAGGCGCGCCATTGGCATAATCAACCACGGCCATAAACACATCGAGTAGACAAAGGTCGTGTCTCGCTTTGGTCTTCTTGCAGAGATCGAGATACATCTTGTAAGGATCTTTTTTCTTCAAATCATAAATTTTTTTAATCCCGAGCATCAACAAGTCCCGCTCAACCCTCTTGCCTACGTTTGGAATATCCGTTAGTTTCTCTTTCCGCATTATTGAGGAAGCACGTCGGCATTCTCACCGCCGATGTTTTGTTCGCTTATACCATCAGGATTAGCTAAAATCTCATCGTTACCGCTTATTCTTTTTACAATAACAACAAGGGCAATAATTACCAAGATAACAACGAGCCCAACAACAAAATTTTTCATCGATTTAAAAATTAATTTCTAACTTCGCAGGCCAGTGAGCTTGCGAACTGTTTCCATTTTTTTCTCAGCGAGCTTGCGCATTTTCTTCTCGCCTTTGGCTAAAATATTATACACCTTTTTTGGATTGGCTTGGAACTTGTCATAAACTTTCCTCATCGGTCCAAAATATTCCAAAGTTTTAGAGAGAAGCATCTTCTTGGCCTCGCCATAACCTAAACCGCCCCCCTCAAAACCTTTTTTCATAACTTCGCGTTCTTCGTCTGTAGCGAAAAGTTTGTAGATTCTATAAATATTGTTTTCTTCGGCAACTTTCTTATCGGCTGGAGATTTGGAATCAGTCACAATTCCCATGACGGCTTTTTCGATCTCCGCATCAGTGCCAAACAAAGGAATTACGTTGCCGTAACTTTTCGACATTTTCTGTCCGTCAGTTCCTGGTACGATTTCGACTTCTTTGACCAAAAGCTCTTTTGGCATTTTAAAAGTCTCGCCAAAAGTGTTATTGAATTTGTTGGCAATCTCTCGGGCCATTTCGACATGCTGAACCTGGTCTTTGCCAACCGGCACGACTTCCCCGTCATACATGAGGATGTCAGCAGCCATGAGAACTGGGTAATCAAAAGTCCCAACATTTATTTCTGATTTTTTGGCCTGGGCGTCCTTGAAAGCATGCGCTCTTTCAAGCCACGGGACACTTACGAGACAATTAAAAATCCAAGCGAGTTCGGTGTGTTCTGGAAGAGCTGATTGACGATATAAAACAACGTTTTTTGGATTAAGGCCGATTGCCAAATAAGCACAAATTAAATCGAAAGAAAGCTTCTGCATTTCCGGACCATTGTGAATACTCGTAAGTCCGTGATAGTCAGCCAAAAAAATATGCACTCTGTACTCTTTCTGTAAATCCACGAATTGCTTCAATGCGCCAAAATAATTTCCGATATGAAGTCGTCCTGTAGGCTTAGCGCCCGAAACTAGAATCTTTTTTTCCATCGCCTAATTTTAGCAGAAATTTTTTTATATAAAAATGACAAGAGCCGGAGGACGTCCGGCTCTTGGGAGGGTGTTCCTTCTCCACGGCTTCCTGTTCACCTGAACAAGGCTTGGAATGCAGCTTCCATGACGTGTGTGGGTTGGTGGATGATGAGCAATGTGAGAACATCCTAACATGGATAAAAATATTTGTCAAGCATCCCACCCTTATCCCCTTTCTCCACACAATCCCCACAAAATTGTCTATATTTTTGGAGAGCGTCAACATGCTAGAATCTCTCTATGTCAGAAGTTAAAAAACACGTTCGAATACCTCCTCACGATCTCGATGCCGAGCAGGCAACTTTGGGCTCGATCATGCTTAACCCTCAAGCCCTAAACGAAATCATCGACATCGTTCAGGCTGAAACGTTCTACTCCGAAAAACATCGCATAATTTTCAAGGCGATGATTGATCTCTTTTCCAAAAACGAACCGATCGATCTCTTGTCACTTTCAACCAGCCTCAAGAATCGAGGACAACTCGAACAAATCGGCGGACGTACATATCTCACGGATCTAACAAACTCTGTTCCCGCTTCAACCAATGTCAAACATTACGCACGAATTGTTTACAAAAAGAATTTAATGCGTCGTCTAATCGAGGCAGGAGAACATTTGGCCAATGTCGGCTTTTCTGAGTCTGACTCACCCGTCGAAGACTTGATGGACGAGGCAGAGAAAAAGGTTTTTGCCATTACAGGAGATCCAAAAGGTCAAAACTTTGTTAGTTTGAAACAAAGCTTGCACGAAACCTGGGAAAACCTCGAGAAACTTCATGATGCCAAAGGAGGACTGGGTGGGGTCACGACAGGCTTTGCGAGTTTGGATAATTTACTCGGCGGTCTTCATAAATCAGACTTGATAATTCTCGCCGCCAGGCCATCCGTCGGTAAAACAACACTGGCGCTCGACATTGCTCGAAACGCCGCCGTCAAAACTAACGTTCCAGTTGGAATATTTTCTCTAGAAATGTCAGCCCAACAATTAACCCAAAGAATGCTTTCGGCCCAAGCCCACGTCGACGCATGGAAACTTCGAACAGGAAAACTCACAGCCGAAACAGATTTCAGTAAAATTCGTGACGCCCTAAACGAACTTTCAAAAGCGCCAATCTATATCGATGACCAAGCAGGAAACTCTATTATTAAAATGAAGTCGGTCGCTCGTCGTTGGAAAACAGAATTTGGTTTGGGTCTAATCGTTGTCGACTACCTACAACTTATGAACACAAGCAAAAATTATGACTCGATGGTCAATCAGGTTACCGAGATTTCGCGCTCTCTAAAAAGCTTGGCTCGCGAATTGAATGTTCCTGTTTTGGCGCTTTCTCAACTTTCTCGCGCGGTCGAATCACGTGGTGGCAAACCAAGGCTTTCTGACCTTCGAGATTCCGGTTCTATCGAGCAAGATGCCGACGTCGTTATGTTTATCCACCGCGAAGATCGGTCCGGAACTCGCACAGAAACTGAATCGACCGGTATTGCCGAAATTTTGGTCGAAAAACATCGAAATGGTCCTGTTGGTAAGGTTGATTTGTATTTCGATGAAAAGAATTCAACCTTTTTACCAATTGAGAAAAATGCTGGTTACGCTGGTGGTGATATCGGAGCAGACGAAGCATTTGAAAGTTTTTAAAAAATGAACAGTATCGAAAAACTAGCAGAAATATTTGAAAAGTTCCCTGGCGTCGGCAAGCGCCAAGCCAAGCGTTTCGTTTATTATTTATTGCGGAAGAATCAGAACTTTGCCCGAGATCTATCACAAGCGGTTCTGAAACTCAAAGATAACATTCATCTTTGTCAGGAATCTTTCCAGTATTTTTATTCAGACAATCCCAACGAAGCTCTTTCCCCCATCTCTCGTGATCCAAATCGCGACAGAAGCCTACTGCTCGTAGTCGAAAAAGATTCCGATCTGGAAAACCTGGAATCAATGCATTTTTATCGCGGACTTTATTTCGTCCTCGGCGGCTCAATTCCGGTGTTGGCGAAAGACCCCGAAAACCTGATCAGAATAAATGAATTGAAAAACATTATTGAGAAAAAAATTGCCGCGGGTGAATTGAAAGAAATTATCTTGGGACTCTCGGTCAACCCTCAAGGCGAATACACCTTGGAATATTTAAAAGAAAGGTTGGCTGATTTTGAAAAACAAGGAATCCGAATTTCAATTCTCGGGCGTGGACTTTCAACTGGCACCGAACTCGAATACTCTGACAAAGAAACTTTCGAATCGGCATTTGAAAACCGCAGATAAAAAAACAAATCCGCTATTTAGGCGGATCTGTTTTTCTTTACGCTATTTTTCCGATTTTTACTTTAACAAATGGTTGTCGATGGCCTCGTTTTTTGTAGTAGTTTGATTTGGCTCGGTACTTGATAACATCAATAGTCTTATTTCGTCCAGCTGACTCAAAAGTGGCGTCAATTTTCTTGCCAGACAGAACTGGAGAACCAACTTCGATCTTGTCTCCATCGATAAGAGCCATAACTTGATTAAAAGTTACCGTATCTCCTTTTTGGAAATCGCCTGAAAGCTTTTCTATCTTTAAGACCTCGCCTTCAGCGACTTTATATTGCTTTCCACCGGTTTTGATTACAGCAAATTTCATAACGGAAGTATTCTATATTAAATCCAAAAAATTGCAATACCCTGGGAATTCCCCATATTTTTGACGTTTTTTCGGGTATTAGGTGTTATAATTTTTCTGTGATTTTCAAATATAAATACAAAAATACGACCTGGATCGACCTCGAATCTCCAACCCAAGCCGAGATAATCAATATTGTCGAAGAATACAAGCTCCCCGACATTATGGCCGAGGAAATTGGCAATCCTGATCTACGCTCTAAAGTCGATTATTACGACAAGCTCGGTCTCATTTACCTGGTCCTTCACTTCCCGATTATCTCTGGTGTTGAGGATTCTGTTGAACAAGAGGTAGACTTTATTATTGGTCGTGATTTTCTCATCACGACTCATTATGAAAAGATTGATCCTCTTCACGACTTCTCCAGACTCTTTGAGAGAAATGCGTTTCTCGACAAAAGCAATATTGGGGAACATGCTGGATATCTTTTTGTCCACCTGATGCGCGAAATCTACAAACACTCCCTCGATAATTTAGAAAACATCAACGACTCTTTAAAAACCATCGAAAAAGATATTTTCCGCGAGAAAAAACAAGTAAATGCTGTTACGACCATTTCCGAAACCAACCGCAAATACCTAAACTTCAAACAAGCATTGCGACATCATGGTGAAATTTTCCGATCGTTCGAAGCCGCGTCGGTCGAGATGTTCGGCCAAAGTTTTTTCTATCTTCTCGGCACAGTTTCTTCCGAATACAATCGTGTCAAAAACACCCTTGAGGTTGGAAAAGAAATTCTCGACGATTTGCGTGATACCAACGACTCGCTTTTGACCACTCGCACAAACAACGTCATCGGTCGACTCACCGTCATGACCTCGATACTCCTTCCTATTACGCTTATCACTGGTATCTTCGGCATGAACACTTCGGACGAAATTCTATTTATTCAAAACGCTGAAGACTTTCTGCTTGTTTTAGTGCTCATGTTTATCGTCGGACTTACAATGGTGGTCTATTTCAAGGGTAAAAAGTGGCTATGATAGAATAGTGGGATGCTAAAGATTTACAACACCCTGACGAAAAAAGAAGAAGTCGTAGAACCGATTACTCCAGGCAAAATCGGAATCTATACATGTGGTCCTACCGTCTATGACTATGTGACGATTGGCAATTGGCGGACCTACACGCTCGGCGATCTCGTGAATCGCGTACTTCGTTATGGCGGAACACCAACTAACTACATCATGAACATTACCGATGTCGGACATCTCACAGGTGACAACTTGGGCGATGCAGATACCGGAGAGGACAGAATGGAAAAAGCGAAAAAACGCGAAGGCAAAACTGCTTGGGATATAGCCCTATTTTACGCGAACGATTTCCTCGACGGATACAAGAAACTCAATCTCACGGAGCCTGAGAAATTCGTCAAAGCAACCGATCATATCGCTGAACAGATTCGTCTGGTGCAAAAGCTCGTGGACAAAGGTTTAGCTTATACGATATCCGACGGAATATATTTTGATACAAAAGCTTATGAATCTGCTGGATTCATCTATGGCGAACTCTCGAATTTGGAAAGCATCAAAGAAGGCGCGCGCGTGGAAATAAATCCAGAGAAGAAAAATCCGCGAGACTTTGCGCTCTGGAAATTCAGTCCAAAAGGCGAGAAACGCGATATGGAATGGGAATCGCCGTGGGGCATTGGTTTCCCCGGCTGGCACATCGAATGTTCGGCCATGAGTGAGAAATATCTCGGCGAGCAATTTGATATTCATCTTGGTGGTGAAGATCTCAAGAGTACGCATCATCCAAATGAAATCGCTCAGTCACAAGGAGCGTCTGGCAAAAAACCTTTTGTAAAATATTGGATTCATGGAGCATTTCTACAAGTAGCTGGCGGCAAGATGGGCAAAAGTCTTGGCAACGCTTATAACCTCCACGACATCGAGAAAAAAGGTTTCTCCCCAACCACGCTTCGATATTTTTATTTAACGGCGAATTACGGATCTCACCTGAACTTCACTTGGGAAAGTCTGGAGGCTGCCCAAAACGCGCTAAAAAAACTCAAAAATCTATTCCTAGATCTGGGAACTGACATTGGAGCCGTGAGTGCGCATTACAGACAAGAATTTACCGAAGCCCTCGAAGATAACTTGAACACCCCGGAAGCATTAGCGGTTCTGTGGACTCTGGCGCATGACAAAGAAACTCTTCTCGCCGACAAGAAAGCTACACTTCTCGACTTCGACAAAGTATTGGGGCTTGGAATGGACACATGGGCCCATGATGAAATCCCGGCCGAAGTCATCGATCTCGCTCGCTCTCGCAACGCCGCTCGCCTTTCCAAAGACTGGGCAAAATCCGACGAACTCCGCGATAAAATAAAATCTCTCGGTTATGAAATCAAGGATTTGGGTGAAGATTTTGAGGTTAGGAAAACATGATTGACCAAAAAGCATTTTGGGAGTACAAAGATAGTAAACCAATCTGAAGCCCACCATGCGATCCAAGTTTCACCACCAGACAAGTGAGTCGGGAACCTCGGATGACCCAGAAAACTACGACCCAGATCGGGGTTGGGGTTGGGGTCTTCTGAACGGCGGAGGCATCTTCCTCCTATTATGCCTAGCGGCCTATTTGTTCTACCGCGCCTACTCTGGCTAGGCCAAACGAGTGTTTTTCTTACCGGAGGCACTCGTTTTGATTTTTTCCTCTTTTCGCTGCTTATAATTTACATATGTTTAAGATAGGCGTCTCAGATCACTTCTAAATTTGAAAATGTTTCCGAAGGTCTTTGTCATTCTCCAAATGTTCCGCCACGATATACATCACTTCTTTTCCAAACTTAAAATACGATTTCATCATGATAATAATTTCCTCACAATCGTACGGATGAATCCAAATACTTTTTTGGTATTGCACAAATCCAAGTCTTTTTAAATGATGCCGGAAAATATTTCGCAAAGGTGTTCTAGTATTTTTGATATCAAAACTTACAATCCGCCATTTTTTGTCCCACTTTTTCGGTTTTTTAATCTGTAAATCGCCGAGCAAATATTTATCAATTTCTTTCTTACCTTTAGGTGTCAGTGTCGCAAACTTTTGCCCATTTCTAGTAACAAAATAAATATAGCCTTGTTTTTGTAATAAAAAGATTTTCTTGTTTATTCTATAACGTAAATCCTGGGACCTTTTTCCAACACCAAAAATCTTTAACATCTGAAGGGCGTTAGGCGCAACCACAGCAACAGAAACAAGCCCCACCGCCATAATTGATTTTAGGGCTATTTCTTTATAATCGATTCTTTTATTTCTTTTTATATACTCCTTACCCACGCTTAAATTATACATATGGTTACGATAAGCGTAGCATTCCAATTATAAAAATAATGTGGAAAAGTCTTATAAACCGGATTTTTGGAGGTCTTCGATGAGACGCTTTTGTTCACGAGAAAGCGAGTCGGGGATTTCGACTTCGACAACGACGAGTAGATCGCCATGTTGGAATCGGCCGGCTTGGATGCCCGCGCCTTTGACGCGGAGGATTTTGCCGGTGTTTATGCCTTTTGGAATTTTTATTTTGATTGGACCGTCGACTCCTTCGACATCATACATCGCGCCGAGGATGGCGTCGGTGAGTTTGACTCGCAAATTCGTGACAAGATGAATTCCTTCTTTGCGCAAAGATTTGTGCGATTCGACGTACATTTTGAGCAAGAGATCGCCTGGATGTCCTTCTTCGCCCGGCTCACCATAGCCATGGAGCTTCATCATCTGGCCGGATTCGATTCCGGCTGGGACTTTGATACTGACTTCTTTTTGACCCTTTTGGGCGCTATTTTCTGGGACTTTGATCGTCTTGTCCGTACCCTGGACCGACTCCTTGAAGCTTATATTGAGGGAGAGAACGATATCCCGACCCTTTCTGACCCTTCGCCCGAAACCTCCTCCAAAAGCCGAGAAAATGTCGTTTAAATCGAACTCCTGGCCTCCTTGGAAGCCCTCGAAGTTAAACCCGCCGAAATCAAATCCTCCAAAGCCTGCTCCTCCGCCCTGCCCACCAAACTGCGGACCGTTAGAGCCGAAGCGGTCATATTGGGCGCGTTTCTGATCGTCAGAAAGAACCTGGTAAGCCTCGTTCACTTCTTTGAATTTGGCTTCGTTGCCAG
>JBPOJJ010000011.1:0-7227 GCA_052033715.1 Patescibacteria group bacterium
TTGCCCCGTTGGTTAAATTTTTTCCGGGGGGGCTGCATAAATTGGCCGCGGAATTTTTCGGCCGCGCCTCTCCTAACTTTCTCTTAGCCAACACACCCTCGGCATGAATCGTTCCGGGATTAGCAAACACATCCAGATGTTTGATAAAGACTTTTTTCACCTCATCTCGAATAGGTGTGGCTGCGGCATAGTCTAGATAGATTCGTTTTTTCTTTCCGAACATGTAGCAAAATTAGCATGAATCTTATATAATTTCCAGACATGACAATTAACCTCATGATAATTTTAAGCCTTTTGATCCTCTCCATCCTAGTCTTGGCAATTTTCGTTTTTCGAACCAACACTCGTATAAATAGACTCCTCCAAGGCAAAGACGCCGGAAGCTTGGAAGATACTTTTAAATATTTGATCGAGGAAGTAAAACGAATGAATGACAATCAAGTTATCACCGAGAAAACACTACACAATCTAAACAACAGACTACGTCGATCCCTGACAGGATTTAAAACTATTCGCTTCAACCCATTTCCTGATCAAGGTGGCAATCAAAGTTTCGCCATCGCCCTTGTAAACGAGGAAGGCGATGGACTCATCGTCTCAAGCCTCTACTCGCGCGAACGCACCAGCGTCTTCGCCAAACCCGTCAAAAAAGGCATCGCCGAATACGAACTCACTGCCGAAGAAAAACAGGCTTTAGTCGAAGCAAAGTAAAAACAGAAGAAGGTCTCCTTAATAATTAGCCTTTTTTGTGTTTTTGCGGTAAACTCCATGCCATGTCAAAGTCTAGTTCCGAAAACTTCATAGAGCGCCCTCCGGTCGTAGCCGTCATGGGACATGTCGATCATGGTAAATCGACGCTTTTAGACTATATCCGCAAAACTAACGTTGTGGCCGGAGAGGCGGGTGGAATCACCCAACACATCTCGGCGTACGAAGTCAGTCACAAAAATTCCGCAGGGGTGATGAAAAAAATCACTTTTCTAGACACTCCCGGCCACGAAGCCTTCTCAAACATGCGTGCACGTGGAGCCAAGGCTGCAGATATCGCGATTCTTGTCGTCGCGGCAGATGACGGCGTCAATGCTCAGACCAAAGAAGTTTTTGAAACAATCCAAGAATCCAAAACTCCTTTCATTGTCGCGATAAACAAAATTGACAAACCGGGTGCAAACGTTGAAAAGACTAAAAATTCACTTCTCGAGGCTGGAATTTATATCGAAGGATACGGCGGAAGTATTTCAGCCGTTGAGGTCTCAGCCAAAACTGGCGCTGGTATCGATGACTTACTAGAAACAATTCTTCTAACCGCTGAACTCGAAGAACTAAAGGGTGACACAAACAAAAACGCTACGGGTCTCGTCATCGAATCGAACTCTGATCCAAAACGCGGCATTTCGGCAACGCTTGTGATCAAAGACGGCACGCTCGAAAAAGGAATGTTTGTTGTGGCAGACGACACCATTTCCACAACTAGAATTTTTGAAGACTTTAAAGGCGCCAATCTCAACGAGGCGCAATTCTCTTCCCCTATTCGGATAACCGGATTTACAAGTGCCAGCCGAATTTTCGGCATGGTCAAAGTGCCAAAAGTTGGTGAAACTTTTCATTCTTTCAAAACCAAAAAAGAAGCCGAGCAATTCATCGCAGAAAATAAAAATTCCGGGAATGATCTAAAAACACCAGAAACTGACTCGCAAATAAATTTCACAATTCCAGTCATCATCAAGGCCGACGTCGCCGGCACAAGCGAGGCTGTGGCCGAGGCTGTGTCGAAAATTGTCTCAGAAAAATCTGGTTTCAAAATCATTCGCCTGGGAGTCGGAGATATTTCGGAATCGGATCTAAACTTTGCTCAAGCAGATAAAAATGTTTTGATTGTGGGATTTAACGTCAAAGTCGAACGCACAGCACTCGACGCCAACGACCAGATCGGCGCCACTGTCAAAACTTTCAACATCATTTACGAGTTAACGGATTGGCTAAGGAAAGAGCTCGAAGAAAAACGTCCGCGCATCGAAGAAAAGACCGTGTCTGGATCTATTAAAGTTTTGAAAATTTTCAGTCAGACTAAAAACAAACTAGTTTTCGGTGGTAGAGTTGTCACTGGATCGATCAAGACCGGAAATCTGGTCGACATCTTGCGTCGTGAAAATAAAATTGGCACAGGAAAAATTGTAGGACTCCAACAAAGTAAGGTTGAAACAAAAGAGGTTTCCGAAGGACTTGAGTTTGGTGGAATGATTGAATCTGACAAAGAAATCGCACCGGGCGACATGCTCGAATCTTTTATCATGATCAAAAAATAATACGTCGTTAGTGGCTACATCAAATATATGACAAAATATTCAAAAATTACTAATCGTTTAATCGTGGCTTGCCACTAATGGGATGAGTGATCGGAAAATAAAAGTTGAAGAATTATTGCATCGCTTGGCGGCGACGTTCATAGAACGTGAGGCGGAACGCAATTCGCTAATCACCGTAACTCGCATCGATCTCGCTCCCGACCTCCATAACGCTACAATTTTCATCAGTGTTCTGCCGGATAATAAAGCCGAAGATGCGCTCAATTTCTGTAAACGCAAAATGACTGATTTCAAAAACTACGTCAAACAAAATGTCCACATGAACGTCATTCCGTTCTTCGATGTCATGTTAGACATCGGTGAGAAAAATAGGCAAAGAATCGAAGAGCTAGAAAAGGAAAGTAAAATAGTATAATATTTCTCATATTGGCCAGGTGGCGAAGTGGTAACGCTTCGGTCTGCAAAACCGACATGCACGGGTTCGATTCCCGTTCTGGCCTCAAGAAGTTATTTTGCCCGGATGGCGCAACTGGACTACAGGGGTGTACGTGCGCGACATTATGGAAGGAATGGCACTTTTGATAAAATAAGTTTTATTGCCCGGATGGCGGAACTGGTATACGCGCACGACTTAAAATCGTGTCTCGCAAGGGATGTGGGTTCGATTCCCACTCCGGGCACAATAGACATAAAATCCTGAGCAGCCAGGATTTTATGCTTTGTGCTGGTCGCAGCGATGTTTTTGTTTGAGCGAAGCGAAAAGCAAAAACCGCGAGAAGGGGGACAAAAGCAAACTGCTTTGCTTTTGTCCCGATCCTGCAAAGCAGGAATTTCCGTTGTCGAGCTTGCGAGACAGGAGATAGGCGGAACGCGCAAATTTTGCAAAGCAAAATTATGTGTGACCACAAAAGACTCTTCCCTTTTCCCTTTTTTCTGATAGAATCTTTTTGTTAACCCCCTTGTAGCTCAGCTGGTAGAGCAGCTCCCTCTTAAGGAGAAGGTCCCAGGTTCGATCCCTGGCGAGGGGACAATGCCCGGGTGGCGAAATTGGTAGACGCGCTAGTCTTAGGAACTAGTGAAGCAATTCATGGAGGTTCGATTCCTCTCCCGGGCACAAATTAAACTCTATTCTAGCCTTATTTTTCAGGGCTTTTTTTGCTTTTTCTAACTTGACAATCAACTCTTTTATGTGCTATAATCACGTGCGAACGAGGCTTAGTCCCTCGACAACCAAAAAACAACCAAACGACCATCGTGTCGTAACAACAACCCCACACCATGGACCTCCTGATAGACATACTCGTACTGGCCCTGATACTGGGAGCATTTGCGGTGATAGCACTTGTGCCATTCGCCCTCTCCTATCTGTACATCATCTGGGGACGGATGGTGAACAATACCTTCATGATCGTTCTCTTCAACGGAGGACTCTGGGCAATCCGGCTGAAATCAGAAACCGCTTCATTTCGTGGCGGCGATGATCCAGTAAAGCGTTGGGATGTCCGGGAAGGTTATCCCGACCCCGAAAACAATGCCGGAGCACTTCCTCTGATTGGGTTGATCCCCTATCTGTTCTATGCGCAGCGAGTTAGCATCCCGATCAACTTCATTAACGTAATACGTCCTCAAAGGGACACCGAAGGAGCTCGGATCATCTACCAGCTGATCCCGCATACCATCAGGACCAGGAACCCGCAAAGAATCATTGTTCACGGATTCGAAACCACACCCGTAGAAACAAGAGGGGGTGGCAAGAAAATGAGAGGTGAGGATGGCGGATTTCTGGTGGCCATTGTAACAGAGGTGTTGCAGGTAACCTTCGAGATCGAAAATCCCTACTTGGCATTCGTAAGAATAGTCGAGGACGGGACTGCCATTGGACAAGTTGGACAGAAATTCATGACCAACGTGAATGGAACACTCCAGTCAGTTGCTCGTGAAGTCACAGCCCTGTTCACCTACAGCCAACTCATCCGAGCACAGGTGGAAGAGGACGCCGACAAGAACAGCTCCGGCAAATCGCTCACCGTCCGTCAAATACAGGAAAGAGAGGAGCGTAACCGCCTGCGGGTGAGGTTCGGCAAAGAATTCAAGCGTCGCGCCAACAAGAGCTTGAAGCCCTACGGTATCAAGATCCTTGACGTAGACATGCTGGACCATTCGCTGGAGAAGGAGATGGCTAAAGACCTTCAACGGCCCCAAAAAGCTGCTTTCATGGCCCAAGAGATGGAGATCCTGGGCAAAGGCGAAC
The DNA here is from genome assembly GCA_052033715.1 of Patescibacteria group bacterium. GTDB lineage: Bacteria > Patescibacteriota > Minisyncoccia > Phycocordibacterales > CSBR16-119 > CAYRQF01. Next base: position 4,558 of record JBPOJJ010000011.1, read on the forward strand.
GCAAGCAAAAGGAACAGGTTGCCATAGGTGACGCCGCTGAGATGCGAGAGCTTCTCAAAGCTGCAGGCGGCGACAAGGACCTCGTTCGAGAGGAAATCCGACGCCGCGGCAAAGAACGCGCCGCGGAGAAAGTCGGCGAGAACTTCGACGGTCAGTACCTGAGTGTGAACCTGGGCGACGGAGGGAACACAGCAATGCCCCCTCAACCATCTGTCCTTGGAGGCAGCGTAGGCTTCAAGACACCAACTAAAGAGAAACAAGAAGCATGAACATCCCTGAAGAATGGCTTCTTGTGATCTGGTTGATCTTGGGAGCCGTCATCGTTTGGGGACTAGTCTTTCTCCTGTTCAGGGTTATAGCTGGACAGGGGGAACAATACTCAAACGAGCCCGCACTAGCCGACCCCACAACAACAAGTGGGAACAACACGCGACCCGCGAACCAACGGACCGAGGAGCTGTCGCAAGACAGCTCCCGGGCCGAAGGGTCGAGTGGTGGAGGCTTTGGATGGTTCCTGAAGGTGGCGGCACTGATGATCCTAGCTGTTGTAGGAATCCACTACGCGTGGTCCTACTTCGAGCGAGGAGCTTCTGATGTCATCACTCCCAACGTCAGTAACCACACCCGTAGCACCAACTACACTGTCGATCAACTGGATTACAACAGAAGGACGATCTTTAGTCCGTATGTTGTGTCCGGTGGAAAGGCAAGGGATAGTTACCCAACACCCCCGCCCGGAGCGAATCTGGTTTACATCGGTGGCTACGGATGCTTCATAAGCTACCTATGCACCGAAAACTGCCAGGGCAACTCCAACGTTGAGGGTAAGACGCTACACTTCGAGTTCTATAGCAAGGACCGAAGGCGGAGCAGTTTCCGGGATGATCCACAGGACACCCGAGGAATACGACCACTTCCGAACGGAGGTCGGGTAGACTGGGTGGTGAGACACGGAAGTCCACCCCCATCGACGCCCGCTGGAGCCGAGTACTTCTTCGTTTGGTTGGTCGAGGCTGACGCTTCAATCTCTGGCACTCTACGCATGGAGGCCAAGAAAGCGTGTAAGCAATAGAACATTGAAACGCGAAGGGCCCCGTGAAAACGGGGCCCTTCTTGCTTTTATTTTCGTCTTTTACTTAATCTACTATATTCACTTCCCCGCTTTGTGGATTGATTTCTGTCTCATCAATACCGACGCTCCCCAAAATGACTCGCATGATGAAGAATACGCCAACCATAATGAAGAGTCCGATTATGCTCCAGAGAATGTGCTGCTGCCCTTTCTGACGCGCTTCTTCGCTGTCAGCTCCACGGATATATTCGAATATTCCGTATATGAAGACTGCGACCGCTACGACCACCATCAAGGAAATCAGAGGATTGAATATGTAGGTATTTAACTTCTTGATAAATGTATCGACAGAGGCGTGTGCGACTGGCGTAAATATCGTAAGAAGTTTAATAAACATATTGGTCGTCTATTAGCAGCCTGGTGGAGGAACGAATTGGTTCGTGTTAGGATTGTAAACAGGCTGACAGTTACCAACGTTTTGACCGCCCTGACCAACTCCGAATGTTTGGTTCAAGATAGCGACAAGTCCCCAGATAGAGACGATGACGAACAACGCGATAATTCCGTGCAAAATACTTTTTCTTGCTGTTGCCTGTGACTCATCATCACTAGCTGTAGCATATTTGATGATACCAACGATAACGTAGATAACCGCCAAAGTAACAAGTAGCGGAATTACAACACCAAAAATACCAGAAATCACACCCAATATATCTAGGGCGTCATTTCCACCCGGCAATCCTCCGATGTCTCCACCAATAACCTGCGCCTTGGCAAGAAACGGCAAAGCAAAAGCTCCTACCGGTGCCAACAATTTTAAAAATCTATTCATAAACTTAAAAGCTTTTAATAAACTTACTTAATAATAAACGCGACCAATTTAATAATCTTTTAACCCTTTGATTATAACACAATACATGAAGCCAGATGCAAGCCTATACTCCCTGCATTTGTGGAATAAGTATTGTATTGCCCAAACCAAACGTGCCCTGCAGAATTCCGACGAGTCCCCAAATCGAAATCATGACGAAGAGTGCCACGATTCCATAAAGCATGAATTTACTGCCATCTTCTCTCTTGGCTGAATCATCCGCGCCGGCAATATATTTGATGATGCCAATAATAAAGATGATGACCGAGAGGGTGATCAAAAGTGGGATTAAGGCACTTCGAATAATACAGCCCGTCAGATTTAAAAGATCAGAAATATTTTCAACGTTATCCGAACAGCCCGGGTTACCGTTAGTGGAAGTTACTTGGGCGCCGACCGAAAGAGGTAAAACTGACACCAGAAACAAAATTGTAAAAATTAATTTTCGCATTTTTAAAATTTAAACTAATAATTTCATTATAAAATTTGCGGCTTCTAATTGGTCAACTGTCCCGGAAAGGAGTTCAGCAATTCCCCAAGATCCGAAAACAATTGCTGCTCCTATTATAACGTACAGGAAGTTTTTCTTCGCATCACTTATCTTTTCTTCGTTACCCCTAGCAAGCACGAACTGAAGACCGGACCAGATGGTGTACAAAACCAAAATCGGCAAAGCAATTTTGACGAAGTTTTCAAATACTCGTTTCAAGAATTCTAAAATATCTAT